>KL569288.1:2855-4974 GCA_000715635.1 Streptomyces violaceus | reverse complement strand
ACACCAGCCGGTAGCCGTGCACGCCCCGCTTCCAGGCGAGCACGTAGATCGCGAGCCCGGTCACCAGGCCGCCCACGAGCGCGCCCAGGGCTACCTGGTTCGCGTCCCCGGAGAACAGCACGATCATCGTGAGCGCGCCGGCCGTCGCCCCCTGTCCGAGGCCGAGTACGTCCGGACTGCCCAGCGGATTGCGGGAGATGGACTGGAACAGAGCGCCGCCGAGTCCGAGGGAGGCGCCGACCAGCAGTCCGACCAGGACCCGCGGCAGCCGCAGCTCGTTGACGATGAACTCCTGGCCCTCGTTGCCCTGGCCGAACAGCGTCCGCAGCACATCGGCGGCCGGGATCGGGAAGTCGCCGGTGCCGATGAGCACGACACTCGCAGTGAGCGCCGCGGCCAGCAGCACAAGCACGACGATGAAGGCCCGCACGTCCAGGCGTATCGAGAGCCCGCCCGGGGACCTCACAGCACGGTTGATGGTCTTCACAGCTGCGCCGTCCTCCGCCGTCGTACGAGATAGATGAACACCGGTCCGCCGAGGATCGCGGTCACGATGCCCACCTGGAGTTCCGCCGGCCGGGCCACGATCCGGCCGATGACATCGGCCCCGAGCAGCAGCACGGGCGACAGGATCGCCGCGTACGGCAGGATCCAGCGCAGGTCGGGCCCGGTGAAGGAACGCACCACGTGCGGCACCATCAGCCCGACGAACACGATCGGCCCGCAGGCGGCGGTCGCGGCCCCGCACAGCACGGTCGCGGCCAGCATGGACAGCGCCCGGGTCCGGTTCAGGTTGGCGCCGAGCGCCTTGGCGGTGTCGTCGCCCATGGCCATGGCGTTGAGCGGCCGGGCCAGGGCCAGCGCCAGGACCGTCCCGGCCAGCAGGAACGGCAGGACCTGCTCGATGGTCGAGTCGGTCGCCGCGGAGAGCGAACCCACCGTCCAGAACCGCATCTTGCCGAGCGCCGCGTCGTCCATGATCATCACGGCCTGGAGGTAGCCGTAGAGCGCGGCGCTGATCGCCGTACCGGCGAGCGCGAGCCGCACCGGCGTCGCGCCCCGGCTGCCGCCGAGGAACCAGACCAGCGCCCCGACCGCGGCCGCGCCGAAGAACGCGAACCAGACATACCCACTGAGCGAGGTGACCCCGAGAAACGTGATCGCCGTGACGACCGCGGCGGACGCTCCGGCGTTGATGCCGAGCAGCCCGGGGTCGGCGAGCGGGTTGCGCGTGAGCGCCTGCAGAACCGCGCCGGCCAGACCGAGGGCGGCGCCGGCGAGCAGCCCCAGCACGGTTCGTGACATCCGCTCAGCGACGACGACATCGCCGTACGTTCCCGAGTCCTCGAACAGACCGTGCCAGACCTGCCCGAGAGACAGCTCTTTCGCTCCGATCGCGATACTCGCCAGCGCGACGAGCACCAGGATCGCGACGGCCAGGACCAGCCCAAAGGCTCGTACCACCCGTCGAGTCGGGGGCGCGGGGGCGGTCTCCGCGCGCTGTTCGGGGGGGCTCTCGACCAACACGCAGGTTAGGTTAGCCTACCCTGCCATTCGATCACGATTCCGGAGCCCGGCCACGGCCCTCCGGACGCACGCGCAGCCGAAGCCTGCCCGCGCACCGCGGATCCCAACCGGTGCTCAGAGGCCCAGCTTTGCCAGCGCCTTCCCCCCGTCCAGCTCGCACACACCCTCACCGGCGGCCGTCCACGCCGCCGCACACAGCGCGCGCAGCCCGTCCAGCGCCTCGCCGTCCCCGTCGAGCTCCAGCACCTCCGCACCAGCCGTCGCCGTCCAGCCTCCGCACCGGAATCCGCCGTCGCCCGCGGCGTCGATGTCCGGCTGGCCGCTGAGCATCCCCCGCAGATCGGCGTCCACATACGTCGGCCGGTGCTGCGGCGGCGCGGCCAGCAGCTGCGCGCCGTCGGTGACCCCGGTCAGGACGAGCAGCGAGTCGACGTCCCCGTTGAACGCGCCCTCGATGTCCGTGTCCAGCCGGTCTCCCACCACGAGCGGCCGCTTCGCCCCGGTCCGCAGGATGGTCTCCCGGTGCATCGGCGGCAGCGGCTTCCCCGCGACCTGCGGCTCGGCGCCCGTGGCGATCCGGACGACCTCCACC
>KL569288.1:0-2696 GCA_000715635.1 Streptomyces violaceus | reverse complement strand
GATGTGTATAAGAGACAGGATCCGGACGACCTCCACCGCCGCGCCGTTGCCCGGCGCGATCCCGCGCCCGCTCGGAATCGTCAGGTCGGTGTTGGACGCGAACCACGGCACGCCCCGCGCGACCGCGTAACTGGCCTCCGCGAACCGGCCCCACGGCAGCTCGGGCCCGCCGAAAACCTGCACCACCGCCGCCGGATCGTCGTCCGCCGACTCGACGGGCACGAGCCCGCGCTCGCGCAGCGCCACCCGCAGCCCGTCGCCGCCGATCACCAGCACCCGGGCGCCCTGCGGCACCTGCTCACTGATCAGCCGCGCGACCGCCTGCGCCGAGGTGATGACGTCGTCCGCGCCCGTCGGTATCCCCAGCTCGGTCAGATGCGCGGCCACGGTGTCCGGAGTCCGCAGCGCGTTGTTCGTGACGTAGGCGAGCCGCATCCCGCCCGCCCGTGCCTCGGCCAGTGACTCGACGGCGTAGGCGATCGCGCTCCCACCCGCGTACACGACCCCGTCCAGATCGAGCAGCGCCGTGTCGTACGCCTCGCTCAGGGCCTGCCCACTGCCCTCGGGCCTCGTCCTGACGCTCCGGCTCATCCCGCATCGCTCCTCGTTCGACGGCTTTCCCCCGATCATCCCCCATGCCACTGACACCCGTACGATGCCGGGATGAACACAGCAGGTCACTCGGAGGCAACGGAGCACCGAGGCCTGGAACTCACCCCGTTCCGAGGCCTTCGTTACGACCCCGACCGGGTCGGCAGCCTTGCCGCCGTGACATCTCCGCCGTACGACGTCGTGGTACGCCCCGACGGCCTGCACCACCTCGAGTCCTCCGACCCGCACAACATCGTGCGCCTGATCCTGCCCCAGGCCGCCACGCCCAGCGCCCGCAACGAACAGGCCGCCGAGACCCTGCACCGCTGGCTCTCCGAGGGCGTCCTGGCCACCGATCCGGAACCCGGCCTGTACATCTACGAGCAGCGGGACGGCGACGGCATGGTGCAACGCGGCATCATCGGCGCTCTGCGCGTGTCGGACCCCGCCGAGCAGGTGGTGCTGCCGCACGAGGACGTCATGCCGCACATCGTCGCGGACCGCGCGGCCCTGATGCGGGCCACCTCCGCGAACCTCGAGCCCCTCCTGCTGACCTACCGCGGCGACGGCTCGACGACCGCCACGGCAGACCTGATCGAGCGCACCGCCGACCGGCCTCCCCTTCTCTCTACGACCACGGAGGACGGGTTCAGCCACCGTCTGTGGTCCGTGACCGCCCCCGCCGACCTGGCTGCGATCCAGACCGACCTGGCCCGCCACCAGGCCCTCATCGCCGACGGCCACCACCGCTGGGCGACCTACCGTCGGCTCCGCACGGAACACCCTTCCCCCAGCTCGTGGGACCACGGCCTGGTCCTCCTGGTCGACACGGCCCGCTACCCGCTCCGGGTCCGCGCCATCCACCGTCTCCTCCACGACCTGCCGGTCGACCGGGCCGTGGCGGCCCTGCACGGTCTGTTCCGGGTGCGCCGCCTGGTGGCCCCCCTGCCCGAGGCCCTGGAGGCGCTGGCGGACGCGGCCTGCGAGGGCAACGCGTTCCTGCTGGCCGGCGACGGTTCCTTCCACCTCGTCGACCACCCGGACCCGGATCTCCTGGCCCGTACGATCCCCGCCGACCGCCCCGCTGCCTGGCGCACCCTCGACGCGACGGTCCTGCACGCCACGCTCCTCGAGCACGTCTGGCACATCCCCGAGGACTCCCCCGCCCACATCGCCTACATCCACGACACGGCCGCCACGGTCGCCAAGGCGGAACACGACGGCGGTACTGCCGTCCTGATGCACCCGGTCCGCGAGGAGGTCGTCCGCGACCTGGCCCGCCAGGGCGTGACGATGCCTCGCAAGTCGACGTCGTTCGGCCCGAAGCCGGCATCGGGCCTGGTACTGCGCACGCTGGACCTCTGAATGCGAGAAGGGGGCGGATCCCCACCGGGATCCGCCCCCTTCCACCGGACGTCAGTCCTTCTCCTCCTCGGAGGAGTCCCCGCCGTCGCTCTCGGCGTCGGTGCCGCTCTCGTCATCGGTCATGACGTCGACGAACTCCACACCGTCCAGCTCGGCGAGCCGGTCCGACGCGTCCGTGCTGCCGTCCCGGTCGGCCTCCACGGCCTTCGCGAACCACTCCCGCGCCTCGCTCTCCCGCCCGGCGGCGAGCAGCGCGTCCGCGTACGCGTACCGCAGCCGCGCGGTCCACGGCTGCACGGAGTTGGCGGCCAGCTCGGGGCTCTGCAGCGTCACGATGGCCGCGTCCAGCTGCTCCATGTCACGCCGCGCACCGGCGGCGACAAGCCGCATCTCGACCTGTCCGGCCTTGTCGAGCTTGTGCACCTCGGGGGCCCCGGCCATGTCCAGCGCCTTCTCCGGCCGCCCGAGCCCACGTTCGCAGTCGGCCATGACGGGCCACAGATCGATGTTCCCGGTCATCCGCTTGGCGGCCCGGAACTCGGCCAGCGCCTCGCCGTACTTCTGATTGGCGTACGCGGCGAACCCGGCGGCCTCCCGCACGGCGGCGACACGCGACGCCAGCCGCAGCGCGACCCTCGAGTAGCCGTACGCGCCCTCGGGGTCCTCGTCGAGGAGCCGCGCGACCATCACCAGGTTCCTGGCGACGTCGTCCGCGAGCGTCTTCGGCAGGCTCTGCAGCT
>KL569287.1:4700-6492 GCA_000715635.1 Streptomyces violaceus | reverse complement strand
GCCACGACGGTGCCGAAGACGAACGGCGGCACATCGCGGCACGTCCAGCGGAGCGCTCGGCGCTGGACGCGGAGCCGGGCACGCGCGTCACTCGCGCCGCCCCGCGCCGTCGGCGGCGAGGCGGGCCTCGAAGCCGTCGAGGAGGGACCGGAGCCCGAACTCGAAGGTGCTGTCGGGTGCCGCGGCGTACTCCGTGGCGGCCTTGGTGCCGAGGCGTTCGCGCAGGCGCGGGAACTCCATGGCGGTCTCGGTGGCGCGTGCCACGGCGTCGGCCAGCAGTTGCTCGGCGTCGGCGCCGTTCCTGCCCAGCCGGCGGTTCAGCGAGACCTGGGCGGCAGGGCCGAGCGTGCTGCCGAGCACGAAGGTGAACACGGTGCCGGCCGCCCGGTCCGCGTCGTCGGCGGCGAAGCCCGCCTTCTCGTAGACGGCCAGGCTGACGTCGTTGTACCGGGCCTGGCCGGGCCCGTACAGGAGATGGCTGCCGAACGCCTGGACGAGCCAGGGGTGTCGGGTGAGCATCGCGTGCATGCCGTCGGCGTGGGCGGTGGCGGCCGTGCGCCAGTCGGTGGCGTCGAGATCGGGCGGCTCGACCTCGTGCCAGACCGTGTCGCTGGCGAGCCGGACCAGGTCGTCCTTGGTCTTGATGTGCCAGTAGACGGCCGTGGCGGCCGAGCCGAGCCGTTTCGCCAGGCTCCGCATGTTGAGGCCGTCCAGCCCCTCTTCGTCGAGCAGCTCGATGGCCGCGTGAACGATCCGGTCTGCGGTGAGTGTGTCTCGCGGCATGGCCACCACCCTACTTGCACTTAGTTCATGAAGTCCCATGACGAGCCTTGCACTTTGTTCAAGTCCGCCCTACGCTCTCACTCGTACTTAGTTCAAGTACCCGGAGGGGGAGCCATGTCGCAGAAGAAGCTGTCGGATTTCGTCACCACACAGGCCATGGAGTTCGGCGTTCCAGGTGTCGCCGTCGGGGTGCTCCTGGACGGTCAGGAGAGCTACGCCTCGCACGGCGTGACCAACCTCGGCAACCCGCTGCCGGTCGACGAGAAGACGCTGTTCCCGCTGGCGTCGGTGTCCAAGACCTTCACGGCGACCGCCCTGATGCGTCTGGTCGCCGAGGGGAAGGTGGACCTGGACGCCCCCGTACGGCGCTACGTGCCCGAACTGCGGCTGGCCGACGAGCGGGCCGCGGAGCGGATCACCGTCCTCAACCTGCTCAACCACACCGCGGGCCTCGACTGGAACCTGATCGACGACGGCGAGGGCGACCGCTCCCTGGCCGGGCTCGTGCGGAGGCTGCCCGCGCTGCCGCTGATCGCACCGCCCGGGACCCGGGCCTCGTACAGCCAGGCCGGATACAACCTGGCCGGCCGCGTCGTCGAGAAGGTCACGGGCCTGCCGTTCGAGCAGCCCATGGCCTCGCTCGTCCTGGAGCCGGTGGGCCTGCCGGACACCGTGTACGGACTGTCCGAGGTGATGGTCCGCACGTACGCCGTGGGCTACAACCGCGGCGACGACGGCGAACTGCGAGCCGCCCGGCCCTGGGGAGCCTTCAGGGAGGGCGCCCGTGCCGACAACCCCGGCGGCGGCCTGGCCTCCTCGGTGAGCGACCTGCTCCGCTGGGCGCGCTTCCAACTCGGCGACGGCGACGGCGTGCTGCCCGCCGCGGAACTGCGTCGCATGCGGGAGCGGACGGTCGCGCTGCGGGGCAGCACGCTCGGCGACGGCTTCGGCATCTGCTGGTTCCTGCACGACCTGGACGGCCTGCACGGCATCTGTCTCTTATACACAT
>KL569287.1:902-4541 GCA_000715635.1 Streptomyces violaceus | reverse complement strand
GGCGGCTCGGGCAACGGCCACTTCGCCGAGCTGCTCATCGTGCCCGAGCGCGATTTCGCGGTGGTCTCCCTGTCCAACGTCGGCCCGGACGGCTACCCCTTCAACCAATCCGTCGTGCGATGGGCGCTCGAGCACTACCTCGGCGTCGTCGAGAAGCCGGTGGAGCCGCTCCCGTACGACGAGGGACGGGCCCGGCAGGTCGCCGGCCGCTACGAGATCGACGCCATGAACCTCGACCTCGCCACCGACGGCACCCGTCTCACCCTGGCGGTCGGCATCAAGCCGGAGATCCGCGAGGCATCGGACCAGGAGATGCCGCCGGACTACCCGGCCGCGGACATCGGCTTCCTCCCCGGCGACGGCGACGAGTACATCGTCACCGAAGGCGGCCTCAAGGGGCAGCGCGGCTACTTCTCCCGCGACGAGGGCGGCGCGGTCACGGGCATCGACCTCGCGGGGCGGCTTTTCAATCGGGTGCCGGGGGCGTCCTGAGCCGGCCGCGGCAGGGGGCGGACCCCGAACGGCCAACGGTCAACGGCCGCCCCCGCCGCCACCGCGAACCAGTCGCGCCCGCGAGCCCGCACTCAGACTCCCCCCTGAGCCAGCAGTTCGACGATCCCCGTTCCGTCCTCGTCGCCGTGCCCCTGGGCGAGTCGCCGCTCCATCAGGGCCATGTACGGGGTCAGCAGCTCCGGGCTGACCCGCTGCTCCTCGGCCGTGCGCAGCAGTGTGGTGTTGCCCGCGACCTGCATCGCGAGGTTGGAGACGACGTTGCTGGTGTAGTCGCCGCTCTCCAGCTGGTCGGCGGTCTGGTGCACGGCCGGCGCCATCGCGGTCAGCCAGTCCACGAGCAGCGGCGCGAAGTCCTTCGGCGCGATGTCCTCCGGGTGGATCAGCGCGAAGGCGTGCGTGATGCCCGCGAACATGCCGCTCATCGCGCTCAGCAGCGCCACGTCGTGCAGCGCGGCGAAGCCCGGATCGGCCCCGGCCCAGCGGGTGCCGACCGGGACGGCGAGGGTGTCCCGGTGCTCCTCGAACAGCTCGGGGGAGCCGCTGTAGAAGACATAGCCTCCTGATTCCGGCTGCCCCACCATCGGCGGTACGGCCATGATCCCGCCGTCCAGGAAACGGGCGCCGCGGGCTCGGGCCCAGGTGGCGCGGGTACGGCCCTGGGCCGGGGTGCCCGTGGTGAGGTTCACCAGGTCCCGCCCCGCCAGATCGGCCCCTTCCAGGGCCGCGCCCACGGAGGCGTCGTCGAGCAGGCAGGCGACCACGAGGCGGTTCGCGGCCACCGCCTCGGCGGCACTCGCGGCCACTGTCGCGCCCTCGGCGGCCAGAGCTTGGGCGCGGGCGGGGGTGCGGTTCCAGACGGTCACCGGGTGACCGGCGGCGAGCCAGGCCCGGGCGAGGGCGGTGCCCATGGCGCCGGCGCCGAGGAGGGTGAGGGGTGTACGGGGAACAACGGCGTTGTCAGTCATGGCGTTTAGGCTCGTCGGAAGGAACGGCCTGCTCAAGTACGTACTTCGGAGTGGGTGGTTACCTCGGGGGAAGCGTGCAGGCGGCAGCAGGGGAAGGGGTTCGGGCATGGGGACGACGGGGCGGCGGCCGGGTGCGTACATCTGCGGGATCGACGCGGCGATGGACGTGATCGGCGGCAAGTGGAAGGTGCTCATCCTCTGGGCGCTGAACGAGCGGCCCTGCCGCTTCGGCGAACTGCGCCGGGAGCTGCCGGGCGTCACCGAGAAGGTCCTCGCCTCGCAGCTGCGGGAGATGGAGGCCGACGGCCTGGTGCATCGCGAGGCGTACGACGAGGTGCCGCCCCGCGTGGAGTACTCGCTGACGCCGCGGGGCGTGTCCCTGAACGAGGCCCTGGAACCTCTGGGTGCCTGGGGGAAGGCCAACGTCCTGGGCGGGTCACCGGCTCCCGGTCAGGTGCGCGAAGACGACCACGTTGCCCTGATAGCCGGTGGTCCGTGAGTAGCCGCCGCCGCAGGTGATGACCCGCAGCTCGGGGCGGCGGGCGGGGCCGTAGACCTTCTGGTCGGGGAAGTCCTTCGCGGCGTACGCCTCGACGGCGTCCACGGTGAACACGGCGACCCTGCCGTCGCGCCGGTCCACCTCGATCGTGCTGCCCTTGGTCAGGGCTCCCAGGCCGTAGAAGACGGCGGGGCCGTCGGCGTTGTCGACATGGCCGGCGACGATCGCCGTGCCCCGCTCACCGGGGGTGGTGCCGGCCTCGTACCAGCCGGCGAGGTTCCCGCGCGCGGCGGGCGGTGCGTCCAGGCTGCCGGTCTTCGTCAGGCCGAGCCCGGTCAGGGGCGCGTTCACGCGGATCGCCGGGATGCGGATGCGGTCGGGCGGCGAGGGCGGCAGCGCGGGCGCGGCATGCCGCTCACCGGCCCGGCCGGCCTGCCCGGCCCGGCCCCCCTGTCCGTCTCGCCCCTCCTGCCCGTCCTGCCCGTCCTGACCTGCGCGGGCCTGCGCGATGGACGGCTGGGGCGGGGCGTGCGTATCGGCGCCGTTGCGCAGCAGCCACGCCCCGGAGCAGAGGGCGAACACCGTGACGGCCGCCATGGCGGCGTTGGCCGGGTTGCCGAACGTGCTGCCGTACCTGGGGAATCTGCGCATGGCCCACCCTTTCCTGTCTCCCCTCTGCGTTCCAGGAGCCCCACGGGCGCCCCGTACCCCCCTCCGGGCCGCGAGGGGCGTCGGACCCGGAGGGGGAGGGGACAAGCGGTACCGGCGACGGACAGCGGAGGGTGTCCGTCAGATCCCGTCGCCTCTCGCCCGGCGATGCAGGAGCCAGGTACCGCCCGCGGCGGCGACGGCGAGGGCCGCCACACCGGCCGCGGTCTGCACGGGATCAGGGCCCAGGGCGCCGCCGACCCCCGTCTTCACACTCCCCCTGGGATGTACCTGCTGGTGCGCGGACGTCAGCGTGACCACCAGGTCACCCGTGACCAGCCGGCCGCTCCCGGTGCACGTCGCGGTGATCTCGTACGTCCCCGGCTGCGCGCTCGGCGGCACCCTGAACCGCCCGGTCGCGTCCTGGTCGTCCGGGCCCGGTGCCAGGCTGAGGGAACCGGCCCCGACCGCGCTGGCGTCACCCGTCGCCGTGCCGCCGTCGCCGCAGGCCGCCGTGCGCACGGTGACCTGCCCGCCCGGGACCACCGAGGAGGGGGAGACCTCCAGGCCGCCGGAGGCGCCGTACGCGGGGGCGGCGGCGAGGGCCGCGGCGGCGACGGCGAGCGCGGTGCCGGTCAGCGGCCGGGCGGTACGTCGCATCGGTGCTCCTTCGAGCGGTTCGTTCGTGCACCTGCCCTTCCGAGGTAACGGGCAGCGCGCCGACCGCGCTTTCTGAGGGGGCGTCAGAATTGGGGTGAATGGGTGTCAGAGGGCACTTGGCCCGACGGCCCTTCGGGGGTGTTTGGGCAGGTCAAGGGCTTTCGGTGAGGGGGCCCCGGAAAAGCCCGACGAGAGCGTGTGAACGGGTGACCCGACTGCGCGGCATGTCCGGGCTTGACCTCAACATAAGTTGAGGTATGAGGCTGTGCCGCATGAACACAGCCGCTACTCACGCACCCACCGCTGCCCGGTCCGCGACCGAGCGTCTCCATGTGACCCTCGTCGTCGGCAGCA
>KL569287.1:0-630 GCA_000715635.1 Streptomyces violaceus | reverse complement strand
GGGCCAAGCCGGTCGCCCTCGTCTCCTACGGCGGACTGTCCGGCGGTCTGCGCGCGGTGGAGCACCTCCGCCAGGTCTTCGCCGAACTCCACGCCGTGACGGTCCGCGACACCGTCTCCTTCCACAACGCCGGCGCGTCCTTCGACGACGAGGGCACCCTGCGGGACCCCGCGGGCCCGGACGCCGCGGCGAAGACCATGCTGGACCAACTGGTTTGGTGGGGCGAGGCGTTGCGGGAGGCGAGGGCAACCCGCCCGTACGCGAACTGACGGGCTGCCCGCTACCGACCCCGGGGCGTGACCTGCCTCGGCGCCCCCGCAGCGCGTGCCGCACCCGTCCGCCCCGCTGCTGCCGAGGCCGCCGCGCTCTCGCCCCGCCCCGGGGCCCATCCGCGTGCGCGGCCCGCCTCGGGCGCGTTGCCGACCCCGGACACCGTGATCACGACTGGCCTCGGCGCCTGGATGCTGCACATCGCCCGCGTCGGCCCGCTCATGCCTCCGGGCGTCGCGGCCACGACCCGCCCGACGCCCTCACGCCGTCGCCCGCCTCCGCCCCGCTACCGACGGAGGACATCGCGGCTACGACCCCCCCGGCGCCCCCGCACATCCACCGCCCGCATCCCCTCACACC
>KL569286.1:18848-20382 GCA_000715635.1 Streptomyces violaceus | reverse complement strand
CGCCAGGGTCACGGGGCGGGTGGCCTCGGCCGCCGGGATCCTTTCCGCGCGGAGGGTCACGGTGGCCGGATCGTCGTCCGCCGACTCGGGCAGGGCGGTCGCGAACTCCCGGGCCAGTTCGTCGAGTCCGGGCCGGTCCGCGGCCTCCTTGGACAGGCAGCGCTCCAGGATGCCCCGCAGCGGCTCCCCCACTCCGTCCAGCACGGGTTCGTCGTGGACCACCCGATAGGCCGTCAGATAGGGGCTGTCCATGTCGAAGGGGCCGCGGCCGGTCACGGCGTAGACCAGCAGTGAGCCGAGGGAGAAGACGTCCGAGGCCGGGCCGACCGCACGGGCGTCGACGAGCTGTTCCGGAGACATGAAGGGCGGAGTGCCGATCATCTGGCCCGTCTCGGTCAGCGTCTGGTGGTTCTCCGCCGCCCGGGAGATGCCGAAGTCGATGACACGGGGCCCGTCCTCGGCGAGCAGGACGTTGGCCGGCTTCAGGTCCCGGTGCACCACGCCGGCCCGGTGGATGTCGCGCAGTGCCTCGATCAGGCCCAGGGCCAGCCCGCGCACTTCGGCGTCCGGCAGGGCGCCCCGGTCCCGGATCCGCCGGGCGAGCGAGGGCCCGGGCACGTACTGGGTCGCCATCCACGGCAGCGCCGCCTCGGGGTCGGCGTCCAGGACCGGTGCGGTGAAGGCGCCGCTGACCTTGCGGACGGCCGCGATCTCCTGCCGGAACCGGGTGCGGAAGACGGTGTCCGCGGCGTACTGGGCGTGCACCACCTTGATGGCGACGTCACGGCCCGACCGCGCCCTGCCCCGGTAGACGACGCCCATGCCCCCGGCCCCGAGCCGGTCGAGCAGCTTGTAGCCGCCGACCGACTTCGGGTCGTCGCTGTGCAGCGGCACGCCCGAATCCCCTTCCCCCGTAATGCCGTTCAGGCCCACAGGATACGTAACGGGACATGAGGGCGGCCGGGCACCGGCCATGAGGTCCGGTGCCCGGCCGCCGCCGGGTCAGGCCGTCACACGCCCGCGTGCTCCGGCTCCGCCGCGTCCGTGCGCTGGGCCGGAAGGCCCTTCTTGGCCGCCCGCTTCTTCGCCCGGCGCTCCTTGCGGAGCTCGACCATCGCGTACAGCGTCGGCACGAGCAGCAGCGTCAGCAGGGTCGACGTCACCAGGCCGCCGATCACGACCACGGCCAGCGGCTGGGCGATGAAGCCGCCCTCGCCGGTGATGCCGAGGGCCATCGGCAGCAGGGCGAAGATCGTCGCCAGGGCGGTCATGAGGATCGGGCGCAGCCGGTGCCGGCCGCCCTCGACCACGGCCTCGACGACGCCGTAGCCCTGCTTGCGGTACTGGTTGATCAGGTCGATCAGCACGATCGCGTTCGTCACCACGATGCCGATCAGCATCAGCATGCCGATCATCGCGGGGACGCCCATCGGGGTGCCGGTGGCGATCAGCAGGCCGATCGCGCCCGTGGCCGCGAACGGGATGGAGACGAGCAGGATCAGCGGCTGGACCAGGGACCGGAAGGTGCTGACCA
>KL569286.1:15172-18664 GCA_000715635.1 Streptomyces violaceus | reverse complement strand
GTGCTGACCAGCAGCATGAAGACGATCGCGATGGCCGCCAGCATCGCCAGGCCCAGGTTGGCGAACGCCTCGTCCTGGTCCTCGGAGACACCGCCGATGGACGCCGTGGCGCCCTCCGGGAGCTTCAGCGCGCTGATCTCGGACTGGAGCTTGGTGCTCACCGCGCCCGTGTTGTCACCGG
Source organism: Streptomyces violaceus (assembly GCA_000715635.1). Classification (GTDB taxonomy): domain Bacteria; phylum Actinomycetota; class Actinomycetes; order Streptomycetales; family Streptomycetaceae; genus Streptomyces; species Streptomyces violaceus. Next base: position 18,483 of record KL569286.1, on the reverse strand, counting down.
TCGGCTTCGCGGAGATGGTGGCCGCGCGCTGGCCGTCGATCCGGGTCATGGACACCGGCCCGTCGATCTGCTTCACCGTCGCGATGTCGCCGAGCTTCACCGCGCCCAGGCGCAGGTCCTGAAGCTGCTTCAGCGTCCGCGCGGGCTCGGCCGAGCGGATGACGACGTCGCGCTCGCTGTCGTCCAGGGTCGCCTTGGCCGCGTTGGTGCCGCGGATCGCCTGCGCGACGGCGGCGCCCAGGGTCTGGTCGTTGAAGCCGGCCGCGGCCGCCTTGTCGTTGGCCTTCACCGAGATGCGCGGCACGCTCTGCGCCAGGTCGCTGGTGACGTCCGTGACGTCGTCGAGCGAGGCGACCGTCTTGCGGACCTCCTCGGACGCCGTACGCAGGACATCGGCGTCGGCGGCCTTCACCACGACGCTGAGGTCCTGGGCACCGAAGCCGTCACCGGCGGCGATGGTGGTCGTGCCGATGCCCTTGAGACCGGCCAGGCCCTTCTCGATGCTGTCCTGGACGTCCTCGAACGGCACGGAGTCGTCGAGCATCACCTGGTACGAGGCCTGGTTGCTGTCCGTGCCGCCGCCGAAGGCGGCCATGAAGCCGGACGAACCGATCGTGACCTGGTAGTCCTTCACGCCCTTGGTGTCGGCGAGCAGCTGCTCGACCTTCTTCGCCTGGGCGTCGGTCGCCGCCAGGCTGGTGCCGGGCTTCAGCTCCTGCTTGACGCTGATGACTTCCTGCTCGCCCTGGTCGAAGAAGTTCGTCTTCAGCAGGGGCGCCATGCCGAACGTGCCGACGAGGACGACGATCGCGAGCGCCACGCTGGTGAGGCGGCGGCGGGTCGCGAAGCGCAGGACCGGGACGTAGATGCGCTGCAGGCGGCTCTTGGCCTCCTTCTCCTCCGCGATCCGGCGCGCCTCGTCCGCGTCCTCGGGGGTGCCCTTCGGGGGACGCAGGAACCAGTACGACAGGACCGGTACGACCGTCAGGGAGACGAGCAGGGACGCCAGCAGCGCGGCCGTCACCGTCAGGCTGAACGAGCCGAACAGCTCGCCCACCATGCCGCCGACCAGGCCGATCGGCAGGAACACCGCGACCGTGGTGAGCGTCGAGGACGTCACCGCGCCCGCGACCTCACGGACGGCCTGGAGGATCGCCGAGTGACGCTCCTCGCCGTAGCCGAGGTGCCGCTTGATGTTCTCCAGGACCACGATCGAGTCGTCGACGACACGTCCGATGGCGATCGTCAGCGCGCCCAGCGTCAGGACGTTCAGCGACAGGTCGCGTGTCCACAGCACGATCAGGGCGAGGACCACGGACAGCGGGATGGACACCGCCGTCACGAGAGTTGAGCGGATCGAGGCCAGGAAGACCAGGATCACCAGGACCGCGAAGAGCAGACCGAGCGCACCCTCGGTGGTCAGGCCCTTGATGGACTTCGACACCGCCGGGCCCTGGTCGCTGACGACCGTGAGGCTCGCGCCGGAGCCGAGGTCCTTGCGCAGGTCCGGGAGCTTGTCCCGGACGGCCTCGGAGATCGCGACCGCGCTGCCGTCGCGGTCCATGGTGACGGCGACCGAGAGGCTGGGCTTGCCGTCCGTGCGGGTGATGGAGTCGGCCGGGGCCTCCTGCTGCTTCACGGTGGCGACATCGCCGAGGCGCACCGGCTCGCCCTTGCCGGGCTCGCCCGTGACCATCAGGTCCTGGATCTGCTTCAGCGAGGTGAAGCCGCCGCCGACCTGGACCGTGCGGTTGGCGCCGTCCTCGTCGAAGGAGCCGGCCGGGACGGTGGCGCCGCCCGCCTGGAGCGCCTGCATCAGGGACTGCGGGGTGAGGCCCGCCTTCGCGAGCTTCGCGTCGTCGGGGGTGACGGCGACCTGGAGGTCCCGCACACCGTCGACGGTGACCTGGCCGACGCCGTCGATGCTCTTCAGGTCCGGTACGACGGTCTTGTCGAGCTGATCGGCCAGGGCCTGCTGGTCGCGCTCGGAGCTCACGGCGAGGACGACGGTCGGCATGTCGTCCGTGGACCCGGCGACGATCTGCGGGTCGACGTCGTCCGGGAGCTGGACGCGGGCCCGGTTGACGGCCTGCTGGACGTCGGCGACGAGCTGCTTGGTGTCGTTGCCGTAGTCGAAGGACGCCATGATCACGGCGTTGCCCTCGCTGGCGGTGGAGGTGACGCCGCTGATGCCGTCGACGGATTCGAGGTTGTCCTCGATGGGTTCGACGACCTGCTTCTCGACCACATCCGGTGACGCGCCCTGGTACGGCGCCAGCACGGACACCATGGGCAGTTCGATGGTGGGCAGCAGCTGCTGCTTGAGCTGGGGTATCGCGATCGCCCCGAAGACGAGCGCGATGATCGACATCAGCCCTATCAGGGCCCGTTGCGCGAGGCTGAATTTCGACAGCCAGGACATGGGTGAGGGTCTCTCTTCTGTTAGCGGCAGAAGCGGCAGCGAGCGCGCAGATGAGACACCCGCCCCTACACCCTGAGCCATGGGGGACCCGGGTTTCGTAGGCCCCAGGTCCAGTTCCTTATGCGGCGCATACTCCCGCCGCAGTACACCCGGGTCGAGCTCACTCCACCCTTGGACGGACCAGGCCGGACTCGTACGCGGTGACCACGAGCTGGGCCCTGTCCCGGGCGCCCAGCTTGGCCATGGCCCGGTTGACATGCGTCTTCACCGTCAGCGGGCTGACCTCGAGACGCTCGGCGATCTCGTCGTTGGAGTGTCCCCCGGCAACCTGGACGAGCACTTCGCGCTCCCTACCGGTGAGCGAGTCGAGCCGCTCGGCGCGGGCCGGGTCGCGGTCGCCGTCGTCGGCCGGGTCCTGGGCGAGGAAGCGGGCGATGAGGCCCGTGGTGGCCGCCGGGGACAGCAGTGCCTGGCCGCCGGCCGCGGTCCGGATGGCGATCAGCAGTTCCTCGGGCTCGGAGCCCTTGCCGAGGAAGCCGGAGGCGCCCGCGCGCAGCGACTGCACGACGTAGTCGTCGACCTCGAACGTCGTCAGGATGACCACGCGGACGTCGGCGAGTTCGGGGTCGGCGCTGATCATGCGGGTCGCGGCGAGACCGTCGGTGCCGGGCATCCGGATGTCCATGAGGACGACGTCGGCGTGCTGCTCCTTCGTCATCCGCACCGCTTCCGCGCCGTCGGACGCCTCGCCCACCACCTCCATGTCGGGCTCGGAGTCGACGAGCACACGGAAGGCGCTGCGGAGCAGCGCCTGGTCGTCGGCGAGCAGGACACGGATGGTCATGCGGGGTCCTCCCCGGTCGGCGTGCGGTTCTTGACCGGCAGGATC
>KL569286.1:13625-14915 GCA_000715635.1 Streptomyces violaceus | reverse complement strand
CCGCCGTAGCGGGGACCGGTGGTGAGGGTGCCGCGCAGGGCGGTGACACGCTCCCGCATGCCGAGCAGCCCGTGTCCGCCGCCGCTGCCCGGGTCCGCGTCCTCGCCGCTGCCGTCGTCGAGCACGGTGATCTCGATGTTCGGTCCGACCCGTACGACGCTGACCTCGGCCTTGGCGTGCGGCCCGGCGTGCTTCTGCACGTTCGTCAGGGCCTCCTGGATGATCCGGTAGGCGGCCAGGTCGACGGCTGCGGGCAGGGCGGTGCCCTGGTCGGTGCGGGCGACCTCGATGCGCAGGCCGGCGTTGCGGAAGGTGCCGGCGAGTTCGTCGAGGCGGTCCAGGCCGGGGGCGGGTTCGGTGGGGGCCTCAGGGTCGCCGGACTGTCTGAGCAGGCCGACGGTGGCCCGCAGCTCGTTGAGGGCGGAGCGACTGGCCTCCCGGACGTGGGCGAGGGCCTCCTTCGCCTGGTCGGGGCGCTTGTCCATGATGTGCGCGGCGACGCCGGCCTGGACGTTGACCAGGGCGATGTGGTGGGCGACGACGTCGTGCAGGTCGCGGGCGATGCGCAGGCGTTCCTCGGCGACCCGGCGGCGGGCCTCCTCCTCGCGGGTGCGTTCGGCGCGTTCGGCGCGTTCCCGGATGGCCTGGATGAAGGCGCGGCGACTGCGGACGGCGTCGCCGGCGGTGGCGCCGATGCCGGCCCAGGCCACGATGCCGAGGTTCTCCTGGGCGTACCAGGGCAGCGGGCCGGCGGCCATGGCGGCGCCGGTCAGCACGGTCGTGGTGAGCAGCCCGACACGCCAGGTGGTGGGGCGGTCGGTGGTGGAGGCGACGGTGTACAGGGCGATGACGGCGGACATGGCGACGGGGGTGCGGGGGTCGCCGGTGACGGACTCCACGACGGAGACGGTGCCGGTGAGGGCCAGGACCGTCATGGGGGCCCGGCGGCGGAAGACCAGTGCGGCGGCGCCGAGGACCATGAGGACGAGGCTGAGGGGGTCGGGGGTGCGCAGGGCCCAGCTGACGGTGTCGCGGTGCCGGGGCTCCACGAAGGAGCCGGCGACCATACAGGCCAGGACCCCTGCGGCCAGGACCGCGTCCACGGCCAGGGGGTGCGCCTTGGCCTGGACTTTGGCCCTTTGGAGGGTGCTCACGGCTGATTACGGTAGCTGGGCGAGGAGTGCGGGGGTACGGGGCGGGTGTGAGGTGCTCGGCGTCGGCGTCGAGGCTCGGGCCGGGTGGTCCGCAACTCGGCGGTGCGAGGTGCCTCCCCCCACCGCCCACCCGTGT
>KL569286.1:13020-13382 GCA_000715635.1 Streptomyces violaceus | reverse complement strand
CGCATGCCCGCAGCGGGGGCTGGGTCAGCCCGGGATCAAACCGTCGTCGCTCAGGAAGTCCCTGACCTCTTCCAGGGTCGCGTCCGGGGACGGGAGGATCAGTTCCGATGGTTCCAGGGAGTCGTCGGGGAGGGGTTCGCCGAGGTCACGGACCTTGGTCAGCAGGGCCTGGAGGGTGCGGCGGAAGGCGGGGCCGTCGCCGTTCTCCATTTCTGCCAGGAGCTCGTCGTCCAGCTTGTTCAGTTCGGTGAGGTGGCCGTCGGCCAGCCTCACCTGGCCCTCCCCCATGATCCGTACGATCATGTCGCCCTCCTAGGCGTGGGCCCCTACTGCTTGTCGAAGCGCGGGGTGTCCTGCGGCTG
>KL569286.1:9491-12814 GCA_000715635.1 Streptomyces violaceus | reverse complement strand
CGGTCCTGCTGCTGCGACTGGCTCGTGCCACCTTCGATGGCCTGCTGGTCGGCGGCCGGGCCCCCGGCCAGCTCCTGCTTCATCCGCTGCAGTTCCAGCTCTACATCCGTACCACCGGAGAGCCGGTCCAGCTCGGCCTGGATGTCGTCCTTGTGCATGCCGGACTGGTCGTCCAGCGCCCCGGAGGCGAGCAGTTCGTCGATCGCGCCGGCGCGGGCCTGGAGCTGGGCCGTCTTGTCCTCGGCGCGCTGGATCGCCATGCCGACGTCGCCCATCTCCTCCGAGATGCCGGAGAAGGCCTCGCCGATCCTGGTCTGCGCCTGGGCCGCCGTGTACGTCGCCTTGATCGTCTCCTTCTTCGTACGGAAGGCGTCGACCTTGGCCTGGAGCCGTTGGGCCGCGAGAGTGAGCTTCTCCTCCTCGCCCTGGAGCGTCGCGTGCTGGGTCTCCAGGTCGGTCACCTGCTGCTGGAGGGCGGCCCGGCGGGACAGCGCTTCGCGGGCCAGGTCCTCACGGCCCAGCGCGAGCGCCTTGCGGCCCTGGTCCTCCAGCGTGGAGGACTGCTTGTTCAGCTGGGCGAGCTGCAGCTCCAGGCGCTTGCGGCTGGTCGCCACGTCGGCGACGCCGCGGCGGACCTTCTGGAGCAGCTCCAGCTGCTTCTGGTACGAGTAGTCGAGGGTCTCGCGCGGGTCCTCGGCCCGGTCAAGGGCCTTGTTCGCCTTCGCGCGGAAGATCATCCCCATACGCTTCATGACACCGCTCATGGGCTTCGCGCGCCCCCTTCTGACCGACTCCGGCTGCAGCTCCTGCGACAGAACCCACAGTACGGGCCCTGCATCCATTACCGCACTGTTCGGGGACGGATGCGCTCATCCCCAAGGACGACTGTGGACGGCCTCGCTCCGGCGTAGGGAGTAGGTGATCCCCGGGGTTACCGGAGGCGTACATCCCGGGGAACGACCGGAGCCGTACACAACGTCCCCTCTGTCCCCATACAGACGACTGGTGTTGCCGGATCGTTCCCCACGGGACTGGGGTCCATGCCCGGGAAGCCCTTACCCTTGGGTTTTGTGTTCCGTAGCCGTGCGAAGGATGAGAAGGCCCAGGCCGCCGTGAAGGCGCCGGAGACCGACTCCAGTCAGCCCCGTCACCCCGAGGCCCGCAAGGGCCGTCCCACGCCCAAGCGCAGCCAGGCCCAGTCCCAGCGCCGCAGCGTGGCCAACACGTCGACGACGCGCAAGGAGGCCGCCAAGCGACAGCGCGCGGAGCGCCGTACCGCGATGGAGCGCCAGCGCCAGGCGCTGGCCAGCGGCGACGAGCGGTATCTGCCCGCCCGCGACAAGGGACCGGTCCGCCGGTTCGCGCGCGACTTCGTCGACTCGCGGTTCAACATCGCGGAGTTCTTCCTGCCGATGGCCGTGGTCATCCTCGTGCTGAGCATGGTGCGCGTGGCCTCGCTGCAGAACATCGCGCTGCTGCTGTGGCTCGTGGTGATCGTGCTGATCGTGCTCGACTCGTTCGTGTCGGCCTTCCGTCTGAAGAAGCAGCTGGCCGAGCGGTTCGCCGGCGAGAACAAGCGTGGCGCGGTCGCCTACGCCCTGATGCGTTCCCTCCAGATGCGCCGGCTCCGGCTGCCGAAACCGCAGGTCAAGCGCGGAGAGCGGCCCTGACCACGACGCCGTTTTCCGAGAGCGCGGCGGATGCCTGGGTCAGCGGACTGGGCGGCCTGCGCGATGTGGTCCGGCAGGAGCTGGTCGCCCGGCAGCTGGACGAGCAGATATCCGGGCGGTTCCCGGTCGGGAAGCGGCTGCGGGTGCTCGACGTGGGCATGGGCCAGGGCACGCAGGCGCTGCGGCTGGCCCGGGCCGGGCACCAGGTGACCGGTCTGGAGCAGGACCCGAAGATGATCGCCGTGGCCCGGGAGTCCCTCGCGGGGGAACCCGAGGGCATCCGGGAGCGGATGCGGATCATCGAGGGCGACGGCCGGGACACCGGTGTGCACTTCCTGCCGGGCGCTTTCGACGTGGTCCTGTGTCATGGCGTGCTCATGTACGTGGAGGAGCCCGACCCGCTGCTGGCGGGTCTCGCCCGGATGCTCGCGCACGGCGGACTGCTGTCCCTGCTCGTGCGCAACGGGGACGCGCTCGCTCTGCGGCCGGGGCTGTCCGGCGCCTGGGCTGACGCGCTGACCGCCTTCGACACGACCGCTTACCGCAACCGGCTGGGGCTCGACGTACGGGCCGACCGGCTGAAGGACCTGACGTCGACGCTCGCGGGGATCGGGGCGCCGCTGCACGCCTGGTACGGGGTGCGCGTGTTCACGGACACGGCGGCGGACGGCGCGGAGGTCCCGGGCGACGCCCAGACGCTGCTCGCGGTGGAGGAGAAGGCCGGGCGGACCGATCCGTACCGCGGGGTGGCGGCGCTGCTGCACCTGTGCGGTGTGCGGGGCTGACGGAGAGGGGGGCGAGGGCCGTCGGCCCCCGCCCCGGGCTCACGCCTCGGCCGCGTGCAGGCTCATCGGCCCGTAGATCTCCGTGGCGTCCTCGAACAGCCGCACCTGGTCGGCACCGCCTTCCTGCAGGGCCTTCCAGTGCTCCCCGATCCAGGACTCGGCATCCCCCTGGGTGGGGAAATCCTCCGGCGGCACCGCGGGCTGGACCTCAGTCCCGTCGGTCTTCTCGAACCGCCACGTCCATGCCGCCATGTACGCCTCCCATGTGTGTGAGCACACTGCACAGCGGAAGCCGGATCTTGGTCCGGCTTCCGTCCAGAGCCTATGCGCTCCGCTGGGTGGGGCGTTATAGGCGTTGCGGGAGTGCGGGGTGGGTGGGCGTGTGCGGGTCGCATTGGGCTGGTCGCGCAGTTCCCCGCGCCCCTTGGGGGCGTCTCCGTCACGCATGACGCATGGCCACGGGTGAGAATTGGGGGCGTGGAACTTACTCTGCTCGGCACCGGTGCACCTGCGGGGCTTCCCCGCCCCGATTGTCCCTGTGCGGCTTGTGCGGCCGCTCTCGGGCCGGCGCGCGGGCGGCCACCGCGCTGCTTCTGGACGGGGTGCTGCTGCTCGACCTGACACCCGGAGCCGCGTTCGCCGCGGCGCGGGCGGGCCGTTCCCTGACCGGCGTACGGCAGGCGCTGCTGTCGCATCCGCACGACGGGCCCGCGGTCGCGGTGCCGGCCGGGGTGCCGCAGCCCGGACGGGTGCCGGACGGGCAGGAGTTGACGCTGCTGACGGGGCACCGGGTGCGGGCGGTGGCGATGGACGCGCCGGGCACGGGGTACGCGGTGACCGGGCCGGAGGGGCAGCGACTGCTGTATCT
>KL569286.1:8451-9327 GCA_000715635.1 Streptomyces violaceus | reverse complement strand
CTGCTGTATCTGCCGCCGGGCGGGGCGCCGGCGGGGCTGGAGGAGCCGGCCGAGTCGTACGACATGCTCCTCGCGGATGTCGTGGGGCGGCCGGACGCGCTGGCGAAACTGCGGGCGGTGGGGGCGGTGGGGCCGACGACCGATGTGGTCGCCGTCCATCTGGACCACGACGTGCCGCCGGGGCCGGAGCTCGGGCGGCGGCTCGCGGCGGCCGGCGCGCGGTCGGTGCCGGACGGGGCGACGCTGGCGGTCGGGGTGTACGAGGACGTGCCGGACGTACCGCGGCGGACGCTGGTGCTGGGCGGGGCGCGGTCGGGCAAGTCGGTGGAGGCCGAGCGCCGGTTGGAGGCCTTTCCCGACGTGCTGTACGTGGCGACGGGCGGGTCGCGCAACGGAGACACCGAGTGGTCGGCGCGAGTGTCCGCGCATCGGGAGCGGCGGCCGGGGTCGTGGCGGACGGTGGAGACCTGCGATCTGGTGCCGCTGCTGGCGGAGGAGGGGCCGCCGGTGCTGGTCGACTGTCTGTCGTTGTGGCTGACGGATGCGATGGACTCCGTCGGGGCGTGGGACGACGCGGTGTGGGCGGAGCGCGGGGAGAAGGCGTTGCGGGAGCGTGTGCGGGAGTTGACGGAGGCGGTGCGTTCGAGTCGGCGGACCGTTGTCGCCGTGTCGAACGAGGTGGGGTCGGGGATCGTGCCGTCGACTGCGTCGGGGCGGCGGTACCGGGATGAACTCGGGCGGTTGAACGCGGGGTTCGCGGAGCAGTGTGAGCAGGTGCTGTTGGTGGTGGCGGGGCAGGCGGTGGTGCTGCGGGGGTGAGCGGTGCGGAGCGTTGGGGCTGGGGGCGGGTGGGTGCGCAACCCGGCGGAGCGGGGT
>KL569286.1:4514-8156 GCA_000715635.1 Streptomyces violaceus | reverse complement strand
CCCTTAGCGGCACGATTGCCCGCAGCTAAAGGGGTTTGTGGGCGATTAGGCGGTACGTGTTCGCCAGGCGTGTGCGGCGGGCGATCGGGGCCAGTAGGTGGTCTGCCAGGGCCGCCGCCCCCACCAGCGGGAGGCCCGCTCGTAGGAGGGCCTCCCGGGCGTGGCGTTGGAAGGGGGGTGGGGGGATGGCTCGCCAGGGGGTGTCCGGGGCCGGGAGGGCGTGGGAGAGGGCCAGGGACGTCGCGCCGGAGAGGTCGTGGGGGATGTGCGTGGGGCGGTGGTCGAGGGTGAGGACCGTGCAGCCGGTCGTCTCCAGTTCGGCCCGGAGGTTGCGCGGGGGGATCAGGTGGAGGTGGCGGGGCTGGTCGTAGGGGAGCCACCAGCGGCCCAGCAGCGCGGCGAAGAGGCTGCGGGGGTCGAGGGTCTCGATGAGCAGGTGGCCGCCGGGGCGCAGGACGCGGAGGGCGGCGTGGAGTTCCGCGCGGGGGTCGGGGGCGCCCTCCAGGTGGTGGAGCATGCTGACCACGTCGTAGCGGGCGCGCAGCGGGCCCGAGATCCGGGGGTCCGACAGACGGCCGACGTGGGCCTCCTCGACGCGTTCTGCCGAGACGGCCCGGACCACGCTCGGGGTGTCGTCCAGGCCGTCGAAGGAGGTGTACGGGAAGAACTCCCGGGCCGTCGCCGGGAAGCGCGCGTGGCCCGTTCCCACGTCCAGCCAGCTCTCGGGCTCCCCGAACGGCCGCATGGCCCGGGCGGCCGACCGGTGACGGTGCTGGCCGGCGCGCAGTGCGACGAGGGCGTCGGCCGTGGGGTCCCTGGGCGCTCCGCACACGGTCCGGCGGTAGTGGGCGAGGCCCTCGGCCGTGAGGCGGGGGTTCTGGAAGGTGTGGCCGCAGTCGCGGCAGTCGTCGACGGTGAAGTTGCCCGGCTTGTACTGCCGCAGGTCACCGGTGCGCAGCCGGTTGCGCAGCCGGCCGGAGCCGCACCAGGGGCAGTCCTCGCGGCGCGGTTCGTGGACCGGCGCGGTCGCCTGGGGGACGGAGGGGGCGGGAAGTTCGGGCATGGGCGGCTCCCGGGCGCGAGGCGTACGGCAGGGACGTACGACAATCCGCTGCAAACGGGAACGTATGGGATGCCGATCTTGGGTGCAACGACGTCGCCGTGACGGAGTCGCGATGTGGCGCCGTGCTGTTCGATCGGTGCCGGTACTGTTCGGCGAATGAGCTCGCTTAATCTCGACGACTTCACCGATCTGATCGAGCGTCCGGACGGCGGGATCCGCCGTGACGCCGAGGCACGCCGGGAGCGGCAGATCGTGCCGCCAGGATCGCTGGGCCGGCTCGACGACCTGGGTGAGTGGCTGGCGGCGGCGCAGTCCGCGGTGCCGGTGCGGCCGGTCGAACGACCGCGGGTGGTGCTCTTCGCCGGTGACCACGGCGTCGCCGAACTGGGCGTCTCGGCCCGGCCGGCGGGCGGTGCCGGGGAGTTGGTGCGCGAGGTGCTGGAGGGTGGCAGGCCCGTCTCGGTGCTCGCGCGGCGGCTCGGCGTGCCGGTGCGGATCGTCGACATGGGCCTGGACTGTGACCCGGAGGCCCTGCCCGAGGACGTCGTACGGCATCGGGTGCGGCGCTCCAGCGGGCGGATCGACGTCGAGGACGCGCTGACCCTGGAGGAGGCCGAGGCGGCGTTCCGGGCCGGGGTCGCGGTGGCCGACGAGGAGGCCGACTCCGGTACGGATCTGGTGGTGCTCGGCGATGTGAGCGTCGGCGGGACGACGGCCGCGGGCGTGCTGGTCGCGGCGTTGTGCGGAGTCGACGCGTCGGTGGTCACCGGGCGTGGCGGGCTGGCGATCGACGACCTGGCGTGGATGCGCAAGTGCGCGGCGATCCGCGACGCGCTGCGCCGGGCCCGGCCGGTGCTCGGGGACCAGTTGCAGTTGCTGGCGACGGTCGGCGGGGCCGATCTCGCGGCGATGACGGGCTTCCTGTTGCAGAGCGCGGTGCGGAAGCTGCCCGTGGTGCTCGACGGGGTCGTGACGGCCGCGTGCGCGCTGGTCGCGCAGCGGATCGCGTTCCGGGCGCCGGACTGGTGGCTGGCCGCGCACGACAGCGGCGAGCCCGGGCAGGCGAAGGCGCTGGACCGGATGGCCCTGGAGCCGCTGCTGACCCAGGGCGTGAGGGTCGGCGAAGGCGCGGGCGGCCTGCTGGCGCTCCCCCTGGTGCAGGCCGCGGCGGCGCTGGCGGCGGAGCTGCCCGAGAAGCCGAAGGAGTCCGAGCGGCCGGAGAAGCCGGAGGTCACGGAGGACTCCGAGGTTCCCGCAGAGGAGTAGCAACCGGGAGATCCAGGTCACGCACACCTGGCTCAACTTCGTCCCGTTCCGGTCGGTCTTCGCGTGTGGTGTCGGTTTGACTGAGCCACGGACACCGCGCACACCTGCTGCCGCACCGGCCCACGGACGAGGACGACCCGATGACCACGCTCGCCCGATGGGTCCGCGCCGAATGGGGGCGGCTGTACGCCGCGGTGCGCGGGCCACTGCGGGAGCGGCACCTGCGTGCCGTGCCGATGGCGGCCGGGGCCGTGTGCCTGACATCCGTGCTGCACTTCGTGCACAACCAGTCCTGGGGTTACCGGTTCGTTCAGGACATCGGTGCCGTACGGGCCGAGGACCCGCTGTGGGTCGCGCTGCTGCGGACGCCGCTGTCGCTGTTCGTGCCCGCGCTGGATCTGCCGGTGTGGGGTGCGCTGGCCCAGATCCTGCTGGTGTTCGGCATCGCGGAGATCTGCCTGGGGTGGCGGCGGGCCCTGCTCATCGCCTACCTGGCGACGCTCGCGGGCACGCTCTACGCCCGTCTGGGCATCTGGCTGGGCCCGGACTCCCCGCTGGGCCTGCCCGCCTCGGACGCGCGGGTCGTGGACACCGGGCCGTCGGCGGCGGTGGTGGGCCTGGCCGTCTACTTGGGCCTGCGCTACCGCGCGTATGTCACGGCGGCGGTGGTGATCGTGGCCATGGTGGTCGAGGTCGTGCTGAAGGAGAACCTCGCGGGCAAGGAGCACCTGGCGGCGATCACGGCCGTGCTGGTGCTGTGCGCGGCCGGTGCGCTGCGTCAGCGGCGTTCGAGGGACCGTACGGGCTCGGGGTCGGGCGCGCCGCCGATCCAGTCCTGAAACCTGCGCCGGGGACCCACCCAGCGGCGGTCGTGATGGTAGGCCCGCAGACCGGATTTCGCGCGGGCGCGGGGGCGGTTCCGGTAGAACCGCTTGGCCCACGGGGAGGTGGGGCGGGCCAGCCGTACGGCGCCGACCAGGGCGACGAGGGGGATGATCACGCCCAGGACGGCGATGCGGACCTTGCCCTTGAACAGTGCGATGAGGGCGAACCCGAAGTTCACGACGACGTTCCCGAGGACGACGGCGCGGTTCTGCTGCTGGTCCTCGGAGAGGTCGTCGACGCCCAGCGGCGAGAAGCCGAGCAGGAGCAGGCCGACGAGGGACGCGGTGAGGACGACCATCTCGACGCTCTTGCGGCCGTCCGGGGTCCAGTAGACGTCGGCGAGGTGCAGGACCAGGGCGAACTCGTCCAGGACGAGGCCCGCGCCGATGCCGAAGATCACCGCGGCCAGCGCCGAGCCGAAGCCGTAC
>KL569286.1:3865-4222 GCA_000715635.1 Streptomyces violaceus | reverse complement strand
CTGCCGCTGATGTTGCGGAAGGGGCCCTTGCCCGCCCGGATGAGGCGGGTGATGCCCCGGGTGATCACGAAGGTCAGCACGAAGGAGACGAGAGCGAGAAGCAGCGGCAGCTTGCCGGGTTCCATGATGTTCCGCTCGAACCATCCCATATGCGAACTTTATCCTCGGCCACCGTGCCCGCTCTCCTGACCGGCCGGTAGCCTGCGCCGGTGCCCAGAACCTCGCCCCTCTACGGTCTCCGCTTCGCCTTCGGCACCCTCACGGTGTTCCCGGTCCGGGTGACCCGGTGGGACCGTCAGGCCGCGCGTGGCGGCATGCTGTGCGCGCCGCTGGCCGGGCTGGCGGTCGGTGCTGCTG
>KL569286.1:2684-3639 GCA_000715635.1 Streptomyces violaceus | reverse complement strand
GGGCTGGGCAGCGGGAAGCCCGCCGAGGACGCGCTGCGGATCATGAAGCAGTCGGACATCGGGCCGTTCGGGGTCATCACCCTCGTCTTCGTCCTGCTCGCGCAGATCGCCGCGCTCGCCCAGGCCTACGACGCCTCCTGGGCCCGGGGCGCCTTCGCCGCGGTCGTCTCCGCGACGGCCGCCCGGCTGGCCCTGACCCTGGCGGCCCGGGCCGGGGTGCCGGCGGCCCGGCCGGAGGGGCTGGGGGCGACGGTCGCGGGCGTGGTGCCGCTGCGCGGAGCGCTGCTCACCGCCCTCGCCGTCGCGGGGGCGGCGGCAGCGGGGAGTGCCGTCTTCGGGCCGTACGACGTGGTCCGGACCGTGTGCGCGGTCGTCCTCGCCCTGGTCGCCGCCGAAGCGCTGCTGCGGCACTGCACGCGCCGCTTCGGCGGAGTCACCGGGGATGTGTTCGGCGGGCTCGCGGAGACGGCGGCGACGACGGCGCTAGTCGTTCTGTCACTGGGCTGAAACGATCTCCTCGTCCCGCTCCTGCGCCGGCCGCCCGGCCGCTAGCTTCGTCCCCCGAACACACAAGTGATCGGGGGATGTTCATGCCGAAGCTGCGCCGTGCCGTGGCCTGGTTCGTCGACTTCGCACTGGTGGTGGCGCTGGCCTCGGCGCTCGCCGTGCTCACCTTCCACCGGATCTCCGCGCTCGTCACCGACGTGCCCGAACTCGCCACCCGCGGCGGCCTGGACCTGCTGACCTCGCGCGGCGACATGCTCGAGGCCTCCCAGGACCTGGGGCTCTCGCTGTGGAACAAGTCGGTGCTGTACGTCGAGCAGGCCTTCGGGCTGCTGGTGCTGACGGTGTTCCTCTACCAGTGGGCGTGCCTGGCGCTGGCCGGGCGCACGGTCGGCAAGGCCCTGGTCGGGCTGAAGGTGAGCCCTCGGCTGGGGCGCCGGGCGGTGCGGCG
>KL569286.1:380-2422 GCA_000715635.1 Streptomyces violaceus | reverse complement strand
CCACCGCGGCGGACGTCGCCGTGTACGCGGTGGCCTGCGTGCTGCTGGTCGAGGGCCAGGTCGTGCTGTCGGTACTGGTGTGGGCGGTCGCGGTGGTGCTGTTCCTGCTGAACGCGCTGCCGGTCCTCTCTCCCGGCAGGCGGTCCCTCGCCGACCGGGTGGCGGGCACGGCGGTCTCCGGCGTCGGGCTCAGCACGCCTGTCGCCACACCCCTAGTTCGTACTTCTTGAGCAGCGAACTCAGCTTCAGGCGGCGGGACTCGGCGCAGAAGCGGCCGGTGGGCACCTCGTACTCGACGTGGAAGACGGCCTTGCCCGCGTCGACGAACGGCTTCAGGGCCGCGCACTCGCCGTACTGGGCGCACTGTTCGTTGACCGCGAAGTCGAAGTCCCCGACCAGCTCCGGGATCTGGTCCAGGTCGTTCTTCAGGCCGACGGCCAGGCCCCGGTCATGGGCCAGGCGGGCGATGAGGCGGTTGTAGCGGAGCTGGTCGGCGGCCTTCAGCGGGAAGCCCGTGTCGTTGCGGTACCCGTCCATGTTGTCGGGCTCCACCGCGTCGAAGCCCTTGTCGCGGCACATGTCGATCCGGGCCGCCATGAGGGGCTCCAGGACGTCGGTGCGGCGGATGTCCAGCCAGCGTTCGCCCTTCCAGCCGTTGCCACGCCCGAGGACGGCCTTCGGGAACTTCGCGGCGTCCGGGCGGAACTCCTCCCAGGCGCCGGTGGACAGATAGCAGATGACCTTGCGGTTCTCGCGGTGCAGACGCGTGACGGTGGCCTCGGAGTGGTCGAAGCCGTCGATGTCGTAGACCGGCACGTCGACGGAGGTGTCCAGGCGCCCGCTGAGCTGCCACTGCCAGGCGGTGCCCGGCCGGGGCTGCCAGCGGGGGCCTGGTGTGTCGTCGGCCTCCCGGGTGCAGCCCGCGAGCAGCAGGACGAGCAGGGCGACGAGCAAGGACGTGCGTCTCACGGGGTGTTCTCCGGCTTGTGCAAGGTGTACGGCAGGGTGCCCCAAGGATGATCGCCGGTGCCGGGCACCGCACAATGCACCGCCGCGCCCCGCGCCCTGGCCAGGCCCTCCGGGTCGGCATCGGGCGGTACGTCGTACACCAGGTGGCACAGCCGGACGTCGCTGCCGCCGGGCCACGGCTCGGGCCGCAGCGCGCGGTACGACGCCCAGGTGCCCTCGAAGGTGACGAGGACGTCGGCGATGCGGGCGTAGCAGGGGTGCGGTGGCGTGCCGTGGTTGAGGGCGAGGGTGCCGCAGCCGACGCCCCAGGCGGCCACGGCCAGTCGCTGGTAGTACTCGAACTGCTCGGGCCCCGACGGGACCTGGTCGAGGAAGGCGCCGTCGGTGCCGTACCAGTCGCGGTGCCGGGTGAGGTCGCGGACGATGTCGGTGGTGGCGCGGCGGCCGTAGTCGGTGTCGGCGTACCCGAGGACCCGCACGCCCGCGGCCCGCAGCCGGGCGGCGACCTCGGCGAAGGCCGCGTCGGGGCGGTCGCCGGGGCCGCTGGCCGGGTTGAGGACGACCCCGTAGAGGCGGGGCGCGGCCGCGACGATCGCCTCCCATTCGGCGGGGCGTACGGACGGGTGCTCGTAGTACGGGACCAGGAGAGTGCTCATCGGTGGGCGGTTGCCCTCCCCAGCAGGACGCACACCAGGGCACCCTGGACGACGGCCGCCGTGCCGTACACGGCCAGGCCCGCCGTGTGCGGGTCCCCGGTGCGCGTGACGAGGAGCAGGGTCTGGGCGAGGGCCGCGGCGCAGCACACCGCCGTCGCGCCGCTCACCGCGCCGAACGACTGGAGCAGCAGGCCCGTCCACAGCACCACGCCGAGCAGGAGCAGCCCGGCCAGCCGGACGCCGCCCGGGACCGGGGAGTGCGGCCACAGGGCGGAGGCGGCGAGGCTCAGTACGAGCAGGGCGGCGAGGTAGGCGGCCAGGCACTGGACGACCGTCAGGACCGTGGTCCGCCGGAAGTCGCGGGCGGTGCCGCTGGAGCGCAGTCCGGCGAGACTGTCGCCGCGGAAGCGGTACAGC
>KL569286.1:0-124 GCA_000715635.1 Streptomyces violaceus | reverse complement strand
GCTGAGGGTGAGCGCCACGGCGGCGGGCGCGGCGACCGCGCTGTGCTCCTCGCCGGCGAGGACGTCGCCGAGTGCGGCGTACAGCACGAGGACTGTCTCTTATACACATCTCTGAGCGGGCTGG
>KL569285.1:85067-85813 GCA_000715635.1 Streptomyces violaceus | reverse complement strand
GGCTTGTTGGGCCTCCAGTTCGCGCACGAGGGGCAGCACCCGCTTGCCGAAGTACTCGACCTCCTCGTGGTAGTGCAGGAAGCCGAGGAGGAGGAGGTCGACGCCGAGCCGCTTGTAGGCGACGATCCGTTCGGCGATCTGCTCGGGCGTGCCGATGAGGCCCGTGCGGAAGCCGTCGTTGTACTGGACGAGGTCCTCGAAGCTGGAGTCCTGCCACATGCCCTTGCCGTCGGCGGTGGACTGCCCGGCCTGCTGGACGGCGTCGCGGAAGCCGTGCACGGCCTCGGAGTCGGCGTGGGCGACGATCTCGCGGAGCTGCTCGCGGGCCTCGGCCTCGGTGTCGCGGGCTATGAGGAAGCCGTTGAGACCGAACTTCGGGGGCGTGCGGCCCGCCTCGGCGGCGGAGGCGCGTACGTCGTTGATCTGCTCGGTGACGCCGTCGAAGTCCTTGCCGTTGCTGAAGTACCAGTCGGAGACCCGGCCGGCCATGGCGCGGGCGGCGGTGGAGTTGCCGCCCTGGAAGATCTCGGGGTGCGGGCGCTCGGGGGTGTTCAGCGGCTTGGGCTTGAGGGAGAAGTCACGCACCCGGTAGAAGTCACCGGCGAGTTCGGCGTGGTCCTCGGTCCAGATGGTGCGCAGGGCGGTGATGAACTCCTCCGCGCGCCGGTAGCGCTCGTCGTGCTCCAGCCACGGCTCGCCGAGGGCGGTGAACTCGCCCTTGAACCTGTCTCTTATACACATCTCTG
>KL569285.1:81235-84883 GCA_000715635.1 Streptomyces violaceus | reverse complement strand
GTGTATAAGAGACAGGAGTTGGGCGAGGACGCCCGGGTGCCACAGGCCGGGGTGGACGGCGGCGATGACCTTCAGCCGCTGGGTGGCGAGCAGCAGGGCGAGGCTGAAGCTGGTCGACTCGTGCTGGTTCTCGGCACCGTAGCTGGCCATGTAGCGGACCTGGCTGAGCGCGTAGTCGAAGCCGTTGTTCTCGGCGAGGACGGCCAGTTCGCGGTTGTATTCGTAGCCCCAGTCGGTGCGCTGCTCGACGGTGCTGGTGACCAGGCCGCCGCTGACGTTCGGCACCCAGTAGGCGAAGCGGACGGGGTCGGATGCGGGCGGTGCGGGCATGGGGGACTCCTGGGAGAGCGGAAAGGCACGCGAAACACACAGGCGTCGGCACGGAGACGTGCTCGCGAGGGGAATTCAGGCGCGCTGGAAGAGCGGTCCCGGGAAAGCCGTCAGCACGACGGAGAACATCCGGGACCGGAATTCATGAACGGAGAGGGCGCAGAAAGCGGGTGGGAGGGTTTCCCTCGGTGCGCTGCGCTCAGACGCGGCTGCGACAGCAGGAGCTGGAGACACGCGCGAGATCGACGTGGCGTCGCTGCGTGAGGTCCTGTCGCTTCATGTCGACGATCCAACCAAGCGTGGGTCCGACCGGTCAAGCAGACCGGGTGGTTATTCCACATGGTGAGAGTCGGTATTCACGAGGTTGTGACAGGGATTCCCTTGAACCGGGCTCGCGGGGAACGCAGTCTCCTGTCGTGCGCATAGAACAGCTGGAATACATCGCCGCCGTCACCCGGTTCGGTTCGCTGCGGCGTGCCGCCGAGGAACTGCATCTGTCCCAGCCCGCGTTGAGCGAGACCGTGCGCAATCTGGAGCGGGAGCTCGGTGTGGACCTGCTGGAGCGCAAGCGGTCGGGGGCGAAGGTCAGTGACGAGGGCCGGGAACTGCTGCCGCACATCATGACGGTGCTGGACGCGGTGGACCGGCTGCGCGGCGCGGCCGGCGACCAGCACCGCGTCAGCCGCATGGTGCGGCTCGGCACGGTCAACACGGCCACCGTTCCGCTGCTCATCCCGACCGTGCGTGAGTTCCGCTCCGCGCACCCGGCCACCCAGGTCGAGGTGGTCGGCGCGCAGCAGGCCGACATCCACCGCGGGTTGCTGGAGGGCGCCTTCGACCTGGGGCTGGTGAACTATCTGCACGGCGACGACATGCCGCCCGGCCTCGAGACGACCGAGCTGCTGCGCGGGCGGCCGGTGGTGTGCGTACGCCCGGACAGTCCGCTGGCGGCCCTGGACGCGGTGGATGTGGACAGTCTCCTCGCCGAGCCGCTCATCGTGATGCGGTCCGGCTATGTCATGCACCGCTACGTCCACCGGCTGCTGCACGGCCGGACACCGTCCTTCTCGTACTCCACCGACGGCGCCGAGATGGGCAAGCTGATGGTCGCCGAGGGGCTGGGGGCGACGGTGCTGCCCGACTTCAGCGTCCTCGGCGATCCCCTGGAGCGGCGGGGCACCCTCACCGTACGGCCACTGGCCGGGGACGAGACCGATGTGCTGCTGGTGCTGCAGCGCCGCCATGCCGTGTCGGTCCCCCGGGCCGTGCGTGATCTGCACGCGCTGTTCGTACGCAACGCGGATGCGCACCGGGCGTCGTGAAGCGGGGTTCTCCCGGGCCGGAGCGCCTTCGGCTTCGACAGCGAGGCTGCCCTGGCCCGAACGGGTGGTTCACCCACTCCGACGGCGCAGGAGGACGCCTCTCGAGGGGCGGCCGGGCCGGGACGCGCCGAAGCTCCAGGGAGACGAGCGGCAAGTCGCCGGCAGCGGGTCGGCGGCTTCCGTCAGGCACCGGCCGGCCCGGGAGTCATCATGCTCCGTACGAATCCGCCCCGCGTCAGCGTGATCATCCCCGCGTACAACTCCATGCCGGAACTGACGAAGTGCGTCACCTCCGTCATGGAGCAGACGCTCGGCCTGGACAAGATCGAGATCATCGCGGTCGACGACGGCTCGACCGACGGCACCGCGGACGAACTGGACCGGCTCGCGCACACCTGCCCCAGCCTGCGCGTCGTCCACCAGCCCAACAGCGGAGGAGCCGGCGGCCCACGCAACACCGGTCTGGACATGGCCGGCGGTGAGTACGTCTTCTTCCTCGACTCCGACGACTACCTGGGTCCCGACGCCCTGCGCCGCATGGTCGCGATGGCGGACGAGAACCGCACCGACGTGGTCCTCGGCAAGATGGTGTCCGTGGGCGGACGTGCCGTACCGACGGCGGTCTTCTCGCACAACCAGCCCCGGACCGATGTCTTCTCCTCCGCCGCCTACCGCACCCTGGGCTGCTGGAAGCTGTTCCGGCGCTCGCTGATCGAGCGGCTGGACCTGAGGTTTCCGCCGTACCGCAACTGCGAGGACAAGCCGTTCACCGCCGCCGCCTTCCTCAACGCCGACGGCATCTCCGTGGTGGCCGACTACGACTGCTACTACTCACGCAACCGCCAGAACGGCAACAATCTCACCCTCACCGCCGCCGACCTCGTCCACCGCATGGACGGCACCCGGCTGTGCTTCGAGACGGTCGCCCGCTACCTGGAACCCGGACCGCGCCGGGACCAGATCATGCGCCGCCATGTGGAGTGGGAGCTGTGCGGGCCCCTGCGCGCCCTGCTGCCCAAGGAGAGCGAAGAGCAGGCACGGGAGCGCTTCTATCCGCAGTTCCGGGAGTGGGCACTGAGCTATGTGACCGAAGGTGTCTTCCAACAGCTCGCCCCGCCGGACCGGCTCATCGTCCACCTTCTGCGCGCTGACCGGTACGAGGACCTCATCACCGTGGCCCGGCACGCCAAGGAGGACGCGGCCCGCGGCAACGTCGTCGACAAGGGCCGCGTCTACTGGTGCCACCCCTTCTTCCGGGACCCGGTGAAGGCGGTCCCGGACGCCTGCTTCGACGCCACGGACCGGATCCCGGTCCGTCATGAACTGGCCGAAGCGGCATGGACGGGCGACGGCGGTGTGCTCCGGCTCGCCGGCCACGCCGGTATCGAGTCCCTCGGCGCCCTCGAGCCCACCACCCGGCTGATCCTGCGCCCGCGTGGCTTCTCGCACCCTGACGTCTGCGTGCCGGTGACCGTCCGCACTGCCGCGCACCAGCCGATCGAGCACACGGACGAGGCAACCGGCTTCCTCGTCGAGGTGGATCTGAGCACCGTCGACTCGGGCGCACCGCTCGGCGCCGGGGTGTGGGATCTCCACCTGGACGTGCGGGCCAAGGGAGTCAGCCGGACCGTCAGGCTCCGGCAGGCACGGACGGACGCGAACGGCGAGAGGACCGCCCCGCCGCGGCGCGAGGTCGTGTCCATCGGCTGCTCCCGGCCCGGGCACGAGCCCACCACCGCGCGTCCCTTCTTCACTCCGTACGGGAACTTCTCCCTGGACATCCGGCGGATCGAGGACGAGCCGGTCTGCCACGTGACCGGGACCGCCTGGGACACGTCCGCGCCCGGCACGCTCGTCGTCAGCGGACGCCTGACCGATGAAGCCGCGCGCCGCCCCGGGCCCACGGCCCTGCGCGCCGAAGGCGACTCGGGCTCGGTGCGAGAGGTGCCCCTGCGGTACGCACCGGACGGCAGCGGCACCGGCTTCACCGCTCGCC
>KL569285.1:77492-81012 GCA_000715635.1 Streptomyces violaceus | reverse complement strand
GATGTGTATAAGAGACAGGAAGGGGGCCATGGTGCTGCGCGTGGCGCCGGTCGGGCCGGCGGCGGCGCTTCGCCGACGGCTCGGTCGACACGGATCCGGCTCTCGCCCCTGACCTCTTTCTGATTCCCCGTCAGTAGGTCATCTGTCCCGGACTCTTGACTCGTGAGGCGGTAGTGGTCATTCTCGTCGCACCATGGGCGAGGTCATGACAATCGGGCTCGCTCCCCGGCCCCCAGGGCCCAGGACGGCCCGATACGTCGACCCCGCCATCCCCCCGACCAAGGGACGTGGGCTGTGACCAGTGCCGGACGCCCGTACCGCCGACGCAAGAACATCACCGTTGTGTCGCTCCTCCTGCTCGTGCTGTCCATCGCGCTCGGTCCCACACCGAGTTCGGCGGCCGGAACCGACTGGTGGAACCCGACCGCACGGCCCGCGCCGGACTCCGGGGTCAATGTCACGGGGGAGCCCTTCACCGGCACCAACGCCCGGGGCGAGGTGCGCGGCTTCGTCGACGCGCACGACCACATCTTCTCCAACGAGGCCTTCGGCGGCCGTCTGATCTGCGGAAAGCCGTTCTCCGAGCAGGGTGTCGCGGACGCGCTCAAGGACTGCCCCGAGCACTACCCGGACGGCTCGCTCGCGATCTTCGACTTCATCACCAACGGCGGTGACGGCAAGCACGACCCGAACGGCTGGCCCACCTTCAAGGACTGGCCGGCCCACGACTCGCTGACCCACCAGCAGAACTACTACGCCTGGGTGGAGCGGGCCTGGCGCGGCGGCCAGCGGGTGCTGGTCAACGACCTCGTCACCAACGGCGTCATCTGCTCCGTGTACTTCTTCAAGGACCGCGGCTGCGACGAGATGACGTCCATCAGGCTTCAGGCCAAGCTGACGTACGACATGCAGGCCTACATCGACAAGATCTACGGCGGACCGGGCAAGGGCTTCTTCCGGATCGTCACCGACAGCGCGCAGGCCCGTGAGGTCGCCGAGCAGGGCAAGCTGGCGGTCGTCCTCGGCGTCGAGACCTCCGAGCCCTTCGGCTGCAAGCAGATCCTCGACATCGCGCAATGCAGCAAGGCGGACATCGACAAGGGCCTGGACGAGTTGTACTCGCTGGGCGTGCGCAGCATGTTCCTGTGCCACAAGTTCGACAACGCGCTGTGCGGTGTCCGCTTCGACTCGGGCACGCTCGGAACGGCCATCAACGTCGGCCAGTTCCTGTCGACGGGCACCTACTGGAAGACGGAGAAGTGCACCGGGCCCCAGCACGACAACCCCATCGGCAACGCCTCGGCGCCCGAAGCCGAGAAGAAGCTCCCGGCGGGCGAGGAGGTCCCCTCGTACAGCGCTGACGCCCAGTGCAACGTCAGAGGACTCACGGGACTGGGCGAGTACGCCGCCCGCGGCATGATGCAACGCGGGATGATGCTGGAGATCGACCACATGAGCGTCAAGGCCACCGGCCGGGTGCTCGACATCTTCGAGGCCGAGTCCTACCCCGGCGTGCTCTCCTCGCACAGCTGGATGGACCTGGACTGGACCGAGCGGGTCTACGGTCTCGGCGGCTTCATCGCCCAGTACATGCACGGCTCCGAGGGCTTCATCTCGGAGGCGAAGCGCACGGAGGCCCTGCGCGACAAGTACGGCGTGGGCTACGGCTACGGCACCGACATGAACGGCGTCGGCGGCTGGCCGGGCCCGCGCGGAGCGGACGCCCCGAACAAGGTGACGTACCCCTTCAAGAGCGTCGACGGCGGCTCCGTCATCGACCGGCAGACCACCGGCGAGCGCACCTGGGACCTGAACACCGACGGAGCCGCCCACTACGGCCTCGTCCCGGACTGGATCGAGGACATCCGCCGGGTCGGTGGCCAGGACGTCGTGGACGACCTCTTCCGCGGCGCCGAGTCCTACCTCGACACCTGGGGGGCCTCCGAGAACCACGAGGCCGGGGCCGATCTCGCGCGCGGCGCGGCCACGTCGGCCAGTTCCTCGGAGTGGAGCCTGTTCACGAGCTACAAGCCGCACCGGGCCGTCGACGGCGACGGCGGCACCCGCTGGGCGAGCGACTGGGGCGACGACCAGTGGTACCGGCTCGACCTCGGGTCCACCAAGCGCGTCGAGCGGGTCACCCTCGACTGGGAGGACGCGTACGCGAAGTCGTACCGCGTCGAGCTCTCCACCGACGGGGAGAACTGGCGGACCGCCTGGTCCACGACAGCGGGCGACGGCGGCCTGGACACCGCGCGATTCACCGGCACACCGGCCAGGTACGTACGCGTCCAGGGGCTGGAACGCGGCACCGACCGGGGCTACTCCCTCTACGAGGTCGGAGTCCACGGCGGCTGACACCCACGAGAGGGGCTCCATGGCACGGTTGCCGTCCGCCGAGCGGCGGCGACAGCTCACCGAAGCTGCGATCAGGGCGATGGCCCGGGACGGCGTCCCCAGGACGACGACCCGGTCCATCGCCGCCGAAGCGGGCGTCTCGCTGAGCGTCTTCCACTACTGCTTCGACTCCAAGCAGGAGCTGATCGAGTCCGTCATCACCACCATCACCGGGCACTACGTGACGGTGGTGAAGGAGGCCCTGCGGCCCAGGGCCACCCTCGAGGAGACCGTCCGGGCGGGCTTCCAGGCGTACTGGGAGCACGTCCGCGCCCACCCCGACGAGCACATGCTCACCTATGAGCTCACGCAGTACGCGCTGCGCCAGCCCGGCTTCGAGCACCTGGCGCGGCGCCAGTACGAGCTGTACGCCGAGACGTACATCGAGCTCATCGGCCGGCTACGGCAGACCATGGGCCTGCGCCTGCGCGTACCCGCCCCCGTCCTGGCGCGCTACCTGGCCGCCATGACCGACGGCCTGACCCTCAACTACCTCGTGCTCGGCGACGACGACGCCTGGTCGGGCATCCTCGACACGGTCACCGCGCACATCGCCGGCCTGGTGCGCGAGCCCTGAGAATCGGCATCATCAGGGCCAGGGACCGTCGGCGATCAGCCATCACGCTCCCTCGGTAAGAGTCGGCCGAGGGCCTTCGCTCGCGGCTCCCGCGCACAGTACCGAGCCCCCGACCCGCCTCACCCGGCCGACACGGCAGCGCTGCCGGGGAGGTTTCCGCGCAGTCTGGTTCCGGATCCCGGTGCAGCGAGCAGGACCCGCCCCGATGCGGATGGTGGGCGGGCCCTGCTCGTGCGGACCATTGTCGGGATCGTGGGTCGGCTGGGCCATGAGTGTGATCCGTCGGTGTGCGCGCGGCGCGCACACCCCGTGCGCGTGGCGCACCTCCCGCGCACCCCGAGCCGCCGAAGTGCGCCGCCGGGTGCCGAACAGAGTCGCCGCGTGATCACATGGCAGCGCTCATCGGGGGTAGGCCGTGTGTGTGACCCCGGGTTATCCCGGTCGGCCCGCGGTGACGATACTGGCAGGCACACCTGCCCCCAGCTCACAGATGGACCCATGCCGATCTTCTCCACCGTCCGCCCTCAGACGCCCGCCACAGTGTGG
>KL569285.1:75816-77247 GCA_000715635.1 Streptomyces violaceus | reverse complement strand
CGCGGCCGCCATGCCTCCGGCGCCGCGGAAGACGTTCTGCGGCGCTCGCTCCAGCAGCGCAAGGACAGTCAGGACATCGACGACTTTCTGGAGTTGTCCGAGGCCGAGGCAGGCCCGTCGGAGCGGGTCTTCGAGGCCCGCTGGCAGGTCGGCGACGGGGTGACCGTGCGGGCCCGGCTGAGCGTGGCGCCCGGTCCGGACGGCGAGGGACAGGAGTGGATCCTGGTCGCGGAGGCCGAGCAGCCGTGGAGCGACGACTGGCCGTCGCCGACCGGTTTGTTCTGGCCACAGGAGCCGGACGCGGCCTGGGACCAGGACGCCGCCGCGCATCTGTCCCTGCGGGAGATCAACCCGCTCCCCCAGGACGACAAGGAGATGAAGCGCCTGCTCCGGAACGCGGTGCGCGGCGGATGGCACATTCACGTGGTCGTCCATGAGGCGATGACCACGGACGCGCAGGGCCGCATGCCGGTGGCACGGTGGCTCCCGCCGGGCCTGCGGCACCGGGTGGTGGAGCACCGCGCCGTCCCGCAGCAGTCGCGGGGACTCAACTGGGCCCTGCGGGACTCCGGCGTGCAGGTGCCGCGGGGCGGTGCCGTGGTGCTGCCCGGCACCCCGGCGCCGGAGGGTTACGACGCCGAGGACTTCTCCGTTCGTGCGGTCTTCCTCGACGGCTCGGAGCCGGCCGACCTCGTCGATGCGGTGAAGCGGTTCGCCGCGCTGCCGAAGCCCCTGCCCGACGGCGCCGAGGAGGCCCTCACCGCGCTGCGCGAGGAGTGGCACCTGCTGAGTCTCCAGGAGGAGCTGGATCGCCAGCGCGGCTTGGTGGCCATGTACGCCGAGGCGCTGGAGGCCATGACGAAGTCCCGTGACCTGTACCGGGAAGCGGCCGAGCGCGCCCACGAGGCGCTGACCGCCTACCAGGAGTCCGACGGGACCGCTCCCGCGCGGCAGCAGCCCTCCGGTGCTCCCGCCGTGTCCCCGCTGCAGCAGCTCACACGGACGTTCGAGCGCCTCAAGGGCAGGTCGTCGTAGCCCGCACGTGTCAGTCGTGTCCAGGTGGATACGCGGTCCGTACGGCAGTACGGCCCGCCCGGGAAGGTCCTCCACGACATGGGCAACGACCAGTACCACTCGGAGACGACACTCCGCGTCAACGGCAAGCCCCACACCCTCACCGTCGACCACCGGCGGGTCCTGCTGGACCTCCTGCGGGAGGATCTCGACCTCACGGGTGCCAAGAAGGGCTGCGACCACGGCCAGTGCGGCGCCTGTACGGTCCTGGTGGACGGGCGGCGCGTCAACAGCTGTCTGCTGTTCGCGATCGCCCTGGACGGTTGCGAGGTCACCACGATCGAGGGCCTGTCCGGCGACGGTGAGGAGCCGCACCCGCTGCAACAGGCCTTCCTGGAACGCGACGCCTTCCAGTGT
>KL569285.1:75206-75546 GCA_000715635.1 Streptomyces violaceus | reverse complement strand
GGCTGCGGCCGGTCATCCCTCACACGTCACCGACCCGGCGACACCCTCGGGTGAACCGGTTCCGCTGGGCCGGGAGGAGATCCGGGAGCGGCTGAGCGGCAATCTGTGCCGGTGCGGAGCGTATCCACGGATCGCCGATGCGGTGGAGGACGTGATCCGGTGAAGGAGTTCGCCTACGTCCGTGCCGGAAGCGTCGAGGAGGCGACCTCCGCGTACGCCTCCCACGCCGGCGCCCGCTATCTCGGCGGCGGCACCAACCTCGTCGATCTGATGAAGCTCGGCGTCGAGCGGCCCGCCACCCTCATCGACGTCACGCGGCTGCCGCTGGACACGGTGGAGG
>KL569285.1:74506-75010 GCA_000715635.1 Streptomyces violaceus | reverse complement strand
CCGCTGGACACGGTGGAGGAGCTGCCGGACGGTGCGCTGCGGATCGGGGCGATGGTCCGCAACAACGACCTCGCGGCCCACCCCCTCGTACGCGACCGGTACCCGGCGCTGTCGCAGGCGGTGCTCGCGGGCGCCTCCGGGCAGTTGCGCAACGCGGCGACGACCGGCGGCAACCTGCTCCAGCGCACCCGGTGCCCGTACTTCCAGGACCTGTCGAAGCCGTGCAACAAGCGCGAGCCGGGCAGCGGCTGCGGCGCGCGGGACGGTGTCCACCGCGATCACGCGGTGCTCGGGCACTCCGCGCACTGCATCGCCACCCATCCGTCGGACATGGCGGTGGCGCTGTCCGCTCTGGACGGGCGTGTCGAGCTGTACGGGCCGGAGGGCGCCCGGAGTGTCGCGGCGGCGGACTTCCACCGGCTGCCCGGGGACAGGCCCGAGCAGGACACCGAGATCCGCCCCGGCGAACTGGTCACCGGTGTGGTGTCTGTCTCTTATACACAT
>KL569285.1:73218-74355 GCA_000715635.1 Streptomyces violaceus | reverse complement strand
ATCAGAGATGTGTATAAGAGACAGGGCTGCCGTCGGCGTACCGCAAGGCCCGTGACCGGGCCTCGTACGCCTTCGCGCTCGCGTCCGCCGCGGTCGTGCTGCGGGTGTCTGACGGTGTGGTCGGCCACGCCGGGCTCGCCTTCGGGGCGCTGGCGCACCGGCCCTGGCGGGCCCGGCGGGCGGAGGAGGCGCTGCTGGGCGCGGCTCCGACCGCCGCCGCGTTCGAGCACGCCGTCGACCTCGAGCTGTCCGCCGCGCGGCCGCTGCGGGACAACACCTACAAGGTGCCGCTGGCCCGCAATCTCGCCGTGGACGTGCTGTCCCGGCTCGCGGACCAGGCGCTGACGAGGAGGACTCCATGACCGGCAGCGTGGGCGCGCCCGCCGAGCGCCGGGAGGGACGGGAGAAGGTCAGCGGCAGCGCCCGCTACGCCGCCGAGTACCACTCCCCCGGCCGGGCCCAGGCCTGGCCCGTGCCGGCGACTGTCGCCCGGGGCCGGGTGACCGGCGTCGACACGGCGGCGGCCCTGTCCGTGCCCGGTGTCCTCGCCGTCCTCACCCACGAGAACGCGCCGCGGCTCGCCGAGCCGGACGATCCGACGCTCGCCGTGCTCCAGGACCCTCGGGTTCCGCACCGGGGCTGGTTCGTGGCCCTGGTGGTGGCCGAGACCCTGGAGGCGGCCCGGGCCGGTGCCGCCGCGGTCCGCGTCGCCTACGACGCCGAAGAGCACGACGTGGAGCTCACCGCCTCGCACCCGGGCGTGTACGTGCCCGAGGAGGCCAACGGCGGCCATCCGGCCCTCCGTGAACAGGGCGACCCCGACGGGGCCTTCGGGACCTCGGCCGCCCGGGTGGACGTCGCGTACCGGGTGCCGCCGCTGCACAACCACCCCATGGAGCCGCACGCCAGCACCGCCCGCTGGGACGACGGCCGGCTGACCGTGCACACGTCCAGTCAGGGCGCCGGTGCCGTACAGGCCGTGCTCGCCGGGCTGTTCGCCGTGCCGAAGGAGCGGATCGTCGTCACCGCCGAGCACGTCGGCGGCGGCTTCGGGTCCAAGGGCACGCCACGGCCCGACGTCGTGCTCGCCGCGATGGCGGCACGGCAGACTCTGTCTCTTATACACATCTCTGATGG
>KL569285.1:72377-73017 GCA_000715635.1 Streptomyces violaceus | reverse complement strand
GCTCGGTGCCGACGCGGACGGCCGCCTCGCCTCCCTCGTGCACGAGGTCACCACCCACACCTCCCGCGTCAAGGAGTTCGTGGAGCAGGCGGCGGTGCCCGCCCGCGTGATGTACGCCGCGCCCCACAGCCGTACGGTGCACCGGGTCGCGGCGCTGGACGTGCCCTCGCCGTCGTGGATGCGGGCGCCGGGCGAGGCTCCGGGGATGTACGCGCTGGAGTCCGCCATCGACGAACTCGCCGGGGAGCTGGGCATGGACCCGGTCGAGCTGCGGGTCCGCAACGAGCCGGACGTCGAACCCGACAGCGGCAAGCCGTTCAGCAGCAGGCACCTGGTCGAGTGTCTGCGCGAGGGTGCCCGGCGCTTCGGGTGGGCCGGGCGCGATCCCCGCCCGGGCTCCCGCCGGGAAGGGCCCCTGCTGCTGGGGACGGGCGTGGCGGCGGCGACGTATCCCGTCATGGTGTGGCCCTCCGCGGCGACGGCCCGCGCCCTGCCCGACGGGACGTTCCTGGTGCGGATCAACGCCACCGACATCGGCACGGGGGCCAGGACCGTGCTCGCGCAGGTCGGCGCCGACGCCCTCGGGGTGCCGCTGGAGCGGGTGCGGATCGAGGTCGGCAGCAGTGAGCTCCCGTCGGCG
>KL569285.1:70030-72180 GCA_000715635.1 Streptomyces violaceus | reverse complement strand
TGGCCGGCGGCTCGTCCGGCACCGCCTCCTGGGGCTGGGCGGTCCACGAGGCCGGTGCCCTGCTGGCGCGGCGGCTGGCCGAGCACCAGGGCCCGCTGCCCGAGCAGGGGCTCGACGCGCGCGCCGACACCAGGGGCACGGCGGACGCCGAGAGCGCCTGGGCCCGGCACGCCTTCGGGGCGCACTTCGCCGAGGTCGCGGTGGATTCGGTCACCGGCGAGGTCCGGGTCGGCCGGCTGCTCGGGGTGTACGCCGCCGGGCACATCCTCAACGCCCGCACGGCACGCTCCCAGTTCGTCGGCGGCATGACGATGGGGCTGGGCATGGCGCTGACCGAGGGCAGCACGATGGACGCCGCGTTCGGGGACTTCACCGAGTCGGATCTGGCGTCGTACCACGTGCCCGTGCACGCCGATGTCGGCGAGATCGAGGCGCACTGGCTGGACGAGGACGATCCCCGTCTCAACCCGATGGGCAGCAAGGGCATCGGGGAGATCGGGATCGTCGGGACGGCCGCGGCGATCGGCAACGCCGTGCACCACGCCACCGGTGTCCGCTTCCGGGAACTCCCGCTCACGCCGGACCGGGTGCTGGCCGGGCTGCTCGATCGCCCAGCGGCGAACGACGTCCGGACCGGACCCGCTGGGAGCGGATCCGGTCCGGTGCGGCAGTAGGAGGCGTCACTCCGCCATACTGCGTGCCTCGGTCGCCGGCAGGGGCGACCACTGTCCGCCCGCGAAGGGCGCCACCGCGCGGAAGACCAGCGCGACGAGAGCGAGCAGCGCCGTGCACACGGCGGCACCGGCGGCGAACCACGGCGGGGCGAACGCGAGGTCCACGGCCCGGGTCAGGGACGCCGACGGGAAGGAACTCCCGTACGCCTGGGCCCCGGCCAGCACCGTGGGCACCACCACCGCCCCGACCAGTACCGGTGCGACGGGGCGCAGGGCCAGCAGCAGCGCCAGCACTGTGCAGAGCACGGACAGGCCGAGGGCCACGGCGTGCAGGTCCAGGGACGCGCCGCCGCGCTGCAGCGGGAAGTGGGCCACCGCGCAGACGGCCAGGGCCAGAGCCGTGAGCCAACTCGACCACGCCATGGCCCTGGTGAGCCGCTCCGTAGCGCGGTCGCGGTCCGAGGGCGAGGAGTCGAGGGTCCGGCGGATCTCTCGGCGCCTGGCCGGCCGGGCGGGCGTCGCGGGCTGCGCGGTCTCGGCCTCGGGACGCTCGGCGCCGGCCGGCACGCGGCCGTTGCGGTCCAGCCGCTCCAGGCCGAGGCGGTCGATCAGCTCGACAAGCTCCCCGACGGACCGGCCGGTGGCGGCCGCGCGGAGTGCCTCCTCGCGGACGTGGGGCATCTGCGGCTCTTTGTGCAGCAGGACCACCAGCCGGGTCACTTCCTCCACCGGCCGGTGGGCGGCCGCGGCCCGGATCGCCTCGTCCGCGCTGTCGGCGTCACGCGGGGGCTTCGTCAGCAGGGCGATCATCCGGCTCACGTCCTCCACGCGCCGCTCCACGCCGGCCGTGCGGAGTGCGTCGACCATCGCTTCGGCGTGGTCGGGCGACTTCTCCAGCGAGGTGATGAGGGCGACGACCTCCTCCAGGGGCCGGTCGGCCACGGCGGCGTGCACCAGGTCGCTGACCGCGTCACCGTACGGTGCGGGGGCCGGCCCCGTGCCGGGCCGCAGTTCCACCGGATTGTCGTCCAGCGAGCGGATCACGAACGGCCGTGCACCCGACTGCTCCGCCTCAGCCGGGCCGGACGCGCCGCGCTGAGTGGCCTCGCCCGGCGCGGGGTCCACCGGGCCGGTCCGGTCCAGGCCGGGGCCGCCGAGCGGGGCGGGCGTAGAGTCCAACAGGTCCTTGCGGAGGGCAGCGGGCGCGGCCGACGGCCGATCCGCCTGGTACGGCCCTGAGACAGCCGGCGCGGCGGACGGCGAACTCACCTGGTTCGAACGGGACACCACGGGCGCGTCGGACGGCCGGTCCGCCTGGTCCGGCCTTGAGACTGCGGGCTCGACGGCCGGCCGGCTCACCGGGTTCGGACCGGGGCCCGCGGGCGCGGACGGCCGGTCCGCCTGGTGGCGACCTGAGGCAGCGGGCTGGGCGGACGGCGGGTCCACCCGGTTCGAACGGGACACCACGGGCGCGTC
>KL569285.1:67981-69888 GCA_000715635.1 Streptomyces violaceus | reverse complement strand
CACCACGGGCGCGTCGGACGGCCGGTCCGCCTCATCCGAGCCGGGCGCGGTCGACCGCGCGGGCTCCGGGTCCGCCCGGTCGGGGCCGCGGGCGGCAGAACGCTCGGTCGCCGTGCCCGAACCGGGGGCAGCGGACCGGTCGAAGGGCACATCCGCCTCGTCCGAGGCGGGGGCAGCGGGCCGCGAGGACTCCTGGTCCGCCGGGTCCAGGACGGGGGCGGCGGACCGGGCAGCCTCGTCCACACCAGAGACAGCCGACCGTGCCGGATGCGCCCCGTTCACGGCGGGGGCAACAGGCCCGGCAGACGACAGAGCCACCTGGTCCACGCCGGAAGCGGCCGACGGCGCCGACACCTGGTCCGCCCCCTTCACGGCAGGGGCAGCAGGCCGGGCGGACGACACCGCCGCCGCGTCCCTGCCAGGGGCGGCCGGCTCCGTGCCCGGCGGGCCCGCCGGGTGAGACGCGGCGGGAGGCTCGGTGCCCGCACGGTACGTCTCGTGCGAGGGGGCGGCGGGCTGCGTGCTCGTCTGCTCCACCTGGTACGCGCCGGTGGCGACGGTGGTCTCGGCGGACGGCTGGGCGGACCCGTTCGACTCGCCGGTTATGGCGGATTCGTTCGAGCGGGGTGATGAAGAGCAGGTGGTCATACTCGCCTCCATGGGAAGAGTGCGGCCGCTCCTGCGCCCCCCGTCGTGTGACGAGCGACGTTACGCTGACCATTACTAGGCGCCCCCTTCACCCCGTGCCACTCGTGTGAGCCACCGGGATGACCACCCGCACGGGAAAATCCGCCGACTCGCCGACATGTCGGGCCCCGGCGGCAATACAGCCGCCGGAAACGGGAATCCAGGTAGGGACACCCCGTGTCGCGGCACGCCAGGAGGAGGGCAACCCGTGGATACGACCGCAACGGTGATCACCCTGGCCGCGATTCTCGCGGCTCTCGTCCTCGTCCTCGCCGTCCGCGTCTTCGTGAGACTGGTCCGGACCCGGCGCGATCTGCGGAGCGCGGGCCTGCCCACGGGTCCGCGCTGGGTCTTCTGGGGCGCGGTTCTCTATTTCGTCCTGCCTGCCGACGTGCTGCCCGACCCGGTGTACCTGGACGACATCGGTGTCCTGCTGCTCGCTCTGCGTACCGTCCGTGGCTCCCTCGGCGAACGGGATCGCAGGACGACACGCCGGGCTGACCACGAACCGGCCCAATAACTACGGAGAGTAAGGAAACCAACCACCCGTTCGATTCGTATAAGTCTCTGGAAGCCGAAACAAGCGAGCGGCCGGGGGGCCGCGCCCAATGACCAACGCTTGATCGGCGCAGTACCGACGAGGGAGAGACGATGCAACCGTTCGCGCTCAACTACGCGCGCCCGGCAGTGGAGTTGGAAGCTGCTATTCCGTATGTGTACGACACCGGACTGCAGTTGAACGTGCTCCTCGACGGCCGAGTCGCGGCCAGCGACTTCGGCTTGCTGAGAGAGGTGGGCACCACGACGTCCACCGCAGGCTCCAAGACACACTTCGACGACTGACCACGGCCGCCGAAGATGACCGTACTGATCCTCACCTGTGAGGAGGACGTGACCGCGGACATGGTGGTCGTGCACCTGAACGCGACGGGGGTTCCGGTGGTTCGCGTCGATCCCGCCGACCTCACCGGCGGTGTCGCGCTGTCCGGTGAGTACGTACACGGCCGTTTCCGCGGCCATCTGTCCGCCGGGGGGCGACTGGTGAGCATCGGGGGACTGCGCTCGGTCTGGGTGCGCCGGCCCGGCACTCCGGCCGGGCGGGCGGCCCAGCCGTCCGCGTGGCTGACCGAGGAGTCCTCTCAGGCGCTCTACGGCATGCTGCGGGGCTCGGACGCGCGCTGGATGAACCATCCCGACGCGGCCCGACGGGCCCGGCACAA
>KL569285.1:67523-67722 GCA_000715635.1 Streptomyces violaceus | reverse complement strand
AGGGGTGCGGCCTGCCCGTGCCGGCGACGCTGATCACGACGTTCCCGCGGGCCGCCCGCGAGTTCGCCGAGCGCTACCCGGACCTGGTGGTCAAGCCGGTGTCGGGCGCGCATCCGCAGGATCCGCCCCGGGCGGTGCCGACCAGCCGGGTGGCGCCGGACACGGACTTCTCCGCCTGTCTCTTATACACATCTCTGAT
>KL569285.1:66818-67283 GCA_000715635.1 Streptomyces violaceus | reverse complement strand
GGCCGACATCCGTCTGACCGTCGTGGGCGAGCAGATGACGGCCGCCCGCAAGGCGACCGCGGCGGACGCGGACCCGGACGACGTCGACGTGCGCTTCGCCGCGCCCGGCTCGCCGTGGCGCCCCACCGATGTGCCGTCGTGCATCGCGGCGGGCGTCCAGGCCTACCTGCGTGAGGCCGAACTGGCCTACGGCGCCTTCGACTTCGTCGAGGACGCGGACGGGACCTGGTGGTTCCTGGAGTGCAACCAGTCGGGGCAGTTCGGGTTCGTCGAGGTGGAGACGGGTCAGCCGATCGCGCGCACCATCGCGGAGTGGCTGGCCCGCCCGATCCCCGAGGGCTCGCCGCATGTCAACGGTTCGAGCACGAGGGTCCGTTGAGCACCCGGCCCGGCCACGCGCCGGCCCCGGGCCGTCTCATGACCAGGCCTCCTGGCTCACGGCTGCCGCGGGGCGGGGAGCATGGC
>KL569285.1:65363-66610 GCA_000715635.1 Streptomyces violaceus | reverse complement strand
AAGCATGGCCGTGCGCTGCCAGCCCGTGCCCGGGGCCTGCGGGCGGTCGTAGCCGGGGGACTGGTAGGGCCGCATGACCAGCTCCAGTTCCCTGCTCACGCGTTCGGCCTCGCGGCGAACCTGTGTGGGCACATCGCCGCACTCCGCGATGAGTCGGTCGTAGATGGGGGAATCCTGGAACACCCGGCAACGTGCCTCTCTGCTCGTCGCCCCCGTGCGGGGGCAAGACTGACGAGTCTAGGCGGCCCGGCATCCCGGAGTGTGAATTCCTTGGGATGACTTGACGCAGAACGGACATCTGTGCCAGGCGGAGTGGCCGGGCTCTCAGGCTCCCGTGGTGGAGCCAGGCCGGACGATCATGAGGACGGTGACCGTCGCCCACAGGAGGTTGAAGATGCCGGTGAACATGGCGAGTTGAACGGTGTTCTGGTGATCGACGGCCTGTTCGCCGTTCAGCCGGTCGAGGAGTTCCTCCTGGCGGGGCAGGACGAAGGCGGCCAGGATCCCGGCGGCGGCCGCGGTCAGCGCGATGGAGGTGACGAGCCATCCGCTGCCCAGGACACCCATCGCGGCACCGGTGGCGAACCCGAGGACCGGGACGGTCAGTCCGACACCGGCGTAGACGCGGCAGATGCGGTGCAGCAGCGCGACCGTGCCGACCGCGGAGGGGTCGGGGGCATCGCCGAGCGCGGCGGCCGCGCGGCGCACCGCAGGCGGGAACATGCTGGCCGCGACGGTCACGGGACCGATGGCGACTATGGCGGCCAGGACATGGAGGGACAGCAGGATCTTGGTCACCGGGACTCTTTTCATGACGCGATCAACGATGCCGGGCTCACGTTAGGGAGCCGGGACGTGATCGCCCATGGGCTGGAACGACAGCTTCCAACGGGTTCTCGCCAACTCGTCCGACCTGCACCCCCGCCTCACGGATCACTCCGTCCCCGGGTCACACCGCTGGCGGGAACCCGCCTAGGGTGACGGTCATGCACTCCGTGGCGATCCTGGTTCTCGATCGAGTGGTGCCGTTCGACATGGCGGCGCCCCAGCAGACGTTCGCCTGGACCCATATGCCGGACGGGCGGCCCGCCTACCGGGTCCGGTTGTGCGCCGAGACGCCGGAGGTGCGCGCGGACGGCGGTTTCACCCTGCGCATCGACCAGGGACTCGAGGCGCTGGCGGAGGCCGACACCATCATCGTGCCGGGCTGCTCCCCCGACGCCGCGCCGCCCTCCGCCCGGGTTCTG
>KL569285.1:64769-65140 GCA_000715635.1 Streptomyces violaceus | reverse complement strand
CGAGTCCGGTACCCGGATCGCGTCCGTGTGCGTGGGTGCCTTCGTGCTGGCGGAGGCCGGGCTGCTGGACGGGCTGCGCGCCACCACGCACTGGGTGGCCGCCGGCGAACTGGCCCGGCGGTTCCCGCACGTCGAGGTCGAACCGGACGTGCTGTACGTCGACAACGGGCAGATCCTCACCTCGGCCGGTGCGGCGGCGGCGCTGGATCTGTGCCTGCACATGATCCGGCGGGATCTGGGGTCGGCCGTCGCGGCGAACATCGCCCGGATGTCGGTGATGCCGCTGGAACGGGAGGGCGGGCAGGCCCAGTTCATCGTGCACGAGCACCCGCCCGTGCCCCGGGGGTCGGCGTTCGAGCCGCTGCTCGAGT
>KL569285.1:62544-64557 GCA_000715635.1 Streptomyces violaceus | reverse complement strand
TCCCTCGCGCCATCAGAGATGTGTATAAGAGACAGGGGCACCCTGGCGACGCGCGCGGGGATGAGCGAGCGGACCTTCAGCCGCCGCTTCCGCGAGCAGACCGGCACCACTCCGTTGCAGTGGCTGCTGCGGGCGCGGGTGCGGCGCGCCCAGTACCTGCTGGAGAACACGGACCACTCGGTCGAACGGATCGCGCGCCAGGCGGGGTTCGGCTCGCCGACGGCGTTCCGGGAGCGGTTCCGCAAGGTGGTGGGCACCACGCCGTACGCGTACCGCACGGCGTTCCACGGGAAGACGAACGCCCCGGCGGCCCGTCCATAGGCCACCGGGGCGGTACCCGGCCGTGTGCCGGGTCTCACCGTTGTCAGCCGACCAGCGTCAAGCCGTTCTCCCCGTCCGCCTCCGCGGCCTCGGACCGCCCCTTGGTGAGCAGCAGGGTGTCCGCCTTGGCGATGGCGTCGTGAATGACGGACGTCCCCATCATCACGCACAGCGTGTAGCTGACGTCCTCAAGCTCGCGTGCCGCCGTCGGCACGTGCCTCTCCGCCTGAGCGATCCTCAGCGACGCGTACCGCGTCAGCAACTCCCTGACGACCTTCCGGTCCGGTACGAGCACGTAGCGCCCCTCTCTCTGTTTTCGCTGCGTATGCCCGAACCACGCGGAAACATTCACATGTTTTACGCACCCAGGGTGGAAATGACGAGAATTGATCGCCCTGTTGACCGTTTGTCAGACGAGTCGGCGGTCCTTGTCACCCGGGGATGAAACCTCGCACCCAAGGGCTCAACTCCCCCACACAGAACGGCGATCCGCCCGGCACCTCCCCGCCTCACTGCCATATTCGAGAACCACTTCGGAGGTGGTTGTGAGCACAGAGGTGACAGCATCCGGTCCGGGGGAGACGGCGACACACGGACCCGGGAGCACCGCGGAACGCGTCGCCGGCCTGGCCTCACTCCGGGACCGGGCGGTGGCCCCGGGCGGGCCGCGCAGGCGCGGGGAGTTCTCGGCCCGGGAGCGGATCGAACGGCTCGTGGACAAGGACTCCTTCACCGAGACGGGTCAGTTAGTGCGGGCCCGGCCCGCCGGGCAGGACGCCCGCCGCCCCTACGGCGACGGTGTGGTGACCGGGTACGGCACGGTCGACGGCCGCCAGGTGTGCGTGTTCGCCCAGGACTCCACGGTGTTCGGCGGCAGCATGGGCGAGGCCTTCGGGGAGAAGACCGTCGCCCTGATGGACCTCGCCCTGAAGACCGGCTGCCCGGTGATCGGCCTGAACGACTCCGGCGGCGCCCGCATCCAGGAGGGGGTCGCCGCCCTCGCCCTCTACGCCGAGCTGGTGCGCCGCAACGTCAAGGCGTCCGGAGTGATCCCGCAGCTCTCGGTCGTCCTGGGGCCGTGCGCGGGCGGCGCCGCCTACTCCCCGGCGATCACCGACTTCACGGTGATGGTGGACGGCGCCTCGCACATGTTCGTCACCGGCCCCGACGTCATCGAGACGGTCACCGGCGAGCGCACCACCGCCGAGGAGCTGGGCGGCGCCCGCACCAGCAACACCGTCAACGGCAACGCCCACTTCCTGGCCGCCGACGAGGAGGACGCCCTCGACACCGTGCGCGACCTGCTGTCCTACCTCCCCGCCAACAACCTGGAACGGCCCCCGGAGTACACACCCGGGCACGCTCCGCCCGGGGCCGGGCTCGACGAGGTCGTCCCGGACCGGCTCGGTGAGGCCTACGACATGCGGGACATCCTGCACGCGGTCGTCGACGACGGTGAACTGCTCCAGGTACAGGAGCTGTTCGCGCCCAACATCATCTGTGCCCTGGCCCGCGTCGAGGGCCGCTCGGTGGGTGTCGTCGCCAACCAGCCGCTGCGTGCCGCCGGCGTCCTCGACATCGACGCGTCGGAGAAGGCGGCGCGGTTCGTACGGTTCTGCGACGCGTTCGGCATCCCGCTGCTGACCTTCGCCGATGTGCCCGGGTATCTGTCCGGGGTACGGCAGGAGCAGG
>KL569285.1:61189-62354 GCA_000715635.1 Streptomyces violaceus | reverse complement strand
TTCGCCGATGTGCCCGGGTATCTGTCCGGGGTACGGCAGGAGCAGGCCGGGATCATCCGGCGCGGCGCGAAGCTGCTGTACGCCTACGCCGAGGCGACGGTGCCCAAGGTCACGGTGGTGGTGCGTAAGGCCTACGGCGGCGGATACGCGGTGATGGGCTCCAAGCATCTGGGCGCCGACGTCAACCTCGCCTGGCCCACCGCCCGTATCGCCGTCATGGGTGCCGAGGGGGCCGTGGGCGTGCTGCACCGGCGCGAACTCGCCGCGTCGGACGACCCGGAGGCGCTGCGCGCCCGCCTTCTCTCCGCGTACGAAAGCACCCACGGCACTCCGTATCTCGCCGCCGAGCGCGGCTATGTCGACGCCGTCATCGCGCCGCGCGAGACCCGGGAGCAGGTCTGCCGTGCGCTGCGCGCCCTGCGCGGCAAACGCGCGCCGATGCCGGAACGCCGGCACGGCAACATCCCGCTCTAGCCGCCCCGTATGCGACCCGCAATCCGATCCGCGCCGTGAGGAGCCCCGCCTGATGGACAGCCGCCGCCCCCCGCTCGCGCCCGCGTGCCCGACGCTGCCGGAGTACGTGTGGCACTGGGCCGAAACCACCCCGGACCGCCGGGCGTTCACCTTCGTCGAGCATCCGGCACAGCACTCGCGCGGCGTCCACCGCACCCTGACCTGGCGCCGATTTGACGCGCGGGTGCGGGCGCTGGCCGCGCGACTCGCCGAGCGGGCCGGGCCCGGGGACCGGGTCGCCCTGCTGTGTCCGCAGGGCATGGAGTACGTGACCGCCTTCCTCGCGGCCCTGTCCGCGGGGCTGGTCGCCGTGCCGTTGTATCCGCCGGACCTGCCCGGGCACGCGGACCGGCTGGCGGGCGTCCTGGCGGATGCCCGTCCCACGGTGGTCGTGACCACGAGCCGGGCCCAGGACGAGGTGCGGGACTTCCTCGGTTCCGACGGGCCGCGGATCGTCCTGGCGGACCAGGTGCCCGACGACGCCGCCCGCAGCTGGCGGCCCGTACCGCCGGACCCCGAGGCGACCGCCTATCTCCAGTACACCTCCGGTTCGACCCGCGCCCCGGCGGGCGTGGAGATCAGCCACGGCAACGTCGTAGCCAACGCCCGCCAGGCGCTGACCGCCTACGGCGGCGACGCCCGGCCGCTGACC
>KL569285.1:57950-60975 GCA_000715635.1 Streptomyces violaceus | reverse complement strand
CCGCTGACCTGCGTGGGATGGCTGCCGCTCTACCACGACATGGGGCTGGTGCTCAGCGTCGCGTCCCCGGTGACGCGCGGGCTCCTGTCGGTCCTCATGGACCCGGCCGCGTTCCTGCACGAGCCGGTGCGCTGGCTGCGGCTGCTCGCCGCGCATCCGAACGTCGTGAGCGCCGCGCCCAACTTCGCCTACGACTACTGCGTCGCGACCGTGACCGCCGAGCAGAAGGAGGGGCTGCGGCTCGACAAGGTCACGGCGCTGATCAACGGCAGCGAGCCGGTCCGCCCGGGCACGGCCGACCGTTTTCACGCGGCGTTCGCCGGCCAGGGCCTGGCGCCGGAGACGCACTGCCCGTCGTACGGCCTGGCCGAGGCCACCGTGTTCGTCTGCGCGGCCCGGCCGGGTGAGCCGCTCACCCGGTTCGCGCTCGACCGTGACGCCCTGGCGGCCGGGAAGGCCCTGTCCGCGCGGCCGGACGACCCCCGGGCCGTGCTGCTGGCGGGCTGTGGCACCCCGGCGGGCCAGCGGGTCCGGGTCGCCGACCCGGTGACGCGGGCCCAGTTGTCGGAGGGTGAGGTCGGCGAGATCTGGGTGCAGGGGCCGAACGTGGGACGCGGCTACTGGAACCGGGAGTCGCAGGACGTGTTCGGCGCCCGGTTCGCGGACGCCGCGGCCGGTCCGGGCGGCTGGCTGCGGACCGGCGATCTGGGGACGGTGCTGGACGGGCAGCTGGTCGTCACGGGGCGGTTGAAGGACCTGATCATCGTGGACGGCCGCAACCACTATCCGCAGGACGTCGAGGCGACGGCCCAGGACGCGGACCCTTCGGTACGCCGGGACCGGCTCGCGGCGTTCGCCGTGCCGGGCGGCGCCGGCGAGGGGGTAGTGGTCGTGGCGGAGCACGCGCGGACCGCACGCCTCGTCGAGCTCGACGTGCCGGCCGTGGTGCGAGCCGTGCGCGGTGCCGTCTCCGCCCGGCACGGGCTGCGGCTCGCCGACGTGGTCCTGGTTCCGCCGGGCACGGTGCCGCGTACCTCCAGCGGGAAGGTGTCGCGGGCGCTGACCCGGGCCCGGTACCTGGACGGCGCCTACGGCGGGCAGGCCTCGGCGACCACGGGTGCCGCGGGATGAGGCCCGTCGACGAGGGCGCGCTGCGCCGGCTCATCGCCGAGCGGGTGGCGGCCTGGTGCGGCACGTCCCCCGAGGCCGTCCCGATGGACCGGCCCCTGGCCGACCTCGGCATGTCGTCACGGGACGCGGTCGCCCTCGCCGGTGAGCTGTCCCGGGCCACGGGGCAGGAACTGCCGACGACCCTGCTGTGGGAGACGCCGACCGCGGAGGCGCTGATGGCGCGGCTGTGCGGCGCGGGATCCTCGCAGGCCTCGGGATCCGACGCGGCGCCGGTCGCGCGAGCCGGACTGCCGAGCGGTACGGCCGAGCCGGTCGCGGTCGTCGGAATCGGCTGCCGGCTGCCCGGCGGGGTGCACGGCCCGGACGGCTACTGGCGGCTGCTCAGCGAGGGCGTCGACGCGATCCGGCGCGTCCCGGAGGACCGCTGGCGCGACTTCACCGCCTTCCCGCCCGCGGACGCGCACCCGTACGGCGGCTATCTCGACGACATCGCCGGGTTCGACGCGGACTTCTTCCGGATCACCCCGCGCGAGGCCGCGGTGATGGACCCGCAGCAGCGGATCCTGCTGGAGGTCGTCCACGAGGCGCTCGACCACGCCGCCGTACCGGCCGGGTCCCTGGCGGGCACCGCCACGGGCGTGTTCGTCGGCGTCTCCGCCCCTGAGTACGGGCAACTCACCGGCGCCGACCCGGCCGCCGTCGATCCCTGGGCGCCGGCCGGGGGCGCCCTGAGCGTCGCCGCCGGGCGGCTCGCCTACGTCCTGGACGCCCGGGGGCCGAGCATGGCCGTCGACACGGCCTGCTCGTCCTCGCTGGTCGCCGTGCACCACGCCTGTGTCAGCCTGCGCACGGGTGAGAGCGACACGGCGATCGCCGCCGGGGTCAACCTGCTGCTGTCACCGGCCGTCTCGGTCGCCTTCCGGCGAGCGGGAGCCCTCGCGCCGGACGGGCGGTGCAAGCCGTTCTCGGCGTCGGCGGACGGCATCGGGCGCGGCGAGGGCTGCGCGGCCGTGATCCTCAAGCGGCTGTCCGACGCCGAGCGGGACGGCGACCGCGTCCTGGCCGTCGTCCGCGCCACCGCCGTCAACTCCGACGGCCGCTCGAACGGCCTCATGGCGCCCAACCCGGCCGCTCAGCAGGCGTTGCTGCGCAGCGCGTACGCATGGGCAGGGCTCGCCGCGGCGCATGTCGACTACGTCGAGGCGCACGGCACCGGCACGCCGCTGGGCGACCCGATCGAGGCGGGCGCGCTCGGCGCGGTGCTCGGCGTTGACCGTGACCCGGACCAGCCGCTGCTGCTGGGTTCCGTCAAGGGAAACCTCGGTCATCTGGAGTCGGCCGCGGGTATCGCCGGCCTGGTGAAGACCGTGCTGGCCCTGCACCACGACAGCATCCCGCCGTCCCTGCACTGCGCGGAGGGCAGCGCTCTGGCCGATGACCGGCTGCGGGTGGTGACCGAGGCGGAGCCCTGGCCCCGCTATGGCGGCACCGCTGTCGCGGGGGTCTCCGGGTTCGGCTTCGGCGGCACCAACGCGCATGTGGTGCTGGAGGAGGGGCCGCCCGGCCTGGTCCCCGCCCGGCCGGCCGAGGAACCCGCGGCCCGCCTGCACCTGCTCTCCGACCTCGACGCCGAGCGCCTCGGCGACACGGCGGGCAGACTGGCCGGCTGGCTGCGCGACAGCGCCGCGCACCCCGCCGACGTGGCCCGGACCCTGGCGGGGCGCACCGGCCGGGGTCCCGTACGTGCCGCCGTGGCCGCCCGGGACCGTGCCGAACTGGCCGATGTTCTGGGGGCGTTGGCGGCAGGGCATCCGGACGCGCGGGCGGTGACCGGTGACCGCGACCGCGTCGGGCACGGCACGGTGTGGGTCTTCTCCTGTCTCTTATACACATC
>KL569285.1:55612-57784 GCA_000715635.1 Streptomyces violaceus | reverse complement strand
ACGGCAGCCAGTGGCCGGGCATGGGGCGCCGGCTGCTGGCCGAGGAACCCGCGTTCGCCGCCGCCGTCGAGAAACTCGACCCGCAGCTCGCCCCGGAGTGCGGCCTGTCCCTGTACGACCACCTGTCGTCCGGTGCCGGTCTCGACCGCCTGGAGGTCGCCCAACCCGTGCTGTTCGGGCTGCAATTGGCGCTCGCCGAGCTGTGGCGTTCGTACGGGGTGGAGCCCGCCGCGGTGATCGGGCACTCCATGGGCGAGGTGGCGGCGGCCGTCTGCGCGGGCGCGCTGGACGTGGCGGACGGGGCGCGGGTCATCGCCGTACGGGCCCGGCTGCTGAGCGGGCTGAGCGGCGGCGCTATGGCCGTGGTGGACCTGGACGACGTCGAACTGCGATCTCTGGAGCGGGACTTCCCGGGTGTGCACGTCGCCGTGCACACCTCCCCCCGGCAGAAGGTCGTCACGGGCGAGGAAGCGGCGGTGGCCGGACTCGTGCGCCGGCTGGAGGGGCAGGGCCGGGCGGCGCGGGCCATGCGGGTCGTCGGTGCCGGGCACTCGCCCCAGGTGGACGGTCTCCTGCCGGAGCTCGTCGACGCGCTGGCCGGTATCCGGGGGCGGCGGCCGAGTGTCCCGGTCTACTCCACCGTCCTCGACGACCCGCGCGGCGACTGCGGGTTCGGCGCGGACCACTGGGCTGCCAACCTGCGGCGGCCCGTGCGTCTGGACCGGGCGCTCGCCTCGGCCGCGGCCGACGGTCACACGGCGTTCGTCGAGATCTCGCCCCACCCGGTCCTGACGGGGGCCGTCGCCGACACCGTGCCCGGCGCCCTCGCCCTGGCCACCCTGCGCCGGGACGCCGACGGTTCGGAGGCGTTCGCGGGACAGCTCGGCGCCCTGTACGTCGCGGGCCAACAGCTGCCCGTGCCGCACGGCCGGGTCATCGACCTGCCCCTGCCCCGGTGGCGGCACGTACGGCACTGGTGGACGGACGGCCGGGCACACACCGAGCCGGTCACGGAGGAACCTCCCGCCGAAGTCGCGGAGCCCTCTTCGGTCCTGGCCCGGCTGACCCATCACATCGCCGCCGTCACCGGCCACCCTCCCACCCGGGTCACCCCGGGCACCGCCCTGGCCGGCCTGGGTCTGGACTCGCTGATGGCCGTCCGCGTCCGTACCGCGGTGGAGCGCGAGTTCGGCATCGCGCTGCCCCTGCGCGACCTGTTCGCCGCCGTCACCGTCGAGGACGCCGCCGACCGGATCCGCCAGGCCCTCCCCCGCGAGGACACGCCGCTGCGCCCGCTGCGTGTCACCGGTTCGCGGCCCCCGCTGTTCCTCGTCCACGCCGCCGGCGGCCCGGTCACCGTCTACCGCACGCTCGCCGAACGGCTCGGGGACGACCGGCCGGTGTACGGGCTGGAGCGGATCGAGGAGGCCCGGACCGTGCCGGAGAAGGCGCGGCGCTACGCCGAGGCGATCGACGCCGCTCACCCCGACGGGCCCTGTGTACTGGGCGGCTGGTCCTTCGGCGGCTTCGTCGCGCAGGAGACCGCGCGGCACCTGACCGCCGCGGGGCGGGAGGTGCGGCTGGTCGTGCTCATCGACTCCGTACGCCCTCTCCCCCTGCCGGGACTGACGCGGGCCGATCGGATCCGGGCGCATTTCCAGGGCTTCACCCGCCACGTCGCCGACACCTACGGCGTGCGGCTGGAGTTGCCGTACGACGACCTGGTGGCCATGGACGACGACGGGCCCCGCATCGACACCGTGCTGC
Source organism: Streptomyces violaceus (assembly GCA_000715635.1). Taxonomy (GTDB): domain Bacteria; phylum Actinomycetota; class Actinomycetes; order Streptomycetales; family Streptomycetaceae; genus Streptomyces; species Streptomyces violaceus. The sequence continues at coordinate 56,017 of KL569285.1, read as the reverse complement.
GGGCGCTGCGCGAGGCAGCCGACGTGCCACCCGCCGCGCTGGAGCATCAGCGGGCCTCCTACCTGGACCTGGGCATCGGGGAGTCGCACCGTCCCGGGGACCACGACGGGCCGGTGGTTCTCTACCGGGCCACCGAGCCCGCGCCGCACACCGTGCGCGACCCGGCGTACGAACGGGACGACGAGGCGCTGGGCTGGGACGAGGTGTGCCCGCGCCTCGAGGTCGTGCCGGTGCCCGGTCACCATCTGTCGCTGCTCGACCCGCCGCACGTCGACGAGATCGCCGCCCACCTGAGCCGAGTGCTCGCCGAGCGGGCCCCCTGAAACCGGAACCCGAGGAGCCGCCATGTCCGACCTGTCGCCGAAGCCAGCTGCCGGAGTGTCCCGGCGCACCGTCGCCAGAGCG
>KL569285.1:53426-55387 GCA_000715635.1 Streptomyces violaceus | reverse complement strand
CCTCGCCGTCCTGTTCGGGGCCGCGAGCGGCACGGCCCGTGCCGGGGCCGCCACCCGGCTCGGGCCGCGCACCCTGGACGTGTCCGTGCCCTCCGCCGCGCTCGGCCGCAGCGCGCCCGTCCGGCTGATCCTGCCGTCGGACTTCGGTACGCGGCCGGAGCGGACATATCCCGTGCTGTACCTGCTGCACGGCGCCCACGACGACTACACGTCCTGGACCCGCGAGACGGACATCGAGGCCTTCACCGAGGGCCACGGCCTCATCGTGGCGATGCCGGACGCCGGCCCCACCGGCATCCCCACTGCCTGGCGCGGCGGCCCCGACTACGAGACCTTCCAGGTCAAGGAGGTGCCGACGCTGCTCGCCCGGGACTACCGGGCCTCCGGTGTACGGGCGGTCGCCGGGGTCTCCACCGGCGGCTACGGCGCGATGGCCCACGCGGCCCGCCACCCCGGCGCGTTCAAGGCCGCGGCCTCCTACAGCGGCATCCTCGACACCACCGCCCCCGGTGTTCCCGCCATCATGGACGCCATCGTGGCCCGGGAGAACCTGCCGGCCCGATCCCTGTGGGGTCATCCGCTGCTCAACATCCTGACCTGGCGTGACTTCAACCCGCGGACCCGCGCCACCGGGCTGCGCGGCACCGCCCTGTACGTCTCGCAGGGCAGCGGAGTGGGCCCGGGCAGCGGCGGCGACCCGCTGCCCGGGGTGCTGGAGAGCGCCCTGTGGCCCTCGGCCCAGGGCTTCGCCCGCGCACTCCCCCTCCTGGGCATCCAGGCCACCACGCACTTCTACTCGGGAGGAGGACACGACTGGCCCTACTGGAAGCGGGAGTTCACCGCCTCGTGGCCGATGCTCGCCCATGCGCTGGGCGTGCCGGAGTGACGGGGGTGCCGTCGGGGCACGGAACGGAGCGGAGGGGACGTCCGTCCAACACAGGACGTCCCACTCTTCCCACTGGCAACAGCCCGCGGGTGAGCCGCTTCCGGTCGAAAGGAGTGTCCGTGATGGCTGTGCCCACTCCGTACAGCGTGCCGGACCGCCCCGGCATGCCGCCGATGCCGCCCGAGCTCGCGGAGCTGCTGCGCGCCCAACTGGCTTCCGTCGCCGACCTGGTGGAGGAAGAGGTCTGCCGTCAGGTTCCCGAGTACGCACGGCCCGCCGACGGGACGTACCGCAAGAACCTGCGGTCCGGGGTGGTCCAGGCACTCACCCTTTTCGTCGACCACATCGCCGACCCGCGCGACGACGGAAGCGCGATCGCGGCGACGTACTGCGAACTCGGGCGCGGCGAGGCCCTGGAGGGCCGCAGCCTGGACGCGTTGCAGTCCGCGCTGCGGGTGGGCGGACTGCACGCCTGGCGGCTGATGGGCTCCACGGCGGAGGAACTCGGCCTTGACTCCAGCGTCGTCGCCGCGCTCGGTGAGCTGGCGTTCCGGACCGTGCACGAGGTCGCCCAGGCGGCCGCGGCCGGCTACGCCGAGGCCCAGCTGCGCAGCACCGACGAGCTGGAGCGGCGCCGCAGGCGGTTGCTCGACCTGCTGCTGGAGGACGGCCCGGTGGCGCTGGAGGCCGTGCAGGATCTGGCCCACGCCGCGCGCTGGCCGGTGCCCCGGACGGTCGCCGTGGTGGCGCTCGCTGCGGCGCCGGACCGGCGGGAGGAGGACCGGCCGCTGGCGGCGGCGGGCGCGCTGGTGGACATGGAGTCCCGGCCGCCGCGCATGCTGGTGCCCGACCCGGACGGCTCCGGCCGCTTCGGCCGGGCGTTCACGCTCGCCCTGCGCGGCCGGCCCGCCGCGATCGGCCCGACGGTAGCGGTCACGGAGGCGGCGCAATCGCTGCGCCTGGCCACCAGGGCGCTCGGGCTGATGGGGCGCGGCGTCCTGCCCCGCCAGGGCGTCGAGCGCTGTTCCGACCATCTGTCGACCCTGCTGCTGTACGGCGACGAGCCGCTGCTGGA
>KL569285.1:50656-53251 GCA_000715635.1 Streptomyces violaceus | reverse complement strand
TGGAGCGGCTCCAGGCGCGGGTCCTGGCGCCGCTCGACACGGTCTCGGCGGGGCAGCGCGACCGGCTCGCCGAGACGCTGCTGGCCTGGCTGCTCAGCGGCAGCAACGTGCCGGACGTCGCCGCGCGGCTGCACATCCACCCGCAGACGGTCCGCTACCGCCTGCGTCAGCTGGAGAAGCTCTTCGGCGACGCCCTGCACGATCCGGGCACCCGCCTCGATCTCATTCTCGCGTTGCGCGCGGAATCCCTGCACACACGGCAGAGCTGACTCCCGCATTCAGCGGCGTACTCAATCGGCGACAAAAAACCGCGGGGATTCCATAATCCCGTCCATAACTCCCGGCGGGAGAAAGCGAATACGTTCGGGCCGTCCTTTTTCGCAGGCGCTCGACGCGCCTCACACGCGGAGGATCCCCCATGCGTATCCGTTTGTGTCTCGCCGCGCTCTCGCTGGCCGGCGGGGCCGGGCTCGCCACCCTCTCGGCTCCCCCGGCCTCGGCAGCGGCCTGCTCCGACGTCGAACTCGTCTCGGCACGCGGCACCTTCGAGCCCGGGACGCTCGGCTTCATCGTCGGCGACCCGGTACTTTCCGCGCTGCAGAAGAAAGCAGCGGGCAAAAGCCTGTCCAGCTACAAGGTGAATTATCCGGCAGACCTCTCGCCGACGTCCGCGGCGCAGGGCAATCTGGACCTGGTGAACCATGTGAAGAGCCAGGCCGCCGCCTGCCCGAACCAGAAGTTCGTTCTCGTCGGCTATTCGCAGGGCGCGAACGTCGTCGACAACTCGATCGGCATCAGCAGCGCGGGCGCGGTGGTCGGCAGCCCCATCGTGGCCACACTGCCCGCCGCGGTAGAGCCGAAGGTCTCCGCGGTGCTGCTGTTCGGCAACCCGATCCGGGCCCTCGGCAAGAGCGTCACCGGCACCTACCAGAGCCGCACCCTGGACCTCTGCGCCAAGGGCGACCCCTGTCTGCGAGAACGGCGGGGGTGACGTCGGGGCGCATCTGAGCTATCGCGACAACGCCGACGCGGCCGCCACGTTCGCCGCGGGCAGGCTCTAGTCCCGGCGGCACACCAAGGGGGCCCGGGAGGATCTCCTCCCGGGCCCCCTTCCGGTGTCTAGCGGGGTGAGCGGGCGAAGCCGGCGAGGCTGGTGGAGACGATCTCGGGCCTGCCGTCGTTCTGCGTGGGCGCGGCGGTCAGTACGTCGATGTGCTGGTAGCCGTCGGCGACCACGGGATGCAGCTCCGGCGGCACCCGCCCGGCCAGCAGTCCCTCACCGGCGAGGACGGTGAGCACCGGGTTGGCGGTGAGACCGCCCGGATGGACGACGAGCTTCTTCACCTGCGGCGAGGTGCCCAGCTGGATGTCCGTGACCAGTTTGGTCGGGAAGTACTGCTCGGTGAAGTCCAGCGGCTGCTCGGCCAGGCTGCGGGCCAGTTGCCGCACGTCGGTGACCTCCTCGCCCGCACCGGTGAACGGGGTGCCGTCGGCCGACCGGTAGCCGGGGTCGTCGGGGTCGCCGACGCGGTCGTAGGTGCGCCAGGTGTAGAGCGGGCCCTGGGGCCGTTCCGGGATGGCCTTGTACGCGGTGCCGTACAGACCGGGCTGCCGCGCACCGCCGTTGGCCACGGGGAAGTTCTTGTCGGCGATGGGCCCGCCGTCGAAGAAGCCGATGCTGGTCTGCAGGAACGCCAGCGGTACGGAGTTGTCGTCCAGCAGCGCTCCGAGCACCGCCCCGTTGGTGAGCCGGAAGTCCTTCACCGACGGCGAGCCGCTGAGGAACGCGGCGGTGTCCTTGGCGAACAGGAAGCGGTTGGTGGCCTCGATGTTGAGGTTGGAGGGCAGATAGCGGGGCAGGTCGGCCTCACCCTCCAGATCCTTGAGGGCGCCGAGGCCCGCGATGCCGAGCAGGGTCATGGTCTCGGGGTTGAGCAGCACCGGCGCGGACAGCGTGCGCGACAGCAGTCCGCTGTCGAGTCCGGCCTGGACCACTCCGTAACCGAGGCCGACGTCGGGCAGGTTGGTGTCATCGGGCAGGTTGCCACTGAGGTCGGCGAGCGAGGTGGAGACGGTGGTGTCGAGGGCGAAGTAGCCGGCGCACTGGTTGTACCCGGCGTCCGTAATGGTGGCCCGGTCGCCGTCGAAGTCGGCGGCGGCGAAGTACCCGGTGATGACACCGCCCAGCGAGTGCCCGCCGCACAGCACCTTCCGCTTGCGCTGCGCCTGGTCGGGCAACTCGGCGGCGAGCAGGTCGTACTGGTCCCGTACGGTCTGCTCGATCCCGAGCTTCGCCATCCAGCCCAGCTCTGCGTTTCCGGCATAGCCGTCGAATCTCCGGCCGTCGACCTGCTTGCCGCGGTAGTAGTAGTCGACGGCGCTGTGCTGGTCGCCGGAGGCGATGCCGGTGCGGTCCTCCAGGCAGTTGGATCGCCGGTCCAGCGCCCAGAACTCGATGTGCGCGCCCTGCTCGGCGGCCCTGGTGACGGTGTTGCGGGCGACGCTGTCGAACGCCCCGGCCCCTTCCAGGATGCCGGGCTGGGCGATGAGGATCCGGTCCGCGCCGGCCGACGCGGCGGGCCCGTCGGCCGAGCG
>KL569285.1:49484-50469 GCA_000715635.1 Streptomyces violaceus | reverse complement strand
GTCGCACGCGGCCGGACGAGGCCCGGCCGACTCCGGCAGCGGTACCTTCACCCGTACGACCGACTCGGTCACCCCGGTGACGGGGGACGTCGACGCGACAGGCGTCTCGGTCCGCGCCCCCTCGGCCCGGGCCCCCGGGGCGACGGCCGTGAGTGTCCCGGCGGTCAGCAGTACCGCGAGCGCGGCACCGCGCCACTTCCCTCTGCTCCTACGGTTCATGTCCATGCCACGGACGCTAGGGCTGTGGCGGGAGAGCTCTCAGGGGGTGCTGACGAGAATTCAGTTTCCCGGTCACGCCTTGTCACCGGTGCACAGAGCACCCGGCGCCGCGGGCTCGGGCCCCAGAGCCGTACCGGTTCGTCCCGCGTATGGTCCAGGCCGAGCTGCGAACCGACCGTTTCGGAGGCATGGTGGGGCTATGGACGGTCAACCCCCCGTGGTCGTGCAGCCGCCCGCGTCGGACGGCGGACGGCTGGTGACCATCCACGGCGAGCGCATGGGCGTCGCCTACAGCCTGTTCGACGTACTGGACCTCCTGCACCGCGAGGGCCTGCCCACCGCCGACACGGCCGTCGACGACACCGAGCTGATCGAGTGGCGCGGCGGAGGCCCGTACGACTGGAACAACGGGGAGTCCGGGTCCGACGAGGCGTGAGCAGCGGGGCGACACCTGGGGGCCCTGCCTCGGTCCATCCGGGTTTCGAGACAGGACTCCGCCTGGTTTCAAGGCAGGGCTCCGCCTACTCCGACCCTGATGCCGCCCGGGCCCCCTCGGCCAGCCGGTCGAGGCGGTCGCGCTGGGCGGGCGTCAGGTCGAGGTCCGCCGCGGCGAGGTTCTCCTCCAGGTGCCCGATCCGGGCCGTACCGGGGATCGGCAGGACGACCGGTGCACGGTCGAGGAGCCAGGCGAGCGCGACCTGCGTGGGCGTGGCCCCGAGCTCGGCCGCCACGGCGGCGATCTCGGCCTCGGCCCCCGTCTTCCCCC
>KL569285.1:47007-49243 GCA_000715635.1 Streptomyces violaceus | reverse complement strand
GAGCAGGTTGTAGCGGTTCTGCACGCTCACGACGTCGACGATCTCCCGGGCCTCGGCCAGCTCGGCGACGGTGACCTCCGACAGCCCGATCCGTCCGACCAGGCCCTCGGCCTGAAGCTCCCGCAGCGTGCCGAGCTGGTCGGCGAGCGGCGTGTCGGGATCGATGCGGTGCAGCTGGAGCAGTTCGATCCGCTCGACCCGCAGCCGGCGCAGGGCCTGCCCGACCTGGGCGCGCAGGATCTCGGGCCGCCCGTCGAACTTCCACTCGCCTCCCGGGCCGGTACGCGCGACACCGACCTTGGTGGTGATCAGCAGCCCCTCCGGGTAGGGGTGCAACGCCTCGGCGAGCAGCTCCTCATTGGCTCCCTCGCCGTACAGGTGGGCCGTGTCGATCAGCGTGACGCCCAGCTCCACGGCCCGCCGGGCGACCGCGAGGGCGTTCTCCCGGCCGGGCCCGGGCTCCGCCGGCAGATGCATGGCTCCGAAACCGAGCCGGCGTACGTCCAGATCCCCGCCGATGCGGAAGGTGGTCGATGTCATGAGCTGTCTGCGTCCCCCTCTACTCAAGGGCCAACGCTAACAAGTCAGTTGGCGTCCACTCCGGCCTTCCGGCGCCCGCCTCGCCCCCCGCTCCCCGCCTCCTGCGCGGCGCGCTCGGCGAGCCGTTGTCAGTGCCCGGCGCTACGCTGCGCGCAAATGACCCTTTTTGCCCCTCCTGGAGGTTCACATGGTCACGCGCCTCAATCCGTACCTCACCTTCAACGGCGAAGCCCGGCAGGCGATGGAGTTCTACAAGGAGGTATTCGGCGGCAACCTCGCCCTCAACAGCTACGGCGATTTCGGCCAGGCGGACGCCCCGAACGCCGACAAGATCATGCACGGCATGCTGGAAACCACCAGCGGCTTCACCCTGATGGGCGCCGACAACCCGCCGGGCATGGAGTCCGCGCCGGGCAACCCCTTCTCCGTGAGCCTGAGCGGTGACGACGACGCCGAGCTGCGCGGCTACTGGGAGAAGCTGTCCGAGAACGGCTCGGTGTCGGTGCCGCTGGAGAAGCAGATGTGGGGCGACGAGTTCGGCATGTGCACGGACCGCTTCGGCACCCCGTGGATGGTCAACATCGGCAGATCGGAGAGCTGAGCAGGACCGTCCGCCCGGGTCGCCCGCACTACGCCGCCCACCGCCGGCTGTACGGGCGGCCCTGTTTTGTTGGTACGTCCTGACAAAGCTGTTGACATCCCCAGAAGGCGGCCGCATAGTACCTGCCACTAGAGCGCGCTAGTAACGCGCTCCAGCCACCGAGTACGCAGGGGTCCGCCCCCTCCCCGGGCCGGGCGCGGCACCCTCTCCCCGCACAGTGAGGTGCATCCGACATGCGCAGACACCACAGACCCGCCGCCTTGACCGCCGCCGCCCTCGTGGGCGCGCTGCTCGCCGCCGGCTGCTCCAGCGGCACCGGCGGGAAGCAGTCCGAGACCGGGGGCACCGACGCCGCGGCGGGCAAGGCCACCACCCCGCGGATGACCGTCGCCATGATCACCCACGCGGCACCCGGCGACACCTTCTGGGACCTGATCCGCAAGGGGGCGCAGGCCGCTGCCGCGAAGGACAACATCAAGCTCGTCTACTCCAGCGACCCCGTCGCGGGAAACCAGGCCAACCTGGTGCAGAACGCCATCGACCAGAAGGTCGACGGCATCGCGCTCACCGCGGCCAAGCCCGACGCCATGAAGGGAGCGGTGGCCAAGGCCAAGGCGGCCGGCATCCCCGTCGTCGGCTTCAACTCCGGCCTGGACAACTGGAGGGAACTCGGCATGCTCGAGTACTTCGGCCAGGACGAGAACATCGCCGGCCAGGCCTTCGGGGAGCGCCTCAACCAGCTGGGCGCCGAGCACGCCGTCTGCGTGGTCCAGGAGCAGGGTCAGGTCGCGCTGGAGGCACGCTGCGCCGGGCTGAAGAAGGGCTTCAAGGGCACCACGGAGAACCTGTACGTCAACGGCACCGACATGCCCTCCGTGAAGTCGACACTGACCGCCAAGCTCCAGAAGGACTCCACCATCGACCAGGTGGTCACACTCGGCGCCCCGATCGCCCTGACCGCCGTGCAGTCGGTACGGGACGCGGGCAGCGAGGCCAAGGTCGCCACCTTCGACCTCAACAAGGACCTCGTCGCCGCCGTCCGGGGCGGCGACATCGAGTTCGCCGTCGACCAGCAGCCCTACCTCCAGGGCTACC
>KL569285.1:45659-46812 GCA_000715635.1 Streptomyces violaceus | reverse complement strand
ACCAGCAGCCCTACCTCCAGGGCTACCTCGCCGTCGACGCACTGTGGCTGTACAGGACGAACGGCAACTTCAGCGGCGGCGGCACGGCTCCCGTACTCACCGGCCCGGCGTTCATCACGAAGGACAACGCCGACACCATCGCGGAGTTCGCGAAGAAGGGGACGCGCTGACCTGCTTGCGGCCTTGTTGTCCGGCCGACGGGCGACCCTCGGCCGGCTCACTTCAGCGGGTGTGCGTCCTGGTGGACGACGGTGATGTGCCGCTGGAGGCCGGGATTCTCTAGTTCGTCGACCACGGCGACGGCCAGGTCCTCTGCACTGATCCACGACCGGCCGTCGGCGGCGCTGAGCAAGATGTCGGCGCCGCGCCGGTAACGGCCGGTGCGTACACCGGGTTCGAGCAGCGCGGGCGGGCTCAGGTACACCCAGTCCGCGTCCGCGTGGGCCTCACAGGCCTGCAACTGGGCGACCCCGGCGACGGCGACGGCCCGGTACTCGGCGGGTACATATGTGGGGTTGTCGGCGACCAGAAGATCTCGGTCGCCGGGGCTGCGCAGGGCTCCGGCGCCACCGACCACGAGGACGCGTACCCCGCGCCCCGCGGCGATGTCCAGCACGGCGCGGGTCGCGCCGACCAGGAATTCCTCGTCGGCCGGAAAGGTCCGGACGGTCACCACCACGGCGTCCGGGACGGCGCCGTGACCTGCCGGGCCGGCAAGCGCCTCGCGCAGGGCGCGCGGGTCACTCGCATCGACCGCGACCGGCGTCACGTTCAGGTCTTCGCTCGCGGCCTTCCGGGACAGAGCGAGCGCTCGGTGCCCGCGCGCAGCGGCCTCGTCGATCACCCGGCTGCCCACCATGCCGGTGGCACCGAGCACGGCGATCGTCCTGCGGGTCGTCATCGCATCCGCTCCTCTCCGAGGGGGTCTCCCGCGGGCCTGCCACGCGCGATGTGGCGGCGCAGGTCCGGGGGGTTGAACTGCGCGGCGAGCAACGCGGCCAAGGCGAGGAGGAAACCGACGGTCTGCAACAGGCTCAGCGATTCGCCCAGCCCGATCCCGACGACGGTCGCGACCAGCGGAGACAGCAGGACCAGCGGTGCGGACGCGCCGACCGGCAGCCGCCCGATCCCGCGGAACCACAGCGTGTACGCG
>KL569285.1:45071-45487 GCA_000715635.1 Streptomyces violaceus | reverse complement strand
CCGCGGAACCACAGCGTGTACGCGATCAGCCCGCCCATGCTGCCGAGCCACAGGTAGCCGCCGGCCGCTGCCGCGTCGATCCGCTGCGGGACTCCTTCGATCGCGAGGGTGAGCGGGAGCAACAGCAGTCCGCCGGCCGTCAGTTGCCACCCCGCCAGGGTCAGGGGGGCCACACCCGCGGGGCGGCCCCAGCGCTTCGTGAGGACGATCCCGCCGGCCATCGTGGCCGTACCACCGAGGCCGGCGAGCACCCCGACGGCGTCCAGCCGTGCCTCCGGTCCGAGCACGACGAGTCCGACGCCGAGCACGCCGAGCACACCCCAGGCCCAGCGCCAGGCCGTCGGCCGGTCGTGGAGCACGGTGATGGCCAGCCCGGCGACCAGCAGCGGCTGGGTGGCGCTGAGGGTGGCGGCGAC
>KL569285.1:41683-44861 GCA_000715635.1 Streptomyces violaceus | reverse complement strand
AGCAGGGGAAACAGCACGCCGATGTTGAGCACGCCGAGAACGGCGGCCTTCCACCACCAGTCCCCGCGCGGGAGGACGCGGGCGATCGCCAGTCCGGCCAGCCCGGCGGGCAGGGCGCGCATCAGCCCGGCGAACAGCGGATGCCCGGCCGGGAGCAGTTCCGTGGTCACGGCGTACGTGGTGCCCCAGGACGCCGGTGCGAGTGCGGTCAGTGCGACGGCCGCCGCCTGCTGCGCGTCCGCGGTGCGCGGCGAGCCCGGTGGCCGCTCGGTCAAGGTCTGCATGCAGTGAAGTCTCGGCATGACAGGCCATGAATCCAATGCATGCTTGCCATGGCACCTATGAACAGTAACGATGATTGTGTGGATCTCCAGCAGATGCGATACGTAGTCGCCGTCGCCGAAACCCGCAACTTCACCCGCGCCGCGGAGCTCTGCTCCGTGGTGCAGTCGTCGCTCAGCCACCGGATCGCCGGTCTGGAACGCGAGCTCGGAGTCAAGCTGTTCGCCCGGTCCAGTCGCCGCGTCCAGCTGACCAGCGCCGGGGCGGCGTTCGTCGCCGGTGCTCGCGAGTGCCTGGCCGCCGCCGACCGCGCGGTCGCCGACGCCGCCGCAGCGACCGGCGTGGTGCGGGGCCGACTCTCTGTAGGCGTGATCGTGACCGCGGCCGCCGTCGACGTACCCGATCTGCTCCGGCGGTACCGCGACCAGTACCCGGACGTCCGGGTCGTCCTCCGTTCGGGACGCAGCGACGAAATGGCGGCGGCGATCCGGAACGGCGACCTCGACATCGCCTTCCTCGGACTGCCGGAGGGGGAACGCCCTTCCGGGGTGGAGACCATCGCCCTCGATCACGACCAACACGTACTGGTGGTGCCGGCCGGGCACCGGCTCGTGGGCACGCCCAGGGTCACCCTGCCGGAGATCACCGAGGAGACGTTCGTGGACTTCGTGGCCGGGACACCTGCCCGGGCCCAGTCCGACCAGGCGTTCACCGACGCCGGCCTGGTCCGCGACGTCGCATACGAGGTCGGCGTCGTGGAGCTGATGACCCGGCTGATCGCGCGGGGGCTCGGCATCGCACTGATGCCGTCGGCGTTCATCCGCCCGCTGGCCGCCGGTGATCCGGAACTGGCGCTGGTCCCGGTGGTCGACGGCCCGCGTCGAGTCGAGTATCTGGCGTGGAGCCGATTCAGCCCCAGCCCGGCGACCCGGGCCATGCTCGGCGTCCTCGGGGTCAGGTCACCGGCATAGCGCGGACCCGGCGTCGACCACGACCGCACACCTCCGCACGATCGGCTCAGGGCTCGGCATGCTGGGCGAGATGCGTCGCCATGCGCCGAATCAGCCGCTGGGCCCGCGCTTCGTTGTTCCCTGCGCTCACCCCGAAGACATAGCGGCCCGACACCACGGTCGCGTGCGCGACGGGGCGTTGTTCCAGGGTCACTCTGTACGTGTACAGATAGACGCCACGCTGTGGCTTCACGATCTCGGCTGTCACGCATCCGCCCAGCCAGGGATTGCAGCCCCAGGGAAGGACACTTGTCGCGTAGGTCCGGGCGCCCTTCGCGTCGGGCGCCACCCATCGGACGCTGACGGAGAAGATGTGGTCTTCGATGTCCTTGTCGTCGGATCCGGATTCCGGCACGAAGCGGCAGACACTCGGGTGCGGCAGTCTGGCGCCCAGCACCGTACGGCTCGATTTCGCGGGCACCTTCACGTAGTCCCGGCCGAGTTCCGAGAGCAGCCCGGCACCGACCAGTCCGCAGGCGTCCGGCCAGTCCTTCCGTTGCGCGCCCCCGAGCGCGGCCGGGCGCTCCGTGTCCACGGCGCGGTGGACGGGCCGCAGTGCGGTATACCGGGTGCCGTCCTTCTCTTCGCTGCGGACGATGAGCAGTTGTCCGCTCATGCCCACGTACGTTCCGGCCACCGGCCAGGGAACGGAGGCACTTCGCCTGCCCGCGAGGTCCATCAGGCTGCTCGCGCCCGGTCCCCGAAGACGCGCGTCTCCGACAGACCAGCGAAGGTCCCCGGCGTACGCACCGGCGACCTCCACGGGACCGGCGATCACCTCACTGTTCAGCTCATCGCCGCCGACGAGTTCCTGCGAGCGTGTCCACATGATCTTCCCGGTGTCCGTTCGTACGGCGTGCAGGGTGCGCGAACGGATCGACCCCGGGTCCGACTTCACGCCGTAGTGCACTTCCGAGAGATACACCAGGCCGCGCGCCTCTCCCACGGGCCACAATTCGGATTTCGGGCCTTCCTTTCGCCGCAGGAGTTCCTCGCCTGACTCCGCGAAGACCCGGAGCTCGTTGCCGACGGTCACAGCGATCGCGTCGCGGACCACGCTGAGTCGGGCGGATTCACGCCAACGCCCCAGCCTCTTCTTCCAGACCGTATCTCCGGACTCGGGGTCCACCGCCTCGAGTTCCACGGGCAGGCCTGGGCAGCCTTTCAGCAGGACCAGATGGTGCGCCGTCCCGCCGGCGTTGTAGGGCGAAGAGGGCAAGCCGGAATCGCCGGGCTGCGCTTGCTCACACGGTGCGAGCGCGGGCATCCGCTTGCTCCAGCGGACCGCTCCGGTCCGCGGCGCGAGGCCAACGAGCCGGTCATGGGCCGCATCGATGACAGGACCGGGATCCGTCAGGAGCGGCGCATTGCCCCGCCAGTCGTCCCTCCCCCGCTGCGCGGCCGGCTTCGCGGCCTTCTGCCACAGCTTCCGACCGGTCGCGGGATCGTACGCGGTCAGGGAATTCCGCCTGTCGCGCCCCTGTTCCGCGGCGAACACCACACCACCCGAGAAACCCCCGGGCGCGAACTCCCTCGCGGAGCTGCGCAGAGTGGAGAGGAGGTGGCCGTTGTGCGTGTCCACGACGCTCACTGTCCTGCCATGCGGGATCGCCAGCATCCTGTCGTTCAGCGCTGCGGGGCGGTCCGAAACGTCCAGCGCCCTTGCGGCGGTCGTGAAGGTCCACGCCACCTCCAGCGAGTTGGGGCGTTCCAGAGGTTTTCCTGCGGCGCCGCCGTCGCCGACCAGCAGCACCAGGAGGCTGAGGGTGAGCAGGACTGCCCACCCTGTATGCCAGGCGATGCGCGCGTGCTGTGCGACCATTCCGCTCCCCGTTCCTCGAGATCGGTCAGCATCCGTGCGCTGCGGGCAGCCATGGGCACGGGCG
>KL569285.1:40049-41453 GCA_000715635.1 Streptomyces violaceus | reverse complement strand
CCGCCGCCGTCGGACCCCGCGTACACAGCCCCGTAGCGCGGGGCGAAGCCGGTCACCGCGTATCGCCCCCCTTGTGGGGCGGGAACCGGCACCGTGCCTTCCTTGCCGTTCCGCACGTAGAGGATGAACAGCCCGAAGTCGCGAGAGCCGTTCTCGGCCAGGAATGTCGCCGACAGGTTGACCTGCTCTCCCGGCTTGAGCGTGATGACCCTGTCCTTGAAATACCTCTGCGAGGAGTGCTTCCCGGCGAGGAAAACCGGCTCCGCACTGTCAAGGTCCGCGAAGAGCTGGATCTTCGACTCGCCCCCGGCGTTCGGTTCACACAACAGCGTTCCGGCAAGCGGCGTGGCCGCGCGGGACGACTTCGGCTTGATGTCGATCGATGTGACGGTGAGCGAACTCGAGCCCCCCTCGAGCGTGAGACCGACGTTCAGTTCGCCGACCCGCGCCCCTTGGTTGCGCCGGACAACGGCATTCACATCGCCGCCGGACACGAGTTCCGCACGGTCCTGCGGTGCGGACACCCGACGCGGCAGAGCCGTGCAGCCCGCATCGTTCTCCTGCCGGGCGGTCACGGCGAACGGCGCGGCCGAAGGGCTCCCCGAGGGCGCACCGGCCCCGGTCGATGCGGGGCTCGGCTCCGAATCACCGCTCAGACCGAGCACCTTGAGGGCGATCGCGGTGAGCACCGCACCGATCACGGGGAGGCCCGCGCCGAGCCACAGCATCCTCGTATGCCTCTTCCACCACGGCTCAGCAGTGTCCGGCGGCGTCCGCTGCGTACGAGGACGAGTACGCCCGCGCAGCGTGGTCCGGTTCCTCAACTCTCCCCCAGTGAGCGACGAGTGACCGCGAGTCAGCCGAAGCCGAGGGGAGGATCATAGGAGGAGTCTGCGCGGGACGACACCTCCTCCACCAACCTCACACAGCACTCTCGGTGTCGTCGCCCACGGCCCTCGCCGTCCAGCCGGCTACTCCGCCGGGGCCGGGCCGGTCGTGCCCCGTACCACCAGCTTCGGATCCAGCACCGCTTCACGCGGCTGCAGTTCCCCGTTCTCCAACCGCTCGACGGCGAAGCGGACGGCGTGTTCGGCCATCAGGACCGCGTCCTGGCGGACCGTGGTCAGGCCGATCGGCATCAGGTGGGAGAGGTGGCTGTCGTCGTAGCCGACGACGGACAGATCGCGTGGGACCTCGATGCCCGCCCGGGTGAGGGTCATCAGCAGACCCATCGCGCAGCGGTCGTTACCGGCGAGGACCGCCGTCGGCAACGGTCGCCCGCCATCGCGCTCGGCCAGGAGCAGACGGCCGGTCTCGACACCGGAGTCCTCGGTGTGATGGCCGGGAATCACCCGTGCCTGGTCCTCCAGCCCGTGGCGGCGCATCGCGGCACGGTAGGCACGC
>KL569285.1:38492-39838 GCA_000715635.1 Streptomyces violaceus | reverse complement strand
CCGCCGCTCCGCCGAACCGGGACCGCGTCCGCCGTCGATGTGCACGATCCGGCGGTGCCCCAGCTCCACCAGGTGGTCCATGGCCTGCCGGACGCCCTTTCCCTCGGCGGAATGGACGAAGTCGACATGGGCCTGGGGCACGCGGCGGCTGACCGAGACCGTGACCGTGCGCTGCCCGAGTTCGCCGAGGTAGCCGGGCTGGGCGTCCGGGCCGAGCAGGATCACCGCCTCGCAGCGGTGGCTGAGCAGCGCCTCGACCGCCTTGGCCTCACTGCGCCCCTGGGTGGAACCGGAGAGCAGGACGTCGTACCCGAGCCGCTCGGCCTCCGGATAGATGCCGGTGATGAGATCCGTGTGGAAGGTCTGGTGCACGGTGAACATCACTCCGAGCGTGCGACTGCGGCCACGGGCCAGCAGCCGGGCCGCGCTGTCGGGCCGGTAACCGATCTCGTCGGCCACGCGCAGGACCCGCTCCCGCGTCTCCCGGCCGGCTCCCGCCTGGTTGCGGAAGATGATCGAAACGAGCGCGCGGGAGACGCCCGCCTTCTCGGCCACGTCCGCCATCGTGGGCCGCTGCCTGCCCGATGCATCCACCTGTGAACCCACCCTCCGACGGCGCCCACCTTACGGGGTGCCCCACGCGGGGATCCGGCGATGGGGCCCCGCAATCTCCCGGCAACAACCTATTGACATGACATTTGGACAGGGGTCATCGTACTCGACTAGAGCGCGCTAGTAGCGCGCGTCACATCGCTCAGGCACCCTCCCCCTCTCCCCCAAGGACACTGACCATGGCAACGGCGCCAGTCCCTCTCCGTACCACCGTCGGCAACCTGTGCCTCGGCTCCGCCCCCGACTCCTGGGGGGTGTGGTTCCCCGAGGACGAGCACCAGGTGCCGTACACCCGTTTCCTCGACGAGCTGGTCCAGGCCGGCTACGAGTGGCTGGAGCTCGGCCCGTACGGCTATCTGCCCACCGACCCGCGGCGGCTGAAGGCCGAGCTGGACGCCCGGGGGCTGAAGGTCTCCGGCGGCACCGCGTTCGGCGCGCTGCACCGGCCCGAGGCATGGGACGAGACGCTCGCGCATGCCCGGCGGGTCGCCGCGCTGACCGCTGCCGCGGGGGCGCATCATCTGGTCCTCATTCCGCCCATGTACCGGGACGAGAAGACGGGCGCGTTCACCGAGCCGCCCGAGCTGACCACCGAGCAGTGGGCCGGGTTCGGCCGGGCCGCCGACCGGCTGGGCAGGCTGCTGCTGGAGGAGTACGACGTACGGCTGGTCGTCCATCCGCACGCCGACAGTCACCTCCAGACCCAGCCGGAGATCGAGCGGCTGCTGAACGAG
>KL569285.1:35165-38255 GCA_000715635.1 Streptomyces violaceus | reverse complement strand
GAGATGTGTATAAGAGACAGAATCTGTGCCTGGACACGGGGCATGTCGCCTACGGCGGTGGGGACAACATCGACCTGATCCGCCGGTTCGGTGAGCGGGTCGGCTATGTGCACATCAAGCAGATGGATCAGGAGATCCTGGCGCAGGTCGCGGCCGAGGACCTGTCCTTCGGTGAGGCCGTGCGGCGCGGGGTGTGCGTGTCGCCACCTGCCGGGGTGCCCGATCCGGCCGACGTGGTGGGTGAACTGGCCGGGCTCGACGCCGAGTTGTTCGTGATCGTCGAGCAGGACCTGTACCCGTGCGCTCCCGAGGTTCCGCTGCCGATCGCGGTCAGCACCCGCGAGCACCTGGCCGGCTGCGGTCTCTCGGGTACCCTCCGCCCGGCCATCGACAGGTAAGGAGCGGCCATGGACGTCAGGGACGACACGACACCAGCCTCCGACCCGGCCCCGGCCACCGGCGTCGCGGACGAGACCCCGCCGGCGGTGTCCCGGCGGCTGCGGATGATCACCATCATCGCCACGTTCGGTGGTCTGCTCTTCGGCTACGACACGGGCGTCATCAACGGCGCCCTGCCCTATATGACCGACGACCTCGGCCTGACCCCGGTCACCGAGGGCATGGTCACCAGTTCGCTGCTGCTGGGTGCCGCGCTGGGCGCGGTGACCGGCGGCCGGTTGTCGGACGCGCGCGGACGGCGGCGCAACATCCTGCTGCTGGCCGTGCTGTTCTTCGTCGGCGCGCTCGGCTGCACGCTCGCCCCGACGACCGAGGTGATGATCGTCGCGCGGTTCGTGCTCGGTCTCGCGGTCGGCGGTGCCTCGGTGACCGTGCCGGTCTATCTCGCGGAGGTGTCGCCCGCCGAGCGGCGCGGTGCTCTCGTCACCCGGAACGAGCTGATGATCGTCTCCGGTCAGCTGCTGGCGTTCACGTCCAACGCGATCATCGCGCGGCTCGGCGGCGAGTCCGGCGGTGTGTGGCGCTGGATGCTGGTCATCGCCACACTGCCGGCGGTGGTGCTCTGGTTCGGCATGCTGGTGATGCCGGAGAGCCCGCGCTGGCTGGCCTCCCAGAGCCGCTTCGGCGAGGCCCTCGAGGTGCTCAAGCAGGTGCGGTCGCAGGCCCGGGCCGAGGCCGAGCTGAAGGAGGTCTCCGCACTCGCCGTCAAGGACGAGCGGGAGAAGCTCGGCGGCTGGCAGGACATCAAGAGCACGCCGTGGGTGCGGAAGCTGATGTTCGTAGGGTTCGGCATCGCGATCGTGCAGCAGATCACCGGTGTCAACACGATCATGTATTACGGCACACAGATCCTCACCGACGCCGGTTTCGCCGCCGACAGCGCGCTGACGGCGAACATCGCCAACGGTGTGATCTCGGTGCTGGCCACCTTCGTCGGCATCTGGCTGCTCGGGCGGGTCAACCGCCGGCCGATGCTGATGACCGGCCAGCTCGGCACGACCGTGGCCCTGTTGCTGATCGGCGTGTTCTCCCTGGTGCTGCCGTCCGGTGATCCGCGGGCGTTCGCGGTGCTCGCGATGACGGTCACGTTCCTCGCCTTCCAGCAGGGCGCGATCTCGCCGGTGACCTGGCTGATGCTGTCGGAGATCTTCCCGATGCGGATGCGCGGCTTCGGCATGGGCGTCGCGGCCGTGGTGCTGTGGCTGACCAACTTCGTGATCGGTCTCGTCTTCCCGTCCCTGGTCTCCGGGATCGGGATCTCCAACACCTTCTTCCTGTTCGTGGTGGCGGGCCTGCTGTCCCTCACCTTCGTGAAGCTGTACGTCCCCGAGACCAAGGGCCGCACCCTCGAGACGCTCGAGGCGGAGCTCCGGGCGCGCTTTTCCTGACCTCTTCCAAGGAGTTCACCATGACCGTACGTGTAGGCGTCATCGGCGCCGGGATGATCGGCCAGGACCACATCCGGCGGCTCACCGAGGTCGTCACCGGGGCGAGGGTCACGGCGGTGGCCGATGTCGACACCGAGCGTGCCGCCGAGGTGGCGGCCCGGCTCGGTGCCACCGCGCTGCCCACCGGCGCGGATCTGGTCGCCTCCCCCGACGTGGACGCCGTCCTCGTCACCTCGTGGGGGCCGACCCACGCCGAGCACGTCCTGAACGCGATCGCCGCCGGCAAGCCGGTGTTCTGCGAGAAGCCGCTGGCCACGACCGCGGAGGACTGTCTGCGGATCGTCGACGCCGAGCGGGCGCACGGCCACCGGCTGGTGCAGGTCGGCTTCATGCGCCGTTTCGACGCCGGGTACCGCCAGATGAAGGAGGTCCTGTCGACCGGGTCGCTCGGGGCCCCGCTGATCGTGCACTGCGCCCACCGCAACCCGACCGTCCCGGAGTCGTACCACTCCGCGATGGCCGCGCAGGACACGGCCGTGCACGAGATCGACGTGCTGCGCTGGCTGCTCGACGACGAGATCGTCTCCGCCCAGGTGGTCACCCCGCGCGCCACGAGCAAGCGGTTCGGTCACCTGAAGGACCCGCAGATCATGGTCTTCGAGACCAGCGAGGGCGTCCGTATCGATCTGGAGGTCTTCGTCAACTGCCAGTACGGCTACGACATCCAGTGCGAGGTCGTGGGCGAGGACGGTCTGGTCCGGCTGCCCGACCCGGCGGCCGTCGGGATCCGCACCGCGGCCCGGCACGGCACGGGTGTGCTGCAGGACTGGAAGGACCGGTTCGCGGAGGCCTTCGACACCGAGTTCCGCGAGTGGGTCGCCACCGTGGCCGCCGGCACCGAGCCCACCGGGCCGTCCGCCTGGGACGGTTACGCCGCCACCGTCATCTCCGACGCCGCCGTCCGCTCCCAGGACGCAGGCGGCGGAGAGATCGTCACCGTCGACATCAAGCCCCGCCCCGCGTTCTACGGAGGCACCGCGTGAAGATCGCCCTCGACCCGTACATGTTCCGTGCCCTGCCGATCGACGAGATGGTGCGCACGGTCGCCGAACTCGGCTACGAATACATCGAGTTGTCGCCCCGCGAGGACTTCATGCCGTTCTTCCTGCACCCGCGGGCGGACGACGCGCGGGTGGCCGAGCTGAAGGAGTCGCTGCGCCGCCACGGTGTGCGGCTGTCCTCG
>KL569285.1:33488-34898 GCA_000715635.1 Streptomyces violaceus | reverse complement strand
CTACTGGAAGCGGATGATCGAGATCACCGTGGATCTCGAATGCCCCCTGATGAACTCGGAGTTCAACGGCCGGCCCGAGCGGGCCGCCGAGAGCGAGTCCGCCTTCTGGCGTTCGCTGCAGGAGTTGCTGCCGGTCTTCGAGCGGGAGGGCATCGCCCTGAACCTGGAGGCCCACCCGGACGACTTCTGCGAGGAGAACACCCCGGCCGTCGATCTCGTCCGCGCGATCAACAAGCCGTGGGTGAACTACCTGTACTGCGCCCCGCACACCTTCCATCTCTCGGGCTCCGACCCGACGGCGGACATCGCGGCGATGATGCGCTACGCCGGTGACAAGCTCCAGCACGTGCATGTCGCGGACTCCTTCAACCACAAGGGCTCCAGCGGTCTGCGGTACATCCTCAACCCGCCGGGCACGCCGGCCCGGATCCACCAGCATCTCGACATCGGTCAGGGCGAGGTCGACTGGGACACCTTCTTCGGCACCCTGCGCGAACTGGGCTTCGACGGTGTCGCCACGGCCTGTGTCTTCGCCTGGGAGGAGCGGGCCCGGGAGTCGTCGGCGTTCATGCTGGACCGCATCCGGAAGGAGCTCGCGGGCTCGTGAGGATGACGAGCTGCCGGGTGGCCCGGGTCATCGCGACATAGCGGTCGACCGCTCCTTCGACGCCGGTGCCGAAGTCCTCCGGGTCGACAAGGACGACCAGGTCGAACTCCAGCCCCTTCGACAGCTCCGGGGTCAGCGACCGGACACGGGACGAGGGGGGCTGGAACGCGGGATCGCCGATGACACAGGCGATCCCGTCGGCATGGGCGGCCAGCCAGGTGTCGAGGATCGAGCTCAGCTCCGCGACCGATCCGTGGACGACGGGGGCGCCGCCGCTGCGGATGGAGGTCGGCACGTTGGCGTCCGGCAGCACGGTCCGGATGACCGGCTCGGCCTCCGTCATGATCTCCTCGGGCGTCCGGTAGTTGATGCTCAGGGAGGCGAGGTCGATGCGGCCGAACCCGACCCGTTCGAGCCGTTCCCGCCACGACTCCGTGAACCCGTGCCGGGCCTGGGCCCGGTCTCCGACGATGGTGAAGCTCCGGGACGGGCAACGGAGCAGCAGCATCTGCCATTCCGCGTCGGTCAGTTCCTGCGCCTCGTCGACGACGATGTGTGCGAAGGGGCCGGCGAGCACGTCCGGTTCGACGGTGGCCAGTTCGGCCTCGTTGACCAGGCTGACCTGGGCGTCCTCGCCACGCAGCATGGACACCAGGCCTTCGCCCTCGTCACCGTCGGCGCCCGAGTTGGCCGTGGCCTCGATCAGGGTGTCGACGACGCGCGCCATGTGCTCGCGCTGGCCGGCGAGGATGGCCCTGTTCCGACGCTTGCGCCGGGCCGCCTCCAGGTCGCCGAGCCGCTGC
>KL569285.1:31445-33269 GCA_000715635.1 Streptomyces violaceus | reverse complement strand
CGGACACGGTCCAGGCCTGGGCATCCGCGCGCTGCAGCTTGCGGACCTCGTCGCGGCTGAGCCAGGGAGCGCACATCCGCAGGTAGGCGGGCACCGACCACAGGTCCGACACGAGGTCGGTCGCTTCGAGCAGCGGCCACGTGCGGTTGAACACCGTGCGCAGTTCCCTGTTCTGCGACAGCGATCTGCGGAGCAGGGCCGCCGACACGTCGCCGTCGTGCTTGTCCTGAAGGATCGTGAGCAGTTCCTCCCAGATCTGGTCGCGCGCCTCGTTGTGCGGAGTGCCGGGCTCGGCCGCTTCGAAGGCCACGGCCCAGTCCTGGGCGCTCAGGTGGATGTCGGACCAGTGGGTCGTGACCGTCATCGGCTCGGTGGGCGGCTCCTCGTAGAACCTGACGGCCTTCTCGATCGCCCGCACCATGTCCGCGGACGATTTCAGGCGTGCCACGTCCGGGTCGGCCTCGTCCCTCGCCGCGGCGCCCTCGGTGACGAGGTCCCGCAGGATGCACGTCTGCACGCCTTCCTCGCCGAGGCTGGGCAGGACGTCGGAGACATAGGACAGGTAGGGCCGGTGCGGGCCGACGAACAGCACGCCCCCTTTGCGGTGCCCGAGGCGCGGGTCGGAGTAGAGGAGGTAGGCGGAGCGGTGCAGGGCGACGACGGTCTTGCCGGTGCCCGGGCCGCCGTCGACGACGAGGGCGCCGCGGGAGCCCGCGCGGATGATGGCGTCCTGGTCGGCCTGGATGGTGCCGAGCACATCCCGCATCCGGGGCGAGCGGTCGGTGCCCAGGCTGGCGATGAAGGCGGACTGGTCGTCGAGCGCGGCATGCCCGGAGATGCCGTCCGCGCTGAACA
The DNA here is from genome assembly GCA_000715635.1 of Streptomyces violaceus. Taxonomy (GTDB): domain Bacteria; phylum Actinomycetota; class Actinomycetes; order Streptomycetales; family Streptomycetaceae; genus Streptomyces; species Streptomyces violaceus. Next base: position 32,414 of record KL569285.1, on the reverse strand, counting down.
TCTCGTCCCAGTAGTCGCTGATCCGGCCGCCGGTCCAGCGGTATCTGCGGCGGCTCGCCAGGCCCATCGGGTTGGCGTGAGTGGCTCCGAAGAACGGCTCGGCGGCGGGGGAACGCCAGTCGACCAGCAGTCGGCGCCCCTCGCTGTCGGTGAGGCCGAGTCGTCCCACGTAGACGGGCTCGGAGTCGTCGGTACCGACCATGTGCCCGAGGCACAGATCCAGTCCGAAGCGGTGCAGGGCGCGCAGGCGGGTGGTCAGCCGGTGGATCTCGGCGTCCCGGTCCATCGCCTGCCTGCCTGTGCCGCCGGGCGCCTTGCGCTCGGCCTCGAGACGGTCGGACAGTTCGGCGATCGACTGCTCGAGGCACTCGGCGATGGCCGCGAAGTGCTGCTCGTCGCCGCCGATCAGCGCCGGGTCGGCCTTGTGGGAGAGACGGTCGGGAAGATCGAACGCGCTGGTGGTCAGGGGGGTCAACGTCATGCTCCCGTTTCCGCAGGTCCTAGGCTTAGGCCGGACAGTCTGCGGCACCATGGGGGCCTTGCCGCAAGGCCCTCTGTGCGCTATAAGTTGAGAGTGGCAAGGAGACAACTCCTTGCCTTTCTTGTTGTGTGGCCCTCCCGGTCGCCGGTCCCTGCCGTGTGGCACTCTCTTCGTTCAGGCACCGTGGAGAGGCGGCGGCATGCGGATAGGACTGCTGGGCACCGGACCGTGGGCGCAGATGGCCCACGCGCCCGCACTGAGCCGGCACGAAAAGCTGGACTTCGCCGGGGTGTGGGGCCGCCGCCCCGAGGCCGCGAAGGAGCTGGCCGAGCGGCACGGCGTGCGGACGTACGACGATGTCGACGAGCTGTTCGCCGACGTGGACGCGGTCGCGGTGGCGCTGCCTCCTCAGGTCCAGGCCGGGCTTGCCGCGCGTGCGGCGCGGGCCGGGTGCCATCTGCTGCTCGACAAGCCTCTCGCGCCGACGG
>KL569285.1:28734-31281 GCA_000715635.1 Streptomyces violaceus | reverse complement strand
GGTGGAGCAGGGGCGGGCCGTGGTCGAGGCCGTCGAGGAGGCGGGGGTCGCCTCGGTCGTGTTCTTCACGACCCGCTTCCAGCCCGAGCCGGAGGCGTGGATCACCGAGCAGGCGGGGGTGCCGGGCTGGTTCACGGCCCAAGCGCACTGGCTGGGGGCGGTGTTCACCAGCGAGAGCCCCTTCGCGACGCCGTGGCGGCGGGAGAAGGGCGCCCTGTGGGACGTCGGGCCGCACGCCCTGTCCGTGCTGCTGCCGGTGCTCGGCGACGTGCGACGCGTGACGGCGGCCGCGTACGGTCCCGGGGACACGGCGCATGTCGTCCTCGACCACGCCGGAGGCGCGTCGAGCACCCTCACCCTGAGCCTGACGGCACCGCCCGCCGCGTCCGGTGCCGCACTGGAGCTGCGGGGAGAGGCCGGGGTCACCGCCCTGCCGGAGAGCTCCGACGGAGCGGTTCCCGCCCTGATGCGGGCCGCGGACGCCCTGCTCGCCTCGGCCCGGACCGGCCGCCCGCACCCGTGCGACGCGGCGTTCGGCCTCCGGGTCACGGAAATCCTCACGGCGGCCGATGACCTGCTGAACGGCGGCGCACACTAGTTCGCGCCGTCGTCGAACGGCTCGTCGCTCCAGCGGAACCAGGCCCGGTCGCCCTGGATGTGCAGGAGGAACTCGGCGACGGGACCGTCCGGAGAGGAGAGGGAGACGCGTCGCCCGATCTCGGCGCAGACCCGCTCCCACTCCTCCCAGTGGCCCTCGTCGTCCCGTTCGGCGAGGGCGAGTTCACGGGCGAACAGATCCCGGACGGCGGCGAATCCGGGACCTGCGGTGAAGCGGCCCGAGAGCCACGGGAAGTCGGCGTCGTCGATCAGGATCTCCCCGACCGGTTCCCCCGCGCCGTGCACGCGCCAGACCTCGCCCTCGCACCCCACGGCCCCTCCGTCTCCCGTCGCCGGTCACTTCCCCACAGCCTGCCACCCCGGCCGGGGACGTCCCGGCTGCTGCACCGGCGCGGTTACTGCACCGGTTGGAAGTTGAGCCGTTCCTTGACCACCGGGAAACCGGCCTTGGCGAAGTTCGCGGCCATGGGGAAGTTGCCCTGGTCCGTGGCGGCGGCGACGAACTCCGCCCCCTGTTCGACCAGGAAGTGGGTGCACTCGGCCAGGAGGTCGTAGGCGTAGCCGTGGCCTCGCTGGTCCGGCAGGACGCCGATGAAGCCGATGCACGGGCCCGACGGGTTGTGGGCCGGGATGTGGATGCCGACCGGATCGCCCTGCGGTGTGTGCGCGACCTGCCACCACTCGCGTGGCGAGGGGCACCAGTGGAAGAAGTCGAGTTCCTCCTGGGCCGCCCGGTCGAGTCCGCCCTCCTCGATGGCCTTGAGCGCGTGGGCGTCCAGGGTGACGGAGTGGATACGGCGCAGCGCGTCGAAGAACACGGCGTCGTCCGGTTCGGCGCGGAACACCAGGCGCCCGGGCCGTTCGGGCAGGCCGTGCTCGGGGGTCCACCGGTACAGGAAGCGTTCGACCAGGAGGTCGTAGCCGGCCTTCCGCGCGGCGGTGAAGCGGGTCTCGGCGGCGGTGCGCAGGGCCGGGGCGTCGCGCCAGCCGGAGGGCAGGTTCAGTTCGAGTTCCACCTGCCAGGGGGCGGAGCGCAGGAGTGCGGCACCTGCTTCCTCCTCGCCTTCCGCCACGTCGAACCAGTTGAGGCTGAGGGGCTCGGTGTCGTCGGGGCCGCCCCACCAGGCGCCGCGGGCGACGACCGTGCCGTCGCGCAGGGCAATACGTTTCCAGTCGGGGCGGTGCAGGGTCAGCCGGTGGCCCTCACGGGCGCCCAGCGGGTCGGGCAGGGTGTCGAAGAGATCGGCGTCGCTCGAGTCGAGCGCGCGGATGACCACATCGGTCATGGAATTCCTCCGGGACGCATGCTGCGAAAGAGCGCTCCCGGTCAGGTCAGTCGAGGCACGCCGGGACGGTGGGCAGGGAGCGCTGGAACGGTGTGAACTGCACGGCTCCGCCCTCCTTCCACGGGTCTCGGGGCGTGACGCACCACAGGCTACGGGATCACCGACAAGGCCGTCCATCGAATTCCCGGCACTGCTCAAGTGGCCCTGAGAGCCGGTCGAGCGACCGCGGGTGCCCCCAAGTGGCGGCTTGGGCAAGGGACGCGACGGAGGGCGTGCCGCCGAGTTCGCCGCCGTGCGCAGGTCCCGGAGTACGCGCGGCTCGTGGTGGACGACACGCGGATCATCGCCCCCGGCCACGGCCTGGACGCCGGTCTGTTCGCCGAGGGCTATGTCGCGCCCTCCATCGACGAGGTGTGGAGCACGTACACCGGCCGGGGCCTCAAGGTGATCACCAACGCGGGTGCGTTCACCGGCCGGGTGCGCGGCGAGCGGCTGTCCTTCCCCGGCCCCGCCGAGGTCTCCTTCGGCAGGCCGCCCACCGCTGACGCTCACGCCTTTCCAGCCGGTTCACGGGCGCCCGCGCGGGCCGGCGTGCGGCGCACGGCCGGGCGTAGCAGCGTGGTGGTGTGAGCAGAGTGCGCGG
>KL569285.1:28151-28482 GCA_000715635.1 Streptomyces violaceus | reverse complement strand
GGCGCGCCCCCGCCGGGCTGGGCTCGGGTGCTGCCGTCCGCGCTGCTGGCGGGCGTGTGCGCGGCGGAGCTGATCAGTCCGGAACCGCTCGACATCGGTTTTCTGCTGGGCGCCATCCCGCCGCTGGCCGTGCTCGCACACGGTCCGGTGGCCACGGCGGTGCTCGGCGCGCTGGTGGTGATCGTGCTGAGCATCCCGGTCTTCAGCCTGAACAACCCCGGCAGCACCGATTTACTGACCGTGTGCTTCGTCGCGGTGCTGAGCGTGCTGCTGTCGTTCGTCCGCGGCAGGCGGGACGCCCAGCTGGTCACCGAACGGGCGGTCGCCGAGG
>KL569285.1:27689-27894 GCA_000715635.1 Streptomyces violaceus | reverse complement strand
GGGAGCGGGTCGGGCCGGTACGGTGCGCGGGGCTGTACCGGGCCGCGCAGAGCGGGACGCTGGTCGGGGGCGACTTCTTCGACGTACGGGCGGGCCCCTACGGCGTACGGGCGGTCATGGGCGATGTGCAGGGACACGGGCTGTCTGCCGTCGCCACGGTCGCGTCGCTGCTGGGGGCCTTCCGGGAGGCGGTGCTGGACCAGCC
>KL569285.1:27114-27413 GCA_000715635.1 Streptomyces violaceus | reverse complement strand
GGCGAGCCGCACGCCGAGTTGTTCGCGACGGCGGTACTCCTCGATTTCTCCGCCGACGCCGGTGTGGTGCGGATCGTGGCGTGCGGGCAGTCAGGTCCGCTGCTGCTGCGTGACGGGCGTGCCGTCGAGCTGGACATCGAGCCGTGCACCCCGCTCGGTCTCGGCCTCGCCGAGGCCAATGCCCCCCGGGTCGTCTCGGTGCGGCTGCGCGCCGGTGACCGGCTGTTCCTCGCGTCCGACGGCGTCACCGAGGCCAGGGACGCCGACGGGGCCTTCTACCCGCTGGCCGAGCGGCTGGC
>KL569285.1:25661-26907 GCA_000715635.1 Streptomyces violaceus | reverse complement strand
GAGCGGCTGCCGGGCTTCGCCGAGGAGGACCCGGCCGCCCTGGCCGAGCGGGTGTGGGCCGACCTCGTCCGGCACTGCCCGGACGTACGGGACGACGTCACGATGCTCGTGCTCGCGCCCTGTCCGCAGAGCGGGCCCTGACGGCGGCCGGCGGCGGCCCGCGATGCTTCGCGGACCGCCGCCGGCGGGGCCGTACGAACGGTGCGTCAGTCCTTGATCGAGCACCTGTTGCCGATCGCGGGGTTGAACGCGCCGATGAAGTTGACCGAGTTGCCGCAGATATTGGCATCGATGTCGATGGGGATCTGTACGACGTTGCCGGAGAGGACGCCGGGACTGCCGATGGCGATGGCTTCGGCCTCCGCGTCGGCGCTCGCCGTACCGGCACAGGCCAGGAGGGCGGCGCAGGCCAGGCCGAACGCGGCGGTCACACGTGTGCGCATGGGAAAGCTCCTGTCGGTTGCGGGGACACGTGTCTCCACCGTCACCCGGGGTACGGGGACGCGACATCGGTGGGCGTCCGAACGGGGTGCCGGGCTCTGCCCGGCCCGCGTCCGCGCTCTCCGGATGCACGCCGCGCTTCCGCGGTGAATGGTGATAGCGGACCCGTTTTTCAGCACCGGGGCCGCACCAGCGATCCGGACCCTAGGAGCAGAGAACATGTCGACGTCAGAGCCCCACGCGTCCCGGCCGCCCGAGGACCGCGCCACCCCGGACCGCCTGCTCCACGCCCGCACCGGCACCGACGTGTCACCCGAGGACCTCGTCCTTGCCTCGGGCAAGGACCTCACCCCGCACAACCTCGAATGGGCCAGGCGCAAGCTGGCGGCCGAGGGCCCGGCCGCGCTCGAGAAGCTGCTGCCGTAGCCGACAGCCACACGCGAGGCCACCGGCCCGGCGCGGGCGCGCGACGGGTGCGGTGGCCTCGCGTGTGCGGGCGCCGGCCTTGGTTCAGGCCCTGTCGTCCTCCTCGAGCAGCGTGTCGTCGTCCTCCACCACGTGTACGGCGGCCTCCTCCGCTCCGGCCGCTCCGCCGTCGATGCCGATGTCGGTCGCGACGGTCTCCTTCGTGGTGTCGGGATGGGCGCCTTCGTCCGGGGCGACCAGGCGGCCGGCGCGGGCGGTGCCCGCCTCGGGGTCCACCGGTTCGCCGTCGCTGTCGGGGCTGTCCCCCACGCCGTCCCCGCCCGGCTCGGCGGACACGTCGGGCACCTCCTGGGACAGCCTCTCGTCGAGGGTCTCGCCC
>KL569285.1:23705-25474 GCA_000715635.1 Streptomyces violaceus | reverse complement strand
GGTGCCGCTCTTGGTGACGCCGAGCGGCTTCTCCGGCGGGGAGTAGCCCTCGTCGAGGGTGTCGTCGTAGGTACGTTCGCCGACGGCGTCCTGCAGATCCAGCGGCGCGGCGTCCGCCTGCTCCTCGTTGGTCCCGGTGGGCTGGTACGCGTCGTCCGCCATCGGTTCGGGGCGCATCGGTTCCGTGCCCATCACTTCTGCCTCCCTGTCGCGCTGCGTCGACTCGTTCGTCTCAGGTGCCCGTTCCGCGTTTCCCGTTACGCGCTCTCTAACCTCGGCGGTTGCGGAGATCACCCACCGGTTAATCTTGAAACCTCAATGAGTGTGCGTCCCCCGGAGCTGCGGCTGGGCGCGTGAGGTCCTTCAGTCCGCGGTCCGGTCCGCCGGAAGCAGGCCGGTCGTCCACTTCTCCTCGATCCGCCCGAACCTCCACACCAGCAGCGCCACCACCCAGGTGGCGACGAAGAGAGCGACGACGGCGTAGCCGAGGATGTTGAGGTCGAGGCCGGAGATCCAGTCCCAGAAGGGGCCGTGCAGGCCGAACTTCTCGGTGAGCAGGCCGAGGAGTTCGACCGTGCCGATGAGCAGGGCCACGGCGACGGACAGGCCGGTGATCGTGAGGTTGTAGTAGACCTTGCGGACCGGCTTGGAGAAGGCCCAGCCGTAGGCGAAGTTCATGAAGGAGCCGTCGACGGTGTCGAGGAGGCACATGCCGGCGGCGAAGAGGACGGGCAGGCACAGGATCGCGTACCAGGGCAGGCCGGAGGCGGCGCCGGAGCCGGCCAGGACGAGCAGGGCGATCTCGGTGGCGGTGTCGAAGCCCAGGCCGAAGAGGATGCCCAGCGGGTACATCTGCCAGGGCTTGGAGACCGACTTCATGACGCGGCCCAGCAGGCGGTTCATGAAGCCGCGCTTGTCCAGTTGCTCCTCCAGGGCGGCCTCGTCGTAGCGACCCGAGCGCATGGCGCGGAACACCTTCCAGATGCCGGCCAGGATGACGAGGTTGACGGCCGCGATGAGGTAGAGGAACGTCCCGGAGACGGTCGTACCGATCAGGCCGATGACGTTGTGCAGCGCCGATCCGTCGTGGCGGACCGGACCGGCCAGGGTCTTCACGCCGAGGGTGAGCAGGAAGGCGAGGACGAAGACGATGCTGGAGTGGCCGAGGGAGAACCAGTAGCCGACCGACAGCGGCCGCTGCCCCTCGCCCATCAGCTTGCGGGTGGTGTTGTCGATGGCGGCGATGTGGTCGGCGTCGAAGGCGTGCCGCATGCCGAGCGTGTACGCGGTGACGCCGATGCCGACGCCGAAGGTCTGTGTGCCGATGGTGCGGTGCTCGGGTGCGACGACCGCGACGAGGGTGACCCAGCCGATCACGTGCAGGGCCAGGATGAACGCGGCCATCCCCCCGACCCTGATCCACTCCTGCCGCGTCATGGAGGTACCGACGCGGTGCCAGGCCGTGCGCTGGGCGGAAGCCGGGGCGGGGAGGGGCGGAGTGGACTCAGGGGCGGCCGTCATCGGGGGATGGTCTTTCTGTCGGCTGGACGGCTGCACCGCACAGCCTCGTACCATCCTCCGGTACTTGCAACTGATGTGCAGTAAAGCCCGCGACAGGTCTTGTCCATGGAACCGAAAACTCCGCACGGCCCGGGGCCCCGCGGCTGGTGTCACACCGCGGCGTTCGGCCCGTCCGGCCGGCTGCGGCGCTGCTCGACCATCTCGCGGCTGAGCTCCTCCGTCTCCGTCTCGGCCAGCCGCTCGAAGCC
>KL569285.1:22377-23534 GCA_000715635.1 Streptomyces violaceus | reverse complement strand
AGGTGATGTCGGGGCCGCCGGTGGCCGAGTCGTCGTCCGCCGCGTCGTACAGCGCCTGGAGGGCGGCCAGGGCCGCCTCGCGCCGGGACATGCCGGGGCGGAACAGCTTCTTCAACGCGCCCCGGGCGTACGGCGAGCCGGATCCCTCGGCGTGGAAGCCGAACTTCTCGTAGCGGCCACCGGCGACGTCGAAGCTGAAGATGCGGCCCCGCCCGTCCTCGGGGGCCGTGGGGTCGTAGCCGGCGAGCAGCGGGACGACTGCGAGGCCCTGCATGGCCTGGCCCAGGTTGTTCCGGATCATGGTGGCCAGCCGGGTCGCCTTCCCGGCGAGGGTCATGGGGACGCCCTCGACCTTCTCGAAGTGCGTCAGCTCGACCTGGTAGAGCTTCACGAGGTCCACCGCGAGCCCGACGGTACCCGCGAAGGCCACCGCGGTGAGGTCGTCGGCGGGGTGCACCTTCTCCAGGTCACGCTGGGCGATCAGGTTGCCCATCGTCGCCCGCCGGTCGCCCGCGATCAGCACGCCGTCGCGGTAGGTGAGCGCCAGCACGGTCGTGCCGTGCGGGGCGCCCTCGACGCGGACGCCGTCCGGGAGGATCCGGCGGGTGCTCAGCAGTTCGGGGCGGTGGGCCGCCAGGAACTCCGTGAAGGACGAGGAGCCCGGAGTGAAGAACTCCTCCCCCAGCCGGCCCTCGTGATCGCCCGTCACCATCCGGCTTCCCCCCTCGTGCGTGACCGTCAACCGACTCCTACCTGAACGAGGCTTACGGGAAACGCGAGTTGGGGCAGAGCCCGTGTCGTGTCAGGGACTGTCCCGCCGCGGTCGCGGTGCGACCCGGACGTCCAGGTCCGAGATGCGGTGGACGGGCCAGGTGCGGGCGTAGCGCGGCGGAGTGCCGTCGGCCGGTGCCAGGTGGGCGACCGGGAGACGGTCCGCGGTCCGCACGATGTCGCCCACGGTGGTGTTCTCGTTGTTGCCGCTGGTCGCGCCCGAGGCACAGCCGGTGTAGTAGCCGATCGGGATGGACTCGCGACCGGTGAGCAGACAGGGCGGGCGGACGCCGAGCCGGTGCAGTGCGCCGGCGGTGCGGCCCCAGTCGCGGCGGCTCTCGGTGTTGCGGGACACGGCGCCGTCCAGGACGGCGAGCTGCGCCGCC
>KL569285.1:21990-22155 GCA_000715635.1 Streptomyces violaceus | reverse complement strand
GTCCAGGACGGCGAGCTGCGCCGCCAGATGCCCGGCCAGCCCGAGCGCGACCACGGTCGCGGCCACCGGGCGCCACTTCCCGCCCGGGGTCTTGACCAGGTGCCACAGGGCGTCGGCCACCGGGATCGCGAGCAGGGCGTAGGTGCTGTCTCTTATACACATCTC
>KL569285.1:19535-21718 GCA_000715635.1 Streptomyces violaceus | reverse complement strand
CGCTCAGAGAGGTGTATAAGAGACAGATGAAGAGGTACGGCAGGGCGGCCGTGGCGGCACAGGCCAGCGGGACGAGGGTCTGCACCGAGCGCCGGGCCCGGGCCGCGACGAGCAGTCCGAGGCCGGCCAGTACGGGCAGGACGAACCACCAGAGGATGACCAGGGGGTTGGGCATCGGCCCGGTGCACGGCCGGCACAGCGCCCGGCCGCCCAGGCTGCGCAGCTGGTCGTCGACGGCGATGTGCCAGCCCAGTCCACCCTGGATGCGCGAGGCTTCCGACAGCCGCTCCCCCAGGCCCCCGTGGCCGACGTAGGCCTCGATCACCCAATCCACGGCGCCCGCCGCGAGGCCTGCCGCGAGCACGAGGAGGAGTCGCCAGTGGCGGCGCACCAGGGCGAAGACCAGCAGCGGGACGGTCACGTAGACCGCGTCGGTGGGCCGCATCCACGCCATGAGCGCGGCTCCCGCGGCGACACCCCACAGGGCCGCTCGGGCGGAACGTTCCTCCCTGACCCGCAGGAAGCAGCCCGCGCAGATCAGGGCGCCGATCGCGACCCAGTAGTTGGGCATGGCCTGCGGGCCGTAGAAGAGGGTCACCCACAAGGAGGCGAACAGGGCGCCGCCGACAACCAGGACGCGGGTCGGGAACAGGCCCCGCCAGGCGCGCAGGGCCAGGTAGAGAGCGAGGCCGGACAGCAGGGCGAGGTAGACACGCAGCAGCGGGACGGACGACGACCAGGACGCGACCGGGGTCACGAGCAGTGAGACGCCCCGGGAGCGCGGTGCGCTGAAGAAGGCCGCCGGGGTGTGGGAGGTGACCTGGCTGACGTAGACGATCTCGTCCCAGCCGAGGCCCAGCACGGGCCGGACGAGGACGAGCTGCGCGAGGACGAACACGCCGGCCACCGCGGCGAGCGCCCGGTCGCCACGGGCTCCGCGGAGCGTGCCCGACGCGGCCGTCTGCTCGCGTCTTCGCCTGCGAACGAGGATGGCGTTCGCGCCGTCGACCATGTTCCGCCCCTTAACTCTGATGATCAGAAAACACGATCAAGCTAACCCGTGGGGCGGGGGTATGCAGGGCGAAATACAGCCAAATGCCTGATTCCGGGTGAGCGTCAGCGGGCGTTCGGGGCGCGGTGCGGGGGCTGGCTCGGGGCCGGGCGTTGTGTCAGGGAAGGAATGGGGCGGTCCACGGGGGCGCCTTCACTCACCGTCAGCTCGGTGCCGTGGTGATGGAGCGTCAAGGGGGGACCGGAGCTCAGGGTGTAGGTGGCGCGGTCGGCGGTCAGCTCCACGCGCAGGCACCGGCCGAGGAACCCCACCGTGAAGGCCAGCCGGCTGAACCTCTCGGGCAGGCGCGGCGCGAACCGCAGGGTGCCGTCGGCGCACCGCATGCCGCCGAACCCGGCGACCAGCGCCATCCAGGTGCCGGCCAGCGAGGCGATGTGCAGTCCGTCGCGGGTGTTGTGCTCCAGGTCCCCCAGGTCCATCAGCGCGGCCTCGGCCGTGTAGGCGTAGGCCAGGTCCAGGTGACCCGCCCGGGCGGCCATGACGGCCTGGACACAGGCCGACAGGGAGGAGTCCCGCACGGTCAGCGGCTCGTAGTAGGCGAAGTTGCGGGCGATCTGCTCCTCGTCGAAGAACTCCTCGAAGAAACTGCCGCAGGTGTACATCGCCAGCACCAGGTCCGCCTGCTTGATCACCTGCTTGCGGTACAGGTCGAAGTAGGGGAAGTGGAGCATCAGCGGGTACTGGTCCGGGCCCGTGCGGGCGAAGTCCCAGCGCTGGTAGCGGGTGAAGCCGGCGTGCTGTTCGTGCACGCCGAGTTCGTCGTTGTAAGGAACGTGCATGGCCTCGGCCGCATCCCGCCAGGCGGCGCTCTCCTCCTCGTCGGCGCCGAGCCGGGCCGCCTCGTCGGGGTGGCGTTTGCAGGCGTCGGCGGCGGCCAGCAGGTTCGCCCGGGCCATGAGGTTGGTGTACGTGTTGTCGTCGGCGATCGCGCTGTACTCGTCCGGTCCGGTGACGCCGTCGATGTGGAAGGCGCCCCGGTCGTCGTGGTGACCGAGGGAGCGCCACAGACGGGCGGTCTCCACCAGCAGCTCCACGCCTACCTCGCGTTCGAACCTCTCGTCGCCGGTGACCGACACGTACCGGACGACGGCGTCCGCGATGTCGGCGCCCA
>KL569285.1:15552-19349 GCA_000715635.1 Streptomyces violaceus | reverse complement strand
CGTACCGGACGACGGCGTCCGCGATGTCGGCGCCCACATGGAAGGCGGCCGTGCCGGCCGGCCAGTAGGCGGAGCCTTCCGAGCCCTCGATGGTGCGCCAGGGGAACGCGGCGCCGCTCAGGCCGAGTTGGGCAGCGCGTTCCCGGGCGGCGGGCAGGGTGTCGAGGCGCCAGCGCAGTTCCTCGGCGGCGGCTTGCGGCGCGGTGTAGGTCAGCAGGGGCAGGACGAACGCCTCGGTGTCCCAGAAGGCGTGGCCGTCGTAGCCGGACCCGGTGAGTCCCTTGGCGGGGATGGCGCGCTGTTCGGCGCGGGCGCCGGCCTGGAGGACGTGGAAGAGGGCGAAGCGGACGGCCTGCTGGATCTCCTCGTCGCCGTCTATCTCGACGTCGGCGCGGCCCCAGAAGTCGTCGAGGTACGACCGCTGGTCCTTCAGCAGCCCCCACCAGCCGCTGTGCGCGGCCGCCGCCAGCGCCGCCTCGACCTGGTCGCTCATCGCGGGCCGGGAGCGGACGCCGGACCAGCCGTGTGCGACCAACTTCTCCACGCGCAGCCGCTCCCCCGGTTCCAGGACGGAGGTGACCGTCAGCCGGGCCACGTCCACGTTGCTCTCGCTGCTCGACGTGGTCCGCTCGGGGCCGGTGACGACGTGATCGGCGGCCACGGCGACCCTGAGGCCGCTGCGGCGGGTGCGGTGGACCAGGCGCAGCCGGCTGCCCGAGGCGAAATCCTCCTCCGGTTCCAGCGGCGACTTCAGCGCCTTGGCGGCGCGCGGGTCGCCGTCCGGCTCGGGCAGGCTCTCGTTGGCGACCAGCTCCGACTGGACGACGACGCGGGTGCGGCTGTCGACGGGCTCCACCTCGTACGCCACGGCGGCGATCGCCCGCTGGGTCAGGGAGACCAGCCGCGTGGAGCGCACACGGACGGTCGAGCCGGCCGGGGAGGTCCACTCGCAGACCCGTTCCAGCACGCCCCGCCGTAGATCCAGGGTCCGCTCGTGGGTGACGAGCCGTCCGTAGCGCAGGTCGAACGGCTCGTCGTCGACCAGGAGGCGGAGCACCTTGCCGTCGGTGACGTTGATGGACGTCTGGCCGGACTCCGGGTAGCCGTACCCGGCCTCGGCGTAGGGCAGCGGGTGCAGTTCGTGGACGCCGTTGAGGTAGGAGCCGGGCAGGCCGTGGGGTTCGCCCTCGTCGAGGTTGCCGCGCCAGCCGACGTGGCCGTTGGACAGGGCGAACACGGACTCGCTCTGCGCCAGGACGTGGAGGTCGAGTTCCGTCTCGCGCACGGTCCACGGCTCGACCGCGTACGCCCGCTGCTCGATCACTCCCGGCCTCCCAGTTCGTCGAGGTCCTTCACGACCACGTCGGCACCGTGCGCGTACAGCGCGTCGGACTGTCCGACGCGGTCGACGCCGACGACGTACCCGAACCGGCCCGCGCGCCCCGCCTCCATGCCGGCCAGGGCGTCCTCGAAGACGGCGGCTGCGGCCGGTTCGATTCCCAGGTCCCCGGCGGCGGCCAGGAACGTGTCGGGGCGCGGCTTGCCGGGCAGCTCGCGCTCGGCGGCGACCACGCCGTCGATCCGTACGTCGAAGAAGTGCTCGGCGCCGATCGCGCGCAGCACGTCCCGGCAGTTGGCGCTGGAGGAGACGATCGCGGTGCTCAGGCCGTGGGCGCGGACGGCCTCCAGATAGCGCAGGGTGCCGTCGTAGGCCTCGACACCGTCGGTGCGGATCTTCTCCAGGACCAGCCCGTTCTTGCGGTTGCCGAGCCCGTGCACGGTCTGCGCGCCCGGCGGGTCGTCAGGGGCTCCGTCGGGCAGGTCGATGCCCCGGGAGGCGAGGAACGTGCGCACACCGTCGGCGCGTGGCCGGCCGTCGACGTACTCGTCGTAGTCGGCCGCCGCGTCGAACGGCCGGTAGTCCTCGCCGTCGCGCTCGCGCAGGAAGGCGTCGAACATCTCCTTCCAGGCGGCCGCGTGCACGACGGCCGTCTTGGTGACGACGCCGTCGAGGTCGAAGAGGCAGGCGTGGATGTCTTCGGGAAGACCGAGCTGCGTCATACAGGTCCGGTTCCCCGCCCGGCGATGTCCAGTGAGTGGCGCACGACACATACACCGGAGCGCGCCCCGGACGGCCCAAGAGCGGGGTGACACACTCTGCGGTGTGCCGCTCGCCTTCGACGACCTCGTCCACCGCGCCCGCGCCCTCCCCCGGGGCGGCCGGCGCGCGATCCTCGGCATCGCCGGCAGCCCCGGCGCGGGCAAGTCGACGCTCGCCGAGCACCTGGTGCGGGAACTGAACAAATCCGGCGAACCCTGGGTCGCGCACGTCCCCATGGACGGCTTCCACCTAGCCGACACCGAACTGGAGCGGCTCGGCCGCAGGGACCGCAAGGGCGCGCCCGACACGTTCGACGCGGCCGGGTACGCGGCCTTGCTGGGGCGGCTGCGCGAGGAGAGGCACGACGACGTCGTGTACGCACCCGGCTTCGAACGCGTCCTGGAGCAGCCGCTCGCGGGGGCGATCCCGGTCCCGCCGTCGGCCCGTCTCGTCGTCACCGAGGGCAATTACCTGCTCCTCGACACCGACGCCTGGGCCCGGGTCCGCCACCGGCTCGACGAGGTGTGGTTCTGCGAACTCCCCGAGCGGGAGCGCGTCCGCCGGCTGGTCGCCCGCCACGAGCAGTTCGGCAAGTCCCACACGGAGGCGGTGGCGTGGGTGTCGCGCTCGGACCAGCCCAACGCCGAGCTGGTCGCCGCGACCCGGGGCCGGGCCGACCTGGTGGTGCCGGAGTCGGCGCTGCCACGCGTGGAGACGTGACCATGGGCCTGGACCTCACGGTGCTGGCGGTCGACTGGGAACGGCTCGGGAGGACGCCGTTCGAGGAGCGGTACGCGCTGCTCGAGGATGCCGCGATGCCCGAGGACGAACTCGACCGGTACGCGGAGCCGCAGCGGGGCTGGGTGTGGCCCGCCGCGTCGAACGTCCCGTGGTGCGGCCGGTACGAGTTCCACAGCACCCCCGGCTCCTACAAGCCGCACTTCTGGGCGGGGCAGGCCTGGGAAGACGTACGGGAGCATGCCGGCCCGGAGTCGCGTGAGCACCTGGACGCGTTCCTGCGGGAACTGATCTGGGACACCGACACCGAGGACGCCTCGGTCTCCGGCCTGTTCCCCGCGGACCCCGACCCCTGGCACCGTCGGCTGCTCCTCTTCTGCCCGCCCGCGACCGTGTCCGCACTGGCCGGGCACTGGGCACGAGCCGAGCCCCTGCTGGAGGGCCTGCGCGTGCCGTACGGCACGCATGCCGCGTGCCCGGGGCGGTGGATCGAGGACTTCGACGAGTTCTCGGTGCTGCTGCGGGAGTGGGGCGTGGTGGTGACCGAGGCCGAACGGCGCGGGTGGGGACTGGTCGGCCTGCCCCTGTGAGGCCTGGGCCGCCTCACGCGGACAGCGTCAGCTCCGGTTCCCCCGCTGCGTCGCCCGCCGTGTCTCCGATCACGGCCGTGAACGCCTCGGTGCGGATCCTGAGGCCCGTCCCGGCGCGCTCGAACACGGGGGTGAACGCGTCGCCGCCCGGGCCGTAGCGCACGGCGAAGACATGCAGGTCCTCGGGGGCACCGGGGGCCGGTTCGGCCTCCAGGGCGGTCGAGGTGAGCAGGTGACTCCAGCCCTCGTCGGGGTTGCCGTAGCCGCGGGGGTCGGCGGCCAGGGCGAAGGCGGCCTGCTCCTGGGTGAGGTCCGTGCGGGCGTCGAAGTGGTGCGGGTCGTCGGGGGCCGGGTGGGTCTGTCTCTTA
>KL569285.1:14825-15338 GCA_000715635.1 Streptomyces violaceus | reverse complement strand
CCGCCGCCGTGGCCCGGGGTTCGGCGGTCCTGCGGACCCTGTCGCCGTCGTCCGTGGCGTACGGCAGGCCGGCCAGCAGGTACGGCGTGCCCGGGAGGCGCTCCACGGCCACCGTCGTCCACAGGTTCGTGCCGTCGGTGACGTACAGGGACCGGACGTGGCGCAGGACGTGGTCGCGGCCGACGACCGGCTTGGTGACGAGCTTGGCCGTCAGACCGTCGGCGCGGACGTCCCGTACGCGGACCTCGCCCATCGGGCGGCACATCAGGAAGCCGTCGGTCACCGGACCGAAGCCGTGCTGGCGGCCCACGGCTGCCGGCAGGTAGTACGTGCCCGCGGCTTCGACCAGTGACGGGGTCATGCGGCCGTCGAAGGCCACCGACACCGTGCCGGCGCGCAGTTGGTGACGGGCCGGGGTCGTCGAGGGGGTGCGGTGCCAGCGCGTGGGGTCCTGGATCTGCCAGACCAGCATCCAAGCGAAGTGGCCGTCGACCCCGCCGTCCGCCTTGCACG
>KL569285.1:13884-14568 GCA_000715635.1 Streptomyces violaceus | reverse complement strand
CGCCCCGGTAGCGGCCGAGGTCGGAGCCGATGCGGGCACTGAAGTAGCGCAGGCCCAGCACCGACTCGAAGGCGGAGTGCTGCTCGCTGTAGCGCGGGCCGCCGTTGTCGAAACCGCCGTTCGTCAGGCGGGCGTCGAGGTAGCGGGCGAGCGCGTCGCCGTCCTCGGCGAAGATCTCCTCGCCGCTGACCCGGTGGGCCTGGGCCAGGAAGGACAGCGAGATCGGGCCGTAGTTGTTGTCGTAGGCGCCGCCGTGCTCGGGCGGCAGAAGCGCGCCGCGGTCGCGGACCCGGTGGGCTCGGATCTTGTCCTCGTAGAGCTGTACGGCCTGGCGCCGCAGCGACTCGCCGTCCGGGGAGGGCAGGTGGCGGGCCAGCATCAGGCCGCCGACGATACAGCCGATGGCCTGGTTGCCGGCCTCCTGCGGGTTGAAGAACGTCGCCTCCGTCAGCCAGCGCCAGTAGCCGTGTGCCACGTCGAGGAGCCGGGCGCGCTGTTCGTCGTCGACGAGGCCGTCCGCCGCGTCCAGGACGTTGACCGCCTGGAGCAGGGCCCACACCGTGCTCGGCCAGTCGCCGATGGGGTGCGCTCCGGCCGCCAGGGTGTAACGGGCGTACGGCAGGCCGGAGTCGCGTACCCGCAGGTTGGGGTAGCCCGGGTTGTCCTCGGTGTACACCCGCTCGT
>KL569285.1:10156-13649 GCA_000715635.1 Streptomyces violaceus | reverse complement strand
GGTGGAAGGCGAGGCTGCGGCGTACCGCCTCCGGCAGGCGAGGGTCCTTGCTCCGCTGCCAGGCGAGCGCCAGCAGGGTGGTGATGCCCAGGGAGGTGTCGCCGATGTCGTCGACACAGTCGGGGTGCTCGAGGTTGCCCTCCGGCGTCATGCGGGCCAGGGCCTGCTCGGTGACGTCGGCGAGGACGGCGTCGTACGCCTCCGGGGTGTCCGGGAGGTCGTGCAACGGACCGCGCTGGTGAGGGAGGTGCACGGGTGGGTCAGCCCTTCATGCCTGAGATGGCCATGCCGTGGGGTGTCGGGGTCAGTCTTTCAGTCCGGCGTTGATGTCGGCGTTCATGACGTAACGCTGGAACACCAGGAAGACGACGATCAGAGGGATCATGGAGATGACCGATCCACCGAGCACCACCGACCAGTTGATGTTCTGCGCCCCGACGAGGCTCTGGATGCCGATCTGCACGGTGAACTTTCCGGGGTCGTTGAGCATCAGCAGCGGCCAGATGTAGTCGTTCCACCGCCACTGGAACGACAGGATGGCGAGCGTCAGCATGATGGGCCGGGAGATCGGCACCATGATCCGCAGGAAGATCGACAGTTCGCGGGCGCCGTCGATGCGGGCGGCCTCGATGAGCTCGTCGGGGACCGTCAGGAAGAACTGGCGGAACATGAAGCACCCGGTCGCGGTGAGCACGGCCGGGAGGATGATGCCGGCGAGCGAGTTGTAGAGGCCGAGGTCGCGGACCACCAGGAACTGCGGGGCGAGCATGACCTCGGACGGCAGCATCGTGGTGGCCAGGATGCCGACGAAGAAGACCTTGAGCCACTTGTTGTCGTACTTGGCCAGCGCGTACCCGGTGCAGCAGCTGACGCCCACCGTGAGGATCGTCGCGATCACGCACACGATGGTCGTGTTGATGAAGTACTGGGAGAAGTTGGCGCTGTCCCACGCCGCCTTGTAACCCGACACCGTGGGGTCTTCCGGAAACAGCGTCAGCGGAAGGGAGAACAGGTCTCCCGCCGGCTTGAAGGAACTGAGTACGAACCACAGCACCGGCAGCCCGTAGAGGGCCGCCAGGACCCAGAGCAGTGTCGTCGCGGGCACCGCGCGCCGGAACCCACCACTGGCCGCGCCGCCGAGCCGCTTCTTGGGAACAGCCCGCCCGGACCCGGAGTCGACCTTGCGTGGCATGTCTGTGGTTGTCATCGGTTCTCCACCCGCCGGTTGACGATCAGCTGCATGAACGCGACGGCCATCAGGATGAGCATGAGCACGAACGACGCGGCGCTCGCGTAGCCGATCTGGCCCGACTTGAAGCCGGTCTGGTAGATGTACTGGACAAGCAGGTTGTTCGACGTTCCGGGTCCGCCGTTGTTGAGGGAGGCGAACAGCGGGTATTCCTTCATCCCGTGGATCGTGTTGAGCAGGATGACGATGAAGGACGTCGGCGCGATGCTCGGCAGGGTGATGCTGAAGAACTGGCGCCACGGACCGGCGCCGTCGAGCGCGGCCGCCTCGTAGTACGACGTCGGTACGTTCTTGATCGCCGCGATGAACAGCAGCATCGAGAAGCCCGTCCAGGCCCAGGATGCCGCCACCACGACCACGATCAGTGACAGGTCCGCGTTCGACTGCCACGGAACGGCGCTTCCGCCGACCTTCTCGATGAGGTAGTTGACCAGTCCGAAGTTCTCGCCGAACAGCCACCGCCACAGGACACCCACGACGATGGGCGACAGAAGCCACGGGATGAAGAAGAAGACGCGGGCGACCGACACGCCCTTGGCGTGCTTGCTCACCAGCACGTTGGCGATGAGCAGCGAGAACACGAAGTTCAGCGGCACGAAGAGCACGGTGTACAGCAGCGTCCGGGTGAGCGCGTCGAAGAAGATGGAGTCCCCGAACAGGTGGCTGTAGTTGTCCAGTCCGACGAACTGGAACGCCCCTACGCCTGTGTAGTTCGTGAAGGAGTAGACGAGCCCGATCACCGCCGGCCAGACGAAGAACAGCGCGAAGAGCACGGCGTTGGCCGCGATGAGGACGAGCGGCGCAAGGGTGTACTTACTGCGGCTCCTGGGCGGGCTCGCGGACACGTCCGGGGCGCGTTTGGTCATCTTCCTGACTCCGTGCTGGTGGAATGGGTTCCTGTGGGCTCAGGCCATGAGCCCGGCATCGCGGGGGTCCCGAGGGCCTGTCCGGCCCTGGGCCGGGCGGCGGTGTCTCGACCCCGCCGCCCGGGCCTGCCGGCCTGCGCTCAGCCGCCGACCTGCTGGTTGTAGCCGGCCACGATGTTGTCCAGCGCCTTGTCGACCGACTGCTGGCCGTTGATCGCCTTGCCGAGCTCCGTCTTGGTCGGGTCCTCGGTGAGGCTCTTGCCCTTCAGCACCCAGTTCGTCTGCGCGGTGTTGAAGTAGCCGGAGATCGGGGCGTACAGCGGGATCGACTCGTTGTACAGCTTGAACGCCGCCTGCGCCGCCTCGGACTTGAAGGGGTACTTCGGGTTCAGACCGCTCTCGACGGGCAGGAACCCGGACGCCTCGCACAGCGCCTGGTAGTGGGCCGGCTCGTACAGCCAGGACAGGAACTTCGTCGCGGCGGCGGCCGCGTCGCCGTTGTTGTTGAAGCCCACCGTCATGCCGCCGCTGTTGACGTCGCTGGCCTGCACCGGCTCGGCGGGAGTCGGGACGCTCGCCCAGTCGAACTTCTTGATGCTCTCCGCGAAGGCGGGCACCTGCCACACGCCGGACCAGTAGGCGACCACGTCACCGCTCTGGAACATGGCCGACGGGTCGGCGCCGCTGGTCCACACCGACTTCGGCATGGTCTTGTCGTCGTTCATCTCGACGAAGCTCTTCACGGCCTTCTTGGTCGCGGCGTCCACCGAGAACTTGCCGGAGGAGTCCGCGTGGACGTACTTCCCGCCGAGCTCGTACACCATGGCGCGGAGCCGGGAGGGCGACTGGTCGAACGTGAGGGAGTACTTGGCGCCGGTCTTCTCCCGGACCTTGTCCGCCGCCTTGATGAATTCGGTCCAGGTCCAGGTCTTCTGGGGCGAGGTCGGGACGGAGACGCCGGCCTTCTTGAACAGCGTCTCGTTGATGAACAGGCCGGACGCGGTGATGTCCGACGGGATGGACAGCACCTTCCCGGACGAGTCCTTGGCGATGAAGTTCTTGTTGATCTTGTTGTTCTTGTTGTTGGCGATGGAGCCGAGGTCGATCAGCTTGTTCGCCCAGATCGGGTCCAGCTTCGGCACCGCCGCCACGTCGGGCAGGGAGTTCGCCTGCGCGGCGTTGCGCAGCTTCGCGTCGTAGCCGTCGTAGGGGATGTTGACGAGGTTGACCTTGACGCCGGTTTCCTTCTTGTACTGCGCCACCATCTTCTTCCAGCCCGCGTCCTGCCCCGGAACCGTGGAGATCCAGAACGTCAGCGACTTGGAGGTCCCGCCCGAGCCGGAATCCGACCCGCAGGCGGAGAGCAGAAGGGCACCTG
>KL569285.1:9376-9927 GCA_000715635.1 Streptomyces violaceus | reverse complement strand
GAACAACGCGGCGTATGCCGCCGCGGCCGAGCCGGCGGGAGCGCCGCACACCCAGACTGGTCATCTTCAATCCCTTTTCGTCGTAGCGGAAGAAGCACGGCGCCAGCCGAGGCGGCACGGGTGCGTTTTGCGGGAAATTTCGCTTTCCGGGGGCACGGCCTCGCCCGGCCGCGTCGCCTTGACGGGTGGGGTCCCCGGCCATGACGGCCGACGTCGCACAAGCACGCCCTCGTGCGACTGCCGTACTTCGTGTACGGGCGGGAGGCTCACCCGGAGTCGGCGTCCCGGCCGACTCAGAAAGCGCTTGTCCGGACATTGGCAGACCGATGGCGCAGCCGTCAATGCTTCGCCCGCACAGCTCCGGTCACGGTTTGAATTCCATGGGCGACCGCGAGCCTGCCGGCGCCCGCGACCGTGCCGGCGTCCCCCACGACGCTGCTGACCACCTCGGTGGGCCAGCTCAGCCGGGCCAGCTCGGCCCGCACCCCGGGCAGGAGCTGCGGATCCGCGCCGGTGGCGCCGCCCAGCACGATCAGTCCGGGGTCCATGAC
>KL569285.1:8586-9164 GCA_000715635.1 Streptomyces violaceus | reverse complement strand
GAGATGTGTATAAGAGACAGTCGGCGGCGTGCGCGTCGAGGACGGCACGGGCCGTGGCATGCCCCTGCCCGGAGAGGGTGAGGAGCCGCTCGGCGGTGCGCGGGCGGGGGCCGTCGGTGTCCTGCCAGGTCTCGGCCGCCCGGCGGAGCAGGGTGCGCGATCCCATGCGCTGCTCCAGGCCTTCGTAGTGCGGGGCGCGGCTCTCGTCCCAGGGGTAGGGCAGCCGGGCCACCTCGCCGGCGGCGCCGTTCGCACCGCGCAGGACCCGGCCGCCGATGACGACGGCGAGGCCGATGCCGACGCCGATGCGCAGGTAGCCGAAGGTGTCGCGGCCGACGGCGGCGCCCTGGTGCAGTTCGGCGAGCGCGGCGCAGTTGACGTTGTTCTCCAGGTGGACGGGCACGCCCTCGGGCAGGGCGACGGCCATGGCGTCGAACACGGGGCCGGCCTTGGCGGTCGCGGGGCGTTCCCCGGCGCCCTCCCCGTCGCGCGTGGTGACGTCACCGACGGCGACGACGACGGCCCGCAGCGGGGCGCCGGCGGGCAGCGCGTCGAGGACCTTGCGGACGGTGCCGGCG
>KL569285.1:6587-8485 GCA_000715635.1 Streptomyces violaceus | reverse complement strand
GGAAAGGCCCGCACCGGCCGCCAGCTGGGGGCGGGTGGCCGTGCCCGCCTCGGCCAGTACGTCGAACACCACACGGGCACTCTCACTCAGGTGCATGGTCTCCCCAGGTCGTGCTGCGGCCGTGCTGGGCGGTCGCAAGGGTGGCGCGGCATCGGGAATTCCGTGCCTCTTGACGCACCCTACTTCGTTAGTTAACTTCCTAACGAACTTCACGGTACTCGCCTGCCGTGGCCGGCAGAAGCCCGTCCCGGGGCTTCCCTACCTCTTCAACTGCCGTGGTCCGACGGATACTTCGCCTGCCGTCCGCAGTGACCGCGCAACGACGAAAGAGGATCCGTGCAGGACTCCACGCCTTACGCGGTCGGTATCGACGTGGGCGGCACCAAGACGCATCTGCGCGCCTTCGCGGGCGGCGCGGACGTCGTCGATGATGTCCGCAGCAGTACGGGATGGCGGCCGCACGACCCCGGGGCCGCCGCCGACTGGCTGGCCGGCCTGATCGCCGACGCCCTGCCTTCGCCCCTGCGCCCGTCCGCTCTCGCCGTGGGCGGTCACGCCTGCGAGACCCCACGCCAGTGCGCGGGCATCCGGGCCGCTCTTCAGGAGCGGCTGGGGGTGCCCGCGCTCGTCGTGGGCGATGCCGAACTGCTCGTCCCCGCCGCGGGGCTGGACAAGGGCGTCGGTCTGGTCGGCGGTACCGGTTCGGTCGCGGTGGGGCGGTTGCCCGACGGCGGTCCGGTCCAGGTCGGCGGCTGGGGTGCCGTACTAGGCGACGAGGGCGGCGCGGCCGGCCTCGTCCGCGAGGCCGCGCGGGCCGTCTGGGCTGCGCACGACCGTGGCGAGGAGCCCGACGCGCTGGCCGCCGGGCTGATCACCGCCTTCGAGGTGGCCGAGGTGCCCGCGCTCGGCGCGGCGCTGGAGGCCGCCACGGATGTCTCCGCCGAGTGGGGCCGGCACTCCCCCGTGGTGTTCACCGCCGCCGAGGCGGGCTCGCCGCTCGCCCGGGCCGTGATCGCCGAGGGCGGCCGCGCCCTCGCCGCTCTCGTCGTACGGCTCGCCCGGCGCGGGGTCGCGGTGGACGACGTGGTGGTGGCGGGCGGCACAGTGCTGGCCCAGCCCGCGCTGTACGAAGCCTTCACCTCCGCTCTCGCCGAAGCCCTGCCCGGAGCCCGGCCGCATCCCCTGCGCGTGCCGCCGGTCGAGGGCGCGGTGGCGCTGGCCCGTTCGCTCCTGTGAGCCGGGCGGCCGCCGTTCATGTTCCGGACACCGGCCCGTGGCCGTTCCCTCTGCGAAGGGTCACAACACGGCCGTAGATCTTCGCTCGTACGCAACAGGTGCCACAGAAGTCGCCAGAGGTACCCCTTGTCGCACACGCAGCATCACCTCCCGGCCGTACGGCCGAAGCACCCGTCGCAGAACTCAAGAGAGAGAGGCGCACCCATGCCGTCATCGGCCGGGCACCGCACCACCGCAACCGTCGACAGGCGGGGCTTCCTCAAGACCTCCCTCGGGACCTCGGCGGGCCTGCTCGCCGCGCCGACTTTCGCCACGTGGCTCACCGCCGCGGACGCGAAGGCCGCCACCGGGCCCGCCGCGTTCGTCGACGACTACAAGTCGAACGTCACGACGAACCTGACCCCCGAGACCAACGCGGTCGTCCGGATCCTGGGCGGCATGGCGAAGGTGTGGAAGACCGGCGGCGCCTGGGACACCGGCCGGGTCCTGGACCGCGAGGTGCTGCGCGCCAACATGCGCTACTGCGCCCGGATCACGACGGCCCGCACCGAGGCGCAGGCGAAGGAGGCCTTCCTCTACGACCGCCAGCACCAGAGCTACGCCATGATCGCCGGTCTCGGCCCGCTCGCCGAGCTGTACAAGACCTGTCTCTTATACACATC
>KL569285.1:5862-6421 GCA_000715635.1 Streptomyces violaceus | reverse complement strand
GTACAAGACCGGCTCCAAGGCGGTCACGTCGATCACCAGCGCCCCGGACGGCACGCCCGCCGGCAAGATCAACGACGCCGTGCCCGCCGATGCCCCGGCCGGATCCGCGCTCGGCGCGGGCTCCTACGACTCGGAGCTCGGCAAGGTGGCCAAGCTGGTCGACACCGTGCGCGGGCCGTTCGCCTCGGGCAACCCGGGCAAGTTCGCCTTCCAGTACCCGCGTCCGTGGCGGATGAACGAGGACAGCGAGGTCGTCGACACCGGGAAGAAGGACGCCCTCGGCTACCCGGTGTACGACTCGGAGGTGGTCGTCGCCACGCAGCTGCTGCGCCAGCGCTCCGAGGACCCCAAGGAGGACGGCGGTTTCCCCAGCGGCCACACCAACGCCTTCCACCTGGCCGGACTCGCCTACGCCTACGCGGTGCCCGAGCGGTTCCAGGAGCTCGTGACGCGGGCGTTCGAGCTGAGCCACACCCGGATCATGTCGGGCATGCACTCCACCGTCGACGTCATCGGCGGCCGGATCATGGCCACCGCCCTGACCGCCGCGACGCCGGCC
>KL569285.1:5247-5643 GCA_000715635.1 Streptomyces violaceus | reverse complement strand
GGCTCAAGGCGGCGGCACGCGCGCAGGCGCTGGCGTACTTCACGCAGAAGACGGGCACGACGCCGGACACGCTGTACGACTTCGCACACGCGGACGCCGGTGACGGGTACGCCGACCGTGAGGCCAACGCGCGTACCGTCGGGCCCAAGCTCACGTACGTCGTGCCCCGGCGCGGCCGCAAGGACCCGCTCACCGTGCCGAAGGGCGCGGAGGTACTGCTGGAGACGCGGCTGCCCTACCTGGACGCGGCCCAGCTGCGCGAGGTGCTGCGGACGACCGCGCTGCCCTCCGGGTACGTCCTGCTGGACGGCTTCGAGCAGTGGGGCCGGCTGAACCTGTTCGCCGCCGCGGACGGCTACGGCGCCTTCGACCGCGACGTCGCCGTGACGCTGGACG
>KL569285.1:4692-5003 GCA_000715635.1 Streptomyces violaceus | reverse complement strand
GCGGCTTCCACGCGGCCGACACCTGGCGCAACGACATCGAGGGCGACGGGGGGCTGACCAAGCGGGGCACCGGCGTGCTCACCCTCACGGGCCACAACCGCTACCACGGCGGGACCGTCATCGAGGACGGTGTGCTGGTCGCCGCGTCGCCGGGCGCCCTGGGGCAGGGCGACGTCCGGGTCACGGGCGGCACGCTCCGCGCGGGCGAGGTCCTGCGGGTGCGCGGCTCCTACGTCCAGGAGGGCGAGTCGACGCTGGAGCTGCCGCTCCGCAAGAACCACGGCCCGGCGCTCACGGTGAGCCGGCGGGGC
>KL569285.1:3138-4457 GCA_000715635.1 Streptomyces violaceus | reverse complement strand
TCCCGGTCCTGTCCGCTCCGGGACTGCGGGGCGGGTTCGCCCGCGTCGAGCTGGATTCCGACACGCTGCGGGCCGTGCCCGTGCACACGTCGGAGGGACTGTCGGTACGACTCGTGCGGCGGTAACGCCGTGCGCGGCGGGGGCTGATACAGAGTGGGTCCATGAGGGACCTCCGGTTCGCTCCCGCCGTCCCGCGGCCGCTGTCGCTGTCGCCCCCGTCACCGGCGGGGGCCACGCGTCGGCCGGCCGGACGGTGGCCGGTGCCGCTCCTGGTGGTCGTGCTGCTCGCGCAGATGGCCTTCGCGATGGTCACGACCGCCGTGCGGCAGACCCCGACCATCGACGAGCCGGTCTACGTGGGCGCGGCCGCCGAGTACACGCACGAGCACCGGTTGCGCCACAATCCCGAGCATCCGCCGCTCGGCAAGCTGGTCATCGGCGCCGGGGTGGCCCTCGCGGATCCGCGCGTCGACCCCTCCTTCACCGGAGACCAGGGCAGGCTGGGCCGGCACCTGCTCTACGAGTCGGGCAACGATCCGTGGCGGCTGATGCTGTGGGCCCGCCTCCCCGTGATCGCGCTGACGCTGCTGTTCGGTCTGGTCGTGTTCTCCTTCGCCCGTGAACTGGCCGGGGCGGCAGGGGCGTTGACCGCGCTCGCGTTGTACTGCTTCTCCCCCGACGTCATCGCCCACGGCTCACTCGCGACGCTCGATGTGCCGGCCGCTGGTTTCGTGCTCACGTCGGCGTGGCTGCTGTGGCGGGCCCGCCACGGACCCCGGCTGTACGTACCGCTCGCCGGGGTGGCGCTGGGGGCTGCCCTGGCGACGAAGATAAGCACGCTTCCCGCCGTAGCGGTATGCATGGCGCTGGGCGCTGTATCGGTGTGGCACGCGTCGGCGGGCAGCCGGGGCCGGGCTCTGGCGCGGGCGGTGGCGGGCGCGGGTGTCGTGGCCCTGGCCGCGGTCGCGGTCGTGTGGGCCACGTATGTGATGGTCGATCCGCGGCTGCGGTGGGCTCCCGAGCAGCGTGTGCCGACCGTGCGGGGGGTGCGGGGACTGCTGGTCGAGATGCTGCCGTTCCCGGAGGCGTACCGGGACGGGATGCGGGTCCAGTTCGGTCTGGAGAACCGTCCGTGGCAGGGCTTTCTCTTCGGTCGGCTGTACTCGGGCTCGCTCTGGTACTACCTGCCGGCTGCGCTGCTGGTGAAGACGCCGCTGGGGATGCTCGGCCTGTGGGTCTGCGGTGCGGTGGTGGTGATCGCGGCGCGGCGGCTGCGGCCGGCGGCGCCGTATGCGCTGGCCGCTCCTGTGGTGCTGCTG
>KL569285.1:0-2945 GCA_000715635.1 Streptomyces violaceus | reverse complement strand
GCCATGCAGGGGGCGCGGGACTTCGGCACGCGGTACGCCGTCTTCCTGCCGCTGTTTCTCGCGGTGGCGGCGGGTTGCGTTCTCGTGGTGCGACGGCTGTGGGTGTCCGGTCTGGTGGGGGCGCTGGTGGTGTTCGTCGCGGTCAGCTCGGTGCGTACGTTTCCCTGCTATCTGCCGTACTCCAACGAGGCGTTCGGCGGACCGGGCAGGACGCGGGAGCTGTTGCACGACTCCAATGTGGACTGGGGGCAGGATCTCGGACGGCTCGCGGAGCGGTTGCGGGAGGAGCGGTATGCGGGTGAGCGGGTGTGGCTGGTGTACAAGGGCAGTGGGGTTCCGGCCTTCTACGGGATCGAGTCCGCCGATCCGCGTCGCCTGCCCGTCGGTGATGTGCGGGGGTTGCTGGTGGTGTCGGACTCCGCGGCTGCGAAGGCGACGGGGCGGCTGGCCGGGTTGATCCGCAGCAGCCGCCCCGTTGACGATGTCGGGCACTCGATCACGATCTATCGCCGTTGAGCGTGCGTTCGGTTCTCAATGTGCCGCGACATTCTCAATGTGCCGCGTGGAAGAAGCCGTCGACGCTCACGTGCTCCATGACGCGACTGGCCACTCGGTAGCGGCCGTTGGGGACCTCTGGGCACCTGGCGACGTGTACCGCCAGCGGGCCCGCGAACTCGTAGCCCTTGCGTTCCGCGTGGCGGGCCAGGCTGTCGGTGAGGGCCTGGCACACGTGGGTGCTGTGGCTGGCCAGTCGGTCGTGCACCTCGTCGGCGAGTTCCACGTCGTAGGCGTTGGGGACCATCACGCGGCCCTGCCCGCACACCACGGTGTTGTCGTCGCACTCGCGTCGCAGGGCGTCGACGACCTCCACCGGGTCCTTGCCGAGGACCCGCGCCCACAGGGCGTCCCAGCGATTTTCCAGTGTCTCTTCCAGCGCACTCAGCGCGCCCATACGGTGTCACCTGCCGGAAGCTTCGTCGGTTCGGTCGGAGTGGCCGGGGGTGGTGCTACCGCTCGTCGTAGTCGTCGGGGCGCACCTCCGCCTCCTCCAGGGCCTCGCGCAGCGTGCGGCCGGTGCCGCCCGGCGGCCGGGACGGGTTCTCGTCCCGGTGCTCCAGGATCTCGTCCGTGGTCTGCGTCTTGGGCCGGTTCTCCTCGGGGACGGTCATGGCGGTGGCTCCTTTCGGGATCTTCTGTGGCGGCGGGTTCCCGCGCCGCCTCCGGGTATCCACGCGCCGGGCATCTCATGTGCTGTCCGGAGAAGCCCTGGTCACCACGGTGCGTGGGCTATGTTGAACGTCAATGGGAGACGAAGGAGGCGCACCGGTGCCATCGCCGCAGCAGGCACGCGCACAGGCATCCGCGATCACCTCGGGGAAGGCCGCACCCGAAACGGAGGTCTCCCCGTCCTCCCAGCTGCGAACGCTCTTCGACCGTCCTCGGCTGTCCCCGGGCCAGCGGCGCATCGCCCAGTACCTGATCGAGCACATCACCGAAGCGGCGTTCCTGTCGATCACGGATCTCGCCGACCGGGTCGGCGTGAGCCAGCCCTCGGTGACGCGGTTCGCCTCGGCGGTCGGCTTCAGCGGGTACCCGGCGCTGCGGGAGAAGCTCCAGTCGATCGCGCTCGGCACCCTCGCGGGCGGCCCGGCCGAGGAGATCCGGGGCAACGAGCTGCAGGCGGCGGTCGACGCCGAGATCGAGAACCTGGAGAACCTGCGGCGGGACCTCGCCGATCCGAACCTGGTGATCGACATCGGCCGTCAGCTGTCGTCGTCGACCCCGCTGACCGTCCTCGGCCTGCGCATCTCCGTCTCGCTCGCCGAGTACTTCGCCTACGCGGCCCGGCGGATCCACCCGGACGTACGGCTCGTGACCCGGGGCGGCAGTGTCGCCTACGACGCGCTGCTGCAGTCGCGTGAGGCGGGCGGCACCTGGGTGCTGGCGTTCTCCATGCCCCGGCACGCGCAGGAGACCCTGACGGCCGTGCGCGTGGCACGGGGCGCCGGGCTCAAGGTCGCCCTGATCACCGACCTGGCGCTCGGGCCGCTCGCGGACGAGGCCGATGTCGCCTTCGCCACCGGCACCGGCTCGCGCCTCGTCTTCGACTCCTACGCGGCCCCGGGCGTGATGTGCTCGGCGCTGCTGCAGGCCATGACGGACGCGGACCCGGAGCGGACGCAAGCCCGTCTGGAGGAGTACGAACAGGTCGCCGACCAGCACCATTTCTTCCTCCGGGACTGAGGGGCAGCCGGCGCACCCGGCCCCGGACCAGGCACTGGACCAGACAAAGGGACCATCCACAACAAAGCGCGCATGAATGTTTTCATGCTCCTTGCAAACCGGATGGCATATATAAATACTGCTCACGGATCGCGACCCGGCCCTTCCGGATCCGTTCCGCACCCGAGGAGGCTGGGGCCTACCCACTCCGGCATCCCGGGTTCCGTGGCGGCCCCGGCCATCCCCTAGGCCGGGGCCGCCCCGACCCGTCGTCCACCCTCACGACGCCGCACACCCGGAAGCGATGATCATGCCCTTGACGTCCACGCGCATCAGCCCGGACTGGCCCTGCCAGGTCAAGACCCCCGGGAGCTACGACTGGGAGCGCTCGGCGGCCAGGTGGCTGCGCGAGCTGGTGCCCACGCGCTACGGCGGCTACCCCGTGTTCATCCGCCACCCCGTCCTCCTCGCCCGGCACGCCCAGATCCAGGTCCAGCAGGAGATCCGGGTGGCCCGGACCGCTCTGCAGACCGCCCGCGCCGACCTGCCCGGTCTTGGCCTGCACGAGGGCGTCATCGAGCACACGATCAAGCTGTACGCCGCCGAGGTCATGCAGTTGCAGCACATCGCGCGCAGCGTCCGGGCGGTCACCCAGGCACTGGTGGAGGCGAACCGCCAGCCGTGACCCGGGGGCCCTAGGTCGTGTCCGCAAAGTCCCGGCG
>KL569284.1:16132-19512 GCA_000715635.1 Streptomyces violaceus | reverse complement strand
GGCTGGCGGCCTGAACACACGGCGCCGGAGGTGCTGGAGCAGTTCCTGCGGGGACTCCAGGAGGGTGCCGGGGCGCGGACGGAACCGATGCAGGGACACAAGGTGGGCTGACCCCAGGCCACTCCGCACCCCGCACACAACCGATGCGCCCCGCACACAACCGATGGCCGCAGCAGGCCCCCACGGTCGGCTGCGGCCATCGGCGCTCAGGGGGTGCTCAGTCGGCGGGCTCGTCCGGCACCGGATGCTCGGGGTGCACCGTGTCCTGTCGCGGCGACTTCCCCTGCCGGCCCGTTCCCGCCTCGTCCGTGTCGGGGACGTCGTCGGCGGACTCGTCGGCTTCCTTCCCGGCCCCGTCGTCCTCGCCGGTGCCCGTGAAACGCGGGGCGACCTCCCACGGGTCCTCGCCGGTGTCGGCCTGCTGGTCCGGCATGTCCCGCGGTACGGGTTCACCGTTCTCGCCGGGTCCTTCGAGGCGGTGGTCGGTCACGGCGTACTCCCTTCGTGGTCCGGGCGCCACGCGAGTACCTCCGCCGTGACCTGCGAAACCTCAGCGCGGTGCCCGCTCCTGAAGCGCCGTGCGCCACGCGGGGAGCGGACTCTCCGGTGCCGGATCGGGACGCCGTCCGCCGCGCGCGAAGAAGTCGGCGAGCGGCAGGATCGCGGCACCGACCGTGACCGCGTCGGGCCCGAGCCGGCCCAGCTCGACGGTCACCTTCCCGGCCGGGTGGCGCAGCGCGTAGGACATGGCGTGACGGCGTACGGCGGGCAGGAAGCGGGCGCCGAGCGCCAGGCCCGCCCAGCCGCCGATGAGGATGCGCTCGGGCTGGAAGAGGTTGATCAGGTCGGACAGACCGGCGCCCAGGTATTCGGCGGTCTCCTCCAGGACGCCCAGCGCGACCGGGTCGGCCTCGCCGCCCCCGGGCGGGTACGCAGCGGCGAGCATCGCGGTGAGCGCGGACTCCTCGTCGGTGCCGTCCTGACCCCGGCCGCCCTCCTCCCGCCAGCGGGCGAGCAGCGACTCGGCGCCCGCGTAGGCCTCCAGGCAGCCGAGCGCGCCGCAGCGGCAGCGGCGGCCGCGGACCCGGACGGTCAGGTGCCCCCATTCGACGGCCCGGCCCTGCTCCACCTCGGGGGTGACGAGGCTGGCGCCGACGCCGGAGCCGAGGAGAACCACCACGGCGTTGTGCGCGCCGCGTCCGGCGCCGAACCACATCTCGGCCTGGCCCAGGGTCTTGGCGCCGTTGTCGATGAAGTACGGGACGGTGTCCGGCAGCGGGCTTCCGGTGCGGAGCAGGGCCTCCAGCGGTACGGCGTCCCAGCCGATGGTCTGCCCGTGCACGAGCACGCCGCGGTCGGGCGTGCGCTCGACGATGCCGGGGACGCCGATGCCGACGCCGAGGAGCCGCTCGGGCGCGAGGCCGGCGGTGTCGAGCACCTCGGCGATGCCCTGGCGGATGTGGTCGTCGATGACCTCGACCTCGTACCGCTGGACGGCGAGCGGGCGCTCGACGCGGGCCAGCTCGGTGAGGGTGAGGTCGAACAGTTCGACACGCACCCGGGTCTCGCCAACATCGACGCCGATCATGTGGCCACTGCCGGGCGCGACGCGCAGCAGGGTGCGGGGGCGGCCGCCGTCGGAGTCGACGCTGCCGGCCTCCTCGACCAGCCCGTCGGCGACCAGATCGGCGACGACATTGCTGACGGAGCCGGAGCTCAGTCCGGTCGCCGGGCCGAGTGCGAAGCGGCTGAGCGGGCCGTCGAAGTAGAGCCGTTGGAGCACGGCCGTGCGGTTGGCCCGCCTGAGATCGCGTACCGTGCGCCCGTTCCGCCCCGCCAATGTGACTCCTTCCACCCCTTGTCCGACCTGCAACTTACCGCCGGGGCAGGCTCGGCGCGATATCCCTCCAGCCCTTATTTCACGCCGTGAGATTTCCTGCCGAGGAATTCCTCGATCTCGTCCAGGGCCGCGACGAGTTCCGGGGCGACCGCCTCCTGCACCCAGCGCTCCTGCTCCTCGCCGACCTCGCGCGGAATCGTCTCGGTGAGCATGATCAGGTACAGATAGGCGCGGTACAGGGCGAGGCGGAGGCGGGCCGGGGCGTCGAAATCGGCCCGGCCGCCGGACTCCCGGTAGCCCGCCAGGAACGCCTCGTCCTCCTTGATGTCCCCCAGCAACGCCAGGGAGACGAATTCGGCGAGGGGGTCGCCCCAGAACATGCGCTCCCCGTCGATGAGGCCGCCGATGCGGGCTCCTCCGTCCGCGCGGTCGACGAGGATGTTGCCCCGCCACAGGTCGAAGTGCACGAGGCACGGGACGGTGACCTCGTCGAGGGCGCCGTACGCGGAGCGGGCGGTACGGGCCACCGCGTCGACCGGGCGGGGCAGCGGGGCCCCGTAGCGCCGGGCGTCGTCGAGGACGGCGTCGAACATCGTCGTGAACGCGGTCCGCCAGTCGGGGGCGAGCGGACCGAGGGCGCCGGAGGGATAGCCGAAGCCGGGGCCCGTCACGCGGTGCAGACAGGCCGCCTGGCGTCCCAGCTCCGTACGCAGCGCGGTCTGCTCCGCGGCCGTGAGGGAGTCGTCCCAGGAGTCGCCCGGGCAGGCGGTCATCAGCAGGAAGTCGTCCCCCATGGACACCAGCCGCGGGGTGTGGACACCGGCGCGGGCGGCCGAGCGGTAGAACTCTGCCTCCGACACGAGCAGTCGGCGCTCGTGCCGGAGGCCGGGGACGACGGCGGCGGGCGGGATCTTCAGCACGTAGCGGGTGCCGTCGGTGAGGCGGAGTTCCTCGACGGTGTTGTACGTGCCGCCGGTCAGCGGGCGGAGGTGGGCGAGGCGGCCGGGTTCCAGGCCCGCCGCCTCCAGGATGTGCCGGGCCCGTTCCCAGGAGTCCACCACCGTGCGCCCGCCTCTCCCCTACGGCTTCGCTCAGCCGGCCGCGTACACGTCCTCGACGTAACGCCCGTCCGCGATCAGCCCGTCGAGCCACTGCTCGGCGGCGCTCTCGTCGGCGCCGTCGACGGCCTGCGTGTGCTTGCGGTACAGGGTACGGAACGCCTCCCGCACCCCGGGCGCCATCCGCGAACCGTCGCCGCACACGTACACCCGTGCTCCGGCGTCCAGCAGGCCCCAGACCTCCTCGGCCTCGGCGGCGATGCGGTGCTGCACGAACCGCACCTCGCCCTCGGGGGTCTCGCTGAAGGCGGGGCGCAGCGAGACGGCCCCCGCGGTCTCCGCGGCGCCCAGTTCGTCGGCGTGCATGAAGTCGGCGTCGGGCGCGTCGCAGCCGAAGTAGCAGACGGCGGGAGCGAGTTCGGCGCCCGCCGCGAGGGCGGCCGTGCGGTCGGCGATGGCGCCGCGGAACGGGGCGAGGCCGG
>KL569284.1:14892-15950 GCA_000715635.1 Streptomyces violaceus | reverse complement strand
GCGACCATGACGACGGGTGCGGCTCCGCCGGTGGCGTCGATGCGGAAGGCCTCCCGGCACGGCTGCACGCGCGCGTAGACCGTGTCGCCGGGCTCCACCGCGTTGAGGTGGCCGGATCCGGTGCCGCGGTAGACACCCTTGCCGGAGCGGGCGGGCGCCTGCAGCAGCGAGACCATCAGGTCCACGTGGCCGGGGTCGACTGCGGGCGAGGAGGAGATGGAGTAGTGGCGGGGACGCAGCGGGGTGAGGAGGTCGAGGAGCTGCGGCCAGTCCAGGGCGCCCCGCAGGGCCGGGTGGTCCTCGAGGACCTCCACGAGGGTGCGCGGGTCGTCGCTGAGGTCGGCCAGGGCCATGCGCTCCGGCGGGCACGGGTTGGCGGCGGCGAGGGCGGCCAGCTGCCCGGCGCTCGGGCGCTCCTGCAGCTCCACGTGGTGGGTGAGGAGCTGCCGTACCGTCACGGGCCGGTCGACGGCGATGCCGTCGCGGCGCGGGCGGGTGGCGCGGATGTCGAGGACCGTGTCGAGGTCGAGGCCGAGCGCGGTGGCGGTGCGGGTGACGAGGTCCGGGTCGTTGGCGGGCAGCACGGTGAGGTGGTCGGCCGTGCGGTAGGTGACGCCTTCCGGGAGGGCGACGCGGAGGAACCGCTTGCGGCGCGGGTAGCCGGGCGCGGTGAGGTCGTAGGCCTCGGTGACCCGCATGGGGACGAGTTCGTGCCGCTCGGCGAGGGCGTCCAGCGGGCCGCCGGTCAGGGTGCGGACCTCGTAGGCGGCCGTGGGCTCGGGGTCCGGGGTCGTGGCGTCCGGGTCGCCGTACTGCCGCAGGAGGGCGGTGCGCAGGGCGGTCGTGAACTCCCGGACGGTGCCGGTGAGGTCGCCGGAGGCGTCGGCGGCGGCGCGCTCCAGCAGCCGGGTGGCGCCGGATTCCGCGAGCCGCTCGTCGATCCGGGTGGGGACGTGCTGGTAGGTGGCGGCCCAGTTGCGGTCGCCGACTCCGAGGACGGCGTACGTCACGCCGGACAGGTCGTGGGTCTCCTCCAGCCGGGCGGCGAAGGCGGCGGC
>KL569284.1:13586-14662 GCA_000715635.1 Streptomyces violaceus | reverse complement strand
CACCTGGGTCTCGCAGCCGACGGCGGCGACCTCGTCGGCGAGCTGGGCGGCGAAGTCGCGGCAGGTGCCGTAGTTGCTGCCGTGCAGGAAGAGGGCGGCGGTGCCGGGGCGGACGCGCGCGGGCAGGTCCTGCGGCTCGGCCGAACCGGTGTCCTGGAGCGGGGCGGCGCCGGGCAGCGGCGTGTGGACGCGGTCGGCCGGGGTGCGCGGGGTCAGCGCGAGGGTGAAGCCCTCGGGCTTGAGGGTGAGGGTCTCCTTGATGTCGAGCCGGTAGTCGGCGTGGTCGCCCAGCCGGTAGCGGTGCACGAGCATGGCCAGCAGCATGGTCGCCTCGTGCAGCGCGAACTGGCGTCCGATGCAGGCGCGCTCACCGGTGCCGAACGGCTTGAAGGCGTGCACCGGTCGCTCCGCCTCCGCCTCGGGCGTGAAGCGGGAGGGGTCGAACAGCTCCGGGTTGTCGCCCCAGACGGGCTGCCGGTGCAGCATCGGCGTGAGCACCAGGGCGGAGTCTCCGGCGCGCATCGGGATCCGGCCGCCGAGCAGCGTGTCCTCACGGGCCTGCCGGGCGAACACGGCGGCCGTGGGCCAGAGCCGGAGCGCCTCGTTGAGGACCTGGCGGGTGTAGGTCAGCCGGCCGATCTCGTCGTACGTCGGCTCGACGTCGGCCGCGTCGCCCCACAGCTCATCGACCTCGCGCTGCACCAGCTGGAGCGCGGCCGGGTGCTTGGCGAGGTAGTACAGCGCGAAGGACATGGCGCCGGAGGTGGTCTCATGGCCGGCGATGAGGAAGGTGATGACCTGGTTGCGGATGTTGGCCGTGTCGAGCGTGGTGCCGTCGGCCGGGTGCTCGGCGGTGAGCATCAGGCCGAGGAGGTCGTCGGCCTGGCTCTGGTCGGTGCCGGTGCGGGCGGCGATGACCTCGTCGACGACCTGGGCGAGGTAGGCGGAGTCGTCGCGGAAGGCCGCGTCCTGCGCCGAGTAGTCCTGGCCCGGGACGCGGGCGAGGCGGGTCATGCTCCATTCGAGGCAGCGGACCATCGACTCGACGAAGGGGTGCGGCTCGGCCCGCTCGAAGG
>KL569284.1:12110-13411 GCA_000715635.1 Streptomyces violaceus | reverse complement strand
GGTGCGGCTCGGCCCGCTCGAAGGAGCCGAAGTCGTATCCGAAGCCGGCGAGTCCGATGGTGTCGAGCGTCATGCGGGTCATGTCGCCGGGCACGTCGACGGGCTTTCCGGCACCGGCGTCGCGGTCCCAGGACGCGATGAGCCGCTGGGCGACCTGCAGCATGACGGGGTGGTACGTCCGCATCGAGCCCAGCGCGAAGGCGGGCATGAGGATGTCGTGCGCCTTGGCCCAGTTGGGCTCGTCGTTGTAGGCGGTGAACAGGCCGTCGGCAGCGAACTCGCGGACGTTCTCCAGACCGGGCCCGATGTGCTTGGCGAACCGCTGCTCGTCCGCGAGGTCGGCGACCAGGTCCAGATCGCCCACGAACAGGGTGTCCCGCCCGTACAGCCGCCGGACGAACGCGGGACCGTGCTCGCGCATCAGGTCCATGGCCTGCTGGATGGGCGCGGGGCCGGGTCCGGTGGCGGTGATGTCGGCGACGGGGATGCCGTCGCGGGTGTCTGCGGTGCGGGAGGTCTGTCCGGTGGGGGGCATGACGCGGCAACTGCCTTTCGCGGTACGGAAGTACTGCGATCCAGCGTGATCCACGGGGCCCGGCGGGCGATGCCGTACCCCTACATGATTGTGTAGTGCAAGCAGATGCGTCGCTCTTGCGCGGGAGCGGCCCGGCGTGGCAGGAGATGCTCGTGGACCTGGCCCGGCAGGAGGCCGTGATCTGGCGCAACCGCGCCCTGCTCCTCTTCGACCGGGTCGCGATGCCGGTCGCGGTGTGCGACGTGTACGGCGCGGTACTGCTCGCGAACCCGGCGATGGCCGCGGAGTGCGGTACGACGCCGGGGCAGCTGCGCGGCCGCGACGTGCTGGAGCTGTTCAGCCCGCGGGAGGCGACGCAGGTGGAGCGGATCGCCGAGGCGCTGCGGCTGCGGCATCGTTCGCGGTACCAGGTGTCCGTGCGCTGGCGGGCACCCGGCGGAGCGGAGCGGTACGGGGAGCTGACGGCGGACCCGGTGAGCGACACGGTGGAGGAGACGCCCGCGCTGCTGGTGATGCTGCGGATGGACGGCGAGCACGAGACCCGTGGCACCCCGCCCGCCGAACAGGTCACCCCGGCGGAGGCCCGCATCCTGGCCCTTCTGGCAGCGGGCGCCACCACGGCCCGGGCCGCCCGCGAAACCGGCCTCACCACCGACGGCGTGACGTACCACCTCCGCCGCCTGTCCTCCCGCTGGCACGCCGCCAACCGCACGGAACTGGTGGCCCGCGCCTACGCACTGGGGGTACTGGCCCCAGGGGTGTGGCC
>KL569284.1:10711-11945 GCA_000715635.1 Streptomyces violaceus | reverse complement strand
GGGGGTACTGGCCCCAGGGGTGTGGCCGCCGCAGGTCTCGGCGGCGGAGCCGGGGTGAGACGGCCTTCCGGAAATCCGCTCGCCCCGTTCGTCGCGGCTGTCTAACCTGGCCTGGCACCCAAAACCTAGGACCCCTAGGTTTGGCCGGAGACAACCAGGAGCCCTCCCATGAAACCGCTCACCGAGCAGGACATCCGCGCCTCGTTCATCAACTGCTCGAAGGGAGAAGCCAAGCGTCTGGCTGTCCCCCGGGACCTCGGGGAACGGCCCTGGGACGATCTCGACTTTCTCGGATGGCGGGATCCGGGTGCGCCCGATCGGAGTTATCTCGTGACCGAGCGGGAAGGCCGGCTCGTCGGGGTGACGATGCGGTTCCAGCCCGCACGGCGGGGGTCTCTGCAGCGCAGCATGTGTTCGCTGTGCCTGACGACGCACCCGCGGGGCGGGGTCTCTCTGATGACCGCGCGGAAGGCGGGGGCGGCCGGGCGTGAGGGGAATTCCGTCGGTGTGTACATGTGCACCGACCTCGCCTGTTCCCTCTACGTACGCGGGAAGAAGGTGCCGGAGAGCGGGTCCCGCCTCGAGGAGAGCCTCACCCTGGCGGAGCAGATCGACCGGACCACGGACGGGCTGGCCGCCTTCCTCGACAAGGTGCACGCCTGAGCGTCCACGGTCGCCCCTGTTTTCCCGCGGCGTTAACGTCCTTCATGGATGCCTTCGATGCGCCAGGGGAAAGGGAAAAGCCCGAGGATGCGAGAGGTACGTGAGTGGACGGCGCGCGCCACGCGGATCATGCACAAGCGCCGGGATCCCGTGGTCGTCCAGACGTTCCGGTCCGCGACCGCGGCGACGATCGCGTACGTCATCGCGCTGCGGCTGAGCCCCGAGGCGGCACCTCTCACCGCTCCCCTGACCGCGCTGCTGGTCGTCCAGGTGACGCTGTACGCCACGCTCACCAACGGCTTCCGCCGTGTGAACGCCGTGGTCACAGGAGTCCTCGTCGCCATCGCGTTCAGCCTGCTGGTGGGCCTGACCTGGTGGAGCCTGGCGATGCTCCTCGTGGCCGCGCTGGTCGTGGGACGGCTGGTCCGGGTGGAGGAGTACGTCCCCGAGGTGGCGATCAGCGCGATGCTGGTCCTCGGGGTCACCACCGTCGGGGACACCGCCTGGGCCCGGGTGGTGGAGACGCTGATCGGCGCGACCGTCGGGCTCGCCTGCAATCTGCTGCTGGCCC
>KL569284.1:6607-10463 GCA_000715635.1 Streptomyces violaceus | reverse complement strand
GCTGATGCTGCGCATGGGTGAGGAGGCCGCCGGCGGTACGCCCGTGGACCGCGCGGCGGAGCGGCTGCACGAGGCGCGCCGCCTGGACCACGACATCGTCGAGGTGGACGCGGCCCTCAGACAGGCCGAGGACAGTCTGCGGCTCAACCCGCGTGTGCAGGACAGCGTGCTGCACCGGGTGGTGATGCGCACGGGCCTGGACACTCTGGAGATCTGCACCGTCGTCCTGCGCGTGCTCGCGCGTTCCCTCACCGACCTCGCGAAGGAGCGCGAACCCAAGCCGCTGTTCGAGGCCGAGACGGGCGCCGCCCTCGAGCAGCTGCTGTCCGAGATCGCCGACGCAGTGGTGAGCTTCGCGGTGCTGGTCACCACTCACCTCAGCACGAGCGCCGAGTCGGCCGAGGAACGTCTCGCCGCCGAACTGCGCACCGCGGCGGGCACCCGCGACAAGCTGGCCCTGCTGCTGCGCGAGGAGGCCGAGCGCGACCCTGGGCACTGGCAGCTTCCGGGCGCCGTCCTGACGGAGGTCAACCGCATCCTCGACGAGCTCGACACCGAGCACCGCACCAGGCGCCTGTTCGAGGAACTGGACCGCGTGTCGCGCGAGCAGCGCGCGCGGATGCCCCGGCTGACGCGACTGCGTGAGCGGCTGGGCGTCACGGAACAGCTGTGGCGGAACCGCGCCGGGTTCGACGGGCGTTCTCGCTGAGGGGACGCCGGCAGGGGGCCGGCACCGGATGCGAGGGAGCGGGCCGATGGCCGACACGACCGTACGGATCGACGGGAACACCCTGCGGCTGCCGGGCGGTGTGACCGTGCGGTTCATCCGCACCCTGCGGCTTCCGGAGACGGGCACGCATCCGTTGCCGCCCGGCCTGGGCGAGTTCCCGGTGCGGCGGGTCGCGGACTACGGGGACCGGGTGCCCGAGGCGTGGCGGGCGCGCGGCGGTGTGATGGTGCCGGTGTATCTGCGCGAGGCGATGTGGCTGAGCTTCGCGGGCACGACGGAGCCGGCCGCGCTGCAGGTCGGCGTCGGCAAGGTGTGCGCGGTCTCGGGCCGGCCCTGGAGCGACCGCCCGGCCAGGGGCCCGCAGAACTATGTGGTGCTCCCCCGGCAGCCCTGGCTGGACGGCATCAACTCCGGCACGGGCACGGGCCGTCAGTTCGTCGCCGTCCCGCTCGGCCTGGGCGCCACGGTCGAGGGCCAGGTCACGGGTGAGGAGGTCTGGGGCGGCGTACAGCTGCAGTCCTTCCCGCTCAACGACCGGGAGCTGGCGCGCTGGCGTGCGGAGGAGCACCGGAGGGCGGAGCGGACCCGGGGGATGGCCCCGGCGGGCGGTTACGGTGCCGCCGTGCCGGGTGGTTTCGCTGCCGCGATGCCGATGGCGGCGCCGCCCGCGACCGGTGCGCCCCCGGCACCGTCCGCGCCCGGATCCGTCCCGGCGCCTCCCGCATTCGGCGCGGCCCCCGCGCCCGCCGCCGGAGCCGCTCCCTCGGCTCCCTCCCGTGCGCCCGCGGCGATGGGGCTCGGTGTCGGCGGATCCATGCGGCAGGAGGTCTTCCAGGACGACCGGCCGCTGTCGGACTGGACGGAGCGGCCGGCGGGGCGGGTCTTCGTGCACCTCGTGACGCCGCCGGAGTGGCGCCGCATCACCGGCGAGGCGCCGCCGCCCTCTCCGGTGGACCGGGCCGCGTACACCCGAGCGGGCCTGCCCTGGTTCGACTACTACGACCAGGACGCGGAGGACCTCGCCCCCACGGACACGCTCCAGGCCGTGAAGCCGGCCGGCGACTGGCTCGGGAACGACCACGAGCCCTGGCAGGAGCCCGCGCCCGGGCAGGTGCGGCAGCTCAAGGACGCGCCGGGCCGGCCGGTCGAGGACGGGGACTGGTAGCAGGGCGAGGTGCGTTGCGTCTCGCGCAACGCGCGGTGCCGTTGTTGCACCCGGTGGGTGATCCACGCCAAGGTGGCTGTCGCGACGGGGACGAGTGACGACCTGAGGGGCGACATGGGCAGTGCTGGCTGGAGCAGGCGCCGGTTCGTCGGCGCACTGGCAGGAGGATCCGCCGCGGCGGCGCTCCCGGCCTGTGACAACGCGCCCCCGCCCTCGGCCTCGACGACCCCGTCGGCCCCCGAGTCGAGCCCGTCCGGCCGAGCCCGGCGGCCGTCCGGGCCCCGCCCCCTCTACCTCGGCACCTACACCTCCGTCGAGGGCGGCGGCAAGGGCATCGGCCTGGCCACCTACGACGCGGCGGCGGGCGCAATCACCGGCACCGGCACGATCACCGGCGTCGGCGACCCGTCGTACCTCGCGATCCACCCGGACCGCCGCACGCTGTACGCGGTGAACGAACGCGAGGACGGCGCCGTGACCGCCGTCCGGCTGTCCGACCGGAAGGTCCTGGGCAGCCGGAGCACCGGGGGCGCGGCACCCTGCCATCTGTCGGTGCATCCGGGCGGGCGCTGGCTGCTCAGCGCGAACTACGGCGCGGGCAGCGTGGCCGTGCATCCGATCGACGCCTCGGGAGCACTCGGCGAGCGCACCGACCTCGTCCGGCACACCAGCCCGCCGCCCGGGCCGGGCCAGGACGGGCCGCACGCCCACCAGATCTTCACCAGCCCCGACGGGCGGCACGTGCTCGCCGTGGACCTCGGCACGGACACCGTCTACACGTACCGTCTCGACGAGAGGGCCGGCACGCTCACCGAGGTGTCGCAGGCGCGGACCCGGCCGGGCGCGGGACCGCGTCACCTCACGTTCCACCCCGGCGGCCGGTACGCCTACCTCGCCAATGAGGCCGACAACACGGTGGCCGTCTGCTCGTACGAGCCTGCCTCCGGCCGTGTGACCGTCGGCGAGGCGCAGTCCACGGGCACGGGTTCGGGCACGAGTTACCCGGCGCAGCTCCTGGTGACCGCGAACGGCCGGTACGCCTATCTGGCCAACCGTGGTCCCAACAGCCTCACGCGCTATGCGATCGAGGCGGACGGTGCCCGGCTCGGACTGCTGGACACCGTTCCGGTGGACGGGGACTTTCCCCGCCAGATCGCCTTCTCACCGGAGGGCACACTGCTGTTCGCGGCGAACCAGAAGTCCGGCACGGTCACCGTCTTCCACGTGGACGAGACGAACGGTGCGCTGCGGCGCGCCGGCGAACCGTTTCCCTCACCTGTCGCCGTCTGTGCGCTGCCGCTGTAGGGCCCGGGGACAGGATGCGGCACTCGCCTGGGTGAGCAGGACGTGCATGCGCTCGGTGAGCTGCGCGACGTCGTCGGCGGGCGCGTGGAACGCCAGGCGTACATCGCCGTGGGCGCGGGCCCGTTCGATGCGCAGCGTCAGTCCGTGCCGGTCCACGGCGAGCGGCTGGACGCGCACCGCGCCGTGCAGGCTGTCGTGCTCGACGAGCCGGGTGAGCCGCCCGACCGCGTCGGCGTGGCAGTCGGCGAGGTGCGTCAGCAGCCGGGCCTCGGCCGTGGTGAGCGGGTCGGGCACGGCGGCGGCGAACTCGTCGAGGTCCACGACCACGGCACCGGACGGCTGTCGCAGTACGACCCGCGTGGGCCGGAAGGCCAGCTGCCCCTCCTCCACGGCGAACCAGCCCGCGAGCCACAGCCGGGCGCGGATCCGGTTGCGCAGGGGGACGGGCGCGACGTCGGCGAACTCCAGCACCGCGGACGGCTCGCCGCGGGGCGCGCAGATCGCGGCCGCGAGCAGGGCGCTGTCCTCCGGCACGTTCACGAGCACCCTGCCGTCCTCGGTCACCGTGTGCGCGCCGACCAGCTCCTCCCGCGTGCCCTCCGCGGTCACCGAGCAGGACCACGCGGCGGCGAGCACCGAGCGCGCCTGTTCCGCCG
>KL569284.1:4469-6326 GCA_000715635.1 Streptomyces violaceus | reverse complement strand
GCCGTCCAGCTTTGGCTGCCGTCACCCATCCCAGACCTCCTTAGGTAAGCCTCACCTAACCTACCGAAGATCGGGGTGTGAGCCAACCACGTCACGTGATCTTTACGAGGCCGTTCAGGGAGTGAGCACACCCAGCAGGGCGCGGGCGCACAGTTCGCGCACCTGTTCCCGGCCCAACTCCGCGTCACGCAGCCACTCCAGACAGACGGCCGTGGTGAACGCCAGCCAGCCGCGCACGGCGAGCCGCACCTCCGGCCGCTCCTCGAAGGCCGGGCCGAACTCGGGGTCCGCGGCGAGGGCCGCGAGGATCTGCCGCTCCTGCGCGGCCAGGGCCCGCTGGTAGACCCGCCGCACCGCCTGGTCCCCGGCCGCGTCGGCGCGGTGGAAGGCGCGGTAGCCGTGCGCGTGGGCCCGGACGTACTCCAGGAACGTGTCGAGACCGGCCGCGAGTTGCTCGCGCACCGGGGCGCCTGGAACCGCCGCCGTCATGCGCAGCATCCGCTCGCTCTCGCGCTCGACGACCGCCGCGAAGAAGTCACGCTTGGTCGGGAAGTAGTGGTACAGCAGCCCCCTCGACACCCCGGCGAGCTCGGCGACCTGCTCGATCCAGACGTCGTCGTACGGACTCTCCGAGAACAGCCGCGCCCCGACCGCCAGGAGCTGGTCCCGGCGCTCCTCGGTGCTGAGCCGGCGGCGTGTGCGCCCGCCCTGGTTCGCGGCCATGCCGGCACTTTACTTGACGCCGGTTCAATACCGGGACCAGACTGAACCGCGCTATTGAACCCACGTACAACACGTGCGAACCCGCCGCCGGATCAAGGGAGATCGCGTCATGACGGAGGCGCCGATACGGGCTGCAGGGCCCAAGGGGTTCCGGAGTGCCGAGCTGGGCTGGCCCGAGCTGGACCGCATTCCGCATCCGCCGCGCCGGATCCCGCTGCTCGGTGATGTGGTGGGCGTGAACCGGCGCACTCCCCTGCAGGACTCGCTGCGGTACGCCCGGCAGCTGGGGCCCGTCTTCCGGCGGAAGGCCTTCGGCAAGGAGTTCGTGTTCGTGTGGGGCGCCCGGCACGCGGCCGATTTCGCGGACGAGTCGCGGTTCGCCAAGCACGTGGGGCTAGGCATCGCCAACCTTCGGCCGGTCGCCGGGGACGGCCTGTTCACGGCGTACAACCACGAGCCGAACTGGCAGCTGGCGCACAACGTGCTCGCCCCGGGGTTCAGCCGCGAAGCCATGGCCGGCTACCACCCGATGATGCTGGATGTCGCGCGGCGGCTGACAGAGCACTGGGACCGGGCGGCGGCGACGGGCCGGGCGGTGGACGTGCCCGGCGACATGACCAAGCTTACGCTGGAGACGATCGCCCGGACCGGCTTCGGGCACGACTTCGGGTCGTTCGAGCGCTCCCGGCCGCATCCCTTCGTGACCGCGATGGTCGGCACGCTGACGTACGCGCAGCGGCTCAACACCGTTCCCTTCCCGCTGGCCCCGCTGCTGCTGCGGAGCGCGAGCCGCCGCAACGCGGCCGACATCGCCCACCTCGACCGCACGGTCGACGAGCTGGTCCGGGCCCGGCGCGCGACCGGGGGCGGCGAGGGTGACCTGCTGGACAGGATGCTGGAGACGGCCCACCCGGATACCGGGGAGCGGCTCTCGCCGGAGAACGTCCGCCGCCAGGTGATCACCTTCCTCGTCGCGGGCCACGAGACCACCTCGGGCGCGCTCTCCTTCGCCCTGCACTACCTCTCCCGGCACCCCGAGGCCGCGGCCCGGGCCCGCGCCGAGGTGGACCGGGTGTGGGGCGACACGGCGGAACCGGCCTATGAGCAGGTGGCCAGACTGCGCTACGTCCGGCG
>KL569284.1:3331-4308 GCA_000715635.1 Streptomyces violaceus | reverse complement strand
GGCCCACCGCGCCCGCCTTCGCCCGGGAGGCACGACAGGACACGGTGCTGGCCGGGGAGCATCCCATGCGGCGCGGGGCGTGGGCGCTGGTCCTGACGCCGATGCTGCACCGGGACCCCGAGGCGTGGGGCGCGGACGCCGAGCGGTTCGACCCGGACCGCTTCGACGCACAGGCCGTGCGGTCACGCGCTCCGCACACCTTCAAGCCGTTCGGGACCGGGGCGCGGGCGTGCATCGGACGCCAGTTCGCCCTGCACGAGGCGACGTTGGTGCTCGGCCTGCTGCTGCGCCGCTACGAGCTGCGGTCCGACCCGGCCTACCGGCTGCGCGTCACGGAACGGCTGACGCTGATGCCGGAGGGCCTGCGGCTGCACCCGGAGCGACGGACCCCGGTGCGGGAACCGGCCTCAGACCTGCGCTGTCCAGTGCCCGGGGCGGGTGACTGACTCCGGCAGCCGGGTCCCGGCGCTTCCCCGGGCCGCGTTCAGCTGGGGCTGGGTGAGGAAGAGCGCACCGGTCAGGTCGGCGTCCGTGAGGTCAGCGTCGCGCAGGTCGGCACCGATCAGGTCGGCGCCCCGCAGGTCCGCGCCGGTGAGGTCGGCGGCGATGAGGTAGGCGCCGCGAAGGTTGGCACCGCTCAGGTCGGCGCCCTTGAGGCGGGCGCCCATGAGGTCCGCGCCCCGGCGGTTCTTCTTGCGGCCCTTGGTGCCGGCCCTGGCCAGTTCGCTCGTCCTCAGCAGCAGGACGTTGATCTCCTGGCGGTGGGCCGCCACGTCCAGCCCGGTGAGCTCCTCGGGGCTCCCGTCGGTGAGCTCCCGGGTCTTCTCCAGCGCCTCGCGCAGCTCGGCGTGGACCGGCCGGGCCGCGGGCAGGGCGAGCGCCTCGGTCAGATACCACAGCAGCTCGTGCAGCTGCCGGACGACCGGGAACACGTCGAACATGCGGCGGGCCTGCTCGGGCGGCTCGGACCTCCAGTC
>KL569284.1:2311-3068 GCA_000715635.1 Streptomyces violaceus | reverse complement strand
GACCTCCAGTCCCGGCCGCCGAAGGTGATCTGCGAGACCTGCTGTCCGGCGCCGAAGCAGTCATAGACCGTGCAGCCGGTGAACCCTTTCTGCCGCAGTCTGGCGTGGATGCCGCAGCGGTGGTCGTCCTGGAGGTTGCGGCAGGGCGTACCGGCGTCCTTGTCGACCGCGAAGTCGGCCGACCGCGCAAAGGGCAGGGCGACACAACACAGCCCGAAACACCGCTCGCAGTCGCCGCGCAGTTCCGCTCGCGCGGCTTTGTGATCTCGCATGACGTTCAGCATACGAAACGACAACTCACCTGGTCGTGGCCGCCTGTGTCACCCCGTGAGCCCGGGCGCCTCCAGGCGCTCAAGCCGCTCGGGGTCGGCCAGGATGTACATGCCCGTGATCCGGCCGTCGGCGATCGTGACCCCCATGACCGACTGCACGCGTCCCTCGGGCGCGTGGACGACCCCGACCGAGCCGTTGACCAGCACGAGCCGCGCGGACCGCGCGTACCGGGCGAACATGAGCGCCTGCTCCGCCACCGTCTTCGCGCCCTGGACGACCTTGGACGCGGCCGCGCCCCGCACGAGGGCACCCGAGTCGGCCCGCAGCACCACGTCCGGGTGCAGCAACGCGAGCAGCGCCTCGAAGTCGCCGCCGCGCGAGGCGGCCAGGAAGGCGTCGAGCACCTCCTTCTGCCGGCCGAGATCCGGCTCGGCCGAGGGCGTGGCGCCGCGCACCCGGCGCCGGGCGCGGCTCGCCAGCTGCC
>KL569284.1:0-2077 GCA_000715635.1 Streptomyces violaceus | reverse complement strand
GCGGGCTCCAGGTTCTCCAGGACGACGAGCAGGGCCAGTCCCACCGAGTCGGCCTGGAGCACCTCCTCCGCCGGATCGAGGTGCGACAGGGGCCTGAGCACCGGGTCCGGGACGAAGGCGTCGCCCATGGGCTCCTCGCGGCGTGCGGTGCGCGAGCGCAGGAGGTCGAGGCAGATGCGGCCGGTCACCGTGGTGAGCCAGCCGCCGAGGTTCTGGATGTCGTCCGGGTCGGTGCGGCTCAGCCGCAGCCAGGCTTCCTGGACGGCGTCCTCCGCCTCGGTCAGCGAACCCAGCATGCGGTACGCGACCGCTCGGAGGTGCCCGCGCTGTTCCTCGAACCGGTCGGCCAGTTCCTCGCTGCCCGTCATGCTCTCCCCCGTCGTCCCTCGTCCGTCGTCTGTCGAGTCATCTGCTGAACAGTTCGAACGCCACCGCCGGCCGGCCCCCGAACCGCTCGCCCGTGGCCTCGGCGTGCTGCGTCAGGAAGCCGCGGACGTACGTCTCCGGGTCCTGGTCGGTCAACGCCTCGATGTAGGTGCGGTGTTCCAGCAGGGAGAGCACCGCGCGTTCCAGGCCGGGCGTCGCGTCGACGGCGTGCGTGGGGGTGCTGGACCCGGCGACGGCGACCCAGCGCACCCCGTCCCACGGCTCGAGGCCCTGCTCGACGAGTTCCGGGAAGATCCACCGGTTGCCGGCGTCGCCGGCCGCGTCGAGCGTGGCGCGGCCGACGGCCACGTGGTCCGGGGTGTTCCAGGCGACGCCGCCCCAGGTGTCCCGGTGGTTGAGCGTGATGACCAGCTCGGGCCGGTGCCGGCGGATGGCGCCGGCGATGTCACGGCGCAGGGCGGTGCCGTACTCGATGACGCCGTCCTCGTGGTCGAGGAACTCCACGGCCGAGACGCCGACCACCGCCGCGCTCGCCCGCTGCTCGCGCTCCCGCAGCGGTCCGCACTCGCCCGGCTCCAGCGTGTCGATGCCCGCCTCGCCCCGGGTCGCCAGCACATAGGCGACCTCGCGGCCCCCGTCGGTCCAGGCAGCGATCGCCGCCGAGCAGCCGTACTCGAGGTCGTCCGGATGGGCCACGACCGCGAGGGCACGCCGCCAGTCGCCGGGCATGGGCTGGAGTTGAGTGGTCGTCATGTCCGCAGACTAGTCCTGGCCACCGGCGTCACGCCTCGTCACGCGCCATCGCCA
The DNA here is from genome assembly GCA_000715635.1 of Streptomyces violaceus. Classification (GTDB taxonomy): domain Bacteria; phylum Actinomycetota; class Actinomycetes; order Streptomycetales; family Streptomycetaceae; genus Streptomyces; species Streptomyces violaceus. Next base: position 883 of record KL569284.1, on the reverse strand, counting down.
GCAGCCGGTCGAGGACGCGGGTGCCGCCGGTGCGTACGCCGTCGTGCTCGAACTCGTCCGTGATCCAGGTGCGCAGGCCGCGGATCGTGCGAGCGGTCCGCAGGGAGTGGGCCGTGTCGACGTACATGTCGTCGTGGTAGACGGCCGCGACGACCGGCACCTTGTTCGCGGCCAGTCGGGCCGCGTCGTACAGGGGCGTCCAGTCGGTGCGGGCGGCGAGCAGGTCGGCGGTGTCGCGCAGGGAGCGCAGGGCCGGGTCGCAGTCGAACATCCAGGGGTGGATCGACTCGCCGGTGAAGAGCAGCGGCTCGTCACCCGCGAGTGCCTTGGCGGCGTCGAACTGCGGGAACTCGGCGCGGACCCGCTCGGCCGACCAGGCGGTGGGCCGGCCGCCCTGGCCGTAGATCGCCTCGTGGACGAGGGCGTACAGCGGGTGGCGGGCGTAGGACAGCATGCCCTGCACCTGCTCCTGGAAGGCGTCGGACAGGGTGAAGCCCTGCGCGGTGCGGACGAAGGCGTCCTCCAGGAGGTAGTGGAGGCGGTGGGTGCCGTCGCCGGTGCCGAGAAGGATGCCGAGGGACTGGAACGCCTCGACGGTGAGCCGGTAGCCGTTCGGCAGGACCACGTCGTGTGTCAGCAGGTGGTCGGCGATCCGGCGGGCGCGTTCGGCGTCGTGTGGGTAGCGGGCGTAGTGGGCGGCCACCTTGCGTTCGATGCGCGGGAAGGCGGCCCGGTAGACATCGTCGGCGTGGGCGTCCAGGGCGGGCAGCCCGCCGGTGATCACGGCGGTGGCCAGGCCCTCAGGGGCGAGGGAGAGGTAGCTGGTCGCGCAGAAGCCGCCGAAGCTCTGGCCGAGGACGGTCCAGGGCGCACCGCCCGTGAC
>KL569283.1:17264-17422 GCA_000715635.1 Streptomyces violaceus | reverse complement strand
CGTCGCCGCCGACGACATCACCCGCGGCAAGCCCGACCCCGAGCCCTACCTGTTCGCCGCCCGTACCCTCGGCGTCGACCCGGCCCGCTGCGTCGTCTTCGAGGACGCCCCCGCGGGTTTGGCGGCCGGCCGCGCCGCCGGCATGACCACCGTGGCGT
>KL569283.1:15006-17014 GCA_000715635.1 Streptomyces violaceus | reverse complement strand
CGCCGCCGGCATGACCACCGTGGCGTTGACCACAACCCACCAGGCCCATGAGCTCGACGCCGACCTGGTCGTCGAGAACCTGTCGGCCCTGTCCGCACTGGTCACCGAGCACGGGGTGGAAATCTCCCCCCGCGACTGACGCGTCCCGGCCCTTGTCCACCGCTGTCCAGCATCCGGACAGCGGCGTGACTGTCAGGACCGTACGCGTGTTTTACTGGCGACATGACCACGACGAGCGACCGCATCCCCGCGACCGAGGCGACCATGACGCCCGGTGCTCGTTGTATGTGTCGAATGTGCGCCTTCTAGAGGGCCCCCGCACCACCCCCTGAGCTCGCGCCCCGAAGCGAGACAGCGGCAGCTCCGCACGCCCCTGAGCGGTGCGAGACGCCGCCCCGCGCGCATGTTCTCCCCGGTTCCCCGCCTCAGCGAGAACCGTGTCGCGTCCCTGAACGAACGCATCTGTGCCCGGGCACACCCACGCCCGCGCACTCGACAGTGACGGAAACCCACGTGATCACCACAACGGACCTGACCAAGGTCTACCGTTCACGCGGCCGCGAGGTCACCGCCCTGGACGGCGTCGACCTGCACGTCCGCGAAGGCGAGGTGTACGGCGTCATCGGCCAGTCCGGCGCCGGCAAGTCCTCGCTGATCCGCTGCGTCAACCTGCTGGAACGCCCCACCTCCGGCACCGTGACCGTCGCCGGACAGGACCTCACCGCCCTGGCCGGCCGCGGCCCGCGCGCCGGAAAGGAACTGCGGGAGGCGCGCAGCCGGATCGGCATGGTCTTCCAGCACTTCAACCTGCTGTCCTCCCGGACCGTCCGGGACAACGTCGAACTGCCGCTGGAGATCCTCGGCAAGTCCGGCAGGGAACGCTCCCGCAAGGCGCTGGAACTGCTCGACCTGGTCGGCCTCGCCGACAAGGCGGGCGCCTACCCCGCGCAGCTCTCCGGCGGCCAGAAGCAGCGCGTCGGCATCGCCCGCGCCCTCGCCGGCGACCCCAAGGTGCTGCTGTCCGACGAGGCCACCAGCGCCCTCGACCCGGAGACCACCCGCTCCATCCTGGCGCTGCTGCGCGACCTGAACCGGCAGCTCGGCCTGACGGTCCTGCTCATCACGCACGAGATGGACGTCGTGAAGTCCGTCTGCGACTCCGCCGCGCTCATGGAGAACGGCCGCGTCATCGAGTCGGGCACGGTCAGCGAACTGCTCGCGACCCCCGGCTCCGAACTGGCCTCCGCGCTGTTCCCGCTCGGCGGCGAGGCCTCCGGCGACGACCGCACCGTCGTCGACGTCACCTTCCAGGGCGAGAGCGCGACCCAGCCCGTCATCTCGCAGCTCGCCCGCACCTACAACATCGACATATCGATCCTCGGCGCCGCCATCGACACCGTCGGCGGTCTCCAGGTCGGCCGGATGCGCATCGAACTGCCCGGCCGCTACGAGGACAACGTCGTGCCGATCGGGTTCCTGCGCGAGCAGGGCCTGCACATCGACGTCCTGGGCCACGAGTCCGAACTGGTGAAGGAGGGTGTCAAGTGACCTGGTCCGAGATGCAGCCACTGCTGGAACAGGCGTGTTGGGACACGCTCTACATGGTCGGCTGGTCCACGCTCATCGCCGTCGTCGGCGGGCTGCCCCTCGGGCTCCTGCTGGTCCTGACCGACCGCGGCGGCCTGCTCCAGAACCTCGCCGCCAACAAGGTCATCGGGCAGATCGTGAACATCGCCCGCTCCCTGCCGTTCATCATCCTGATGGTCGCGCTGATGGGCTTCACCCGCTCGATCACCGGGACGACCATCGGCGTCGAGGCTGCCATCGTGCCGCTCGCCGTCGGCGCCATCCCCTTCTTCGCGCGCCTGGTCGAGACGGCCGTCCGCGAAGTGGACCACGGGCTCGTCGAGGCCGTGCAGTCCATGGGCGGCAACACCTGGACCATCGTCCGCAAGGTCCTCGTACCGGAGTCCCTGCCGTCGCTGATCTCCAGCACCACCACCACGAT
>KL569283.1:12091-14756 GCA_000715635.1 Streptomyces violaceus | reverse complement strand
GGCGGGCACGGTCGGCGCGGGCGGCCTCGGAGACATCGCCATCCGCTACGGCTACCAGCGCTTCGAGACCCAGCTGATGTGGATCACCGTCGCGATCCTCGCCGTCGTCATCTCGGTCATCCAGTTCGCCGGCGACTACGCGGCCCGCTCCCTGCACCGCCGCGGCGCCCACTCCGGCCCCGCCCCGAAACTGCGGCTGCTGAAGGCCGCCTCCTGAACTCCCCCCACAAGGGGGTCGCACCACTCGCAAGGCAATAAGGAAAGGCACTTTTCGTGCGTAACACCGCCAAGATCACCACCGCCGTCCTCGCCTCCGGAGCCCTCACCCTCGGGCTCAGCGCCTGCGGCGCGGGCGACTCCGGCTCCGACGGACCGCTGATCGTCGCCGCCAGTCCCACCCCGCACGCCGAGATCCTCACCTACGTCAAGGACAACCTGGCGAAGAAGGAGGGCCTCGACCTGGAGGTCAAGGAGTTCACCGACTACGTCACGCCGAACACGGCGACGCAGGACGGCTCCGTGGGCGCCAACTACTTCCAGAACCAGCCGTACCTCGACGACTTCAACAAGAAGAACGGCACCGACATCGTGCCCGTCGTCACGGTCCACCTGGAGCCGCTCGGCCTCTACTCCCACAAGGTCAAGAAGGCCGACGCCCTGAAGAGCGGTGCGACCCTCGCCATCCCCAACGACACCGTCAACGAGGCCCGCGCCCTCAAGCTCCTCGCCGCCAACGGCCTCATCACCCTCAAGGCGGGCGTCGGCAACGAGGCGACCCCTTCGGACATCACCAAGAACCCGAAGAACCTCAAGTTCAAGGAGCTGGAGGCGGCCCAGACCCCGCGCTCCCTCGACGACGTGGACGCCGCCGTCGTCAACGGCAACTACGCCCTCGAGTCCGACCTGAAGCCGGCGAAGGACGCCCTCGTCCTGGAGTCCCCGAAGGACAACCCGTACGGCAACTTCCTCGCCGTGAAGAAGGGCGAGGAGAACGACCCGCGGGTGAAGAAGCTCGCCAAGCTCCTCACCTCGCCCGAGGTGAAGAAGTTCATTCAGGACAAGTACGCCGGAGCCGTGCTCGCCTCCTTCTGAGGCCGCTCGAGGCACTCGCCCAGCACGGGGTCCTCCCTTCCCTGGCGGGGAGGACCCCGTGGTGCGGATCAGTGCTTTCATGCTGCATGCTGGGCAGTTGAGCAGGCCCTGAAGGTTCACCGAAGGTTACGGAGCGGCGCATGACGAGCACCTTTCCCAACGTCTCCATCAACACGGAGCGGTTGGTGCTGCGTCCCCTTGACGAAGACGACGTCGCCGCCCTCGCCGCGATGATGAACGACGAGCAGGTGGCCGCCTGGACCTCCGTCCCCCAGCCCTTCACGGAGGACGGCGCCCGCACCTGGATCACCGAGTACGCCCCCACCGAGCGCACCGAGGGACGCGGCCTCGACTTCGCGGTCACCGAGTTCCTCACCCAGCGCCTGGTCGGCGTCATCCAGCTCGGCAAGACCAACTGGCACGTACGCTCCACCGAACTGTCGTACATCATCGCCCCCTGGGCCCGAGGCGAGGGCTACGCCTCCGAGGCCGCCCTCGTCACCGCCCGGTGGCTCTTCTCGGACCAGAAATTCGAACGCATCGAACTGCGCACGGCGGCCGACAACACCGCCTCCCAGCAGGTCGCCCAGAAGATCGGCTGTATCAGCGAGGGCGTGCTGCGCAACGCCTGTATAGCCCGCAGTCGTGCCGAGGACGGCACGTGGACGGACGTACGCACCGACTTCATCGTCTGGAGCCTGCTCCCCGAGGACCTGGAGGGCGTCGGCGACCAGCCGGCCGACGGGTTCACGTCCTTCGACGACTGGAACTGACCGGAACGGCCACCGTGCGCGACAGCACCGCCGTCCCCTCCACCGGCTCCACCGGGTACTCTCACCAAGCCCGACCACGGGCCGCCCGCGACACGACACGCAGACGACCTGCGACATCCTCTGGAGACTGACGACGATGGCCGACCGGGTCACGGTGATCGGCTGGGACGGTTCGCCGCTGACCGACGCGGCACGCGCCGCCCTGGGCGCCGCCACGCTCGTGGCCGGTGCCGCCCACCACCTGGCGCTCCCCGAGGTACCCGCAGGCGCCGAGCGCATCCGCCTCGGCAGTGTCGCCCTCGCCGCCCGCCGCATCGCCGGCCACCGCGGCACGGCCGTCGTGCTCGCCGACGGCGACCCCGGCTACTTCGGCGTCGTACGGACCCTGCGCGCCCCCGAGTTCGGCCTCGAGGTCGAGGTCGTCCCCGCCGTCTCCTCCGTCGCCGCCGCGTTCGCCCGCGCCGGTATGCCCTGGGACGACGCACAGGTGGTCGTCGCACACCGCCGCACGCTGCGCCGCGCGGTGAACGTATGCCGCGCCCACACCAAGGTGGCCGTCCTCACCTCACCCGGCGCCGGACCGGCCGAACTCGGCCTGCTCCTCGAAGGAGTCCACCGCTCCTTCGTCATCTGCGAGGAACTCGGCACCGAACGCGAGCGCGTCACGATCGTCACCTCCGACAAGGCAGCCGACCACGCCTGGCGCGACCCCAACGTCGTCATCGTCCTCGGCGGCCCGGCCGGACCCGGCACGGCGGGGGAGGCCGGCGGCTGGATCGCGGGCCGCGACCCGTCCGCCG
>KL569283.1:11670-11864 GCA_000715635.1 Streptomyces violaceus | reverse complement strand
AGCGGCGCCTTCGCCATCGAGGCCGCACGCGCCGGCGCCGCCGTCATCGCCGTCGACAGCGACCGGGCCGCCTGCGCCCGCACCGACGCCACCGCCCGCCGCCTCGGCGTCCAGCTCCAGATCGTGCACGGCACCGCCCCGCACATCCTGGAGAACCTCCCCGAACCGGACGTCGTCCGCGTCGGCGCCGGGGG
>KL569283.1:9373-11419 GCA_000715635.1 Streptomyces violaceus | reverse complement strand
GTCGCCGACCGCCGCCCGCAGCGCATCGTCACGCACGCCGGCACCCGCGACGCCGCCGAACTCATCGGCCGCGACCTGACGGAGCACGGTTACGGCGTCGAGTGCGCCCTGCTGCAGTCCGTCGAACTCGACACCCGGGCCTGGACGGAGAAGGAACGGAGCGTCGCGTTCCTGCTCAGCGGCGTGCTGCCGCGGCGCAGCGCCTGATCCCGCCGCCGTCCCCGTGATCGGGTTGTCGTACTGCGCGCGGTAGGCTGGCCGATCGTTGCACCGCACGCGGACGCCCGGCACTTCGTCGGTCAATGTCCGGAAAACCCGCCCGTTTTGGGGTGTGTGTGGTACGGCAGAAGCGGAGGACGCGCAACGTGGCGCAGTCCACAGCGGAACCGTCGCGGATCAAGCTGCCGCGAGGGTGGTACGGCCGCAACAATGCCAGTGAATGGCTTTGTCGCCTTTTTGGGGCGGGCCGCTCGTGCCGCTGGGGACGCACGCTCGTTCTTCACAGCGGGGCGGTCGGTGCGCCGTCCCGGGCGAGCTGGTCGTAGGAGCACTAACCGATGGGCGAGGGGTACGCATGACCGACACCGGCCAGGTCCCGGGCGAGGGACTGCCGGAGAACGCAGGCATGGTGGAGCAGCCGGGCGCCCCCGCGCACGGTTCGTACACCTACCTCTCCGAGCCCGAGACCACCGCCGAGGACGACGACCTGCTGCTGTTGCCGGGCGCCCAGGGCGCCTGGGGCAACGAGGTCGCCCCGCCCGCACCGGAGCCGGTCGCCGAGACCGTGCACGAGCCGGGCCCGCACGAGATCTCCGGCCGCGACAGCGGCTCGGTCGACCTCGGCGGTGTCCGGCTGCCCGACCCTCCGCCGATCCCGCCCGTCACTCCGCGCCGCCCGCTGCACCTCGGCCCGCCCCTGCCGGACAGCTCCGCCAGCCCGGTCCGCTCCCTCGCCGACCGCGGCCCGGCGGACGCGCCGCTGCGACAGCCCGCGCCGACGTCGGCAGGACCCGAATACCTCGACGCCCCGCGCGCCCCGGAGACGTCCTCGCCCCCGGCGGCGCCCTGGGACGCCCAGGTCACCCACCAGGCTCAGATGAGCGCCGGGGCGGCCCCTGCGGAAACGGTTGTTCCGGAAGCGCAGCCGGTGCCCGCGGCCGTCGCGACCAGTGTGGCGACGGAGGCGGAGCAGGCGACGCCGACGCCACCGGCCGGGGCCGAGCAGGGCGCCTACGCCGAGCAGCCCGCGCCGGGCGTCCCGGTGCAGGACGTCCCCGTGCAGGTGGCTGAGGCCGAGGCGGGGACCGTTTCCGCGCCTGGACCGGTGCCGGGGCAGGCGCCGGTCATGGACGGTTCCGGTCAGGACGGTTCCGGTCAGGACGGTGAGCCGGGGCTTGCCGGTGGTTCTCCCGAGGCCTTCGAGCCGGGCGCCGTCGGCGAATCCACCGATGCCGGCGAGGAAGTTCCGGCGGCTGTCGCGGAGCAGGACGTGGTCTCCGCTCCTGTCGCTGAGGCCGTACCGGCCCCTGAAGCGGTCCCGTTCCCGGAGGCTGCCCCTGCGCCCGAGGCCGGTGCCGTGGAGGCGGTCGGTGTTCCCGAGGCTCCCGCAAAGGCGCCCGAGGCAGTCGCTCCCGAGGTCGTTGCGCAGGCGCCCGCAGAGGAGGTTGCCGGCCCCGAGGCTGCCCCACCCGGTCTGGACGCGCCCGCCCCCGAGGCCGTCACGCAGGAGCCGGACGCCCCCGGCGGCGAGGTCCCCGCGCCGGTTGCCGAGCCGCTCGCCCCGCAGTCCGCCCCCGCTCCTCAGGCAACTGACGCCGAGGCAGCCGCCCCTGCCCCCGAGACGACGGCTCCACAGACCGCCACTCCCACCCCTGAAGCGCCGGCTCCGGTGACCCCGGCCCCGGCTGCCGACGCACCCGAGACCAGGGCACTCGCCGACGCACCGGAGACAGCAGCCGCACCGGCTCAGCCCCCCGCGGCACCGGTCCCTGCCCAGGTCACCGAGACACCCGAGGCAACCGACCCCGCCCCCGTGGCGGAGGCAGT
>KL569283.1:8312-9122 GCA_000715635.1 Streptomyces violaceus | reverse complement strand
GCTCCCGAGTCCGCCCCCGTGGCCGAGGCACCCGAGCCCGCCCCCGTGGCCGAGGAGGTCGCTCCCGAGCCCGCCTCCGAGCCGGTGACCCCCACGCCTGAGACCACGGACGTCCCCCCGGCATCCGCCGAGGACGTCACCGTCGTACTCCCCGAGCCGATCGCGGACGAGAAGCCGGACGAGCAGGCAGACGAGAAGACGGACGAGCCGAGCATGCAGCCCGTCCAGGGCCCGCAGCAGTCACAGCCCGCCGCCCCTCAGCCCGCACAGCCCGAGGCGCCGGAGCCGCCGGCCCCCGTCGCCACCGTCCCCGCACCCCGCGACGGCGACGCCGAACTCGTACAGAACGCCGACGACCTGGACACCCGGGCCGCCCACCAGGAAGACCTGGCTGACCAGGCACGCCACGACGAAGAGAGCGCGGCCGCAGTGGCAGAAGCACGACAGTCCACCGGCCCCGCCGCCCCCGGCTACGACCCCGCCGAGCGCGAGGCCGTACTGAAGGTCATGCGTGAACGCCGCGACATCCGCAACGGCTTCCGCAGCGACCCGATCCCGCACGAGGTGCTGCTCCGTGTCCTGGAGGCCGCCCACCACGCGCCCTCCGTCGGCCACTCGCAGCCCTGGGACTTCGTCGTCATCCGCTCCGCCGACACCCGGCGCGCGATGCACGAACTGGCCGTGCGCCAGCGTGACGCCTACGCGAAGTCCCTCCCCAAGGGCCGGGCCAAGCAGTTCAAGGAACTGAAGATCGAGGCCATCCTCGACACCCCGGTGAACATCGTCGTCACCGCTGACCGGACCCGCGGC
>KL569283.1:4224-8080 GCA_000715635.1 Streptomyces violaceus | reverse complement strand
CCGCCACACCCTCGGCCGTCACACCCAGCCCCAGATGGCGCCGTACTCGGCGGCCCTGGCCGTGGAGAACCTCTGGCTGGCCGCCCGCGCCGAAGGCCTCGGCGTCGGCTGGGTCAGCTTCTTCGACGAGCGCGAGATGGTCAGCGCCCTCGGCCTGCCCGAGCACCTCGAAGTCATTGCCTACCTGTGCGTCGGTTACGTCGACGAGTTCCCTGACGAGCCCGAGCTGTTGCAGGCGGGCTGGTCCAAGCGCCGCCCGCTGTCCTGGGTCGTGCACGAGGAGACGTACGGCCGCCGCGCACTGCCCGGAGAGGAACCGCACGACCTGCTCGCCGAGACCGTCGCGCAGATCCGCCCGCTGGACGCCAAGGCGCTCGGCGAGGCGTGGGAGCGCCAGAAGCGCATGACCAAGCCGGCCGGTGCGCTGGGCATGCTGGAGATCATCTCCGCACAGTTGTCCGGCCTGTCCCGCCAGTGCCCGCCGCCCATCCCGGAGCCCGCGGCCGTCGCGATCTTCGCCGGCGACCACGGCGTGCACGCGCAAGGGGTGACCCCCTGGCCGCAGGAGGTCACGGCCCAGATGGTGGCCAACTTCCTCGGAGGCGGCGCCGTCTGCAACGCCTTCGCCACTCAGGTGGGCGCCGAGGTCTGCATCGTCGACGTGGGCGTCGCCGCCGACCTCCCGGCCACCCCGGGACTGCTGCCCCGCAAGGTCCGGGCCGGTACGTCCGACCTGACCACCGGGCCCGCGATGACCCGCGAGGAGGCCAAGCAGGCCATCGAGGTCGGCATCGAGACCGCCCGCGACCTGGTCGCCGCCGGCAACAAGGCCCTGCTCACCGGCGAGATGGGCATCGCGAACACGACCGCTTCCGCCGCCCTGATCTCCGTCTTCACGGGTGCGGACCCGGCCGAGGTCACGGGCCGGGGCACCGGCATCAACGACGAGACCCTCGCCCGCAAGACGGAGGTCGTCCGCCGCGCGCTGGAACTCCACCAGCCGGACCCGGCCGACCCGATCGGCGTGCTGGCCGCGATCGGCGGCTTCGAACACGCCGCCATCGTCGGCCTCCTCCTCGGCGGCGCCTCCCTGCGTACGCCGGTGATCCTCGACGGCGTCAGCGCCGGCGCCGCCGCCCTGGTGGCCCGCGCCATCGCCCCCGAGGTCCTGGCCGCCTGCATCGCCGGTCACCGCAGCGCCGAGCCGGGCCATGTCGCGGCCCTCAACAAGCTGGGCCTGCGCCCCCTGGTCGACCTGGACCTGCGCCTGGGCGAGGGCACGGGTGCCCTCCTGGCCCTGCCGCTGGTGCAGAGCACGGCCCGGGCGATGCACGAGGTGGCGACGTTCGATTCGGCGGGAGTCACTGAGAAGTAGGTGCCGAGGGCCGGCCACGGTGCTCAGCCACTGGACCACCGGAGCCGCCCTGACTCCTGCCCATTAAAATTCGCACGTCAGGGCTACCGCATCGCCGTCAACAGGAGCCGCACCCCCATGGCCGAACACCCCGCCTACCCTGTAGGCCTCCGCCTCACCGGCCGCCGCGTGGTCGTTCTCGGCGGCGGCCAGGTCGCCCAGCGCCGCCTTCCGGCACTGATCGCAGCAGGTGCGGACATCTTCCTCGTGTCCCCCGGGGCCACCCCCTCCGTCGAAGCCATGGCGGACGCCGGCGAGATCACCTGGCAGAGGCGCCGCTATGAGGAAGGCGACCTCGAGAACGCCTGGTACGCCCTCATCGCCACCGGTGACACGGAGGCGAACACCCGGGCCTCCGCCGAGGCGGAGCGCCGCCGCGTCTGGTGCGTCCGTTCCGACGACGCCGACGAGGCGACGGCCTGGACCCCGGCCACCGGCCACAGCGAGGGCGTCACGGTCGCTGTCCTGACCACGGACGCCAAGGGGCGCGACCCCCGCCACACCGCCGCCATCCGCGACGCGGTCGTCGAGGGCCTGCGCGACGGCACACTCGTCGCCCCGCACCACCGCACCCGGACGCCCGGAGTCGCCCTGGTCGGCGGCGGCCCAGGCGACCCGGACCTGATCACGGTCCGCGGCCGCCGCCTGCTCGCCGAGGCGGACGTCGTCATCGCGGACCGCCTCGGCCCGCGCGACCTCCTCGCCGAACTCCCGCCCCACGTCGAGGTGATCGACGCGGCGAAGATCCCCTACGGTCGCTTCATGGCCCAGGAGGCCATCAACAGCGCGCTGATCGAGCACGCGAAGCAGGGCAAGTCGGTCGTCCGCCTGAAGGGCGGTGACCCGTACGTCTTCGGCCGCGGCATGGAGGAGCTCCAGGCCCTCGCCGAGGTCGGCATCCCGTGCACGGTCGTCCCCGGGATCTCCAGCTCGATCTCGGTCCCGAGCGCGGCCGGTATCCCGGTCACCCACCGCGGCGTCGCCCATGAGTTCACCGTGGTCAGCGGCCATGTCGCGCCCGACGACGAGCGCTCTCTGGTCGACTGGCCGTCCCTGGCCAGGCTGACCGGCACGCTGGTGATCCTCATGGGCGTCGACAAGATCGGAAAGATCGCCGAGACCCTCGTCGCGCACGGAAAGCCGGCCGACACCCCCGTGGCCCTCGTCCAGGAGGGCACGACGGCCGCTCAGCGCCGGGTCGACGCGACCCTCGCGACGGTCGCGGAGACGGTCCGTACCGAGGACGTGAAGCCCCCGGCGGTCATCGTCATCGGCGAGGTCGTGAAGGTCGGCCCCACGGCTTCCGCGCCTCGCGAGTAACCCCGGGTAACACAAACCGTACCGAGCCGTTGGCACCGCACCCAGGACAAGGCAGTATCACCCTGTGGCCGATCTCATCACCGTCGAGGATCCCGACGACCCGCGCCTCTCCGACTACACCGGCCTGACCGACGTGGAACTGCGCCGCAAGCGCGAACCCGCCGAGGGCCTGTTCATCGCCGAGGGCGAGAAGGTCATCAGAAGGGCCAAGGAAGCGGGCTACGAGATGCGGTCCATGCTGCTCTCGGCCAAGTGGGTCGACGTCATGCGCGACGTCATCGACGAGCTCCCGGCCCCGGTCTACGCGGTCAGCCCGGAGCTGGCCGAGCAGGTCACCGGCTACCACGTGCACCGTGGCGCGCTCGCCTCCATGCAGCGCAAGCCCCTGCCCACGGCGGCCGACCTCCTGAGGACCACCCGCCGCGTCGTGATCATGGAGTCGGTCAACGACCACACCAACATCGGCGCGATCTTCCGCTCGGCCGCCGCCCTCGGCATGGACGCGGTCCTGCTCTCCCCGGACTGCGCCGACCCCCTCTACCGCCGCAGCGTGAAGGTCTCCATGGGCGCGGTCTTCTCCGTCCCGTACGCCCGTCTGGACACCTGGCCCAAGGGCCTGGAGTCGGTCCGCGAGGCCGGCTTCACGCTTCTCGCCCTCACCCCCGACGAGAAGGCCCGGCCCCTCGACGAGGCCGCCCCGCACACCATGGACCGTGTGGCCCTGATGCTCGGCGCCGAGGGCGACGGCCTGTCCACCCAGGCCCTGGTCGCCGCCGACGAGTGGGTGCGCATCCCCATGTCCCACGGCGTCGACTCCCTCAACGTGGGCGCGGCAGCGGCCGTGGCCTTCTACGCCGTGGCCACCGGCCGTCCTCAGGCCTAGGGACAGCGGCAAGGCCCCCGACCGCGACCCCGTCCCGTCAGCCGCGCGTCGTACCGTCCGGCCGCGTGGGTACGTCGTCCAGCGGCTGCGACCGGTGGACCTGCTGCTCCCGAAGGCCGTCTCCGTCGCCGCCGAGTCCCTGCGCCGGGCCCTGACAGCCCTGCACCAGGGCGATGCCGATCGCCACCAGCAGCGTGACCACGACGAACACGAACAGCCGCTGCCGCAGCAACCGTGGA
>KL569283.1:1674-4029 GCA_000715635.1 Streptomyces violaceus | reverse complement strand
CGCTGCCGCAGCAACCGTGGATTGGCGGGCCGCAGCCCGGTCCCCGTTCTGGACGGACGTCCGGCACCGCTGTGCGGGGCGGGGCGGCTGCCGCTGCCCGATCGGGTCCCGTTGCGCCCGGTGGGTGTCGGCCGCGCCCCGGACCGCGCCGGTGCGCCGCGGCCGCGCGCCGGAGTCCTGCCGCGGTTCGCGCCACCCGCCGAGCGGTTCCCGTTCCCGCTTCCCGCAGGCCGGGCTCCGCCCCGGGCACCGGCTCCGCCCTGGGAAGCCGTACCGTCCGCGGACGGAACGCCGTCCCGGGACGGGGAGGAGCCCCGCGGCGGGGGAGTGCCCCGGCCCCGCTGCGCCCCGGCCGCCCCCGAACCCTGCTGTCCCTGCGGACGCCGGCCCCGCTCGGGGTAGGTGTCGACGGGCCGCTCGGTCTCGGCGCCGCGCGGCGCGGGCGGCCGCACCCCGGCGAGGTCCTGCGCCTCCCGGGCCGCGATCTCCTTGAGCCGCAGCGACAGTTGGAGCGTGCTGGGCCGCTCCTCGGGGTCCTTCGCCAGGCACGCCCGGACGAGCGGAGCCAGCGCGTCGGGCACGCCGTGCAGCTGCGCCTCCTCGTGCACGACGCGGTACAGCATCACCTCGGAACTGCCGTGCCCGAACGGTGAGTCGCCCATCGAGGAGTACGCGAGCGTGGCCCCCAGCGAGAACACGTCCGTGGCCGGTGTGACGGCCGCCCCGCGCACCTGCTCCGGTGCGAGGAAGCCCGGCGAGCCGACCGCGGTGCCGACGTGGGTGAGCGTCGAGGCGCCGGTGGCCCAGGCGATGCCGAAGTCGATGATCCGCGGCCCCTTCGGGGACAGCAGGATGTTGGACGGCTTCAGGTCCCGGTGCACGACCCCGGCCTCGTGCACGGCGACCAGGCCCTCCGAGAGGGCGGCCCCGACGGCCGCGACATCGGCGGCGCCGAGGGGCCCCTCGGCGGCGATCTTGTCGTGCAGGGAGGGTCCGGGTACGTACTGCGTGGCGAACCAGGGCCGGTCCGCTTCGAGGTCCGCTGCCACGAGCCGGGCCGTGCAGCCGCCGCGGATCCGCCGTGCCGCCGAGACCTCACGCGCGAAGCGTGAGCGGAACTCCTGGTCCTCTGCCAGGTCGGGCCGGATGACCTTGAGCGCGACCCGTTGCCCCTTCTTGTCGGAGCCCAGGTAGACCACGCCCATCCCGCCCGCGCCGAGCCGTCTGTGAAGCCTGAACGAGCCGACGACGCGCGGGTCCTCGCGCCTCAGGCGCATCATCGCCATGTTCATCCCCGCTGCCCGGTCCTGTGACGAGCCACAGCTTACGTTTCCACGGCCGCCCACGCGCAGAGGCCGCGCCCTCTCGGGCCGATGGATTGTCAGTGGTGGGTGGAAGACTTGAAGTGTGGTCAGGGGGCGCGCGGACAGGCCGTGTTCACGCGGGGGGTGACCCCAACCACCTGCCACGGAAGGGGGATTGGACCCGTGAAGGGTGACCGTGTGGAGATAGTGGTGGACGCCGGTGACGCGACGCGCACGTATGAGGTGGTGGCGAGCAGGGCGGGCCGCAGGGTGGAGACCGCGGTACGTCGAGGTGTCGTAGAAGTGAGCGAAGTCACCCGTACCGGGGCTGTCGTACGTACGGCCCGCTTCATGGCAAACCGGGTGCTGGCGCTGGTGGAGCAGCCGGTTCCGCGGGAGGAAAGCTCGGACAAAGCGGGGTGAGCCGGGCATCCCTTCGGGGAAGACCCTGAGACCTGGCTCTCCGTCTCCACCCAGGGGAGTACATCGCAGGTGGCGGCTCATCCTCCGGGAGGCCCGGCAATAGGTACGAGGGCATGACGCCCAAGGAGGGCCGGACGCCTAGATTTGAGGTCAAGCGGCGGGTGTAGCACTCGTCCCCCGAGGTCAGACGCCCGCCGCTGCCAACGACAACTGAGAACGGTCAGGAGAGGGACCATGGCCCACACGGCACCGCGGACGCTGGTCCGCACGCGGGAGCGCATCGCGCTCCGGCCCCGCCGCACGGGCCGCCGCCACCCCCTGGTGGCGACAGTGATGGCCCTTCCCCTGGCGGTCCTGCTCCTCCTCGTCTTCGACGGGTGGGAGACAGTGGCCACACAGGCGTCGTCCGTGGGAGAGATGCTGGGGCGCTGAGCGGCGACCCCAGGCCCGGAAGAGCGGTCCGGGCGGGGACATCCACCCATGAAACCCCGTGGGGACGGGGGTGCGGCGGACGGCAAAAAATGCCGGCGCAGCTGGGGAGCTGCGCCGGCATTGCTTTTGCCAGCCGCCTTACCTGCCCCAGCTGCGGGCAATCGTGCCCCCAGGGCGGCACGGGTGGGCGGTGGGG
>KL569283.1:979-1457 GCA_000715635.1 Streptomyces violaceus | reverse complement strand
CGCCGGGCTGCGGACCCACCCGGCCTCAGCACCAACGCCGCGCACCTGGACCCGACAGTTCCTACGACCCGGGCCCACACCCCCACGTACCCTCACCCCGTGACCCCCGCCCCGCTCCTGGCCGACCTGACCGCCAAGGCCCGAGCAACCGCCCATGCGCGCTCGTCGGCCTGCCCCTGCGGAGCCGCCACTCTCGCGGACCGCCCCGACGGGACCGTCGTCCGGCACGCGGACACCGTCGCGAAGGCCCACCCCCCGGAATCCGACCCCGCCGAACTGACCAGCCGCCTCGAGGTAGCCACCCGCCACCCCGAGATCTTCCTGGCACCGCTCACTCCCACCCCGGCCGACCTGCACGGCCGACTCGTGACGTTCTGGCCGTACGGAACTCCCGTGGACCCGGACGACCCGGACGCCGCGCCCTGGGAAGCGGCCGCCACACTCCTCGCCCTGCGGGGCCGCGTAAACCGCTTTCCGG
>KL569283.1:0-813 GCA_000715635.1 Streptomyces violaceus | reverse complement strand
CCACCGCACCCCCGCCCCCGACGCCCTCCCCACCATGCGAGGCCCCGCCAAGGCGGCCCGCGCCATCGACAGGCTCCGGAACGCCGCCCCGCATCCCGCCGCCGCCCCCGTCCTGCGGGCCTGGGGCACCCTCCCCGCCTGGGCCCGTGCCGAGGCCCCGATGCCGCACGCCCGCACCCTCTGCCACGGCGACCTCCACCTCGGCCAGCTCATACGCCACCCCGCCCCCGAAGGCCCCTGGCTGCTGATAGACGTCGACGACCTCGGTGTCGGCGTCCCGGCCTGGGATCTCGCCCGCCCCGCGGCCTGGTACGCCTGCGGACTGCTCCTGCCCGAGGAATGGGCCCGGTTCCTCGCCGCCTACCGGAAGGCCGGCGGCCCGGCCGTACCCGCCGACGGCGACCCCTGGCCCGCTCTCGACGTCCCCGCTCGCGCCCTCACCGCGCAGACCGCGGCCCGGGCCGTCGCCAAGGCGGCCGCGGCCGGCCGCGACCTGGACGAGGTGGAGCGGTCCGTCGTGGACGCCTGTGACCGAATGGCTACCCTCCCGCCGCAGTTGACGCAGGAGCACGCGAAGTAGGGTGCAACCGACCACAGCGGGACAGAGTCTGTCCTGGTGAGACACGAAGCAGGACCGACCGGCGAGGAGTTGAACCACCATGCAGTGTCCGAAGTGCCGTGCGCCGATGCACACGTACAACCGCAACGGTGTCCAGATCGAGCAGTGCAGCGGTTGCCGCGGGATCTTTCTCGACTACGGCGAGCTGGAGTCGCTGACCCGCCTGGAGTCCCAGTGGTCCCAGGGCGCGCCGC
>KL569282.1:5048-7591 GCA_000715635.1 Streptomyces violaceus | reverse complement strand
CCGCCGAACCGGATGTTGGCCACGGTGCCGGGGACCAGGATGCGGCCGAGGAGGGTGCCGTCGGGGTCGTAGCAGTGCACGCCGCCGTGCAGGGCGCCGGCCCAGAGCCGCCCCTCGTCATCGAACCGGATGTTGTCGAAGCTGCCGTTCGCGCACTCGGCGAAGACCTCGCCGCCGGTGAGGGTGCCGTCGTCCCGGACGTCGAAGACGCGGATGTGGTTGGCGAGGCTGTCCGACACGTACAGCCGGCGCTCGTCGGGGTCGAACACGAGCCCGTTGGGGCCCTGGAAGCCGTCGGCCACCAGCCGCACCTCACCGCTGCCGAGGTCGACGCGGTAGACGTTCCGGGCGCCGATCTCGCTCTCGCCCCGATGGCCCTCGTAGTCGGTCGCGATCCCGAACTCGGGGTCGGAGAACCACACCGACCCGTCGGACTTCACGACGGCGTCGTTCGGGCTGTTGAGCCGCTTCCCCCGGAACCGCTCGGCGATCACGGTGACCGACCCGTCGTGCTCGGTCCGGGTCACCCGCCGATTGCCCTGCTCACAGGTGATGAGCCGGCCCTGCCCGTCGAGGGTGTTGCCGTTGGGATACCCGGCGGGGGAGCGGAAGACGCCGACGGCCCCGGTGGTCTCGTCCCACCGCAGCAGCCGGTCGTTGGGGATGTCGCTCCAGAGGAGATACCGCCCGGCGGGCACGTACACGGGCCCCTCGGCCCACCGGCACCCCTCGAACAGCGTCTCCAGCCTCGAGTCCCCGGCCTGACACCTGCCGGTCCGGAACCGCTCGTCGAGGGTCTCGTACAACTGGGGTTGCTCGCCGGGCATACGGCCGCCTTCACGATCGATCCGACTGGTGCTGATCTGCCGGACCCACTATCGCGCGCTGCCGCGGTCCATGTCCGGACTGACACCCGATGGCCGGGGCCGCACGGACCTCCGCCAGGACGGAGACGTCCCGGAGCGGTATGGTAAGTGGTATGGCAACGAAGAAGTACACCGTCACGCTGCCCGAGGAGCTCGCCGAGGAGATCCGGCAGGACGTCGGATCCGGCGGCTTCAGTGCCTATGTCACGCGGGCCATAGAGCGTCAGCGTGAGCGGGACCGTCTCGGTGAGCTGGTGGCCCGGCTGGAGGAGGAACACGGCTCCGTCACCGACGACGAGCTGGCGTCGGCAGAGGCTGAGCGCAGGGAGTTCGAGCGCCACTTCACGGAGCCGGGCCCGCCGGCCGGCGGGCAGCGCCGGAGGGCGAGCTGATGGTGCCGTCCTGCTATGTGCTGGACTGCGAGGCGTTGTCACGAGCCGTACTGGGTGATCGGGCGATGCTCGCGCGACTCAAGGACGCCCACCGCTCCGGCATCCGCGTCGTGACCGGCTCCCTGACGCTGATCGAGGCCTACCACGGCAACGTGCAGCGTGCGGCCTGGGCGTGGGCCATGTCGCGTGTCGTCGTGGAACCCGTGACGCGGGACGTCGCCGACGCCGCTGTCACGCTGCTCCAGGACACGGGGCTGCACGGCCACAAGTACGCGATCGACGCGGCCCTGGCGGTGATCGCAGGGCGGCAGCCCGGGGGCGTGGTGCTCTTCACGTCCGATGAGGACGACATGGGAAAGCTGTGCGGGGCGAGCGTGCGAGTCGTCGCGTTGTAAGGGAACCCCGAGGGTTCGGAAGGTCATCGAAGCCCCGGCAGCGAGTGGCGTCGCTGCCGCATGCGGAGAGAGTGTGCAGACCTCGTGGACTCCCGTGCGTCGCCCTGTGATCGGTGCCCCCCACGGCTGACGTATCCGCCCTGCACAAGGCAAACTGGCGTGGTTGCTCAGGATGTCTAGGGGGACTGCATGGACGGTGTACCGGACGGTGTGCCGCGCGTACCGGAGCAGCGGCGAACCGACTCCTCACCGAAGTCACCGAGGTCGGCGGAACCGGTGGCCTCGACGACGCTGCGCTTCAGCGTGCTCGGACCGGTGCGCGCCTCGCGCGGCGACGAGCCGATCACCACCGGCTCCCCCCAGCAACGCGCCCTGCTCGCCGCCCTGCTGCTGCGCGAGGGCCGTACGGCCACCGCGGCGGAGCTGATCGACGCCCTGTGGGGCGAGGAACCGCCCTCGCAGGCCCTGGCGGCACTGCGGACGTACGCCTCCCGCCTGCGCAAGGTGCTGGACCCGGGCGTCCTGATCAGCGAGTCCGGCGGCTACGCGGTACGCGGCCTCGCCGAGGGCGCCCTCGACCTGGCCGTCGCCCAGGACCTGGCGACCGAGGCGGAGAAGGCCCGGTCGGCGGGCGACCTCTGCCACGCCCGCGACACCCTGCGGCGCTCCCTCGCCCTGTGGGACGGGGAGAGCCTCGCGGGTGTACCGGGCCCCTACGCCGAGGCGCAGCGCGTCCGTCTGGAGGAGTGGCGGCTCCAGCTCGTCGAATCCCGCCTGGACATGGACCTGGAGCAGGGCTGCCACGCGGAGGCCGTCTCGGAGCTCACGGCCCTCACCGCCGACCATCCCCCTGTCTCTTATACACATCTCTGATGGCGCGAGGGAGGCGT
>KL569282.1:4102-4904 GCA_000715635.1 Streptomyces violaceus | reverse complement strand
GCTCCGCGAGCTGCTGATGCTGGCGCTGTACCGCAGCGGCCGTCAGGCCGAGGCCCTCGCGGTGTACGCCGACACGCGGCGTCTGCTCGCCGACGAACTGGGCGTGGACCCGCGCCCCGGTCTGAGCGAACTGCAGCAGCGCATCCTCCAGGCGGACCCGGGGCTCGCGGAGCCCTCCTCCCCGGCCGCCGAGCCCGCCTCCGTCCCGGTCCGCCCGGCCCAGCTGCCGGCGACGGTGCCGGACTTCACCGGCCGCTCCGCCTTCGTGCGCGAGCTCGGCGACATCATGACCGCCGCCGAGGGCCGCGTCATGGCGGTCTCGGCCCTGGCCGGGATCGGCGGCGTGGGCAAGACGACCCTCGCCGTGCACGTGGCCCACCAGGCGCGCGCTGCGTTCCCGGACGGGCAGCTGTACGTCGACCTCCAGGGCGCGGGCGCCCGGTCCGCGGAGCCGGAGACGGTCCTCGGCTCGTTCCTGCGCGCGCTCGGCACGGCCGACTCGGCGATCCCCGACTCCCTGGAGGAGCGCGCGGCCCTGTACCGCTCGGTCCTGGCAGGACGCCGCGTCCTGGTGCTGCTGGACAACGCCCGCGACGCCGCCCAGGTGCGCCCCCTGCTGCCCGGCACGGACGGCTGCGCCGCGCTGGTCACCTCCCGGATGCGGATGGTGGACCTGGCGGGCGCCCACCTGGTCGACCTGGACGTGATGTCCCCGGACGAGGCGCTGGCGCTGTTCACCAAGATCGTGGGCGAGGAGCGGGTGG
This sequence comes from Streptomyces violaceus, assembly GCA_000715635.1. Classification (GTDB taxonomy): domain Bacteria; phylum Actinomycetota; class Actinomycetes; order Streptomycetales; family Streptomycetaceae; genus Streptomyces; species Streptomyces violaceus. The sequence goes on along the minus strand of KL569282.1, from coordinate 4,140 downwards.
CGTCCGAGCGGAAGGCCGCCCTGGACGTGGTGGCGGCC
>KL569282.1:0-3879 GCA_000715635.1 Streptomyces violaceus | reverse complement strand
GACGGTGTCGGTCCTCGCGGCGAAACTCGCCGACGAACGCCGCCGCCTGGACGAACTCCAGGCCGGCGACCTGGCCGTGAAGGCCACCTTCGAGCTGGGCTACGGCCAGCTGGAGCCCGCCCAGGCCCGCGCCTTCCGCCTGCTGGGCCTGGCCGACGGCCCGGACATCTCCCTCCCGGCCGCGGCCGCGGTCCTGGACCTGCCCGTCGAGGACACGGAGGACCTCCTGGAGTCCCTCGTCGACACGTCCCTGCTGGAGTCGGCGGCCCCCGGCCGCTACCGCTTCCACGATCTCGTACGGCTCTACGCGCGTGCGTGCGCCGAAAGGGACGAACTCCCGCCGAGCGAGCGGACTTCGGCGGTGTCGCGGCTGCTGGACTTCTACCTGGCCTCCGCCACCGGCGTCTACGCGATGGAGCGGCCGGGTGACCGGCTGGTGGATCATCTGGAGCCGGCCTCCTATCCGGGGCTGAGCTTCGAGAACCGGCATGCCGCGCAGGACTGGCTGTATGCGGAGGCTGTCTGCCTCCTCGCGTGCGTACGCCAGTGCGCGGGACAGCCGGAGACACTTCCCCGGGCTATCGATCTGCTGTGGGCCGCCCATGACCTCTCCGAGTCGGGCGCCAACTCCAGGGAGTACGAGACGACGGCCGAGGCGCTCCTGGGCGCGGCCCGGCAGCTCGGTCTCGCGCGTGCGGAGGCCCGGGCTCTGACGACGCTCGTCAACGCCCACCACGTGGGCGGCCGTTTCGAACGGGCCGACCAGGAAGCGGAACAGGCCATCCTCCTCGCGCAGGAGGCCGACGACCTGTTCACCGTCTGCTGGGCGCGCAACGCCCGCGGCATCATCGCGCTGTACCAGAACCGCCACGAGGACGGTGAGCAGCACCTGTCCCGGGCCATCGAGCACTTCCGGGCCCTGGGGAACAGCCCTGGCGAGGCCGCCGCGCTCTGCAACCTGTCCCGGATCCATCTGGCGACCGGCCGGACCCAGAGCGCGGTCGCGCTGGCCCAGGAGGGCATCGCCATCTACGACGCCATGGGCAACACCATGCGCGGGGCCAACGCCCGCTACGCCCTCGGCCTCGCCCTCACCCAGAGCGGCGAGCTGGGCAACGCGGCCGACCGGCTCCAGGAAGCGCTGGAGGTGTTCCGCGACAGCAGGCAGCGCCTCTGGGAGGGCATGAGCCTGTTCCGGCTGGCCGAGCTGGACCTCGCCGCCCGACGCCCCGCGCAGGCCGCCGCCAACGCCGAGATGGCACTCACCGTGCTCCGCGGCATCGGCGGGGAGTGGCGGCGCGGCAACGTCCTCACCGTCCTCGGCCGCGCGCTCAGCGGCATCGGGCAAACGGGCAGGGCTCAGGTCTGCTGGCAGGAAGCGGCCGGGATCTACGAGGAGCTGGGCTCGCCCGAGGCCGCCGAGGTGCGCGCACTGCTGTCCCCGGTGCGGGCGGCCTGACGACAGCTCCTGAGGCCGGCCGCGTTCATCATTCGTTTATCGCCCCACGCCAAGCTAGACGTAGTCGATCCGTCGCGTCGGGGGGCAGACGGGTCACTGCACTGGGCCGCGCACCTCAGCACTAGGGTGAACGGCCCCGGCGGGCCCGCCCGGTCACCCTCGGGGGAGTGACCGGGCGGGCCCGCGGACCTCAGTACTCGACCCACGCCAAGGAGAGTTGACGATCATGGGCGACGAGCTCAAGCCGCAGGACCTGCACGCGACGGACGCGAAGGCCGGCGAGGTGTCGACGGAGGACCTGCACGCCACGGACGAGGGCGCGGTGAAGAAGCAGGACCTGCACGCCACCGACGAGCCGCTCGAGACGAAGGACCTGCACGCCACGTCGGAGCCCTTCAAGCCGACGAAGTAAGCCATAACCACACGGGGTTCGGCCGCGGCGGCGCGGAGGGGGAGCCGTCGCGGCCGATGCATGTCCGGAACCCGCCCGTCAGGTGGGAAGAAGAGACGGGCATGCCCAGGTGCGGGGAGGCGGCGGGCGGCCAAAGGCTCCGGTTTCCTCGTCGTACGCATAGCTGACGCCCCGTCAGATCGGCGCTACCGTGAGCGCCATGGACACCCACGACAGCTCGTTTCCGCTGATCATCTCCGTGGACGACCACACCGTGGAGCCCGCGACCGTCTGGCAGGACCGGCTTCCGGAGAAGTACCGGGACGTCGGACCCCGGATCGTCCGCGCGCCCGTGAAGGAGATGACCTTCCTCGGCGGCCGCTTCAAGCCCGTGATGGGACAGCCCGGCGACGACGGCCCGGTCGGTGACTGGTGGGTCTACGAAGACCTCCGCAGGCCCCTGACCCGCCTCGACACCGCCGTGGGGTACGACAGGGACGAGATACGCCTCGAAGTCATCACGTACGAGCAGATGCGGCCCGGCTCCTACGACGTCCCCGCCCGGCTCGCCGACATGGACGTCAACCACGTCCAGTCCGCCCTGTGCTTCCCGACCTTCCCGCGCTTCTGCGGCCAGACCTTCACCGAGGCGAAGGATCACGAGCTTGGCCTGCTCTGCGTCCGTGCCTACAACGACTGGATGCTGGAGGAGTGGTGCGGCCCGGACGCGCACGGGCGGCTCATCCCCCTGCCCCTCATACCCCTGTGGGACGCCGAGCTCGCGGCGGCCGAGGTCCGGCGCAACGCCGCGCGCGGGGCCCGCGCCGTCGCCTTCTCCGAGATACCGCCCTACCTCGGGCTCCCCTCCATCCACACCGACGGCTGGGACCCCTTCCTCGCCGCGTGCGCCGAGACCGGCACGGTCGTCGCCATGCACATCGGCTCCTCCAGCCGTATGCCCTCCACCTCCGCCGACGCCCCGCCCGCCGTCGGCTCCACCATCACCTACGCCAACTGCTGCTTCTCGATGGTCGACTGGCTGATGAGCGGCAAGTTCGAGCAGTTCCCGGGCCTCAAGGTCATGTACGCAGAGGGGCAGATCGGCTGGATCCCCTACATCCTGGAGCGGGCCGACGTGGTGTGGGAGGAGAACCGGGGCTGGGGCGGCGTCGCCGACAAGGTGCACCGGCCGCCGTCCGAGCTCTTCGCCGAGCACGTCTACGGCTGCTTCTTCGACGACGCCTTCGGGCTGCGCAACCTCGACTCCATCGGCGTCGGGAACGTGCTCTACGAGACCGACTACCCGCACTCCGACAGCACCTGGCCCAAGTCCCGCGAGGTCGGCGAGGCGCAGATGGGGCACCTGGCGCCTGAGGTCGTGGAGCGGATCGTGCGGGGGAACGCCATCGAGCTGCTCGGACTCACGGACGAGGGGCTGTGGCCGGGTGGTGGCGTCCGGTGAGCCTGCGGTACGGGATGCAGCTTCCCGTCCAGTCCCAGAGCACCCTCTACGCCGAGCCCTGGGAGGCGGAGGCCGGCCCCGAGGACCTGCTGCACATCGCCCGCGCCGCCGACCGGTCCGGCTTCGCCTACCTCGCGAGCTGCGACCACGTCGGCATCCCGCGCCGGCTGGCCGCCGCGATGAGCACCATCTGGTACGACCCCGTCGCCACGCTCTCCTTCCTGGCCGCCGCCACCGAACGCGTCCGGCTGCTCAGCCATGTCGCGATCGTCGGGCTGCGGCACCCCCTGCTCACCGCCAAGCAGTACGCCACGCTCGACCACCTCAGCGGAGGCCGGCTGGTCCTCGGGGTCGGTGCCGGGCACGTCCAGGAGGAGTTCGAGGTCCTGGGCGTGGACTTCCGGCAGCGCGGGGCGGTGCTCGACGAGTGCCTCGACGCCCTGCGCGCCGCCCTCGGACCCGACGAATTCCCCACGCACCACGGCAAGCTGTACGACTTCGAGGGACTCGGCCAGCGGCCCCGCCCGGCGCAGGACCGCGTCCCCCTGTGGGTCGGCGGCTCCTCGC
>KL569281.1:50491-50937 GCA_000715635.1 Streptomyces violaceus | reverse complement strand
GGCCCGGCGGGGCGGAGCCGAGTGCCGCCCGGGACGCCGTGCACAGCGCCTCCCACCAGCGCTCCGGGTCCTGCTCGTGCCGCACCCCCTCGCGCCGCCCGGCCAGCGGGGCCCAGCCGCTGCCGAGGACCGTGCCGTCCGCGGTGACGAGCAGCACGCGAACGCTCTGCGTGCCCAGGTCGACGCCCAGCCAGCCCGCACCCTCGTCCACCATCCGGAACCTCCCACGCCGTCGCAGCCGGATCTGTGAACTTCTCACTCTGCCCCGATATTTTCCCGTGCGCGAGGGATTGACGCCCAACTTCAGCCGTTCCACCCTCTGTTAACGAGTCGACTCGACGTGTTGACCAGGCTCCACGTGGAGGTACGGATGGACACGCACGTGCACGACCGCCGGCGCTTCCTCGCCCTCGCCGCCGGGGCTGCCGCGGCCCCGCTGCTCACGG
>KL569281.1:48984-50273 GCA_000715635.1 Streptomyces violaceus | reverse complement strand
GGAACGACAGCAAGAGCGACGGGTCAGCGGCGGACGACATCACCGGTTCCTTCGACTGGAAGCGGGACAAGGGCACCACCGTCAAGGCCCTGCTCAACAAGCACCCGTACACGGACGCCCTCATAGCCGACCTGAAGTCCTTCACCGCGAAGACCGGCATCAAGGTCGAGTACGACGTCTTCCCCGAGGACAACTACTTCGACAAGCTCACCGTGGACCTGTCCAGCGGGCGTGCCTCCTACGACGTGTTCATGCTCGGCGCGTACATGGTGTGGCAGTACGGGCCGCCGAACTGGCTGGAGGACCTCGGGCCCTGGATGCGCAACTCCTCGGCGACGGGCTCCGAATGGGACCAGGGGGACTTCTTCCCGAACCTGCTCCAGGCCGACCAGTGGTCGCTGAAGGCGGGCGCGCCACTCGGCCAGGGCGGGCAGTACGCGCTGCCGTGGGGCTGGGAGACGAACGTCGTCGCCTACAACACCGAGCTCTTCAACAAGCTCGGTGTGAAGCCCGCCGAGTCCTTCGACGAGCTGGCCGAACTGGCCGGCACCATCAAGCGCAAGGCGCCGGGCGCCGGGTTCGACGGGATGTACGGGATCGCCGTACGCGGATCCAGGAGCTGGGCCACCATCCACCCCGGCTTCATGACGATGTACGCCCGCAACGGGCTGAAGGACTTCACGGTCGACGGCGGGAAGCTCACACCCGCCATGAACAGCCCCGAGGCCGTCGCCTTCACCGAGGACTGGGCCCGCATGGTCAAGCGGGGCGGGCCGCCGTCCTGGACGTCGTACACCTGGTACCAGTGCTCCAGCGACCTGGGCGCGAAGAAGGCCGGGATGCTGTTCGACGCCGACACGGCCGCCTACTTCCAGGCGGTGAAGGGCGCCAGCCCCGCCTCCGGGAAGATCGCCTTCCACCCGGGGCCGAAGGGGCAGGACGGGTCGCTGGCCACCAACATGTGGATCTGGTCGCTCGGCATGAACGCCAAGAGCAAGAAGAAGAGCGCCAGTTGGCTGTTCCTGCAGTGGGCGACCGGCAAGGAGCACCTGCGCAAGAGCGCGATCACGCACAACCACATCGACCCGGTGCGCAAGTCGGTCGCCGACGACGCCGCGTACAAGGACAAGATGCGGCATCTGCCGGGGTTCCTCGAGACCTTCGAGACGGTCGTCGACCAGACGAAGATCCAGTTCACCCCGCAGGCGCAGTTCTTCGACGCGACGACCAGCTGGGCGGCGGCCCTCCAGGAGATCTACGGCGGCGAGGGCGCGAAGTCGGTCCTGGAC
>KL569281.1:46612-48750 GCA_000715635.1 Streptomyces violaceus | reverse complement strand
TTAGCCGATGGGGTGGCGGCTCACCCTGCGCCCGTACGTCCTGATCGTCCCCGCGCTGCTGCTGACCTGCGGGATCCTCTACCCGTTCGGGCTCGGGCTGTACTACACGCTGTTCGACTTCTCGGCGAGCAAACCGCAGCCGGACATGGTGCGCTTCGAGAACTACACGACCGTCTTCACGCAGGAGGCCTTCTGGAACTCGGCGTGGGTGACGGTGCTGTACGCGGTCGGGGCGGCCCTCGTCGAGACCGTGCTCGGGGTGGCCGTCGCCCTGCTGCTGCACCGCTCGACCCTGCTGGGCCGGGTCCTGGAGAAGATCCTGATCCTGCCGCTGATGATCGCCCCGGTGATCGCGGCGATCATCTGGAAGCTGATGCTCCAGCCGTCGGTCGGGGTGGTCAACTACCTGCTGAGGCCCTTCGGTCTGGGCGGGGTGCAGTGGACCGACACCCCGACGGGCGCGCTGCTGTCGTCGATCGCCGTGGACGTGTGGGTGTACACCCCGTTCGTGGCGATCCTCGCCCTCGCCGGTCTGCGGTCGCTGCCCGCCTCCCCGTTCGAGGCGGCGGCCGTGGACGGCGCGGGGTGGTGGTACACCTTCCGGCGGCTGACACTGCCGATGCTGTGGCCGTATGTGCTGGTCGCGGTGATCTTCCGGTTCATGGACTCGCTGAAGGTGTTCGACATCATCTACGCCCTGACGGAGGGCGGGCCGGGTGACTCGACGGTGGTGCTCCAGATCCGGGCGTATCTCGAAGCCATCCGCTTCCAGCGGTACTCCTTCGGGATCAGCTACACGATCGTGCTGTGGGCCGTGGTGTATCTGGCCGCGATGGTGCTGGTGAAGCACCTGGGGAAGATCCAGCGGAAGGCCGCGGAGGTGACCACATGAGGAAACGCCTGGTGGGGTGGCTGTGCGACACCGCCCTGATCCTCTACTTCGTCTTCGCGCTGTTCCCGATCGCCTGGATGGTGATCCTTTCGCTGAAGCCGGCCGACCAGCTCTTCTCCACCTACTTCTCCTTCTCCCCCACCCTCGACGGCTACCGGACGGTCCTCGGCGACAGCGAGGGCATCCCGTTCGTGCGGTTCTTCGTCAACAGCCTGGTGGTGTCGGTGGGGGCGGTCGTGCTGTCGCTGGTGGTGGGGCTGCCGGCGGCGTACGCCTCGGCGCGGTGGCGGTTCAAGGGCTCCGAGAACCTGATGTTCACGCTGCTGTCGTTCCGCTTCGCGCCCGAACTGACCGTGATCATCCCGCTGTTCGTGCTGTACCAGAAGCTGGGACTGTTCGACACGTACGTCGGCATGGTGTGGGTGCTGCAACTGGTCACGCTGCCGCTGATCGTGTGGATCATGCGGTCCTACTTCGCCGATCTGACACCTGAGCTGGAACAGGCCGCCCTGCTGGACGGCTACACCCGCAAGCAGGCGTTCTTCCGCGTCGCCCTGCCGCTGGTCAAGCCGGGCATCGCGGCCGTGTCGCTGCTGGCCTTCATCTTCGCCTGGAACAACTTCGTCTTCCCGCTGATCCTCACCTCCAACGAGGCCCAGACGGTGACCGTGGGCGCGCTGTCCTTCCTCGGCGGGGACCGGCCCAAGTACAACCTGACCGCCGCCGCGGCACTCGTCTCCGTCGTACCGCCGCTGCTGCTGGCGTTGACGATCCAGCGGTATCTGGTGCGGGGCCTGTCGTTCGGGGCGGTGAAATCGTGATCACGCTGAGCGGGATACGGAAGGTGTACGGCAAGACCGTCGCGCTCGACGAGCTCGAACTGGAGGTGCGGGAGGGCGAGTTCTTCTGCCTGCTGGGCCCGTCCGGGGCCGGCAAGACGACGACGCTCAAGACGATCGCCGGACTCGAACCGCCCGACTCCGGCACGGTCGTGCTCGACGGCGAGGACATGCGGGGCGTGGAGCCCTACGACCGGGGCGTGGCCATGTGCTTCGAGAGCTACGCGCTCTACCCGCACCGCTCGGCCTACGACAACCTGGCCTCGCCGCTACGCTCCCCCAAGCACCGGCTGCCCCCCGCCGAGGCCCGGCAGCGGATCGGCGCGGTCGCCGAGCTGCTCGGCATCTCCGCCCTGCTGGCCCGGCCCGTGGGCCAGCTGTCCAACGGCCAGCGGCAGCGTGTGGCC
>KL569281.1:44160-46422 GCA_000715635.1 Streptomyces violaceus | reverse complement strand
GTCCAACGGCCAGCGGCAGCGTGTGGCCCTCGGGCGGGTGCTGGTGCGGCCCGCCCGGGCCTTCCTGCTCGACGAGCCGCTCTCCCACCTGGACGCCAAGCTGCGCCAGCAGATGCGGGCCGAACTGAAGGCGATCGGGGCCGTACAGCACACCACCACGCTGTACGTCACGCACGACTCCGTCGAGGCACTGGCGCTCGGCGACCGGATCGGGGTCATCCGTCAGGGGCGGATCGTGCAGACGGGCACGCGAGAGGAGATCTGGTACACGCCGTACGACACGGAGGTCGCGCGGGCCTTCGGGCGGCCCCGGATCAATCTGCTTCCCGGGGTGGTGACCGAGAGCGGGGTGCGGGCCGACGGCGGGGTCGAGCTGCCGGTCCGGGCATCGGCCACGCCCGGCACGGACGTCCTCGTCGGTCTGCGGCCCCGGGACATCGCCCTGCACGGCGACGGGCACGAGCTCACCGGGACCGTGTACGTCACCGAGGTGCTCGGGCGGTCCGTCGAGGTCACCGTCCGGCTCGGGACCGGGGAGCAGCGGGTGTCGCTGGTGGCGCCCCGGGCGGACGCGGCACGCCTTCGGGCGGACGATCCCGTACGGCTCGCGGTCCGGCCTGAGAACCTGCTGCTGTTCGAGGCCGACCGGCCGGAGCGACCGGGACGACGGATAGAGACACGATCATGAGCGGCAGCAGTGGTGGACAGCAGGGGCCCGCGGCGCGTCAGGCCGCCATGGCCGAGCAGGTGCTGGCCGACGGCTCGGCGACGGCGGCGGAGCTGGCCGAGCGCTTCGGGGTGAGCCTGATGACCATCCACCGCGACCTCGACGAGCTCGAACGGCAGGGCATCGTACGGAAGTCCCGGGGCGGGGTGACCGCGCAGCCGTCGGGGGTCTTCGAGTCGAACGTGCAGTACCGGCTGAAGACCATGCGGGCCGAGAAGGCCGCCGTCGCCGAGCACGCGCTGCGGATGGTGGAGCCCGGCATGGCGATCCTGCTGGACGACTCCACGTCCACCCTGGAGATAGCCCGGCGGCTGCGCACGGGCGAGGTCACGCCGCTGACGGTCGTCACCAACTTCCTGGAGGCGATCAACCTGCTGTCCGACCAGCGGGGCATCCACCTGATGGCGCTCGGCGGCGACTACGACCCGCTGCACTCCTCCTTCCTGGGGGTGTCCTGCGTGGAGGCGGTCGAGCAACTGCGCGTGGACGTGTGCTTCGCGTCGACGTCGGCCGTGCACGGGGGCTACGCCTACCACCAGGAGCAGCACATCGTGTCCGTGAAGCGGGCGATGCTCGACGCGGCGGCACGGAACGTCCTGCTGATCGACCACACCAAGCTGGGCCGGGTCGCCCTGCACCGGGTCGTCCCGCTCTCCCGCTTCGACACGCTCCTGGTGGACGACGGGGCGTCGCCGGAGGCACTGCGGGATCTGGACGAGCACAAGGTCCGTTACGAGGTTTGCGCGACGAAGGGCGGCCATGACGGGAACCGGACTGGAGCTACGTGAACTCCGTAAGACGTATCAGTCGCGGGGGCGGCCTTCGGTGGATGCCGTCCGCGGGATCGATCTGAACCTCGGGTCCGGGGAGCTGCTCGGGCTGCTCGGGCCGTCCGGCTGCGGCAAGTCGACTACCCTCCGCATGATCGCCGGTCTTGAGCCGGTCACCGGCGGGGACATCCTGGTCGGCGGGGACTCGGTCGTCGAACGGCCCGCTCAGCAGCGGAACATCGGGGTCGCGTTCGAGAACTACGCGCTGTATCCGCCGCTGTCGGTGGCGGAGAACCTGGCGTTCGGGCTCAAGGCGCGCAAGAAAGCCGCGCGCGGTTCCCGGGGTGACGTCGACGGCAAGGTGAAGGAGATCGCCGAGCGGGTGGGCCTGACCGGCCTCCTCGGTGCCCGCCCGGCCGGCCTGTCCAGCGGCCAGAAGCAGCGCGTCTCCCTGGCCCGGGCCCTGATCCGCGAACCGGACGTGCTGCTCCTCGACGAGCCGCTGTCCCACCTGGACGCGGCCCAGCGCGACACCACCCGCCGTGAACTCAAGCGCATCCAGAAGGACCTGGGCCACACCACGATCCTGGTCACCCACGACCAGGAGGAGGCCCTCTCGCTCGCCGACCGGATCGCCGTGATGAAGGACGGCGTGATCCAGCAGCTCGGCACGCCGTACGAGATCTACGACAGCCCGGCCAACCTGTTCGTCGCGGACTTCGTCGGCGAGCCCGCGATCACCCTGCTGCCCGGCATCGCCACCGG
>KL569281.1:43731-43946 GCA_000715635.1 Streptomyces violaceus | reverse complement strand
TCCGGCTCGGTGCGGATCGCGCTGCCCGTGCCGGTGGAGCAGGGGCGGGAGGTCGTGGTCGGGATCCGCCCCGAGGACGTCTCGCTCACCGCCGAAGGCGGCCTGCCCGCCCGGGTCGTCGCGCACGAACCGCTCCTGGAGTCGGGCCTGGCGACCCTCGCCCTCGACGGTGTCGAACGGAATCTGGTCGTCCTCACCGACCCGGAGGTACGGCT
>KL569281.1:42606-43553 GCA_000715635.1 Streptomyces violaceus | reverse complement strand
CCCACGACGAGCGGGTCCGGGTCGCCGCCGATCCCCAGCACACCCATGTCTTCGACGCCGAGACGGGAGAGGCCTTGCGATGACTGACGGAAACAGCGTGCGTGTCGTGGCTGCCGGTGACCACTTCGTTCTGCCGTCGCTGATCACTCGGGCGGTGGAGCACGAGGTGGAGCGGGCGCAGATCAAGGAACTGGAACTCGGGTGGCCGCTGGAGCCGTTCGGGCCGGTGGCCGAGGTGCAGGAGGCCAGTGACGCCGAGGACGAGATGATCGAGGCGCTGGCCGGGGCGGAGGTCCTGGTCACGCAGATGGGCCCGGTCACCGAGCGTGTGCTCGCCGCCTGCCCGGATCTGAGGCTGGTCGTGGTGTGCCGGGGCGGGCCGGTCAACGTCAACCTGGACGCGGCCAAGAACCGTGATGTGCGGGTGTGCTTCGCCCCGGGCCGCAACGCCGCCGCCACCGCCGAGTTCACCGTCGGCCTGATGCTGTCGGCCCTGCGCCGCATCCCGCAGGCCCATGATCCGCTGGCCCGGCAGGGCAGCTGGGAGGGCGCGACGTACTACACGTACGAGCAGAGCGGTCTGGAGCTGGAGGACCTGCCCGTCGGGCTGGTCGGATACGGGGCCGTCGGCAGCCGGGTCGCCCGGGTGCTGTGCGCGTTCGGGGCACGGGTGATGGTGTACGACCCGTATGTGCACGGGGAGATCCACGGCCTGCGTGTGAACTCCCTCGACGCCCTGCTGCGCGGCTCCCAGGTGATCACCCTGCACGCCCGGCTCACCCCCGAGACCCGGGGGCTGATCGGCGCCCGGGAGCTTGGGCTGCTGCCGCCCGGCGCGGTGGTGGTGAACGTGGCCCGGGGCCCGCTGCTGGACGAGGGCGCGCTGTGCGACGCGCTGGAGAGCGGGCAGTTGTCGGCGGCGGCGCTCGACACCTACGAGCGGGAGC
>KL569281.1:41056-42436 GCA_000715635.1 Streptomyces violaceus | reverse complement strand
CGTTGCCGGCGGAGTCCCGGCTGCTGGCGCTGGGTGACCGTGTCGTGCTGACCCCGCATCTGGGCGGGGCGTCGCGCGCGGTGGCGGAGAAGGCCGCGCGGATCGCCGCCGAAGAGGTGGGCCGCTGGGTGCGCGGGGAGCCGCTCGCGCACTGCCTGACCTGAGGACCGGGAGGAGAGCCGCATGTACGTCGGTATCGATGTGGGCACGTCCATGGTCAAGGCGGCGGCCTTCGACGCGGCGGGCCGCCAACTGGCCGTGGAGTCCCGGTCTGTGGGCCTTTCGCTGCACGGCGGCGTCGTCGAGCAGGACATGGAGGAGGTGTACGGGGCGGTCGTCGAGGTGCTCGGCGCGCTGACCGCCGCCGTTGCGGAACCGGTGGAGCTGGCCGGGCTCACCGGGCAGGGCGACGGGGTGTGGCTGGTCGACGGCGAGGGGCGGCCCGTGCGGCCGGCGGCCTCCTGGATGGACGGGCGGGCGCACGAACTGGTCGACCGGTGGCTGGCCGACGGCACGTTCGAGACGGTGTTCCGGCGGACGGGGAGCGCGATGTTCCCGGGGTGTCCGGGGCCACTGCTGGCCTGGCTGGACAGCAGCGAACCGAAGGCGCTGGATGCCGCGAAGGCCGCCCTGTACTGCAAGGACATGGTGTTCCAGCGGCTGACGGGGGCCGGTCCGACGACGGATGTGTCGGACGCCTCGATGCCCTTCCTGGACCCGCGTACGCGGACCTACGACAACCGGGTCGTCGAGCTGCTGGGGCTGACGCACCGGCGGGGTCTGCTCGCCCCGGTCAGCGACCCCGTCGCGACGGCCGAGGCGTTGGGCGAGGGCCTGCCGTCCGGCACCCGGATCGCGAACGGGCCGTACGATCTGCCGGCCTGCGCGCTGGGGGCCGGGGTGACGTCCCCCGGCGACGGTCTGCTGATCGTCGGCACCTGTCTGGCCAGCCTGGTCGCCACGACGGAGCTGGACCTGACCGGCGAGCCGGCGGGGCTGTACATCTCCACGGACCGGCCCGGTCACTGGCTGCGCGCCATGCCCGCGATGGTGGGCACGGCGGCGCTGGACTGGGTGCTGTCGACGACGGGGGTGCGGCACGACGAGGTGGACGGCCTGCTGGCCGAGACCCCTTCGGGTGCGAACGGCGTCCGGGTGCTGCCGTACTTCGCGCCCTCCGGTGAACGCGCCCCCTTCGTGGAGCCACGGCTGCGGGCCGAACTCCTCGGTGTGTCCCTGGAGTCGACCCGGGGCGATCTGGTCCGCGCGACCTGCGAGGGCATCGGGTACGCGGCCCGGCACTGCCTGGAGGCGGCGGGCCTCGACGGGAGCCTGGCCGTCTGCGGCGGCGGCACCCGCAGCCCCGCCTGGATGCGGCTG
>KL569281.1:40594-40869 GCA_000715635.1 Streptomyces violaceus | reverse complement strand
CAGAGATGTGTATAAGAGACAGAGGTGGGCGCGCGCGGCGCGGTCCTGGCGGCGGCCGAGCGGTACGGGGTGCCGCTGGAGGCGGAGGCGTGGACGCGGCCGACGGAGGTCGTCGAGCCGGATCCGGGGCGGGCCGCGTTCCACACGCGGGGCTATGAGGAGCACCTGGGCCGGCTCGCCGAGGCACGGACCCGCGCAAGGACCTGAACACCCGGACGACGAGAGGGACTTGGATGCACCTGAGACGCCGATCTCTCCTGCTCGCGGCCGCCGCC
>KL569281.1:39993-40317 GCA_000715635.1 Streptomyces violaceus | reverse complement strand
CACGCGGCCCCTGCCGAGGGGCGCCCGGTGGTCATCGGCCATCGCGGCGCGGCCGGCTGGCGCCCCGAGCACACGGCCGCCTCGTACACGTACGCCGTGCAGACGGGCGCGGACTGGATCGAACCGGATCTGGTGCCGACGAAGGACCATGTGCTCGTCGTCCGGCACGAGAACGAGATCTCCCAGACGACCGACGTGGCCCGCCACCCCGAGTTCGCGGACCGCCGTACGACGAAGACGGTCGACGGCCGTGCCGTGACGGGATGGTTCACGGAGGACTTCACCCTCGCCGAGCTGAAGACGCTGCGGGCGGTGGAGCGGCTG
>KL569281.1:39538-39748 GCA_000715635.1 Streptomyces violaceus | reverse complement strand
CGGGTCCGCAACCGCAACACGGTCTTCGACGGCCGTGAGGAGGTGATGACCTTCCAGGAGGTCGTGGAGCTGGCGCGGCGGCTGTCGCGGACCCACGGCCGGACGATCGCCGTCTTCCCGGAGACCAAGCATCCGACCTACTTCCGGTCCATCGGGCTGCCGTTGGAGCCGAAGCTCGCGGCCACGATCCTGTCTCTTATACACATCTCT
>KL569281.1:36857-39333 GCA_000715635.1 Streptomyces violaceus | reverse complement strand
CGAGTGCGTCGTGCAGTCCTTCGAGCCGACGAGCCTCAAGCGCATGACGGGCCTGGGGGTGCCGCTGTGGCAGGCGCTGGGGACGACGGGCGGGCCGTACGACCTGCCCGGGAGGACCTACGAGGAGATGATGACGCCGGCGGGCCTGGCTCGGATCGCGGAGTACGCGGACTGGATCGGGCCGGACAAGTCGTCGGTCGCCGCCGGCTCCCTCGTCGCGGACGCGCACGCGGCGGGGCTGCGGATCGGGCCGTACACCTTCCGCGCGGAGAACCAGTTCCTGCCGGCGGAGTTCCGGCGCGGGAGCGGAGCGAACGATTTCGGGGACGCGTTCGCCGAATACGCGCTGTACTACCGCTTGGGAGTCGACGCGGTCGTGACCGACTTCCCTGACTTGGCGGTGATGGCTAGGAGGGGCTGATGTTCTTCAAGGACAAGCACTGCCCGACCTGTGGCGGCAGCGGCACTCAGGTGTTCACGCCGCTCAAGCCCGAGGAGAGAAAAGCACTCGGGACGGGCCGCACGGACCTGTGGCGCTGCACTGCTCCGGGCTGCCGGTGGTACCAGCCCTGGGGCCATCAGGCCGGCGGGGGCCGGCTCCCGGAGGACATGCAGAACCCGGGAGCCGACGCCTCGGTGTGAGTCCTAGAGGTTGGAGAAGTCCGGACCCTTGGTGCGCGTGCGCTTGATCTCGTAGAAGCCGGGGACCGAGGCCACCGCGAGGGTGCCGTCCCAGAGGCGGCCGGCCTCGTCGCCCAGCGGGGTGGGGGTGACGACCGGGCCGAAGAAGGCGATCTGCTCGCCGTCGGAGCCGGGCACGGCGATGACCGGGGTGCCGACCTCCTGGCCGACCTTGTCGATGCCCTCCTTGTGGGAGGCGCGCAGCTCGGCCTCGTACGGGGTGGCGTCCCAGTTCTCGATGAGGGACGCGGGCAGGCCGGCGTCCTTCAGGGCGGCGGCGACCGTCTCCTTGCCCGGGCCCTCGCCCTGGTTGTGGATGCGGGTGCCGAGTGCGGTGTAGAAGTCGCCGAGCACCCCGGCGCCGTGCTCCTGCTGTGCCGCTATGACGACCCGGACGGGGCCCCAGGCCTTGGTCTCCAGCAGCTCGCGGTACTCCTGGGGCAGGTCGTCGAGCTTGTCCTCGTTGAGGACGGCGAGGCTCATGACGTGCCAGCGGACCTCGATGTCCCTGACCTTCTCCACCTCCAGCACCCAACGGGAGGTCATCCATGCCCAGGGGCACAGCGGGTCGAACCAGAAGTCGACGGGGGTCTTGTCCGACATGTCTCTCCTCATGAGGAAACTGTTTCCTCCGGGAACGCCGGTGCTCGCTCCGGTCATTCCCGGCCCCTGGCGTCAGGGGCACGTGGCAGGATCGATGCTGTTCAGCAGTGCCCCACGACATATGAGGAGTGCCGCCCGTGCCCGGTGAGAATCTGTCCCGCGACGAGGCCCGGGAGCGGGCCGCCCTGCTGAGCGTCGACGGGTACGAGGTGTCCCTCGACCTGCGGTCCGCGGTCGGCGAGGACGACGGCGCCGGGCCCCGCACCTTCCGCTCGGTGACGACCCTGCGCTTCCGCTGCAACGAGCCCGGGGCGAGCAGCTTCGCCGACCTGATCGCGCCGAGTGTGACGGCCGTCTCACTCAACGGCCGGGATCTGGACCCCGGTGAGGTCTTCGACGGCTCCCGGATCACGCTGGAGGACCTGGCCGCCGACAACGAGCTGGTCGTCGACGCCCAGTGCGCCTTCTCCCGCACCGGTGAGGGCCTGCACCGCTTCGTCGACCCGGAGGACGGCGAGGTGTACCTGTACACGCAGTACGAGCCGGCCGACTCCCGCCGGGTCTTCGCGAACTTCGAGCAGCCCGACCTCAAGGCCCCGTTCCGCTTCGAGGTGCGGGCCCCGGAGGGCTGGACGGTGTGGAGCAACGGCGTCGGTGAACTCGGCGACGGGGTCTGGCGGTTCGCCGAGACCAAGCCGATCTCGACGTACATCACGTGTGTGGTGGCGGGCCCCTACCACTACGTGACGGACAGCTACTCCCGTACGTTCGCGGACGGCACGACGCTGGAGATCCCCCTCGGCGCGCTGTGCCGCAAGGGCCTCGCGCCCCACTTCGACTCCGACGACGTCTTCCTGGTCACCAAGCAGGGCCTGGACTTCTTCCACGACCACTTCGACTACCCGTACCCGTTCGGGAAGTACGACCAGGCGTTCGTGCCCGAGTACAACCTGGGCGCGATGGAGAACCCGGGTCTGGTGACGTTCCGGGAGGAGTTCATCTTCCGGGGGAAGGTGACGCAGGCGTCCTACGAGGGCCGGGCCAATGTCGCCCTGCACGAGATGGCGCACATGTGGTTCGGCGACCTGGTCACCATGGAGTGGTGGGACGACCTGTGGCTGAAGGAGTCGTTCGCGGACTTCATGGGCGAGTTCTCGCTGGTCGGCGCGACCCGCTTCGTCAACGGCTGGGG
>KL569281.1:32687-36622 GCA_000715635.1 Streptomyces violaceus | reverse complement strand
GGCCTACCGCGCCGACCAGCTGCCCTCCACCCACCCGGTCACGGCGGACATCCGCGACCTTCAGGACGCCAAGCTGAACTTCGACGGCATCACGTACGCCAAGGGCGCGTCGGTGCTGAAGCAGCTCGTGGCGTACGTCGGGCAGGACGCGTTCCTGGAGGGCGCCCGGCGCTACTTCAAGCGGCACGCGTACGGCAACACGCGCCTGGGTGACCTGCTGTCGGTGCTGGAGGAGACCAGCGGCCGGGACATGAGCGCGTGGGCGCGGTCCTGGCTCCAGACGGCCGGGGTGAACTCGCTGACTCCGCAGGTGCTGTTGAGCCCGGAGGGCCGTATCGAGGAGCTGGCGGTGGTGCAGGAGGCCGCCGAGTCGCATCCGGAACTGCGGCCGCACCGGGTGGCGGTGGGCCTGTACCGGGTGACGGACGGCGGCACGCTCGAGCGGTACGCGCGTACCGAGACCGACGTCGACGGCGCGCGGACGGTGGTGGCGGACCTGGCCGGTGCCGACGCCCCCGACCTGGTGCTGGTCAACGACGACGACCTCACGTACTGCAAGATCCGCTTCGACGCGACCTCGCTGGCGACGCTGCGCGAGCACCTGGGGTCGGTGACCGATCCGCTGGCGCGTGCCCTGTGCTGGTCGGCGCTGTGGAACATGACGCGGGACGCGCTGCTCCCGGCGCGGGACTTCGTGGATCTGGTGCTGCGGTTCGCGGGGCGCGAGTCCGAGATCGGCGTGCTCCAGATGCTGCACGCGTGGGCCGAGTCGGCGGTGACGCACTACGCGGCGCCCGGCCGGCGGGAGGCGACCACCCGGCTGCTCTCCGAGGGCGCGCGACGCGAGCTGTACGCGGCCGGGTCGGGCAGCGAGCACCAGCTCGCGTGGGCGCGTTTCTTCGCCCGGGTGGCCGCCGCCGACGCCGACTTCGAGCTGCTGCGGGACCTGCTGACGGGCGCTGTGGCGGTCGAGGGCCTCGACCTGGACCAGGAGCTGCGGTGGGTGTTCCTGGAGCCGCTGGCCGCGCACGGGGTGGTGGACGAGAAGGTGCTGGCCGAGGAGCTGGCCCGGGACGACACCGCCTCCGGCAAGCGTCACCAGGTGCGCTGTCTGGCCGCCCGCCCGTCGGAGGCGGTCAAGGCGCAGGCGTGGGCGCAGGTCGTGGAGTCCGACGCGCTGTCCAACGCGATGGTCGAGGCGACCATCTCGGGCTTCGCGCAGGGCTCGCAGCGGGAGTTGCTCGCGCCGTACGCGGAGAAGTACTTCGCGGCGATCGAGCGGGTGTGGGCCGAGCGGTCGATCCAGATCGGGATGCACGTGGTGCAGGGGCTGTTCCCTTCGCTCCAGCAGTCCCAGGAGACCCTCGACGCCGCGGACGCCTGGCTGGAGTCCCACCGGGAAGCGGCCCCGGCCCTGCGCCGGCTGGTGCTGGAGGCCCAGGACGATCTGGCGCGGGCCCTGCGGGGGCAGGCGTGCGACGCGGCGGCCGGGTAGCCGGGCCCTGACACCTTTGGCCTGAGATTTCGGGTTCCGTCACCGTTACGGAATACAGGCAATCACAGCCGTAACCCCTGGTCCGCACCCGAACGGACCAGGGCGTTTCGGCATCCGAACATCCGTCCTTTAGTGCCGGATTGTCCGTATGTGTCGACGGGCCTGTAACAGGGGTTAAAAGGCGGGCCCGGTGCGGGAAATTGCCGGTCATGACGCACAACACCCCGCTCTCCCCCCGCCCCCTCCACGACCTGTCCGGCCGCGGCCGGCTCCGGGTGATGACGGTCGCGCAGCTCCGCGCGCACGGTGTCTCGACGGCCCAGGTGAACGAGCAGTGCACCCCCGGCGGCCCCTGGCAGCAGCTCCTCCCCGGCGTCGTCCTGCTCCACCCGGGCCCGCCGACCAGCGAGGAGCGGCTGCACGCGGTGCTGAGGTACGCGGCCCGGGAGCGCGGCACGGGTGTTCCCGCCCAGCCCGGCGCGGACGGCTCCGGCGCCCCCGCCCACCCCGAGGCGATGATCACGGGCCTGGCCGCGCTGACGCTGCACGGCTTCTCGTCCACTCCCCCGCTGCCGTCCCTGGACGTGATCGACGTCCTGGTCCCGCGGATGCGCCGGCTGCGCTCGACAGGCTGTGCGCGCATCGTCCGGGGTGTCGCGCTGCCGGTCCCCGAGCAGGTCACCGGCCTGCCGGTGGCCCCCGTCGCCCGGGCGCTGGCCGACGCGGTGGCGGGCCTCGCGGACGCCGTCGTCGTGCGCCGGCTGATGACGGAGGCGGTGCGCGGCGCGTACTGCGAGCCGGCCGCGGTGGTGCGGGAGCTGAACCAGGCCCGGCTGCTGAGCCGCCCGCACGTGGTGGACGCGGTGGATTCCCTGCTGGCCGAGGGCCGGGCGATCGCGGAGGACCGCCTGTACCGGATGGTGCGCGAGTACGGCCTGCCCGACCCGGTGTGGAACGTGGACCTGCGCCTGCCCGGCGGCCCCTACCTCGGCGGCCTGGACGCGTACTGGCCGGAGCAGGCGGTGGCGCTGGAGCTGGACACCAGGGCGCCCCGGCAGAACGACGAGGCGCAGTGGTCGGAGTACGCCCGCAAGCGCGAGCACCTGGAGCGGCTCGGCATCACGGTCGTCCACATCACGCCCAGGAAGCTCCGCGACTCGGTGGAGCAGCAGGCGGCGGTGGTCCGCACCGCCCTGATGGCGGCGGCCGACCGCGAACCGGCCGCGTATGTCGCGGTGCTGCCCCGGTAGGGACAAGACCCGGGGGCGGGACCAGGGGGTGGGACCAGGAGGGGGGAGGAGGGGCCGCCGGAGTCGCCGGCGGCCCCTCCTCGTGCACCGAGGGCGACTGATCTTGATCTGCCGGGCCTGCCGCTACGAACCAGCAGTGGGAAAACGCGCCACCTCGCCGCGCGTGAGACCGGCCGGCCGTCTGCTGCGGCAGACAGGTGAATCTGTCAGACGGACGGGTTCGGACCGGATGCGCTGCCCCCGGAAGAGGGCCAGTGTCGAGCTGAGCCGAGGAGGCGCGATGGACCGACGAGCCGGAGCCCAGAGGGAAGGTGACACACAAGGGGGACGAGCAGGGGCCGCGGACGACACCGCGCTGGACCAGTTGCTCGTCCGCGCCGCCGACGGCGACGAAGGGGCCTTCGCCGAACTGTACGACGCCCTGGCTCACCCGGTGCTGGGACTGGCCTGCCGCGTGGTCAGGGACGAGGCCCAGGCGGAGGAGGTGGCCCAGGACGTGATGGTGGAGGTGTGGCGGACCGCCGACCGGTTCCGGCCGGCGCGCGGAGCCGCCCGGAACTGGGTGCTCACCCTCGCGCACCGGCGCGCCGTGGACCGGGTACGGTCCGTCGCCGCGGGCCGCGCCCGCGAGCTGCGCGCCGCGGTCCGGGAGCAGGAGCGGTCCTTCGACACCGTCGCCGAGGAGGTCGAGACGCGGGAGGAGCAGCGGGTGGTCTTCCGCTGCCTGGCCCAGCTGACCCGCGAGCTGAGGCTGCCCCTGGTGCTGGCCTACTACGAGGGGTTGACGTACGCGGAGGTCGCCGAGGCGCTCTCGATGCCGGCGGGCACCGTCAAGTCGCGGATGCGTCAGGGGCTGCAGCGCCTGCACGACTGTATGGAGGCCGGCTCGTGAACCTCACCGACGACCCCCACCTCGATGTCGGCGCTTACGTGCTGCACGCGCTGCCGGCCGATGAGGAAGCAGCCTTCGAGAAGCACCTGGCCGGTTGCGCCCCCTGCCGTGCGGAGGTCGATCAGCTGTCCGGGGCGGCCGTCGAGATGGGGGCGGCCGAGACGAGCGCGCCCTCTGCGGAGATGCGGCGCCGGGTGCTCGACCGGATCGCGGCCGTCCCTCAGGACCGGTCCGTCGCGGCGGAGTCCCGGCGCCGACGCCGCCGGCAGCGAGGGCTCCGGCTGGCACTGGCGGGGGC
>KL569281.1:31434-32512 GCA_000715635.1 Streptomyces violaceus | reverse complement strand
GCTCTCGGGGGCATCGCCTGGTGGCAGAGCTCGGAGGCCGACACCGCGCGTGAGCAGTCCGCCGAGGAGCACGCCGAGTACCGGCAACTCGCCGATGTCGTGACCGCCCCCGACGCCACGATCAGCACCAAGAAGCTCGCGGACAGCGGGACCGCGAGCGTGGTCGCCTCCCGGGCGGAGAACCGGTCCGCGGTGTTCGCGTCGGGGCTGCCGCCGCTCACCGACGACCGGGTCTACCAGCTCTGGTACGCCGAACCGGGGCAGCTCCGGCCGGCCGGACTGCTGTCCACCGAGGGCGGGGGGCATGCGGAAGTCCTGGAAGGGCGCCTCGGCGGGGCCACCGCCGTCTGCCTCACGGTGGAACCGGCCGGCGGCTCCCGGCAGCCCACCACCCACCCGCTCGGTGTCATCTCCGTCCCCGCATGACGATCACCGCCGCATGACAGTCACCGCTCGGCCACCGCGACGGCGGCCGCGTGCCCCCTGCCCACCGCCACGTCGTCGACCGTCCAGCCCGGCATCCGGCGGGGTCCGCGCGCGGAGGCGCCGAGGTGGTCGGAGCGGAGGTCACGTCCGAGTCCGGTGCCGAGCCCTTTCAGATACGCCTCCTTGCGTGTCCACACCCGGGCGAAGGCGGCAGGGCGCCCCTGAGGCGGACATGCGGCGAGCTCGGCGGCCTCCCGGGGGTGCAGCGTGTCCGTGAGGGCGGCGACGACATCCGAGCCGGGCAGCCGCTCGATGTCCGCGCCGACCGGTGTGTCCGCGAACGCGAGAAGGCAGCGGCCGTCGGTGCGGGAGACGGAGAAGCACAGGGGCACGCCGGGCACGTCGGGACGGCCGTGCGGGCCCCGGCACACCGGGCAGGGTCGCCGTACGAACGTGACGTCCGACGGCTCGACCCCGAGGTAGGCGCCGAGGAGCAGGCGCAGGCACACATGGGCGACCCGGTAGCCGTCCCTGTCCGCCGTCCGCTGCAGTGCCGCGGCCCGCGCCCGTTCCCCGCTGTCCAGCAGCGTGCCGGCGAACGGGGCCAAAGCGTCGCGGAGGTCCTCCACCCTGTCTCTTATACACATCTCTG
>KL569281.1:30896-31212 GCA_000715635.1 Streptomyces violaceus | reverse complement strand
GGCGGCTCCGGAGGCCGGGTCCAGGCGGCGGAGGTCAGCCGCTCGGGACGCAGGGCCGGTCTCGCGGGGAGGAGGCACATGGCACGGCCGTCTTCGGTCAGTCGGAGGGCGCCCGCACAGCGCGGGGGTCAGCGATGGCGTCATTGCCGTACAGGGCCTGCACCCAGTTGCTCTGGTAGATCGTGTCGAGATAGCGCTCACCGAGGTCCGGGGCGATCGCGACGGGCGTGAGGCCCGGCGTCCCGTGCCGGGCGAGCCAGCTCGTCGCCCCGCTGACGACCGTGCCGGTCGACCCGCCGAACAGGAAGCCCCGCCT
>KL569281.1:27403-30686 GCA_000715635.1 Streptomyces violaceus | reverse complement strand
CGCCCCGCCGAACAGGAAGCCCCGCCTCGCCAGGTGCCGGCAGGTACGGATGGCATCGGCCTCCTCGACGCGGACCGCCTCGTCGACGTAACTCTCGTCGAGCAGCGGAGGGCGGAGGCTCATGCCGAGGCCGGGGATCATCCGCCGTCCGGGCGGGTCGCCGAAGATGGCGGAGCCGACGCTGTCCACCGCGACGATCCGCACAGGCCGGTGCCAGGAGCGGAACCAGCGGGCGCAGCCCATCAGGGTGCCGGTCGTGCCGACGCCGATGAACAGGACGTCCAGGCGCGGGAACCAGCGGGCGATGGCCGGGGCCGTCCTGAAGTAGTGCGCCCTCCAGTTGTCGGGGTTGGTGTACTGACTCAGCCACACATAGCGGTCGTCCGCGGCGCACAGGGCTCGCAGGTGCGCCAGCCGCGCGCCCAGCAGACCGCCGGTGGCGTGCTCGTCGGAGACGACGTGGACCTGGCTGCCCAGGGCCTCCATCATCAGCCGGGTGGCGAGGTTGCACCGGGAGTCCGTCACACAGACGAAGCGGTAGCCCTTGCTCGCCGCGATCATGCTCAGCGCCACGCCGAGATTGCCGGAGGAGGACTCGACCAGGATCGAGTCCCGCCTGAGGGTTCCGCTCCGCTCGGCGGACTCCACCATCTCGGTCGCGGCCTTCAGCTTGATCGAGCCGGCGAAGTTGAAGCCCTCGCACTTGAGGAAGAGCCGGTGTCCCGTCATCGGCTCCAGGTCGACGTACAGGTCCTCCTCGTTGAAGGCCTGGGGGACGGATATGACTGGCACGATGGTCTCCTCGTACAGGGCCGGCGGTGGACCGGGGGGCGCCCTCAGCCGTGCCGGCTCAGTTCGTGAAAGAAGTGGTCGATGACCCGCAGTCCGCCGGATCGGGCCACCTCGTCGTAGACGTAAGAGCCGACCGCGAGGTCCAGCACGCCCAGGCCGAACGGCGAGAAGACCACCGGCCGGCCGGCCGGGACCGTCACGCGGCCGGCCATCACGTCGTCGAGCGTGCCGAGCAGGAAGTCGCGGTTGCCGGTGAGGCGTTCGGTGAGGTGCGGTGAGGTGGCGGCCCGGAGACAGTGGTCGATGTCGTCGACGACGTTGGTGGCGCTGAGCAGCACCTGCGGGGCGAGGTCGCGCAGCGACACGTGCAGGACCACCGGGTTGTGCCGGAACCACGACGGCTCGGTGATGTGCGGCCGGTCGGCGACCGTGGCGAAGACGATCAGGTCACTGAGGCGGATCAGCTCCTCGGCGCTGCGGTGCACGGTGACGCGTCCGACGGCCCCGGACTGCTCCAGGTAGGTGCGGAAGCCGGCGGCGCTGTCGGGGGACAGGTCGTGCACGCCGATGGCGTCGAAGGACCAGCCGGTGCCCTCCAGGTAGGTGTGGATGTAACGGGCGATCAGACCCGCCCCGACGAAGCCCAGCCGGGCCGGGCGCGGCCGTCCCCTGCTGAGCCGGTCGGCCGCCGAAGCGGCGGACGCGGCGGTCCTGGCGGCGCTGATGATCGAGCTCTCCATACAGGCGAAGGGGTAGCCGGTGACGGGGTCGTTGAGGATGAGGACGGCGGACGCCCGGGGGATGCCCGAGGCGACGTTGGCCGGGAAGCTGGAGATCCACTTCAGGCCGTCCACCCCGCCCTCGCCGCCGAGGGAGGCGGGCAGGGCGATGATCCGTGCCGTCGGCCGGTCGGGGAAGCGCAGGAAGGAGGACGGCGGATTGACCGTACGGCCGGCGCCGTGCAGGTGGTACGTCGCCTCGACGACCTCCACCACGGTCTTCTCTCGGCCCTGGAGCACCTCCTTGACCTGGCTTCCGGGGATGACGGCGAAGGACGGCACCACCGGGGTGTCAGCCCTGGCGGTCTGCGGGACGGTGTGCACGGTGGTCATGCCGCTTCACTCCCCAGCGGTCCGGGAAGGCCGGGACGCACGGGGTCGGCCATCGCCACGACGACGTTCCGCTGCCCCTGGTACGCCTCCCGGCTGTGCGCGGTGCGGATGTTGTCCACGAGCATCAGGTCCCCGCGCTGCCAGGCCCGGCGTACGGTGTGGGTCTCGTAGGTCTTGTTGATCTGCTCGACGACATCCGGGGGCACCGGATCGCCGTTGCCGTAACGGGTGTTGAAGGGCAGACCGTCGGGGCCGTACTCCTCGATCAGGAACTCCCTGACCTCGGACGCCATGGTCCACTCGTTCAGGAACGCGATCTGGTTGAACCAGCATGGCCGGCCGGAGACCGGGTGCCGCACCACGGCGTGCCGGTGCTGCCACGTCCTCAGCGAACCGTCCGGCTGCCAGGACCAGTCGATCGCGTGGGCACGGCAGTAGGCCTCGACCTCGCCGCGGTCGTCGGTGCCGAAGGACTGAGCGAGCGTCGCGCCGATCCCCTCGTTGTAGGCCCTGGTGAGCAGCCAGCCCTCCCGGGCGAAGCGGGCGACGAGGTCGGCGGGCAGCGCCCGCAGCACGGCGGTCGCGTCGGCCAGGGCGGTGGCACCGCCCTCGACGGGCGGCTCCAGGCACGCGAACAGCATCAGGCCGGGACACTCGAGGGCGTAGCTGAGTTCGTGGTGCATGCACATGGGCTGGCTGGGCGGCCAGGCCGACGACGAGTAGACGCCGTCCGCGTGGCGGTCGCGGGCGGCGAAGGCCTCGTGTTCGGCCAGGGGGCGCCCGGCCACCTGGCGGAGGACCGACGCGACGTCGGCCGGGGTGCGCAGGCCGAGGCCCCGGACGGTGACCGCCCCCCGCTCGGCGACGAGTTCGCGCAGCTCGCCCCGCCGGCCGGCCGCCCAGGCCGCCGCGTCCGTGGTGTCCGTGGTGTCTTCCGCGTCGAGTACCGGAAGGCCCTCCGGGGCCTCTGTCGTGGTGGCCCTGTTCTTGCGGAAGAGTGCCGACAGCATGTCGATCTCTCCTCTCGTACTGCTCGTGTCTGTCACGGTCGGCCCGGTTCTCCGCCGGTCCGGGTGTCGATCAGGTGGGCCAGGTCGGCCAGTACGGGACGGCCCGCAAGGTCGCGCGGGGAGATCACCCGGTCCAGCGAGACCGCGAGCCGTACCGCCGACAGGGACGTGCCGCCCAGATCGAAGAAGTTGTCGTCCCGGCGGATCCGTCCGGGCGGCAGGCCGAGTTCCGCCTCCCATCGAGCCGCGAGCCGCCGTTCGGACGGCGTCCGCGGGGCGCCGTGGGAGTCCCGGGCCGGGCCGAGGTCCTCGGCGAGTGCCGCGAGCGCCTTGCGGTCGGTCTTGCCGTTGGCGGTGAGCGGCAGGCGG
>KL569281.1:23873-27233 GCA_000715635.1 Streptomyces violaceus | reverse complement strand
CGGCAGGCGGTCCACCCTGTGGAAGGACGCCGGGACCATGTAGGCGGGGAGCAGGTCCGCGAGCCGCTCCCGCAGGTCCTCGGCCCTCACCGCACCCTCGCTCGTGCAGAAGGCGGCCAGCTGGCGGCCGTGCCCTTCCGCTCCGGTCACCACGACCGCGCAGTCCGTGACGCCGGGCACCCGCAGCAGCGTGTTCTCCACCTCGCCGATCTCGACCCGGAACCCCCGTATCTTGACCTGCGCGTCCGGGCGGCCGAGGAACTCCAGTTTTCCGTCGGGCCGCCAGCGGCCGAAGTCGCCTCCGCGGTAGAGCCGTTGGCCGGGGCGGTGGGGGTCTTCCAGATAGGCGAGCGAGGTGCGTTCGGCGTCGTTGACGTAGCCGCGCCCGACGCACACCCCGGAGAAGACGATGGCGCCGGGCGCGCCGAGCGGCACCGGACGCAGGTGCTCGTCGACGACGTACTGGTGCACGTTGGCGATGGGCCGGCCGAGCGGGATCCGGTCGGTGGCGGGCGCCCGGTCCATCACCTCGTGGTTGGTGTCGTCGGAGGTCTCGGTCAGTCCGTAGGCGTTGACCAGTCGCACGGCGGGTCCGCCGGCGAACCACCGCTGGACCAGCTCACCGCGCAGCGCCTCGCCGGTGACGGAGACGCACCGCAGGTCCGGCAGGTCCCGGGGGACGCGTTCCAGCGCGGACAGGATGACGTCGAGATAGGACGGCACCAGCTGCAGGACGTTGACGCGTTCCTCGGCGATCCGGTCCAGGAACCGGTCCACGTCGAGGATGGCGTCCTGCTCGACCAGCAGGGTCCGCCCGCCTGTCAGCAGCCCGGCGAGCAACTGCCACAGCGAGATGTCGAAGCACTGCGAGGCCGTCTGCGCCACCACGGTGCCCTCGCCTATGCCCAGATCGTCGATCTTGGCGTACAGGTGGTTGAGCAGGCCGGCGTGCTCGCACAGCGCGCCCTTCGGCTCTCCGGTGGAGCCGGAGGTGAAGAAGACGTACGCGAGCCGGTCCGCCGGGATGTCCAGGCCGAGGTCCGTTCCGTCGCCGGCCCGGTCGGTGAGGTCCGGGACGAGCAGCCGCCGGGTTCCGGGGAGCGTGGCGAGCGCCCGGTCCAGCCGAGTGGTGCTGCCGGGTGCGGTGAGCACGTACGAGCAGTCGGCGCGGGTGAGCATCGCGCTGATGCGGCCGGGCGGGTGATGCGGGTCGACGGGCAGGTACACGCCGCCGGCCTTGAGGACGCCGAGCACGCCGGCCGCCCAGTGGAGGTCGCGCTCGGTCACGACGGCGACCGTGTCCTCCGGGCCGAGCCCCTCGGCCAGCAGGGCGCGGGCCACCCGGTTGGCCCGGGTGTTGAGGTCCGTGTACGTCAGGCCGCAGCCCTGGTGGACCACGGCGACGGCGTCCGGATGCCGGCGCACCCGTTCCTCGAACAGTTCGTGGAACCGGCGGTCCGGCAGCGCACGACGCGGCCCCGCCGCCAGCCCGTCGAGCTGGAACCGGAGTTCGTCCGCGGACAGCAGGCTGCCCCGGTCGTGAGGGGCGTCGGGGTCGTCGGCGATCGCCTCCAGCGCGGCGCGGTGGTATCCCCCGATCCGGGCGGCACAGTCCGCGTCCAGCAGGTCCGTCCGGTGCCGCAGGCGCAGCACGAGCCGGCCGCGATCCTCACTCACTGAGATGCCGAGCAGCACGCCCCCGTCCAGCGGGACGTCGATCTCGTACCCGGTGGGGGCGAACACCGCCTCGGGGCCGCCGGCCGGGGGCGGTGAGCCGGTCCCGGCCGACAGCGCCGCCGCCTCGGCCCGCCGGGCGTCCAGCACCAGCCGGCGCCAGGTGCCGGGCCCGGCCGTCAGCTCGAAGGGCCCCGGCGCGGTCCGGCCCGGGGCCAGGTAGCCGCTGCGCACCTCGGGGTCGCCGGAGAGCAGGGCGAGCACCTTCGCGTGGGCCGCCAGGAGGATCGCGGTGAGCGGCACGCCGAGTTCACGGGCCCGCACGCGCAGGGCCGCCGTCACCTCGCCGGGGACACGGCTGAGGTGCTCCCCGGTGCCGGGCATCGGATCCTTCGCCCATCGGGGCACGGCCGTGAAGCCGCCCTCGGCACGGCTGCCGCTTGCGGGGACGCGGGCCTCGGTCGCTGTCGCCGCCATCACCGCACACCTCCCCTTTCGTCCCTTTCGTCGAGGGCCGGGCGGGCCGGATTCCCCGCCCAGCGGGTGTGCTCGGGGACCGTCTCGCCCTTCATGAGGAAGGAGTCCGCCGCCAGTACGGCGCCGTCACCGACCGTCACGCCGTAGTGCACGAGCGCTCCGACGCCGACGGTGCAGCCGGCACCGAGCGCGCTGCGGTCCGACTTGAACGTGCCGTCCTCCTGGGAGTGGCACTGCAGGACACTGCCCGAGTTGAGGGTGCAGTCGTCCCCGATGGCGACCATGGGGCGCTCCGTCATATGGCAGCCGTCGTCGAAGACCCGTGCCCCGATCCGGACGCCCAGCAGGCGCCACACGACGGCCTTGAAGGGGGTGCCGTCGAGGATGTGCAGATACGTCTCGGAGGGGACCTTCCAGTACCGCTCACGACGCCAGAAACGGCGGTCGTAGATCGAGCAGAACAGCGGCTCCGGCGGGTGCGCGGCCGTGACGGCCCGCTCGAGGAGGACGAAGTACAGCAGGGTGAACGGCAGCACGACGGCATTGGCGAGCGCCAGGACCGCCGTGCCCCACACCGGGTACTGGCTCGCGGCGAGCGCGAAGAGCAGGACGACGCAGAAGAAGAACAGCCATGTCGTGAGCAGGTGCCATGCCATGGTGACGGCGTTGTGCCGGTTCTTGGCCGCGAGGCGGCGGCCGAGACCGTTCCCGTCACTGAGTTCGTCGAAGGTGCTGTCCCGCCGGACCGATCGCGGGATCTCGAAGCAGGGGGAGCCGAGCAGTCCCACATCCTGCCGGAGCGGTCCGCTGACGGGGACCGCCACCTTGGTACCGAGCAGACAGTTGTCGCCGGTCCGCCCGCCGGCGGGGTAGGCGATGCGGTTCCCGAGGAAGTTGTGCGCCCCGATCGCGGTCGGCGACAGCCGGAAGGAGGTGCTGGAGTACTCGGCGTTCATCAGGGACAGCCCGTCCGCGACCATGGTCCCGGTGCCGACCCTGCTCAGATAGGGGCTCTCGTGCTTGACCGCCGTGCCGAAGTTCGAGCCGGTCTGCTCCACGGGAGAGAGGCGATAGCCGATCCAGCGCAGGTAGTGCACGATGCAGGAGCTGTCGCCGAACAGACGGGTCAGGGACTTCCTGTTCGTCATCAGGACGATCGTCCGGTGCACGGTGTGGCGGAAGCCGAAGAGCGGGGACGTCCGGCCGGGC
>KL569281.1:22597-23634 GCA_000715635.1 Streptomyces violaceus | reverse complement strand
GGACGAACCGGCCCAGCAGCCGGGGGACGGTGGCCAGGACCACCAGAGCGGCGAGCACCCCGCCGTAGAACACGACGACCGTGACGACCAGCAGGTCGACGTAGAGCACCGTCGCCCCGCCCTTCAGTGCGGTGGATCCCTCCAGCATCCGGGAGAGCAGCACATCCAGGCAGCCCACCGCGAGCGGCAGATACACCAGCAGCGCCGTGAGGAGCATCAGAGAGCCGTGCACCGCTCGCCGTACGGTGCCGCACCGGGCGGGCTCCACCTCCGGGAAGGCGCCGTCCGCCGGCTGGGCAGGAGAGCCGTGCCAGTGCTCGCCGTCGGGGACCGCCTGGCCGGTGTGCAGGGAGGACGCGTGCCCGAGCCGGGACCCGTCGCCCAGCCGGGTCCTGATGTCCAGCACCGTCACCTCGCTGACGACCGCGCCCCGGCCCAGGGTGACCGGCCCTGTCTCGATCACACCGTCGACCGCGTGGTAGCAGCTGAGCTGCGCGTCCTTGCGCACGAGTGCGCCGTCACCGACGGTCAGCAGATCGGTGCAGACGGGGGCGCTGCGCGAAAGGATCGTCACCCCTGTGCCGATCCGCGCGCCCAGGGCCCTCAGATAGAGCGGGTAGAGCGGCGATCCGGCGAACAGGGCCAGCGGGCTCGACCGGATCAGCGTCTTGACCAGCCAGAACCGGAAGTAGGTGAGGCTCCAGACGCGGAACCGCCGTGGCGTGAACCGGCCGATCAGCACCCACTTGGCGATCACGGGCAGGGCGCACAGCACGACGAACAGCGCGACGCCGAAGACGACGCTCCGCAGATAGGCGTCGAGCAGGTGCCCTTGCGCGGAGATCCATTCGTAGCCTCGGGCGGCGACGGCCGCGAGGAGGAAGGCATAACCGAGGAAGGCCAGAAGCTGCAGTGCCCCGCAGAGCAGGCGGTGTGGGCGGCCGGTGGGCGGCGCCGGTGCCGGTACCGGCGCCCCGGGCAGTCCCGAGGGGCTGCGCGCCTCGGATTCGGGTGGTGGCGGCGGGGTGCTGTCGACC
>KL569281.1:20889-22411 GCA_000715635.1 Streptomyces violaceus | reverse complement strand
CTGTCGACCAGTGCGGCCGCCAGCCCGCCGGCGGTCGGATGACGGTAGACATCGCGCATCGACACCGCCGGCAGGTCCGGCCGGTTCCTCACCCGCGCGCAGAAGTGCGCCATCACCAGGGAGTCGGCACCGAGATCATCGAAGAAGTCGCTGTCGACCCGCACCTCGTCCAGGTGCGCGACCTCCGCCAGCAGCGCGGCGAACCGCTCCGCGGCAGCGGATGTCGCTGGATCCGGTGGCGCCGCGCAGGGCCGGGCCTCCTCCACGAGGCCCGTGACCGCCTCCTGGAGCTGCTGTCCCGTCATGGGGACCCCCTCGACTGCCGACGTCGCGTGCTCTCCCTCGCCAGGGATTCGTAGCCAGGCAGCCGAGGTATGGAAGGTCCGGCCCTACTTCTCGAAACGTGAGCGGGTGTCTCACCAAATGGGAGGGCGGCACCGCCCTACTTGCCGCAGAACTCCGCCTCGATGATCCCGCCGGTGCTCCCCGACCAGTCCCCGTTGAGGTTGACGGCCAGGGAGTGCCGGCCGTCCTCGGTCGTCACCACGTCCGACCTGGAGCCGGTGATGCCGCCGTCATGGCCCCAGACGTGGACGCCGCAGCTGAGCTTGCGGTCGACGAGTCCCAGACCGTAGCGGCTGGTGTCGCGGCTGGAGGGGACCGTGGTCTTCATCTCCTTCAGCTGCTCGGGCGGGAGCAGCCTGCCCCTCAGCAGGGCCGAGTAGAAGCGGTTCAGGTCGGCGGAGCTGGAGACCATCTGGCCGGAGCCGTAGGCCAGGCGCGGGTTCAGCTCCGTGACGTCGTACGTCGGGCCCGTCTTGATCTTGGACAGCTTGGAGTAGGCGCGGCTGCTGGGCCGGGGCAGGGTGACCCGGGTGGGGACCGATGTGGAGGACAGCTTCAGCGGGGCGATGATCCGCCGTTCGATCTCATCGGCGTAGTCGTCGCTGCCCGTGGCCTTCTCGATCACCCGCGCGGCCAGGACGTAGTTGGTGTTGGAGTACGCGAACGACGTGCCCGGCTTCTTGAAGTGCGGCTTGTTCGCCATGGCGATGGCGATCGCGTCCTCGGGGGACGCCTGGTCGAAGCGGTGCTTCATGAAGCCGTCCGGGGTCATGTACTTCTGCTGGAAGCCGGAGTCGCGCAGATAGTCGAAGATGCCGCTGGAGTGGTTGAGGAGCTGGCGCAGCGTGATCCGCCGGCCGTCGTGGCCGTTGCCGCGGACCAGGCCCGGCAGCCACTTCTCCACCGTGTCGTCGAGCGAGAGCTTCCCCTCCGCCTCCAGTTGGAGGACGACGGTCGCGACGAACGTCTTCGAGATGCTGGCGACGCGGTAGTGGTCCGCTGTCGAACGCGGCTTGCCGGTCTCGAGATCGCCGACGCCGGCCGTGGCGGCCCAGGTGCCGTGCCCCCGCCGCACGGTCACGGTCACGCCCGGGACGCCCTCGGCGACCGCGGCCCGCGCCGCCTGCCGGGTCGCGTCATGCCCGCCGGGCGCCGTGCCGGGAGCGGCCGCGAGCGC
>KL569281.1:17744-20711 GCA_000715635.1 Streptomyces violaceus | reverse complement strand
GGGGCGGCCAGTGCCGCCGTCAGCGCCACGGCCGTCGCCGCCGTCAGGGTCGTACGTATGTGTCTCTTCATGTCCCCGTTTCCCCCTGTCACGTCGAGCTGTGTCAGGGGGTGGGACCTGGGCCGTACGGCCCGGGTTGACCGGGTCCGGACGGTTGAGCGGGAATCAGCCCTTCTTCAGCACCAGCTCGGTGTTGCGGTCCTCCGGGTCGCCGCCGAGGTTCGCGTTCGCGCCGGGGGCGTTGAGGGACAGCTCGCGGTAGAGGGCCGCCAGGCCGGTCTGGGAGAGGTCGGAGAAGTCCGTGCGGTGCGGGGCCGAGGACTCCACCAGTGTGGTGAACAGCGAGATGGTGCCGTCCTTGTTGTCGGTCAGCTCGATGACCCGGGCCAGCTGGGGGAAGTCGACGTGGGAGGCGGTGGAGATCTCCCAGAAGGAGCCGCCGCCGGACGTCGAGTGCGGGGTGATGACGTTCTTGTGGATGTGGCCGTTCACCCAGGCGAGCACGTTGCGGTGGCCGCCGAGGAGGGCGAGGACCTCCTGGCCGTCGTGCCGGCGCTCGTCGGGCCGGGCCGGGTCGCTGCGGAGGTTCGTCATCGTCTTGCTGGTGTGATGGCTGAAGATCACCGCGTGGGAGTCCTTGTTCTCCCGCAGGGTCCTCTCGAGCCACTTCATCTGGGTCGTGCCGAGGGAGCCTTCGTAGTGACCGCCCGCGTCGGTGGTGTCCAGGCTGATGCCGATGACGTCGTCGGAGATGCGGAAGGCGTAGTACTGGGTGCCCGAGTCGAGGTTGGCGGAGGAATAGCCGTGGCCGGCCGGGCCGACACCGCGGTAGGCAGGGTTCAGGTGCGCCTGGAGGTAGTCGGCCTGGGTGAAGGGGGCGCGGCTCTCGTCCGGGGTGACCGAGCGCATGGAGCGGGCGTGGGACTTGAGGAAGTCGTGGTAGCGGACGCCCTGGGGGTCCCGGGCCTTCTTGATCTGCGCCTGGAGCTGCTGCGCCTCCGCCGCGGACACGTCCATCAGCTTCTTGCCGCCGACGGCGAGTTCGGTGAGGTAGGAGTCGTCGTGCGAGGCGTAGCAGCCCATCGGCAGGGAGTCGTGGTTGCCGACCGTGGAGTACCAGGGCAGGTTGAGGCCGGGGCTGCGGACCTCCCGGACGGCGGCCTTCAGGAAGCCGTCGAGCTGCGGGAAGCCGACCTGCTTGTCGCTGTCGCGGACCGCGGCGTCCGGCTGCCAGTACTGCTTGAGGCCGCTGTTCTGGACGCCTTCGTACTGGCGCGGGTCCCCGGTGTTGGGCGTGATGCGCCCACCGCTCATGATCTTCAGGAACCAGTCCAGCTCGGACTTGGCGTTGTTGTCCGTGTTGTCGCCGGTGGTCATGGCGAAGTGCAGCGGGGCGCCGGTGACGGGGGCGCCGCGGAGCGCGTTGATCCGCTCCACCAGCGCGATGGCGCCCTGCACGGTCAGCGCCTCGTGCGGCCGCCAGGCGTGGATGTCGGCCGAGCGGAGGTACTCCAGGCGCAGCGGGTGCTGGGCGTCGATGATGTGCAGGTCGGTGAGCTGCACGAACGCCGCGAGCGCGGTACGCCGCCCGGCGCGGCCGGACTTGGGCGCGGCCAGGTCGGAGCGCACGACCCGCTGCCAGCCGGGTCCGTCGCCCAGGCGCCGGTAGCCGGAGCTGCCGCGCGGGGCGGCGACGGAGGCGAGGGTGGTGCCCTTGGTGTAGGGGGCCAGCGGCGCGGCCGGTGCCTGACGCGAGGAGGCGGCCACGGCCTCGGTCGCCTCCTTGGCCGTGGCAGCCTGGCTGTCGCTGGGCCGCAGGGCGTAGCCGACGCCCGCGGAGAGGGCGACCGCGCCGCCGGCGGCGAGCACGGAACGACGGTGGATGCCCTGGCCGGATCCTGCGA
Organism: Streptomyces violaceus; assembly: GCA_000715635.1. GTDB lineage: Bacteria > Actinomycetota > Actinomycetes > Streptomycetales > Streptomycetaceae > Streptomyces > Streptomyces violaceus. Next base: position 18,807 of record KL569281.1, on the reverse strand, counting down.
CTGAGCGTGTGCGCGACATGCGCTTCTCTCCCCGAGTACGAACGCGTCGGCAGTGGTCGCGGGGCGTTCGTCAAACGAACACCCCGCTCACACTGGATCGTTGGCATCGGGAATGACCTGCGCGTAAACGCGGTGGCAACGGGCAGCGCCGATCACCGTACGTGGATCTTGGACTACCCCGCGCGTCGACGACCGCTCCGGGAACGGCCCGGAGTCGGTCACTCGGTGTTCATCTTCTGGGGTACTGCACCTATTCCGGACCCGTTCCTGACCTATTCCGGGACGCCGTTGAGCCGCCCGCCGGCCGGGCGCTCCCGCCACAGTCGCAGTGCCGTGTCGACCAGCCCGATGCGGACCAGTCCGGGCACCGCGTCCAGGTCCTGCCAGGCGGCGAGGTCGGTCGAGCCGCCCACCTCGTTGCGCAGTTCGCCGCCGGTGATCCGGCCCTCGTAGACGAACCGGACGCCGTGATGGTCGACGGGGCGTCCGAAGCCGTCGCGGAAGACGCGGTGGGAGGAGTCCACGCCGAGCAGCCCGGTCACTTCTATCCGGTACCCGGTCTCCTCCTCCACCTCCCGTCGCACGGTGTCGTAGGGATCCTCGCCGTGCTCCATGCCGCCGCCCGGCATGACCCACTCGGGGGTGCCGTCCTGGGCGGGTGAGCGGGCGAGCAGGATCTGTCCGTCACGGACGCATACGGCGTAGGCCGCCACCCTCAACTTCTCTCGCACTCCGGGACGTTAACCGATTTCGCCGCCTTCAGGACTCATGCCCGCAAAACGCATCGGGGGTTTTCCCCATACATCCATCTCGTTTCGGTCAACAGTCCCCAAAGAGCGTGGCCTTACGCAAAGCTGTGCGATCGTCCGGGCTCGCGTTCGGACCGTTGCGACCAGGGTCGATCGGCCCTGGTCGTTCCCGCTCGTTCCTTTACCTACAAGGGATGCCGATGACCCTCACCCCCCAGCGCGACCCGATATCGGGCCCGAGACGCGTGGCGCGCATAGCCGTGGCCGCCGGTCTCGTCGCCGCGCTCTCCGCGGTCTGTCTCTTATACACATCT
>KL569281.1:14499-17587 GCA_000715635.1 Streptomyces violaceus | reverse complement strand
GCTCTCCGCGGCCGGGCCGATCCCCCTGGCCTTCGCCGCCGACGGTCCGGGCGCCTCCGCCCCCGCCGACCCGGACGTCAAGTCCGCGCCCGAAAAGCTCGGTTCGGACGACGCGGACCTCCTCGCGGAGGCCAAGGCCGACGGCGACAAGACCGTCACGATGATGATCGCCACCGCGCCCGGGAAGACCGAGCAGGTCGCCGGGCAGCTGGACGCGGTCAAGGGCGGCTCGGTGGGCCGGGCCGACGACAAGCTGGGCTACGTCCGCGCCACCGTCCCGACCTCCCGGGCGGACTCGGCCATCGCCGCCGCCGCCAAGCTCTCCTCCGTGCACGGCATCGACCTGCGCGAGGAGATCCCGCTGGACGACCCGACGCCGAGCGCGGACGCGGCCAAGGGCGCCAAGGCCACCGGGACCTACCCGGCGCCCGGGAAGAAGACCCCGGCCGAGAACCCGTACAACCCGTCCTTCGAGACGGGCGCTGTCGACTTCGTCGAGGACCACCCGAAGGCGGACGGCCGCGGCATCACCATCGGCATCCTGGACTCCGGCGTGGACCTCGGCCACCCGGCGCTGCAGAAGACCACCACCGGCGAGCGGAAGATCGTCGACTGGGTGACGGCGACGGACCCGGTCGTCGACAACGACCGCACCTGGCGCCCGATGACCACCTCCGTCTCCGGGCCCACCTTCACCTACGGCGGGAAGACCTGGACGGCCCCGGCGGGCTCCTACCGGGTCAGCACCTTCCTGGAGTCGTACACCACCGGCGGCGACGCGGCGGGCGACGCCAACCGGGACGGCGACACCACCGACTCCTGGGGCGTGCTGTACGACGCGGCGTCCGGAACAGTCCGCGTCGACCTGAACAACAACAACGACTTCGGTGACGACACCGCGATGAAGCCGTACAAGGACGGCTTCCAGATCGGGTACTTCGGCACCGACGACCCGGCCACCGACATCGCCGAACGGCAGCCGTTCGTCGTCGAGATCCGCAAGGACGTCGTCGTCAACGCGTCGGGCGCGAAGGCCGACTTCGTCAACATCGGCGTCATCGAGTCCGAGCACGGCACGCACGTCGCCGGCATCACCGCGGCGAACGGCCTGTTCGGCGGCAAGATGGACGGCGCGGCTCCGGGCGCCAAGCTGGTCTCCTCGCGCGCCTGCACCTGGTCGGGCGGCTGCACCAACGTCGCGCTCACCGAGGGCATGATCGACCTCGTCACCAAGCGCGGCGTCGACATCGTCAACATGTCCATCGGCGGCCTGCCGGCGCTGAACGACGGCAACAACGCGCGCTCCGAGCTGTACACGCGCCTGATCGACGAGTACGGCGTCCAGCTGGTGATCTCCGCGGGCAACTCCGGCCCCGGCACCAACACCATCGGCGACCCGTCCCTGGCCGACAAGGTCATCTCGGTCGGCGCGTCCGTCTCCAAGGAGACCTGGGCCGCCAACTACGGCTCGGCCGTGGAGAAGAAGTACGCGCTGATGCCGTTCTCCTCGCGCGGCCCGCGTGAGGACGGCGGTTTCACCCCGACCCTGGTCGCCCCGGGTGCCGCGATCAACACCATCCAGACCTGGATGCCGGGCGCCCCGGTCGCCGAGGCGGGCTACACCCTGCCGGCCGGCTACGGCATGCTCCAGGGCACCTCGATGGCCTCCCCGCAGGCCGCCGGCGCCGCCGCGCTGCTGCTGTCCGCCGCCAAGCAGAAGAAGATCGACCTCACGCCGGCGACGCTGCGCACGGCCCTCACCTCGACCGCCGACCACATCAAGGGTGTGCAGGCGTACGAGGAGGGCGCGGGCCTCATGAACATCGAGGACGCCTGGGACTCGATCCGCGACGACGCCACCTCGCACTCCTACACGGTCAAGGCGCCGGTCGACACCGCGATCGACCAGTTCCTGAAGACCCCGGGCTCCGGCACGGGTCTCTACGACCGTGAGGGCGGCCTGAAGGCCGGTCAGAAGAAGACCTACGAGGTCACCGTCACCCGTACGTCCGGCGCCGACAAGGCGATCCGGCACGAGCTGCACTTCGAGAACAACGCGGGCGGCACGTTCCGCGTCGTCGGCTCCGACGAGGTGAAGCTGCCGCTGAACCAGCCGGTGACCGTCAAGGTCCAGGCCGCGCCGAAGTCCGCCGGCATCAAGAGCGCCATCCTTGAGGTCGACGACCCGAAGACCGAGGGCATCGACAAGCAGGTGCTGAGCACGGTCGTCGTCTCGGCCCCGCTGAAGTACACCTTCTCCGCCTCCGGTTCGGTGCAGCGCAACAGCTCGCAGCACTACTACGTCACCGTGCCCGAGGGCGCGAAGACGCTCGAGGTCGCGATGAGCGGGCTCAAGGACAAGAGCCAGACCCGGTTCATCTCCATCCACCCCTACGGCGTCCCGTCCGACCCGACGTCGACGATCAACTGCTACCCGAACTACGCCAACCCGGCCAACACCTGCCGCCCCGACCTGCGTTCCTACGCGAACCCGCAGCCGGGCGTCTGGGAGATCGAGGTCGAGTCGCGCCGTACGTCGCCGCTGCTCGACAACCCGTACAAGCTGGATGTCGCCGTGCTCGGCGCGGCCTTCGCCCCGGAGACCGTGACCGTGCCCGAGGCGAAGGTCGGCACCCCGGCCGCCGCCTCCTGGAAGGTGACGAACGGCTTCGCCGCACTCGAAGGCAAGCTGGTGGGCGGCCCGCTCGGCTCGGCGAAGACGACCCGTCCGTCGATCAAGCAGGGCGAGACGCAGACCACGACGGTCGAGGTGCCCGCGGGCGCGAAGTCCCTGGACGTCGCCATCGGCGGTGTCTCGGACGCGGCCGCCGACCTGGACCTCGCGGTCTACGACGCCGCCGGCACGCAGGTCGGCAGCTCCGCCGACGGCGACTCGGAGGAATCGGTCTCCGTGCCCTCGCCGGCCGCCGGGAAGTACACCGTCGAGGTCGTCGGCTACTCGGTGCCGGCCGGCACGACCGCGTACGACTACCAGGACGTGTTCTTCTCCCCGACCCTCGGCAGCGTCGGCGTCGACGGTTCGGCGCCGGTGAAGCTCGGCACGGGCGCGTCGGCGACGGTCTCGGGC
>KL569281.1:13480-14268 GCA_000715635.1 Streptomyces violaceus | reverse complement strand
CCGCCGCGGCGGCCGCTCCCGAGGGGCGTGAGTTCTTCGGGCAGGTCCAGCTGGTCAACGCGCGCGGCACGGTCGCGGGCCTGGGCAGTGTGAAGATCGAGAAGGTTGTGCCGTAACGACAGTTGACGGTCCAGGTGGGCGGGCGTCCGTGTGGGCGCCCGCCCTTCTTCATGAGCCTCTACGGGCAGGGGATCGTGCGCGACTCGGGCAGGGCGGCGGTGATCCAGGCCCGTTCGCGGGCGATCTCCTGCTCCCCGACGCTCCACAGGTCCGGCTCGGCCTGCCCGCCCGTGATCCCGACGAGGACGTGGTCGCCCGGCCGCAGCCTGGGGTCGACGTCCTCGGCCATCGGGAAGACGACCCGCTCCTGGCCCTTGGCGGGCTTGTAGGAGCGCTTTACGTCGAGGGTGACGCGGTCCTGCCCGGTGCCGGGGACCGGTTCGACCTCGGCGACAGTGCCCTCGACGACGAGCCGGGCGCAGGCCAGGTAGCCGGCGTGGCCGAGCTTGGCGTCCTCACTGCCGTGCTGCGGCCTCGCCGCGGAATCGGCGGCCGAGCTCCCCGCCGAGTCGTCCCCGGAACCGGCACCGGCACCGCCCTGCACGACGAGCCAGCCCATGCCCACGACGACAGTGGCGGCCGCGGCGGCGACGAGGCCGCGCAGGGCGAGGGACAGGGGCCGGGGACGGTTGCGCCGCGGCGCGGCCCCCCGTGACCTCACCGGCAGCACCCTCACCGACGGGTCGGCGGCCGTCCCCGGCCCGGCGGCGTGTGCGGCAGCCCCCGGG
>KL569281.1:12687-13263 GCA_000715635.1 Streptomyces violaceus | reverse complement strand
AGTTCGGCTTCCGCCGGATCCCCCGCTTCCGCCCGAGCCTCAGCCCCGGCCTCGGTCCCGGCGCCGGCCTCCAGCTGGGCCCCGTCGCCGCGCGCCAGCGTGTCCCCCATCAGCGTGAGCTGCTCCCGCAGCAGCGCGACGTCGGTCACGGCCGCGCGGTGGGCCGCCATGTAGCCGGCGTCCTGCCGGGCACTCTCCGGTACGGGGCCGCCGACGAGCGCCGCCATCAGCGCGTCCATGCCGTCGTACTCGCCACCGCCACAACCGTCACTACCGTCACGCCGGGCGTCAGCGTTCTCGTTGTTCTCGTTCCGGGCGGTCACGTCACACCACCTCGTCCTCGTGCAGGCGGGCGCGCAGAGCCCGTACCGCCGTGTGCAACCTGCTCTTGACCGTGCCCTCCGGGACGCCGAGCTGCTCGGCGATGGACCGCACCGGCAGATCGGCGTAGAAGCGCAGGACGACGACCTGACGCTGGGCATCGGGCAGCTCGTCCAGGCCCTGCGCGACGGCGACGGACAGCACGCTGCTGTCCTCGCCGGAGGGATGCGCCGGCTGGCGCAGGGCGGCCAGCCG
>KL569281.1:8685-12444 GCA_000715635.1 Streptomyces violaceus | reverse complement strand
GAGCCGCTCCTGGCGGCGCTTGGCCCGGTGCCAGTCCATGGCCAGGTTGGAGGCGACGACCGCCGCCCACGCCGAGACGTCCCGCGGCGCCTCCCGCCCGCTCGCGGCCCGCTCCAGCAGCCGCAGACGGACCTGCTGCACCCCGTCCGGCAGGTCCGCCTGCGGCACCCCGCCCAGCGCGAGCACCGCCCGCACCCGGCGTTCCTGTGCCGCGTCCAGCGGATCAGCCGCGTTCAGCGGATCGTCACCGGTGCCCGTACCGGCGGTCGTCTCCCGGCTCCGCCGGGCCCTTCCGCGCAGCAGCACAAGCCACCCCCTCCCTCGCGGTGTTTCTCCTACGACGCCGGCTCGGCCCAGAACGTTCGGCCCTTTCTCGGTGAGGGCGATCGAGGTATACGTCACACTCCCGTGTGGGCGAAGGCAGGAGGGGCAGGCGAGCTTCCGGCGCACGACCCCTGTCGTATGAATTTCTCCAGCTCAGAGCGGTTGGTACCGCAGGTCCGCAACCAGAGAATGGGACACGTCGTCCCATTGTTCGGACAGTCCGGGGAAAGAAGTGGACAGGTGGGCCGTGGTCGGCCGCATGATGGAAAAGCCTCGGCCAAGCAACGAGCATGTGAAGAGAACGCAGGAGAGGGAGTCACCGTGAGGGTCGGAATCGTCGGAGCCACCGGACAGGTGGGCACGGTCATGCGCAGGATCCTCAAGGAGCGGAACTTCCCGGTCACCGAGCTGCGCCTGTTCGCCTCGGCCCGCTCGGCGGGCTCGGAGCTGGACGGCGTGACGGTGGAGGACGCGGCGACCGCCGACTACACCGGCCTCGACATCGTCCTGTTCTCCGCGGGCGGTGCCACGTCCAAGGCGCTGGCCGAAAAGGTCGCCTCCCAGGGCGCGGTCGTGATCGACAACTCCTCCGCGTGGCGCAAGCACCCCGAGGTGCCCCTGGTCGTCTCCGAGGTGAACCCGCACGCGATCAAGGACCGCCCCAAGGGCATCATCGCCAACCCGAACTGCACGACGATGGCCGCGATGCCGGTCCTGCGTCCGCTGCACGACGAGGCGGGTCTGGAAGCACTGGTCGTCGCCACGTACCAGGCGGTCTCCGGCTCCGGTCTCGCGGGCGTGGCCGAGCTGCACGGCCAGACGCAGAAGGTCGTCGCCGACGCCGACAAGCTCACCCACGACGGTGAGGCGGTCGACTTCCCCGAGCCGGACGTCTACAAGCGCCCCATCGCCTTCAACGTGCTGCCGCTCGCGGGCAACATCGTCGACGACGGCCTGAACGAGACCGACGAGGAGCAGAAGCTCCGCAACGAGTCCCGCAAGATCCTGGAGATCCCCGAGCTGAAGGTCTCCGGCACCTGCGTGCGCGTCCCGGTCTTCTCCGGCCACTCCCTCCAGGTCAACGCCCGCTTCGCCCGTCCGATCTCCCCCGAGCGGGCGACGGAGCTCCTCGCCGACGCCCCGGGCGTCGTCGTCACGGACATCCCCACCCCCCTCCAGGCCGCCGGCCAGGACCCCTCCTACGTCGGCCGCATCCGCCGTGACGAGACGGTGGACAACGGCCTGGCCCTCTTCCTCTCCAACGACAACCTCCGCAAGGGCGCGGCCCTGAACGCGATCCAGATCGCGGAGCTGGTGGCGGCGGAGCTGAAGGGCTAGCCCCTGCGCACCTCATAGAGGAAGCAGCCGTACTCGACGGCCCGGACGTGGACGAGCGCCACGGCCGGGTCGTCGAATGCTTCCGTGAAGGCCTCGTCGATGGCGGCGGGGTTCTCGACGAGCCGGCCGCCCAGGATGCGGCCCTCGGCTGAGTAGCGGCGAACCGTGCGGTGGCTGTTGGTGAAGGGCAGGGCGTCGGTGTCCGGCCCCGCGCACTCCTCGGCGTGGATGAAGACCGGGCCCTGTTCGTCATAGGCACCCGGGTCGACGCCCTGCTCCGACGCCCAGCGGCGCAGCGGGGCGTAGGAGACCAGGGCGATGCGTTCGCCCGGTTCGCCGCGGCGCAGACAGCAGCGGAGCGGTGCTCCGCCCTCGGCGTCGGTGAACGGGGTGGTGGGGCGGCCCGCGTCGTCCGTCGTGCGGAGGTCCTTCAGGGCGCGCGGGGCGATGGGCAGTGCGCTGTAGGTCGTCTTCATACTCATCAGGCTCGCCCGCGCGGGCCCGGAGCACCGGCGGATTCCGGACGTCACCCTCCCCCGGGGCGCCCGGCCCGTACGGCCGCAGGCAGGGCCAGCAACGCCAGGCCGCCGCCCACGCACAGCACCGCCGTCGCCCCCAGCGCGTCCGCTGTGCGACCGCCCGTGAACGCGCCCAGTGCGATCGCCGTGTTGAACACGCCCGCGAACAGCGCCGACCCGGCCTCGCGGGCCATCGGGGCGGCGGCCGACAGCCAGTTCTGGGCGGAGACCGAGACTCCGCCGTAGACCAGGCCCCAGACGACGAGCAGGAGCGTCGAGGCGGCCAGGGAGCCCGCTGCCGGGATCAGCAGCAGGACGACCGTGCCCAGCCCGGCCGCGATGACCAGCAGGGCCCGGCGCGGATCGCGGGCCGCCAGCCATCCCCCGGCGAAGGTGCCGGCGACTCCGGCCACGCCGTAGCCGAGGAGGAGCGTGCTGATCGTGCCCGCGCCCGGGCCGGTGACCCGGTCCAGGATCGGGCGGACGTAGGTGTACGCCGTGAAGTGGCCGGTGACCAGGAGCGCGATCGCCAGCAGGCCCCGGCTGACACCAGGAGTGCGCAGCAGGGTCGGGAACGTACCCAGGCGGACCGGGCGTTCGGGCGGCAGCGGTGGGAGGGCGAGGGTCAGGGCGGCCGCCACGGCCAGGGCGAGGCCGGCGAGTGCGGCGAAGGCCCAGCGCCAGCCCGCGAGTGACCCGAGGAAGGTGCCGGCCGGTACGCCCAGCACCGAGGCGACCGCTATGCCGCTGAAGATCAGCGCCGTCGCCCGGCCGGCCCGGTCCGGTGGCATGAGCCGCGTCCCCAGCCCGGCCGCGATCGCCCACACTCCTCCGATGCACACCCCGACCAGGGCGCGGGCGAGCAGCAGGACGGCGATGTGCGGGGCGAGGGCGGAGAGCAGGTTGGTGGCGGCGAGCAGGAGCAGCAGCGCGCACAGCACCGTGCGCCGGTCGGCGCGGCGGACCGCGACCGGCAGCAGGGGTGCGCTCGCCGCGGCGAACAGGCCGGGCAGGGTGACGGCGAGCCCGGCGGTGCCTGCCGAGACGTGCAGGCCGGCGCCGAGCGAGGTGAGCAGGCCGACCGGGAGCATCTCGGTGGTGACGACGGAGAAGGTGGCGGCGGTGAGCGCGAGCACCGCGGGCCAGGGGCGGGTCGCCGGGGTGGTGTCGGTCCCCGGGGGGACCGTGGTCGTGGAGGGCATGCCTCCACCCTTTTGCGCGGCCCGCCCGGGAACAACGGCGAAGTCCTCACCCTTCCATGAGCGGGACTGATCGATCGGAACGGGAGGGAAACGGCCGTGGCAGGGCTGGAGTTGCGTGAGCTGGAGTGCTTTCTGGTGCTGTCCGAGGAGTTGCACTTCGGCCGGACCGGGGAGCGGTTGTTCGTCTCGCAGAGCCGGGTGAGCCAGTTGCTGAGCGCGCTGGAGCGCCGGGTCGGCGGCCGTCTGGTGCACCGCACGAGCCGCCGGGTCGCCCTGACCTCGCTCGGCGAACGGTTCGTGCAGCGGCTGCGACCGGCGTACGGCGGGCTGCGCGACGCCGTGGAGGACGCGCGGGCCGCCGCCCGGGGTGTCGAGGG
>KL569281.1:4713-8539 GCA_000715635.1 Streptomyces violaceus | reverse complement strand
GGTGTCGAGGGCAGCCTGCGGATCGGCTTCCAGGGGTCGGCGGACACACGGCTGACGGCGGTGGTGCGGGCCTTCAGGGCGGCGCACCCGGACTGCGCCACGGACCTGGTGGAGATTCCCCTCGCCGACCCCTTCGGCGCCGTGCACGCGGGCACGGTGGACGCGGCGGTGGTCCTGCTCCCGGTCGAGGAGCCGGATCTGGTGCTGGGTCCGGTGTTCTCGCGGCGGCCTCAGACGGTGGCCGTCGGCCGGGACCACCCCTTCGCGTCCCGTACGGCGGTGACGGCGGCGGAGGTGGCTCAGGCCCCGCTGGTCACGGCTGCGCCCCCGGCCCCGGCGTACTGGCGGGCCGCCCACGCCCCGTCCGCCGTCCCGGGCCCTGCCGTGTCCACCCTCCAGGAGGGTCTGACCCAGGTCGCCGCGGGGCGCGCGGCGATGCTGCTGTGCCGTCCCACGGCCACGTACCACCGGCGTGAGGACGTGGCGTTCGTCCCGGTGGAGGGCGTGCCCGAGTCGGCGCTCGGCCTGGTCTGGCACCGGGACGGGGAGACTGCGGCGGTACGGGAGTTCGCCCGCACCCTCGCCACTCGAGGGGTATCCCTCGGAGACGCCCCGGTCGTCGCCTGATGCGAAGCTGCCGTGGAAAGATGGCGCAACCCACCCATAACGAGGAGATGACCGCGTGCCTGGCACAAACCTGACCCGCGAAGAGGCGCAGCAGCGGGCGCAGCTGCTCGCCGTTGACTCGTACGAGATCGAACTCGATCTCTCCGGCGCGCAGGAGGGCGGCACCTACCGGTCCGTGACCACGGTGCGCTTCGATGTGACCGCCGAGAACGCTGCCGAGTCGTTCATCGACCTCGTCGCCCCGGCGGTGCACGAGGTGACCCTGAACGGGGACTCCCTCGACCCGGCCGAGGTCTTCGCGGACTCCCGGATCGCCCTGCCCGGCCTGCTCCAGGGCCGCAACATCCTCCGGGTGGTCGCCGACTGCGCGTACACCAACACCGGTGAGGGCCTGCACCGGTTCGTGGACCCGGTCGACGACCAGGCCTACCTCTACACCCAGTTCGAGGTCCCGGACGCCCGCCGGGTGTTCGCGAGCTTCGAGCAGCCGGACCTCAAGGCGACCTTCCAGTTCACCGTGAGGGCGCCGGAGGGCTGGACCGTCATCTCCAACTCGCCCACCCCGGAGCCCCAGGACAACGTCTGGGTGTTCGAGCCGACGCCGCGCATCTCGTCGTACATCACGGCGCTGATCGTCGGCCCGTACCACTCCGTGCACAGCGTGTACGAGAAGGACGGCCAGTCCGTCCCGCTCGGCATCTACTGCCGTCCCTCGCTCGCCGAGTATCTCGACTCGGACGCCATCTTCGAGGTGACCCGGCAGGGCTTCGAGTGGTTCCAGGAGAAGTTCGACTACACGTACCCGTTCAAGAAGTACGACCAGCTGTTCGTGCCGGAGTTCAACGCGGGCGCGATGGAGAACGCGGGCGCGGTGACCATCCGTGACCAGTACGTGTTCCGGTCGAAGGTGACGGACGCGGCGTACGAGGTGCGTGCGGAGACCATCCTGCACGAGCTGGCCCACATGTGGTTCGGCGACCTCGTGACGATGGAGTGGTGGAACGACCTGTGGCTGAACGAGTCGTTCGCCACGTACACGTCGATCGCCTGCCAGTCGGCCCACCCCGAGTCCCGCTGGCCGCACTCCTGGACCACCTTCGCCAACTCCATGAAGACGTGGGCGTACCGCCAGGACCAGCTGCCGTCGACGCACCCGATCATGGCCGAGATCAACGACCTGGACGACGTGCTCGTCAACTTCGACGGCATCACGTACGCCAAGGGCGCGAGCGTGCTGAAGCAGCTGGTCGCGTATGTCGGCGAGGACGAGTTCTTCCGGGGCGTGCAGACGTACTTCAAGGCGCACGCGTTCGGCAACACTCGCCTGTCCGACCTGCTGGGCGCCCTGGAGGAGACCTCGGGGCGTGACCTGAAGGCGTGGTCGAAGGCGTGGCTGGAGACGGCCGGCATCAACGTCCTGCGCCCGCAGATCGAGACGGACGCCGACGGTGTCGTCACGTCCTTCGCCATCCGCCAGGAGGCCCCGGCCCTGCCCGCGGGCGCGAAGGGCGAGCCCACCCTGCGGCCGCACCGGATCGCCGTCGGCCTGTACGAACTGGACGACGACAGCGGCAAGCTGGTGCGCGAGGAGCGCATCGAGCTGGACGTGGACGGCGAGCTGACGGCCGTACCGCAGCTGGTGGGCAAGCGCCGTCCGGCCGTGATCCTGCTCAACGACGACGACCTGTCGTACGCGAAGGTCCGCCTGGACGAGCAGTCCCTGGCCGTCGTCACTGAGCACCTCGGCGACTTCGAGTCCTCCCTCCCGCGCGCCCTGTGCTGGGCGTCGGCCTGGGACATGACCCGCGACGCCGAGCTCGCGACCCGCGACTACCTCGCCCTGGTGCTGTCCGGCATCGGCAAGGAGTCCGACATCGGCGTGGTGCAGTCGCTGCAGCGCCAGGTGAAGCTGGCGATCGACCTGTACGCCGACCCGGCCGCCCGCGAGGCGCTGCTGGCCCGCTGGACCGACGCGACGCTGGCCCATCTGCGGGCGGCGGCGCCGGGCAGCGACCACCAGCTGGCGTGGGCGCGCGCGTTCGCCGCGACGGCCCGCACGCCCGAGCAGCTGGATGTGCTGGACGCGCTGCTGGACGGCTCGCAGACCGTCGAGGGCCTGGTCGTCGACACGGAGCTGCGGTGGTCGTTCGTGCAGCGGCTCGCGGCGGTCGGCCGGTTCGACGAGGCGGAGATCGCGGGCGAGTACGACCGGGACCGTACGGCCGCCGGTGAACGGCACGCCGCCACCGCCCGGGCGTCCCGCCCGACCGAGGAGGCCAAGGCGGAGGCGTGGGCGTCGGTCGTCGACTCCGACAAGCTGCCCAACGCCGTGCAGGAAGCGGTCATCGGCGGTTTCGTCCAGACCGACCAGCGTGAGGTGCTCGCCCCGTACGCGGACCGGTACTTCGAGGTGGTCAAGGACATCTGGGAGTCCCGCTCCCACGAGATGGCCCAGCAGATCGCCGTCGGCCTCTACCCGACCGTCCAGGTCTCCCAGGAGACCCTGGACAAGACGGACACCTGGCTGACCGCCGCGGCGCCGAACGCGTCCCTGCGGCGTCTGGTCTCGGAGTCGCGTGCGGGCGTGGAGCGCGCGCTTCGGGCCCAGCGGGCGGACGCGGCGGCGCAGTAGCCGTCGCCAGCTGTCTCAGGGGGCGCCCGGTGGTCTGCCGGGCGCCCCTTCGCTGTTCCCCTTGCGCCAGTCGGTGAGCGCGGTGGTCTACCGTCGCAGCGCCCCGTCCGTCACGTCCATCGACTCTTTCCGACCGTTCTTCTCAGAGAAACTGAACGTTCGCGGGGCCGCCTTGCTCCGAGCCCCGAACTGCCCCGCCACCGTCGCCCCGAACGCCAGCCCCATGCCCACCAGTTGCACCGGCGTCAGTCCCTGCCCGAGCGCCGCCCAGCCGACGACGGCCGCGGTCAGCGGGGAGAGCGGGCCGAGGAAGGTGACCTGGGTGGCGGTGAGGCGGCCGATGCCGCGGAACCACAGCCAGTACGCGACCGCCGTGTTCGCGACGGCGAGGTAGAGGTAGCCGCCTGCCGCCCGGCCGTCCAGCGCCGGCGGCGCGCCCTCGACCAGGAAGGCGAGCGGCGCGATGAGCAGGCCTCCCGCGGTCAGCTGCCAGCCGGTGAGGGCGAGCGGGCCGACCCCGGCGGGTCGCCCCCACCGCTGCGTGAGGACCGTTCCGGCGGACATGGA
>KL569281.1:2726-4584 GCA_000715635.1 Streptomyces violaceus | reverse complement strand
CCGGCGGGTCGCCCCCACCGCTGCGTGAGGACCGTTCCGGCGGACATGGAGACGGTGGCGGCGAGGGCCGCCAGCAGGCCGAGCGCGTCCAGCGCCCCGGCCGCGCGCAGGACGACGAGGCTGACGCCGAACGCGGCCACGGCCCCGGTCAGCAGCGTGCGCCCCGTCGGCCGCTGCCCGAGCAGCAGCGCCGCGAGGCCGGCCACGAACAGGGGCCCGGCCGAGCCGACGACCGCCGCCATGCCGCCGGGCAGCCGGTACGCCGAGAGGAACAGCAGCGGGAAGAAGGCGCCGATGTTCAGCGCGCCGAGCACCGCCGCCTTCCACCACCAGGCACCGCGCGGCAGCACCCGGGCGAGGGCGAGCAGCAGCAGACCGGCGGGCAGAGCGCGCATCAGTCCGGTGAACAGGGGGCGGTCGGCCGGGAGGAACTCGGTGGTGACCGCGTAGGTCGTGCCCCAGGAGACGGGGGCGAGGGCGGTGAGAGCGATGAGAGCGGGGCGGGAGGAGGCCACGGGAGGCACCCTTCAAGTAGGTCGGCCGGAAGTAGCTTAGCTCTAAGCAACTTTCCGTCAAGCTACTTTCTTGCGGGTGACCGAGAGGCGGCCGATACTCGTGCCATGAACGAACGCCCCGAGCAGCGCAAGGACCCGCAGCGCAGGGACCCTGTCGACGCGATCATCGACCAGTGGGGGACGGTCCGGCCCGAGCTCGACACCCGGGCGATGGAGGTCTTCGGCCGGGTCTCCCGGCTCGCACGCGCGATGGCGGACCGCCTGGAACACACCTACGGGCGGTTCGGGATCTCACGCGGCGAGTTCGACGTCCTGGCGACCCTGCGCCGCTCCGGCGAGCCCTACACGCTCTCACCGCGCCGGCTGTCGGAGACGCTCATGCTCACCACGGGCGGGATGACCGGCCGCCTGGACAAGCTGGAACGGGCCGGGTTCCTGCGCCGCTCCCCCGATCCGCACGACCGGCGGGGCCTACAGGTGACGCTCACCGAGGAGGGGCTGCGCCTCATCGACGAGGCGGCCGTCGCGGGGCTGACGGTCCAGACGGAGGCCCTGTCCGGCCTCGACGAGAAACAGGCCGGCCAACTGGCCGGCCTGCTGCGGGAACTGCTGGCGGGGACGGAGGGGGCAGCCGGGCGGTGACTCCCCCTCCACAACGCCCCTGATCAGGCCTTGGAGCCGGCCTCGGCCTCGGCCTTGGCCTTGGTGTTGATGTTGGAGCTGGTCGTGTCCTTCTGCTTGTGCGTCTTGTCGCCGATCATCACCAGACCGTGGATGACCAGGTACAGCACGATGGGGGCCACGACGAAGAGGCCCAGCGTCTCGATGACGCTCAGGCCCGGGCCGGGGTCGTCACCGTCGTCGCGGCTGAGCGCGGAGGCGGGGGACGACATGAGCAGCATCATGAGCGTCGTACCGGCTGCCAGGGCGCCGGCGCGCAGGGCGTTCTTCTTGTCCACGGTGTCAAAAGTATCCAACGCCGCTTCGGGCCGCGCGCCCGGGGTGCCGTAGGAGTCGCCCTCAGGCGCCGGACGGGCCGGCCGGTTCCCGCAACACCTCGATGAGGGCATGCAGTCGGGGCGACGCCGCCAGTTCCTCCAGCGTCACGGGGCGGCCCCCCGCGTCCGCGATCGGGAGCCTCCAGTTCGGGTACTGGTCCCACGTGCCCGGGAGGTTCTGGGGGCGGCGGTCGCCGACCCCGTCCGGGAGCCAGACGCCGACCATGCGCGCCGGGGTGCGCATCAGGAAGCGGTGGACGGCCTGGATCTCGGCCTCCTCCGAGGAGGGGTCGGTGCCGCCGCCGGTGCCCTGCAGCAGGCCGAGGCGGGCGAGCAGGGACAGCC
>KL569281.1:2134-2529 GCA_000715635.1 Streptomyces violaceus | reverse complement strand
GCCGGTGTCGGCGGCGGCCTCGGCACGCTCCTCCTCGAGCGGGCGGGCGAGCAGGCCGAGGCTGTCGCGGAGTTCGACGTGTTCGCCGGTGAGGCGGGCGGCCGTGGAGGGCAGGTCGTGGGTGGTGGCGGTGGCCAGGCAGTCGGCGCGCCAACGGTCGGGGGGCAGGGGACGGCCGTCGCCCTCCCAGTCGCGTTCGAACCACAGCACGGACGTGCCGAGCACCCCGCGCTCGCGCAGCGCCTCGCGGACGCCGGGTTCCACGGTGCCCAGGTCCTCGCCGATCACCGGCGCCCCGGCCCGGGAGGCCTCCAGGACGAGGACGGCGAGCATGGCCTCGGCGTCGTAGCGGACGTAGGTGCCCTCCGTCGGCGGCCGGCCCTGCGGCACCCACC
>KL569281.1:0-1940 GCA_000715635.1 Streptomyces violaceus | reverse complement strand
ACAGCCCATGACGTGGTCGATGCGCAGCGCTCCGGCGTAGCGGAACAGGGCCCGCAGCAGCTCGCGGAACGGGGCGTAGCCCGAGTCGGCGAGGCGGTCGGGGCGCCAGGGCGGCAGGCCCCAGTCCTGGCCGCGCGCGTTGAAGGCGTCCGGGGGCGCGCCCACCGACATGCCGGCGGCGAAGTACTCCTGCTGTGCCCAGGCGTCGGCGCCGCCGGGGTGTACGCCGACCGCGAGGTCGTGCACGATCCCGACCGGCATCCCGGCCTCGCGGCCGGCGCGCTGCGCGGCGGTCAGCTGGGTGTCGGTGAGCCAGGCGAGCCGGGACCAGAAGTCCACCCGCTCCAGCAGGCCGTTGCGGGCGCGGACGGTGTCGGGCGAGCGGGGGTCGCGCAGGCCGGTCGGCCAGCGGTGCCAGTCCGGGCCGTGCACCTCGGCGAGCGCGCACCAGGTGGCGTGGTCCTCCAGGGCCTGGCCCTGCTCGGCGAGGAAGTCGCAGTAGGCGGCACGTCTGCCGGGGCCGAGCGGCACCTCGCACAGCAGCTCGAGCGCCTCCCGCTTGAGCTCCCACACGGCGTCCCGGTCGATCAGCGCGCCCTTCTCCAGCACCGCTTCGCGCAGCCGGCCGGATCTCTCCAGCAGTGCGCGCAGCCGCTCACGGTCCTCGACGTACGCGGACTCGGGGACGTCCTCGATCCGCAGGTGCACGGGGTCGGGGAAGCGGCGCGAGGAGGGCCGGTACGGGGAGGGGTCGGTGGGGGCGCCGGGCACGGCCGCGTGCAGCGGGTTGACCTGGACGAACCCGGCGCCGAGCGACCGCCCGGCCCAGCCGGCCAGTTCGGCGAGGTCGCCGAGGTCGCCCATGCCCCAGGAGCGGCGGGAGAGGAGGGAGTAGAGCTGGACGAGCAGTCCGTACGAGCGTCCCGGGGGCGTGGGCAGGCGGGCCGGGGCGATGATCAGGTGGGCGTCCGCGGTGCGGCCGTCGGGGGCCGTGGCGGTCAGCCGGTGGACGCCGGGCGGGAGCTGCTCGGCCGAGGCGCGTGTCTCGCCCTGCTCGGTCTCGATGCGCAGCAGGGTTCCCTCGGGGAGCGCGACCAAGGCGGCCGGGGGGCTGGTGCCCCAGCCGGCCACCGTGGGCGGCAGCAGTCGTGCGCCCTGTTCCCGCTCCCGGGCGGCGAGCGCGGCGCGGACGGCGCCGGGCGTGCTCGCGTCCACGCCGAGAGCGGCCAGGGTCAGGGTGACCGCGGTGGCCGAGGCCGCGACCGTACGGTCCGGGGACGGGCTGTAAGAGGTCGCGACGCCGTGCAGTTCGGCGAGGCGGGACAGGTCCTCGGAGGGCGGTTCGGCCGGCCGCGGTGCGGTCATCTGGGCCCCTAGATGCCTGGGAAGTCCGGGATGAAGGCGGAGGGCTCGCTGGTCAGCGGGGCGGATTCGGCGAGCGGCGGCTCGCTGGTGAGGGGCTCGGCGTCGGGGAGCGGCGGCTCGCTGGTGAGCGGGGGCTCGGCGCAGGTGTTCTCGGAGCTGAAGACGCAGTAGTGGGGGTCTTCGTAACGCGGATCGTCATAGTGGGGGTCGAGGTCGGCGGACGTGTCCGCCACGGGTTTGGACGGGGCCGGGAGCGGAAGGAAAGTCATCGCAGCCACGGGGGCCTCCTTGTTTCGGGCTTGTCGGTTCAACTTTCGATGGCTATCGCAGCCCTACCCAGTCGACGCGATGACAGACGTCCCAGGCCGAACATCGTGCTGCTGCTCACATTCCACTCCCCTCTACTCTGTCAGGATTCCGGTAAATCGGTCACAACGGCCACTCTCGTTGACACCTTCACCGGGCGGGTGGTGGGCTCGTCGTTCCGGTCGGACACACCTGGAGGGGGCCTGTGGGACTGCGGCGTGGGAAGCGGGCGGTCGCCCTCGCGGTCGCCGTCGTCGCCGGAAGCCTCG
>KL569280.1:8641-8888 GCA_000715635.1 Streptomyces violaceus | reverse complement strand
CGATGTCTGCTGAGGAAGACTCGCGTCGTGCGTGATCGTGTAGATGCTTCCTCTGGCCTGGTGTTGCGGAGATGGAAGCCCAAGGATGCCTCGTCGGTGATGACCGCGTTCGCGGATCCGCTCATGCGTGGACAGTCCATCGAGCCGGTTAATTCTGTGCAGGCTGCTGAGCGGTGGATAGCGGCTCGTGGTGACCAATGGGTTGCGGATTCTGCCTATTCCTTCGCCGCCGTCGATGGTGGTGGCC
>KL569280.1:8315-8438 GCA_000715635.1 Streptomyces violaceus | reverse complement strand
TCGTGGTGACCAATGGGTTGCGGATTCTGCCTATTCATTCGCCGTCGTCGATGGTGTTGGCCTCGTTCTCGGCCAGGTATGTGTCGGCTCGGTGGATCGGCGTCATGCCGTTGGATGGGTGTC
>KL569280.1:7858-7974 GCA_000715635.1 Streptomyces violaceus | reverse complement strand
AAGCATAGCTTCCCGTGCCTGCCGTGCTGTGGCCCGCTGGGCTTTCGACGATGCCGAACTCTTCCGGCTGGAGCTTGGACACCGGGTGAATAATGCCGCCTCATGCAGTGTGGCTC
>KL569280.1:7376-7593 GCA_000715635.1 Streptomyces violaceus | reverse complement strand
GGCTCGCGCTGCCGGCTTCGCGGTGGAAGGACAGCAACGACAGAAGCTCGAGTACGACGGTGTCCGCTTCGACGTGGAGCTCCATGCGCGTCTGGCAACGGACACGGAGCCTGTGTCGTTGTGAAAGGGCGGTGCGGGACGGCCCGCTTGCCCGCGAGGGTCAACGGGCCGTCGGGGGAGTGCCCGTATCAGCTGACCTTGGCGGGTTCTTCAGCTC
>KL569280.1:6562-7146 GCA_000715635.1 Streptomyces violaceus | reverse complement strand
GGGCTCGGGTGCCTGCGAGGCGGTAGGAATCCGTCCCGGTCTCGATGATGGTGCCGTTGAAGATGAGGCGGTCGACGATGGCCGCGCAGAGCCGCGGGTCAGTGAAGGTCTTGGTCCAGCCGCCGGACGACTCGTTCGAGGCGATCGCGACGCTGTTCTTCTCCTCTCGTTCGGTCAGGACCTGAAAGAGGAGTTCGGCCCCGTGGCGGTCGAGTTCCATGTAGCCGAGCTCGTCGATGCAGAGGAGATCGACGCGGCCGTAGCGGGCGATCGTCTTGTTCAGTTGCTTCTCGTCGGCGGCCTCGACCAGCTCGTTGACCAGCTTCGTCGCGAGGTGTAGCGGACTCGGTAGCCCTTCATCACAGCCTCGATTCCCAGGGCGATGAGCATGTGCGACTTACCGGTGCCGGAGTCGCCGATGAGGCAGAGCGGCTGGCTCTTCTTGATCCACTCGCAGCTCGCGAGGGTGTGGACGGTGGCCGCGTCGATGTTGGGGTTGGCGTAGAAGTCGAAGCTCCGCAGGGACTTCTCCCGGGGGAAGCCGGCCGCCTTGATCCGCCTCTCCGAGCGGCGGCGGGGCCCGG
>KL569280.1:6226-6346 GCA_000715635.1 Streptomyces violaceus | reverse complement strand
ATCCAGCCATCAGCAGCTCGGCAAGGAAGCCGCGGTAGCTCATCTGGTCCTTCATCGCGCGGTCGGCGATGTCGGAGAACTCGTTGCGGATCGACCTGTCTCTTATACACATCTCTGATG
>KL569280.1:5081-6009 GCA_000715635.1 Streptomyces violaceus | reverse complement strand
CGCAGCGGGCGGCAGGCAGAGTCGATCGCGGCATCGGCGGCCCGCTCGGTCAAGCCTCGCTGGCGCGGCATGGTCACTGCGCTTCTGCGCCGGCGGGTTTCGCAGCTGACTGGGTACACGCGGCCGGTCAGCGACGGCAGTCTGTATCCGGCGATCAACCGTCTCACCAAGGCGGGCCTGCTGGAGCGGCGCGCCGACCCGGGTGCGGGCCCAGCGCGGTACGTACTGAGCCTGACCGGCGCCGGTCCTGACCTCACGTTCCGTCATTCCATCCCCATCATCCCTCGCGCGGTGTGCCAGGCCGGCCCGGTCGGCCGTCCGGCTGACCTGTAGAAGGGAGGCATGGGACCGTCGCAGAACCACGGTGGCCCCGGCGCGAGCGGCCCGGCCCCCTGGTGACTCGGCCTGGCCGCCCCGCCGGTCACCCAGCTGCAGCCCGGCGCGCGCCCGTGGGTCAGCTCGTGCCAGAACAGCGCCCTCCACGACGACAAGAAAGCCGTCTTCCAGGGCATAGCGGACCAGATCACCGACCAGATACTCGATGAGCGCGTCGACGAGCGGGCCGGTGCGCATCGTCCACCGGATCCAGTCGAGCCGTATCCGCCACCGCGCTTCTCAGAGACAGCGCCCGACGGGCTTCCCGAGGCCCTGTCTGGTCTTCGCGTCAACCCCCGGTCTCAGCTGGCTCATACCGCTCTCCCCCGGGCCGCACGAGCCAGCTGATGGCACCGAGAACGAGGCACGATTCCTGAACCGCTCGCGGACGCGGTCGTGGACGGTCGAAGTACGCGTCAGCTGCCCCGAAGACCGACCGCCAGCGTCAGTTCAAGGACCCGGTGTGGCGATGCGAGATCCGGAAACAGCTCCCGCAGCTGCGACATCCGGTACCTGTCTCTTATACACATCTCTGATGGCGCGAGGGAGGCGG
>KL569280.1:4083-4909 GCA_000715635.1 Streptomyces violaceus | reverse complement strand
AGAGATGTGTATAAGAGACAGGTCTGGGGATGGACGAACAACGCCGCCGCCACCTCGTCCCGCCTGCCCTGGTGTAGCAGCCACTCCCGCAACGTCTCCTCCAGCCGCCGTGCGGTCGCGACAGGCAAGGTCCGCAACGGTGCGAGGGCTCGGGCACGCAGGTCTGCGTACGCGTCCACGTCGGCGCTCAGCACCAGCTCGGGCAGGTGGTCCTCGGTATCGCGAATATCGAAGGAGAGGGAGCGCGCGCGTGCGGCTCGTTCGTACGAGGCGGACGCACGAGTCCATGGCCGGGCCGGGCCGACCACGGCGGTGCGGTCGGTCAGCTGCCGCAAGAGATGTGATCGGTCGGCATCGGGGACGAGCAGCACACCGGTGGCGTCCGGCAGATCGTCGAGGACGAGGGTGCTCGGGTCGAGCGCGCGGTAGGCAGGCCGGGCCTGGGCGGAGGGCAGCAGGACCGCGGTCAGCGAAACCGGAGGCTGCCATCCGGCCCGTTGAGCAGAGGCCAGCAGCACGTCCGGGCTCGCGCCGGCGAGGAGGTCGCGGGCCAGGTGTTCCAGGTGGCGCTCGTGGTCCCTGCCTCGGGCGGCCAGTTCGTCGGCGTGGCCAGCGGCGCTCGCGGCGGAGAGCTCGTCGATGTAGGCAAAGGTCAGCTCGGCGAACTTGGCGACCTCGGCGGCGGGCAGACCTGCGGGTACGGCACCCGCTGCCAGGCATCGCCAGGCCACGCGGGCGCCGACGCGGTAGGCGCTGAGCAGGGCGTCCATCGAACGGCCGTCGCGCACCTCGCCGCGGCCCAGCTCGTAGGCTGCGTCACCGGCGT
>KL569280.1:0-3939 GCA_000715635.1 Streptomyces violaceus | reverse complement strand
TCGCGCACCTCGCCGCGGCCCAGCTCGTAGGCTGCGTCACCGGCGTCGCCGCCTGTGGCGTTCCCGCTCGCGAGGTCCAGGTAGTGCCCCAGGGCGGTGCGGACGGCTCGGCGGATGGTGGCGCCCATGTGACCCGAGAGGGCGTTGGCGTAGGGAGGGACCTCGTCGATGATCGCCTGGACGACCTCGTCGGCGGTGGTCTTCAGCGCGCCCCGAAGTGCGGTGACCGTCGTCTCGTCCAGGGCCAGCTCGCTGGCCCTCCGGATTGCATGGCTCACGATTTTATTCCCTGCGAACAATTCCGCCGACCAGATTCACGCCCTTCGGTCAGGACTTTACGCCCTGAGGCGCAGCAAGCTGGAGTCATGACGAGTACAGCCCTCCGCAGCAGGGCGTGGAAACTGCTGGAGATGGTCACGACGCCGCTGCTGCCGTCGGACTACCTCGACCTGGTCAGCCCGCTGCGTGCGGGCGCTGACCTGCGTGGGCGCATCGAGGCCGTGCACCCCGAGACGGGTGACGCCGCGACTGTCGTGATCAGGCCGGGACGGGGCTGGCGCGGCCACACAGCCGGTCAGTACGTGCGGATCGGTGTCGACGTCGAGGGGGTGCGCCTGTGGCGTGCCTACTCGCTCACTTCACCGGCAAAGCGCCAGGACGGCCGCGTCACGATCACCGTGAAGGCGATCCCGGACGGCAAGGTCAGCAACCACCTGGTCCGCAGGGCGAAACCGGGCACGCTGATCCAGCTCGACCAGGCGACCGGTGACTTCGTGCTGCCGGAGGCCAAGCCCGCCAAGGTGCTCTACCTGACGGCCGGCAGCGGCATCACGCCCGTGATGGGCATGCTGCGCGACACCGAGTTCGACGACGTCGTCATGGTCCACTGCGCGCCACAGCCGCAAGACGTGATCTTCCGCAACGAACTGCACGACCTGGTCGCGGACAAGAAGCTGCGGCTCACCGAGGTGCACACCGACACAGACGGCATGCTCGACATCGCCCGTCTCGACGAACTCGTGCCCGACTGGGCGGAGCGCGAGACCTGGGCGTGCGGGCCCGCGGGCCTGCTCGACGCCGCCGAAGAGCACTGGAGCGAGCACAGCGTGCAAGAGCGCCTGCACACCGAACGCTTCCGCCCCAGCATCGTCGTCGCCGGCGACGGCGGCGAGGTCACGTTCAGCGCCACCGGCAAGTCCGTCGACGCGGACGGCGCCACGCCGTTGCTGGACATCGGCGAGGAGGCCGGCGTACTGATGCCCTCCGGGTGCCGCATGGGCATCTGCTTCGGCTGCATCACACCGCTCAAGGCCGGCGCCGTCCGCGACCTGCGCACCGGCGAGATCACCGAGGCCGAGCCGGGCGTCCTCATCCAGACCTGCGTGTCCGCCGCCGCGGGCCCCTGCGACATCGAACGGTAGGAACACCTTGACCGCCATCGACCCCACCGCCCACCTGACCGCGGAGCAGATCGAGGAGCTCGGCCGCGAGCTGGACGCGATCCGCGACGAGGTGATCGCCAGCCGGGGCGAGAAAGACGCCGCCTACATCCGCAAGGTCATCTCGGCGCAGCGCAAGCTCGAGCTGGTCAGCAGGGGCGTGCTGCTGTTCTCGATGTTCCCGCCCGCGTGGCTGATCGGCACCGCCGGCCTGTCCGTGGCGAAGATCATGGACAACATGGAGATCGGCCACAACGTCCTGCACGGCCAGTGGGACTGGATGCGAGACCCGAAGATCCACTCCACCACCTGGGAGTGGGATCACGTCTCGCCGTCCGACCAGTGGAAGCACTCGCACAACGAGCTGCACCACACGTACACCAACGTGATCGGCAAGGACAACGACCTCGGCTACGGCATCATGCGCGTCGACGAGGACCAGAAGTGGCACCCGTTCCACCTCGGCCAGCCGCTGTGGAACTTCATCAACGCCTGCTTCTTCGAGTACGGCATCGCAGCGTACGACCTGGAGCTCGGCAAGAACCTGCACAAGCGCCGCCGCAAGAACCCGGAGTTCCGTGCGCGGGCCAGGGCCGTGGGCCGCAAGATCCGCAAGCAGGTGCTCAAGGACTACGTGATCCACCCGCTGCTGTCGGGCCCGTCGTTCCTCCCCACGCTCGCCGCCACGTTCACCGCGAACCTGGTCCGCAACATCTGGACCCACTCGGTGATCATGTGCGGGCACTTCCCCGAGGGCGTACAGGTCTTCGAGCGCCGGTCGATCAGGGGCGAGACGCGCGGCCAGTGGTACCTGCGCCAGATGATGGGCTCGGCGAACATCAGCGGCAGCAAGGCCATGCACTTCATGACCGGCAATCTGTCGCACCAGATCGAGCACCACCTGTTCCCGGACCTGCCGAGCAACCGGTACGCCGAGGTCGCGGTGAAGGTGCGCGCGCTGTTCGAGAAGTACGAACTGGAGTACGTCACCGGCCCGCTGCCCAAGCAGGTGTTCTCCGCGTGGCACAAGGTCTTCCGGCTCTCACTGCCGAACAAGAAGCCCAAGGTCAAAACGCCGGACCGCGAGCAGGAGCTCGTCGCCGCCTGATTCCCGGCACTGGTTCAGATCTCTCGGCCGTACCGGCGGCACCGCCGGGTTCGGTGAGATCCGTTGCGGACGGTGGGCGACCGCGACGCCGGACCGTACGACACGGGATCCGCGATCATGGCGCCGCCCCCATCCCGCTTCGATCACCTCGTTGGCGCCGAATCCGTCCACCATCCCGAAGCCGAGGCCCGGGCGCCTTCTCCCCGTTCAGAAACCACTCCCGGCGGTGATCTGCCGACGGATAGGAGGCTGTTTGATGAGACACATGTGGTAGCTCACACGAGCCCCAGAGGATCTACCTTCGGCTCTGGCAGGGAACTGGTCACGCGGCGGCTTTAGACCGTGTCCTACGTGGTGAGGCGGACAAGTCGTTTGTAGCAGCAGATGCGGCGGCGGGGCCGAGAAATGCCAGGTAGTTGCGGGCATTACGTTCGTAGCATGGTCTGAGCCGTCGATAGCCGGACAACCACGACATGCTCGCGCTACTACGACCTGTCCCTCGGCCGTTTCACCCAGCTCGGCCCGTCGGGGAAGGAGAAGAGCACCTACCTCTACGCCGGTGGCGCCCCCGTCAACCGAACCGACCCGAGTGGGTTGCTCAGCTTGGACGAGGTCGGCAAGTGGTACGGCCGCGTCAATGACGTCCAAGACGGAGTGGAAATGATGCAGGCCATCGGAGATGGGGAATACCGGAAGTCCTTCTCGAAGGGCATGGGAATCTTCGCGGGAGGTGCTGCAAGTGCGATCTGTGGAACCGGGGTTGCGCCGTACCAGTAGCCCAACTTGTCGGCCGAGTTGGATGCCGCGGTAACGATCACCAGACATCCGCCAATCGCATGAACTTACCTAGTCGCAAAGGCGTGAACATGCTGGCAACGGTGGATACGCCTAACATGCAAGCATGAGTACAGAGGACGGCTACGTTCCCTTTCCAGGTTCCGAGTGGTTCAAAAGCGAGCCGAGTAGCCCGATCATCAGGATGATGGCGATGCGCCTGGCCGAAAAGGGATGCACCGATTTTGGTCCGGCCGGCCCACCCTCGGCCCACCCTCTCAGTGGACGTCGATGGACGACGCACCACCGTGACTCCTACGCCAGGTGGCAGCGGAAGCTCGGGTACCAGGGTGCGGACGCGGACGGCTGGCCGGGAGTAAAGTCCTGGGCCAAGCTCAGGGTGCCCTATTCGGAATGACGGTAACTCAACATGCTGAGCTCCCGGAACGGCCTTGAAGCACGACGGCGTGCTCCGACTCTGGGTCCGACCAGCACAGGCGGCCGATAGCCCGCCGAGATCCGCTTCATAAGACCGTGTCCTACGTGAGGCGGATGAGTCGTTTGTAGCAGCAGAGGGCGGCGGCGAGGCCGAGGAAGACACCTCAGGCACTTAGCGTG
>KL569279.1:9663-9801 GCA_000715635.1 Streptomyces violaceus | reverse complement strand
CTTTGAGAGCTGGTGCCACCTCCCGGACCGCGAGTGCCGCGACCGCCGCGAGTGAGCCCAGCAACAGGGCCGGGCTCACGGCCTCGGGCAGCGGGCCGGCCAGGGACAGGACCGCGCCCGTCGCCATCGGTGCGAGGG
>KL569279.1:8199-9399 GCA_000715635.1 Streptomyces violaceus | reverse complement strand
GAGCCGTTCGCGGCCCATCACCAGCAGGACGGTCGCCGCCGCCAGATAGCAGGACTGCCCGGCGGCGAAGGCGACCACGGCCGGGGCTGCGCCGGCGGCACAGGCCAGGGCGACCACGGAGCCGAGCAGGGCACCGGCCGGGGCGCCGAGCAGCAGGGCGCGCCGGGCGGCCGTCCGGTCGCCCAGCCCCAGCCACGCGTACGCCCGGTGGGCAAGGCCCTGGTTCCACGTCCAGCCGCACAGGGCGCCGGCGAGGAGCGGGACCGTGCCCGCGGGGAGGCCGAAGTCGCCGGGGCCGGCGAACAGGGGTGCGCCGAGGACGTAGGCGAGGCCGGGCAGGGCGAAGACGACACCGCGCAGCAGGCAGCCGAGCAGGCCGGTCTGCCAGGGGTCGGGCGCCGGGCCGGCGGGCTCGGGGTAGCGGCGTTCGACGCGTTCGTAGAGGGTCTCGGCGAGCGCGAAGGAGTTCTTGAGGCCGTACCGCTCGCGTATCTGGTCGTCGGAGAGGCCGTCGGACTCCAGCAGCGCGGCGATCTCGTCCGGGTGGACGGCCGCGGCGATGAAGTCCTCCAGCCGGGCGGCGAGTTCGTCGACCGGGTCGGGCCGGGCCCAGCTGGGGGTGGCACGCTGCCGGGGGATGTAGGGCAGGGTGTCCGGGCGGGAGCCCGGGGGGAGCCAGACGCTTCCGCTCACCAGTCGGCCCCTTCCGTGGCCACGGCCGCGTACCAGGGGTCGCGCAGTTCCAGGGTCCAGTCGGCGACCGTCTCCAGCGTGGGCTCGTACACCTCGTCCTCGCCCGCGAGTTCCTTGTAGACGGTGCGGAAGGCGTCCACCGAGCGGCGCAGCGTGAACCGGTCGATGACACGCTGTCGCGACAACTCGCCCAGTTCGAGGCGGCGTCGGTCGTCCTTGAGCAGCGTCAGGGCGGCGGCGGCCATCTTCTCCGGCTCGCGCGGGGGCACGACCAGGCCCGTGTCGCCGACGGCCTCGCGCACCCCGCCGACATCCGTCGACACCGTCGTACGGCCGCAGGACATGGCCTCGATGATGGAGAACGGGAAGCCCTCGGAGATCGACGACAGCATGACCAGGTGCCCGGCCGCGTAGGCCCGCCAGACCTCGGTGATACGGCCCTCGAAGGTCAGGCCGTCGGTGACGCCCAGTTCGGCGGCGAGCTTCTCCAGGCGGGTGCGGTAGGCC
>KL569279.1:5481-8023 GCA_000715635.1 Streptomyces violaceus | reverse complement strand
ACACGCCTCCCTCGCGCCATCAGAGATGTGTATAAGAGACAGTCGGGACCGGGCCGAAGAGCCGGAGCCGGGTCGCGGGGATCTCGGCGCGCACCATCGCGTAGGCGCGGATCAGGGTCTCCAGGTCCTTGATGGGGTCGATTCGGCCGCACCAGGAGAGGGTGGGGACCTCGGGCTCGGGGCCGGCGTGCGGGAAGGCGGCCGGGTCGACGCCGTTGTAGACGGTGCGGATCTTGCCGGCGTCGGCGCCGCCGCGTTCCTCCCAGCGGCGGTTGTACTGGTTGCACGGGGTGATCAGGTCGGCGGCGCGGTAGCCGTAGGAGTTCAGCTCGCGGTAGAAGCCGAGCATGAACGCCTTCACGGGCCAGCGCTGGGCGTCGCTGCGGTAGCCGAGATAGCGCTCGCGCAGATAGATGCCGTGCTCGGTGAGCAGAAACGGTACGCCGTCCAGGTGGCGGGCGGCGAGTGCGGGCAGGGTCGCGAGGCCGCTGCTGACGGCGTGTGCGACGGAGTCCTCGGGGATGCGGACGCCGAGCGGGCGCAGGGCGTGTTCCAGCAGGTCGGTCGCGGTCAGCGCGTCGTGCACGGTGGGCCGTGCGGCGGCGGTCGGCAGATGCGGCATCGTCCAGATCCACATCAGCGACCGCAGCGCCGACTCGGTGCGCAGCGCGGCCGGCAGGCGTCCGTCCCGGGCGAGTTCGGCCAGCTCGTTCAGGGACGTGCCGAAGTCGGTGGGCGAGCCGGGGTCGAGGAAGGAGAGCAGGAAACGCTCGTAGGTGTCGGTGAAGCGGCGGCGGGCCTTGCCGTAGGGGGGCCTTGCGCGGCCGGGGCGCGGGCCCCAGGTGGGGACCGAGGTGTGTGCGTAGACGTTGGGCGGCAGGTCCCAGGTGACGGGTTCGCGGCCGCTGCCGGTGAGGGAGACGATGTGGAAGTCGACCTCCGGCATGCCCTTGACGAGTTGGTCGCACCAGGTGCTGACGCCGCCGTGGACGTGTGGGTAGGTGCCTTCCGTGAGCATGGTGACGTGACGGCCGGTTCGCCTCATGCGGTGTTTCCCCCTGTGTTGCGGATGTTGTGCGGGGAACTGCTGGCCGGATGCCGTGTGCGGGCTCGTGGTGGGCTGGTCGCGCAGTTCCCCGCGCCCCTAAGAGGGCAACTTCAGTGTCAGAGCCGACTGGAGTGCTGCCGGGGTCGCCCAGGCCGAGCGGGCTCCCGCGTACGGGGTGCCGAAGGCGCTGGTACCCAGCAGGAGTTGCTTCTTGGTGCCCTCCGGGGCGGTCAGCGGGATCTGCGTGCCGGACGGCGCCGTGACGGTGACGGTGGTGCCGATGCGGTACGCCGTCACCCGTCCGTTCGCCAGGGCGGTCTGCCAGGCGGCGCGGCGCTGCACCTCGGTGCCGATGGCACTGTGCCGGGGGTTCTCCAGCGGGGTGTCGTCGGCGAAGAGCGCCCGGTGGTCGGCGAGCACCTTCTCCATGACCGGGTAGAGCAGCCGGTCCTCGGCCAGGTTGGACTGGTGTGCGTAGTGGGGCCGGGGGTCGCCCGCGAGGGCGTGTCCGAGGGCGGTGCGCGCCTCCTGCGGGACGATGTGCTCGGCGTAGCCGGTGGTGGTGTCGAGCGGCTCGTCCAGACAGGTCGAGGTGGGGTTGTCCTCGCAGACGCCGCTGCCGCCGTCGGCGCGCGAGGTGTAGATCCAGTTGTACTCGTCGGCCATCTCGGCCGCCGTGCCCACGTTGTAGTAGACGTTCATCGGGTGGCGCGGGACGGTCAGCGCGTTGCCGATCGCCCGCTGACCGGGCTCGCGGGAGTTGTCCGAGGCGATCCACTTGACGCCGGTGTCGGCGAGCGCGCCGGACAGGTTGGGGTTGTCGTTCGGCTGCTGGGGCAGCGTCTTCAGGCCCGAGTGCTCACCGGTGACCAGCTCGGCGCGGTCGACCGGGAGGCCCTTGCTCACGGCCCAGTTGTGGTTGTCGCGGATCTGCGCGGCGATCTCGGCGCGGCTCATGTACTTGGTCGAGCCGTCGGCGTTCTTCGCGCAGCTCCACGGCACGCTCGAGGTGTCCTGGACGCAGCCCAGGAACGGGTGCGTGTAGGTGTGGTTGACCCAGCGGTACTGCGCCTTGTCGGCGAGCAGCCGGTCGGCGAGGGCGTCGGTGCCGCCGTGCTCGGTCTTCCACTCCTCGCCGGAGCCGGCGTTGTAGACCATGTCCATGGTGAAGCCGTGCTCGCGCTGCCACCGGGCGGCGTAGGCGGCGTCGTCCGCGGTCATGCGGATCGGCGTGGTTCCCTCGCCGTCGCCGCCCGCGCAGTCGAAGTCGCCCGGGGTGCAGTCGCGTTCGGTGTCCCAGCGGCTGTCCGGGGCGAACACGTCGTCGACGTGCACCGCGAAGGAGTTACGGGTCTGCCCCAGGTGCACGCCCTGGGTGAGCCACTCGACGATGCCCCGGGCCAGCAGCCGGAACTGCTGCTGATCGCTGTTGTACGCGAAGGTCACGACGAGTTCGCGGCGGCCGTCATGGGCGTCTGTCTCTTATACACATCT
>KL569279.1:4699-5299 GCA_000715635.1 Streptomyces violaceus | reverse complement strand
TCATGGGCGTACTCGCCGACGAGGCTGCCGCGGCCGGTGCCGCCGGGCACGGGGATGTCGACGTAGCTGGTGAAGCCGGCGCGGGGCCGGGCCGCGTAGCCGTAACTCTCCTGCACGCCCGGCGCGTTGTCCTCGAACCGGAAGGCGCCCTCGAGGTAGCCGAACCGGCCTGCCTTCCCGGCCGCGGTGACGGATGCCTCGCGTCCGTCGAGGGTGCCGGCCCAGCCGCCCTCGCTGGTGTAGTCGAGGCCGACCTCCGGGTGGGCCCAGGTGTAGGCGTCGACCTGCGGGATGCCGTACGTCCGCTCGTACGTCTCCAGGGCGGCCTGCTCGGCGGAGCCCGCGCCGAACGGGGCCTCGTTCGGCAGGACGACGCCCTGGTACTTGGCGCGGGGCCTGCCGTTCACCGTGTCGCTCAGGAACGCCTCGGTGATCTCCGGACGGCCGGAGTCATTGAGGTCGACGGTGGTGTACGGGACGCCCGTGCTCCTGAGCTGGGCGGTGACGGCCTTGACGGGGCTGTCGCCGTTGTCCACCACGAGCACCTTCAGATCGATGCGCGGCTCCTCCGCGGCCGCCGCCCCTGTCTCTTATACACAT
>KL569279.1:499-4447 GCA_000715635.1 Streptomyces violaceus | reverse complement strand
GGCGGCCGTGCTTCTCCACCTGCGCGCACGCTGCGCCATGGTTCCTCCCCCAGAAGATCCCAGAGCTCCCCTTGCGGTCGAACAGAGGCCGAACAGAGGAGGATCAGTGAAAATCATGCAAAGCGGCGAGCGCGACTCTCACCGGATCCGAGGGAGTGTGACCGAGTTCACCGCCATGAAGGATCAAGAAATGGCTACTACGCGACCGGCAGATGAACACCCGCAGTAATGAGCGAACGCGACCACGCGCGTAGTCTCGTCGTCGAGTGTTCGCCGTACCGGGGAAGGCCCCGTGATCGCCAGGCCCTGAGGTCGGAATAGGGTCGGCTCGGGCCCGGTCGACCCACACCGTTCGACCATCGCAACTTCACATCGGAAGCGAGATTTCACCACCGTGACTGCTCTCACTCTCAGCACCGCCGCGGCGCCCGGTCTGCGGGCCGACGCGATCGTGATCGGTGTCGCCAAGGGTGCCAAGGGGCCGGTCGTCGCACCGGGCGCCGAGGCCGTGGACAAGGCGTACGACGGCAAGCTCGCCGGCGTCCTGGAGACTCTCGGCGCCTCCGGTGCCGAGGGCGAGATGACGAAGCTGCCGGCACCGTCCGGCTTCAAGGCACCGCTCGTGCTGGCGGTGGGCCTGGGCGCGGTGCCCGAGAAGGACGCCGACTACGACACCGAGGCCCTGCGCAAGGCCGCCGGCGTCGCCGCGCGTGCCCTGGCCGGGACGAAGAAGGCCGCGTTCGCGCTGCCCCTGACGGACGCCGCCGACGCCGGCGCGATCGGCGAGGGCGCGCTGC
Source organism: Streptomyces violaceus (assembly GCA_000715635.1). Taxonomy (GTDB): domain Bacteria; phylum Actinomycetota; class Actinomycetes; order Streptomycetales; family Streptomycetaceae; genus Streptomyces; species Streptomyces violaceus. Next base: position 3,650 of record KL569279.1, on the reverse strand, counting down.
TCGGCGCGTACTCCTTCGACGCCTACAAGGACAACGGCAAGGACCCCAAGGCGAAGAACGGCAAGGCCCCCCTCGCCGAGGTCGCCCTGCTCGGCGGCAAGCCCCGCGACAAGGCGTACAAGGCGGCGATCGAGCGTGCCGCCGCCGTGTCCGAGGAGCTCAACCGCGCCCGTGACCTGATCAACACCCCGCCGAACGACCTGAACCCCGAGGCGTTCGCCGCCGTCGCGCAGGCCGCGGCCAAGGAGCACGGCATCAAGGTGCAGGTGCTCGACGTGAAGGCCCTGGAGAAGGGCGGCTACGGCGGCATCCTCGGCGTCGGCGCCGGCTCGGCGGCGGGACCGCGCCTGGTGAAGCTGTCGTACACCTCCTCGAAGGCGAAGAAGCACCTCGCCTTCGTCGGCAAGGGCATCACCTACGACTCGGGCGGCATCTCGCTGAAGCCGGCCGGTCACAACGAGACGATGAAGTGCGACATGAGCGGCGCGGCCACCGTGTTCGCCGCGGTCGTCGCCGCCGCCCGGCTGGGCCTGGAGGTCAACGTCACCGGCTGGCTCGCCCTGGCCGAGAACATGCCCTCCGGTTCCGCGACCCGTCCGGGTGACGTGCTGCGGATGTACAGCGGCAAGACGGTGGAGGTGCTCAACACCGACGCCGAGGGCCGCCTGGTGCTGGCCGACGCGCTGTGGGCGGCCTCCCAGGAGAAGCCGGACGCGATCGTGGACGTCGCGACGCTGACCGGGGCGATGGTGCTGGCGCTGGGCAACCGGACGTTCGGGATCATGGGCAACGACGACTCCTTCCGTTCGGCGCTGCACGAGGCGGCGGAGGAGGTCGGCGAGCCGGCGTGGCCGATGCCGCTGCCGGAGCACCTGCGCAAGGGCATGGACTCGCCCACGGCCGACCTCGCGAACATGGGCGAGCGGATGGGCGGCGGGCTGGTCGCCGGTCTGTTCCTGCGCGAGTTCGTGGGCGAGGGGATCACCTGGGCGCACCTCGACATCGCGGGGCCGGCGTTCAATGAGGGCGGGCCTTTCGGGTACACGCCGAAGGGTGGCACGGGGACGGCTGTGCGGACGCTGGTGCGGCTGGCGGAGCTGACGGCTGCGGGTGATCTGGGCTGAGTTCCGCCTGAGAGCTCGGTCTCGCCGGTTGTGTGGCGAGTGCGGGGGCGTGGGGGCTGTTCGCGCAGTTCCCCGCGCCCCTGAACGGGGCGCGGCCCTTCAGGGGCGTCTCTCATCTGAACGTGGGGCGTCTCACACAGCAGCCCGGCGTCTCTTTGTGTGTCGACAAGTGCGAAGATGGGGCTCGGCAGGACAGGGCCCCACCGAAGGGCCGAAGAACGAGCGGCCGGACACCAGCCGCCTGCCGGTCAGTGAAGACCGGCGTACGGCGCACATGCATGGAGGACGTGACGTGGCGAACGACGCCAGCACCGTTTTCGACCTAGTGATCCTCGGCGGTGGCAGCGGTGGTTACGCCGCGGCCCTGCGCGGGGCGCAGCTGGGCCTGGACGTCGCCCTGATCGAGAAGGACAAGGTCGGCGGCACCTGCCTGCACCGGGGCTGCATCCCCACCAAGGCTCTGCTGCACGCGGGCGAGATCGCCGACCAGGCCCGCGAGAGCGAGCAGTTCGGTGTGAAGGCCAGCTTCGAGGGCATCGACATCGCCGGCGTCCACAAGTACAAGGACGGCGTGATCTCCGGCCTGTACAAGGGGCTGCAGGGCCTCGTCGCCTCCCGCAAGGTGACGTACATCGAGGGCGAGGGCAAGCTGTCCTCCCCCACCTCCGTCGATGTGAACGGCCAGCGTGTCCAGGGCCGCCACATCCTCCTCGCGACCGGCTCCGTGCCGAAGTCGCTGCCCGGCCTGGAGATCGACGGCGACCGCATCATCTCCTCCGACCACGCCCTCGTCCTGGACCGTGTGCCGAAGTCGGCCATCGTCCTCGGCGGCGGTGTCATCGGCGTCGAGTTCGCCTCCGCCTGGAAGTCCTTCGGTGCGGACATCACGGTCATCGAGGGCCTGAAGCACCTCGTCCCGGTCGAGGACGAGAACTCCTCCAAGCTGCTCGAGCGCGCCTTCCGCAAGCGCGGCATCAAGTTCAACCTGGGCACGTTCTTCGAGAAGGCCGAGTACACCCAGGACGGTGTCAAGGTCACCCTCGCCGACGGCAAGGAGTTCGAGGCCGAGGTCCTGCTGGTCGCCGTCGGCCGCGGCCCGGTCTCCCAGGGCCTGGGCTACGAGGAGCAGGGCGTCGCCATGGACCGCGGCTACGTGCTGGTCGACGAGTACATGCGCACCAACGTCCCGACCATCTCCGCCGTCGGTGACCTGGTCCCGACCCTCCAGCTCGCGCACGTCGGCTTCGCCGAGGGCATCCTGGTGGCGGAGCGTCTGGCCGGTCTGAAGACCGTTCCGATCGACTACGACGGTGTCCCGCGGGTGACGTACTGCCACCCGGAGGTCGCCTCCGTCGGTATCACCGAGGCCAAGGCCAAGGAGATCTACGGCGCGGACAAGGTCGTCGCTCTGAAGTACAACCTCGCGGGCAACGGCAAGAGCAAGATCCTGAACACCACGGGCGAGATCAAGCTCGTCCAGGTCAAGGACGGTGCCGTGGTCGGCGTCCACATGGTCGGCGACCGCATGGGCGAGCAGGTCGGCGAAGCCCAGCTGATCTACAACTGGGAGGCGCTGCCCGCCGAGGTCGCGCAGCTCGTCCACGCCCACCCGACGCAGAACGAGGCGCTCGGCGAGGCCCACCTGGCCCTGGCCGGCAAGCCCCTCCACTCGCACGACTGACCCCCTCGGTCGAGAAGCGACGACACAGACTTCCGCACTTTCCGTAAGGAGCAACCGAAACCATGGCGGTTTCCGTAACCCTTCCGGCGCTCGGCGAGAGCGTCACCGAGGGCACTGTCACCCGCTGGCTGAAGGCCGAGGGTGAGCGCGTCGAGGCCGACGAGCCGTTGCTCGAGGTCTCGACCGACAAGGTCGACACCGAGATCCCCTCGCCCGCAGCCGGTGTCCTGGCCTCCATCAAGGTCGCCGAGGACGAGACGGTCGAGGTCGGCGCCGAGCTGGCCCTGATCGACGACGGCAGCGGCGCGCCCGCCGCCGCCCCGGCCCCGGAGGCCGAGCAGGTCGT
>KL569279.1:0-242 GCA_000715635.1 Streptomyces violaceus | reverse complement strand
CCGCCGCCGGCGGCTCCGCCGAGGGCACGGACGTCGTCCTGCCCGCGCTCGGCGAGTCCGTCACCGAGGGCACCGTCACCCGCTGGCTGAAGTCGGTCGGTGACAGCGTCGAGGCCGACGAGCCGCTGCTCGAGGTCTCCACCGACAAGGTCGACACCGAGATCCCGGCGCCCACCGCGGGCACCCTGCTGGAGATCGTGGTCGGCGAGGACGAGACCGCCGAGGTCGGCGCCAAGCTCGCC
>KL569278.1:26623-28590 GCA_000715635.1 Streptomyces violaceus | reverse complement strand
CGTCCCTCCAGGGGAGTGCCGGGCCGGTCGACCAGCTCACTGGCACAGGCCAGGAACCGCTGCGCATGGAGTGTCATTTCCTCGGCCGAGTAAATCCTCGAATTCGCTTCGATCTTCAGTCCGATCGCCGATGCGGATCCGTCGGCTCCGCCATGGAGATGCAGGGACAAATCGCGTACGGATGCGGAAGCGAGTACCTGAGTGACGGTCCGGCACTCGGCGAACGAAAGTCGCGTGTCGAGGAATTCGACGAGCATGCCGATTTTGCGGGACACCTGATCCACGAGTTCGGAAAAGCTCATCGAATCTGTCACGGCGACGTGCAACGGCACGTGTGCCGACTTCGCCATGGTGACCCGCGCGGAGCCAGTCGGACGAGCGGGTACGGGGACGTCCACGATCACGTCGTTGACTCCCGTGATCGCATCGTCGATCGCCGTCATCCGGTGCGCGTAGACGGCGGCAGCCGCTATTCCGAGTACGGGCCACGGCCGGCCCAGCCTCTCGGCCGCTCTACGGACCTTCGCCACCAGGTCGAGCGGCAGTGTTGTCGAAATACTCTGGACGGGTTCTGCCGAAACGCTCGGGCCTTGCCCGAGATTTACGGGCGCGGGAAGTTCCGTGAAGGCTTGCGACCAGTACGCCTGGTCGCGCTTCAGCCGCGCAGGACTGAGGGATTCCTCAGTCCTGTCGAACCACTCTGCCCCGTCATTTCCTTCAATTCCTTCGCCTGCTTCGACATCCCCTGGCAGGTCCCCCCGGCTCAATGCCGAATACGCGTCGGCGATGCGCTCGCAATACACCATGGCATGGTGCTCGTCGAGCAGGGCGCGATGAAAGCGGACGTAGAATGTGAACTGCTGGTCCGGCAGCAGGAACAGCGCGTGGCTCAACAGAGCCTCGCCGGACATGAGGTCACCGACCTGGGCCAGGTCACCGTCCACCCATGCCTGAGCCACGTCTTCCGCGTCAGACACACTGGTCAGATCCATGACGTGGAGGCAGGGCCGTAGCGCTTCGTCATGCTGGGTCGCCGAGCGAATCGCCCGCTCCAGAAGGTCGCGATCCAGATGGCCCGCACCCGAGAAGGAGATGGCGCAGTTGTACTGCACGCTATTCGGCTCGCGCCGTCGCGCAACTCCTACGCCGAACTGAGCTGGCAATGCAGGCTGAAGGATTTTCCTGGTTTCCTGCATGACCTATCCCCACTCCCTCTTGCAACGTGCTTGACCGGTTCAAAAAATGTTGCTCAGTAGCGGCAGAGACTCAGCACCGCGCTACAGACGTCACTGAAAGTGCGACCTCGCCACAGAAACGAGGTCAGGCTAGGACGCGCGCTCCTCGATTCGGCCTCACGCCGTCCTCTGCCATGACCCAAGCGCGGCTGCGGGTTACCTGTGCTGTCCCGCCGGGCCCGGTTCGGAGGGCAGCACCCTGTCCCTAGAGGTGTCCTGCCGGGTGGACACTGTGTCGTCGAAGATCACGCCGGCCTCACGAATTCACGGCCTCGGGTTGCGCTGGTGACAGGGTGTGAGAAATGGCCCGGAGGGCGCCTCTACCTGCAATGATCCGGTTTGTTGAGGACTAGATCACGCTGAGGAGGAGGCACCCTCCGGGTGTCGAAGCGTACAGAGTGGGCGGACGATCTGTCGCTGTCCACGAACAGCAAGAAACTGGTGGGCAAGGCGGGCATCGTTGCGGTGCGTCGTCTGGCGGACAAGGTCGGGCTGACCGACGGGCTCGGACAGGCCCTGGCAAGGCGGGACTTCCATCCGGTGCACGACCGGGGCACGGTGCTGGTCTCGGCAGCCTGCGCAGTCCTGCTGGGGGCCCGGTCGATGGCGGGGATCGACGTGATGCGCCAGACGTCGCTGGTCCTGGGTTCCCCGGCCTCGGCGTCCACGCTGTGGCGGACCCTGGAGGCGATCGGACCCGTCCAGCTGACGAAGATCGCCTCGGTACGGGCC
>KL569278.1:25081-26457 GCA_000715635.1 Streptomyces violaceus | reverse complement strand
TGGAGGCGATCGGACCCGTCCAGCTGACGAAGATCGCCTCGGTACGGGCCCGGACCCGCATCCATGTCCATCAGCAGCTCGACCTGCGGCCGGGCGGCTTCCCCTGGAAGGACGAACCAGGGCGAATCAGAACCCCCAGCCGATCACTTCAAGCCGACGCGCGCACGTGAATGATCGAGGCCGGGCTGGGCGGGAACCTGGTTGAGCACCCAGAGACCGATCAGAATGGCCAGGGTGAACAACACAGTCACAAGGACGGCGAGGATGCGCCGACGCCGTCGTTCCCTGCGCACCCAGTCTCCGCGTGCGGCACGGTACGCGCCAGGTGCGGGCTGTACCCCTTCCGCCAATGCCTCGAAAGCCTCGCGAAGCTGTTGTTCGGTGCCCGGCGGAGGTGTCGGCATAGCGGAATTACTCACCGTCGGGCCTCCATCGCCTGAGTCAGTGCGGCGACACCACGTGCGGTGTGCGTTTTGACCGAGCCGCACGATATGCCCATCGCTTGCGCGATTTCCTGTTCCTTCAGCCCCAGCCAATGACGCAGGACCAGGGCCTCCCTCTGCCGGCGCGGAAGCCGGTTCAGCGCGGAGATGAGCGCACGCTGGTCCTCATGGAGAAGGGCCGAGCTCTCCGCGGACGCCACCGCGTCGACCGGCGGTGCCTCCACATGCTTCCGCACGACCTGCAGATGGCGTATGCGCATCCGCGTCAGATTGCAGACGACGGAGCGCAGATAGGCCTCAGAGGCACCCGTGTCGCGCAGTTTGCGCCATTTTCGATAAACCTGGTAATAGGCCTCGGCCACGATGTTCTCGGGGTCGTCGGCGCCGAGGAGCGTGGCCAGCCGAAGCATCGAGGTGTATTGACGGTCGAACAGCTGGGACAGCGCGGCTTCGCGTTCCAGCTCGTCCGGGTCCACCAGGGGCGGTCCGTCGCCGTCCTGCGTACCACTGTTCTTCGTGAGCTCGACGTCCGTGACGGTCGGTGACAACGGGGGATGCACGTTCTGGCGAGCCCGTTTCATAAACTGCTCGTTCCCTTCTCTGGACTGCGCCTGAGATTCAGACACGACGGAAGAGCGGTGGCGTCCGCACCGCGGGGTGCGCCGATACGGTCGAACGTCGGAGTGAGGACCACGGCAACCAGGACGTTGAGCAGGACAGCCGCGAGACCGGTGTAGATCTCCACGTCGTGGGCCGCCCAGGTCGAAAGGAACCACGGAAGAGAATCCCTGGGTAACGACCAAGCCGGTGCCGGTCACCATGCCGGTTGCCCACCCGACGAGCAGGGCTCGTTGGTGGAGCCACCGTGTGAACAGCCCGACGGTCACGGTGGGGAAGGTCTGCAGGATCCAGACACCGCCGAGGAGTTGAAGG
>KL569278.1:23886-24861 GCA_000715635.1 Streptomyces violaceus | reverse complement strand
GGCGCCGTAGACGAAGGCGACCGCGCCGAGTTGCGCGGTCAGTGACAGCCAACGAGCCACTCGCACCTGGCGCTTGGGTGTGGCGGTGGGGTGGAAGTATGCGACGTAGACGTTCCGCACGAACAGGGATGCCGCCGCGATCGACATCACCGCGGCGGGGACCAGCGCGCCCACCGTCATGACTCCGAAAACGAGTCCGGCCAGCAACGGGGACATGAGGTGCTCGACGAGCAGCGGAACGGCGGCCTCGGCGCGCCCGGGCGGCGGGCGGATTCCCACGGCGAGCGCCCCGGCACCGAGCATTCCGAACAGGCCGAGCACGCCTGTCCAGGCCGGCAGGGCGACGCTGGCCCTCCGTAGGGTCTCCGTGCCCGAGGGGGCGAAGGCCGCGGTGAGCACGTGCGGGTAAGGCCCCGCGAGCGGCGAGTCGGTGCGCGGCCCGCTGGAGCATGTTCCCCGGTCCGTCCAGCCGGACGAGGACGAGCGCCGTCACCGCGAAGGCGGAGCAGAAGATCGCGATCCCTTTGAGAGCCGAGAGAGCCGTCGGCGTACGAATGCCATGGCGGTAGGTCGCCACAGTCAGCACGGCGAACAGTCCGAACATGATCAGGTCACTGGTCGCTCCTCGCGGATACAAACCCCCGACGGCCAGCACGGCGCGCACGCCGAGCAGTTGCAGGGCGAGATACGGCATGGTGGCCAGGATCCCGGTGAGGGCGACTGCCAGGGCCAGCGGCGGTGACCCGTAGCGGCCGTGGACGAAGTCGGCCACGGTCACGTAACCGTGTTGTCGTGCGACCGCCCAGAGCCGGGGCAGGAGGAAGAAGGCGAGCGGACAGACGATCACTGTGTAGGGCAGGGCAAAGAAGCCTGAGGCGCCGTCGCTGTAGACCAGGCCGGGCACGGCGGCGAAAGTGTACGCGGTGTAGATCGTGCCGCCCAGCAGGAGCCAGGTCCATACCGTCTTCAGTTTCC
>KL569278.1:21654-23653 GCA_000715635.1 Streptomyces violaceus | reverse complement strand
GTAGATCGTGCCGCCCAGCAGGAGCCAGGTCCATACCGTCTTCAGTTTCCGGTCGACCAGGGCACAGTTCTCGAGCGAGGGCAGGTCGTCGGTTCGGCGGAACCTGCGCGCGAGAACGGTCAGGACCGACGCCCCGCCGATGACGGAGACCAGGCCCGCGAGCATGGCTTCTTCAGGCATCAGTCACCGTCCCCCGTTAGACATGCGCAACTTCTTCTCATAAGTTGCGCGACCGTGCCAATGGGAGGACAGCGAGAGCCACGGAAACCGGCCAAAAACTGGCGCCCCGACCGGTGGCGCAGACGGCTCGGCGCGGTATAGGCCTGCCCGGTCGGCACGTCATCGGGTCCGTGCGGAGTTCTTCCGGGCCTCCCGGAGGACGAGCCGGTAGAAGTCGACATAGGAGCGTTCGACATGCGCACCGTGCTGCCGCACTTCGTCGTGCCTTTCGAGCAGACGGTTGATCGGTACGACCATGGCGGCGTGGTGCTCGACATGCAGGTTGTTCCCGTTGGTGAACCAGGTGCTCAGCCAACTGCCGCGTATGGAGCGCGTGTTCCGCAGGACATCCGTGGTTTCGGAGTCGCACAGGATGTGCTCGGGGAGTTCCAGCAGAAAGTGCATCGGTACGGCAAAAAGCAGTGGAAGGAGCCAGAGGCGGAGTATGAAGTCCCCCATGCCCGAGGCGGTCAGGGGCACAATGGCCAGCAGCAGGGCGCCGAGGATCCGGTATTCGGTCATGACTTCACGTCTACGCCGTTCGGATATCTGGCCGAGGTCGTACGTCCAGCGTCCCGTGCAGCCGCGTGCGATATCCTTGAGGGTTTTGGCCAGGCGCACGTAATCGAAAGTCCCCTCAATCAGCATGCGCCAGGTGAGGGGCTGCCGTGCATCGAAGCCGAAGAATTCGGAATCCTGCGGCGTGCCCAGGTATCTGTGGTGCTGCAAGTGCTGTACCCGGTAGTGGCTGTAGACCACCAGCAGGGGAAGGCCAAGTGGAACGCCGACGGCCCGGTGCAGTTTCGAATTGCGGAACGACGAATGGTGCAGGCACTGGTGCTGGAGTTCCACCATGTGGGTGTACGCGGCGCCGAGTAGGAACACTCCGGCGATCACCAAAGGCCACTGTGGCCGTAGCGCGAGGAAGCAGCCGGTCGCCACCATTACGAGAGCGACGAGCAGTTTGGCCATGAAGACGCGCTCGTCGTGCCGGGTCACCCGGGCCTTCTTGAAAAGGAGTTGGGGCTGCCTTTCTGCGGCCGGTGCGGACATCGTGCTCCTCGTTTTCAGGCTCGGAATACGCACGAACAAGTGCGGCAGATCTGTTGGCCGTGGACGTCGCGAAACGGAGGAAATTGAGGATGCCGAGCTGATCCAACATGGTCGCGACCAGGACATTCTGGGGAGAGAGGTCCTCAGCCCGGCCTTGCCGCATCCTCGTTCGGTCCTTGCCCGGTGTGTGTGGTCGGCGGTCGGCCCGGCCTTTCCCCCACCCCGGGGTGACGGCCGCTCCGCGATACCGTACTGGCCAATGCGCCGGCGAGGTTCAGCCGAGCGAAGGCGTCGCCCACGAGGAGCACTTGTGCAGTCGATATATGTCAGTGAAGCCTCCGGTCACCTACGTTGGATTGACATGTCTGGCGACGGGCCCCCGCACGTCTTTCTTCATGACCTTGGGCGTGCCGGTTCCGCGGACTTTCCCGGCATCGCGTCACAGCCGGGGCTCGCTGGAAAGCGAAGCCTCATCCCCGATCTGTTCGGTCACGGATTCAGTGACGCCCCCGGCGACTTCACCTACACGCTGGAGGCCCACGCCGAGACCGTCGCTGCACTCCTCGACCATGTGCGGGCCCGGGACTGTGTACTCATCGGTGACGCGATGGGCGGTGCTGTCTGTGTTGTTCTGGCCGCCCGGCGTCCCGAACTGTTCTCCCGTGTCGTCGTCACCGGGGCCGCTCTCTGTGGTGGCGGCGGGCTGCGGGGCGCCGCCGTCGAGGGA
>KL569278.1:19280-21425 GCA_000715635.1 Streptomyces violaceus | reverse complement strand
CTGCGGGGCGCCGCCGTCGAGGGAGCCGCTGTCGCCTCCTACTCCGAGGCCGAGTTCGTCAGCCGTGGGTTCCGGAGCGTGCTGGCAGGGTCGGTGCCCGAGCACGCGGCCCGGATCCGGACCGCGAACCCCACCGCCTTGCATCGCAGCGCGGTCGGCTGGATGAAGGGAAGGGACTCCGGCCTGACGGAGCTGTTTCTCAAGCTGCCGCACCCCAAGGCCCTGGTTCGGGGCGCCCACAGCCGACCGCGTGCGCACGAGGACGAGGTCCGGGCGGCCGGCGTCCCGGTCATCGAGGTGCCAGGCACCGGGGTCGAACTGCTGGAGGACGATCCGGCCCGGTTCGCCTCCGCCCTGGCAGGGGCCATATCCACCAACTCCCCCGCATGGAAAAGGAATTCCACCGTCGGCGCCGGGAACGTCGGCTCGGGAGACATCGGCCTCGTCTGGCCGACCGAGGCGAACCCCACCCTGCTGGCAGGGGTGCACGCGGTCATCGCCGCTGTCACGGAACAGGGCGGAGCTCTCGGCTATCACATGGTTCCCGGCCGGGAGGAGACGGACGCGTGGCTGGAGGAAATGCTCGCCGACGTACGGTCGTCCGACGCAGCGCTCGCCGTGGCGGTGCGGGGCGATGACATCGTGGGATGCGGGCTCTGGCAGCGACACACCTCCGCGGCCAGCTATCGGCACAGCGCAGAGATCCCCCAGCTCATGAGCCACCCGGAGGCACGCGGACTGGGGATCGGGCGCCTCCTTGTCACCGCGCTCGTCAAGGACGCACGACGCGCCGGACTGGAGCTGCTGACGCTCGGTGTCCGCGGGAACAACCACGGGGCCATCGCCCTGTACGAGCAGCTCGGCTTCCGTGAGTGGGGGCGGCTTCCCAGTGGGGTCGCTGTCGCCAACGAGCGGTTCGATGACGTCAAGATGTGCCTGGAGCTCGGTCGGCCGGACGACGTGATCGTACGAGGGTCGGCTCCCGTGGGACCGGGTTCCTCCGTCCTGCGCTGAGCCTTCTGCGCACTCACCCACGGCGCGCGCCGGCGGCCGAGTCATGGAAAGGAGCTATGAGTCCTGGGCCCATCGCCGGGTGAGGAGGTGTGCGATGAGCATCGCGATGATGCAGCCGGGAACCCAGGCGAGTTGGTACCAGTAGAAGAACGGCACCCCGGCCAGCCGCGGCCGGTCACGGGCGTACAACGGGACCGAGAGCAGCGCGACGACCGGAGCGATCAGGCATGCAGCGGCGGCGAACCGACGCCACCGCCCCTTCCTGGGGTTTATGTCTTCCGCCTGTGGCACCAAATCCTCCTCAATCCTGTCCCCCGTGCGCGCGAGTTGATATTATCCGCCAGTTGTATGGCCGGTTTTCTTCAGATTCCCGCAGTTTGCTCGGTGAGATTCAGCCGAAAGTCCGCTCCTGACCGCAGCAGCTTCCCAGCACAACGCTCACGACCCCAGAGGCAGTGCCCATGACCGATGTTCCGATGGCCGCGACTTTCATCGTCGTCATCGGCAGCGCCTCGCTTCTCACCGTCACGGCCCGCCGTCTGCATCCCAACGACTACCTTCCCTCGCTCGACCGCTGGGCGCTCTCCGACCGCGTGCTCGGTACCTTCTGGACGTGGCTGCTACTGGGCGGCACCATCTTCACCGCGTACACGTTCACTGCGGTTCCGGGTCTGGTGTACGGCAACGGCGCGCCGGCCTTCTTCGCCCTCCCCTACACCGTGATTGTGTGCCCGTTGGCCTTCATCCTGCTGCCCCGGATGTGGACGATGGCGCAAAAGCACGGCTATGTCACTGCGGCCGATTTCGTACGCGGCCAGTACCGGTCGGCGCCACTGGCGTTGGTGGTCGCGCTGACCGGCATCCTCGCAACGATGCCGTATCTCGCCCTGCAACTCCTGGGAATCCGGGCCGTGCTGGGCGCCGCTGGGATGCCCTCGCGAGGCATCGTCAGTGACATCGCGATGGTCGTGATCTTCGCGGGACTGGCCGTTGCCACCTATCGGTACGGGCTGCGGGCCCCGACGGTCATCTCGCTCTTCAAGTGCATCCTCATCTTCACTTCGACGCTGGCGATCTGCTGGTTGGTGCTGACGCGTCTGGGTGGCCCCGGCACTGTCTTCGACACGGCGG
>KL569278.1:18480-19066 GCA_000715635.1 Streptomyces violaceus | reverse complement strand
ATCTTCGACACGGCGGCGACCCGCCTCTCCACCTCCACCGGGAATACAGCCCTGCTCCTCACAGCCGACCAGCAGCCCGCCTTCGCGACACTCGCCGCCGGTTCAGCTCTCGCCCTGCTGATGTATCCGCACGTGGTCACCGCCGCCTTTGCCGCCTCTGGTCCGTCGGCGCTGCGCCGGGCGGCTGTCGCTCTGCCGTTGTGGACGGCCGTTCTCGCTCTCTTCGGTCTGCTCGGCATCGCCGCCCTGGCGGCGAATGTGCACACTCCTCCGAACGGAGCAGAGACCGCCGTCCCGATGCTGATCGTACGGCTGATGCCGGGAGCACTGGCCGGAGTGATCCTCGGAGCGCTCACGATCGGCGCGCTGGTTCCGGCCGCCGTCATGTCGATCGCGGCTGCGACCTCCTTCGTTCGCAATGTGTACGTCGAGTACTTCGACCCCACCGCCACCCCCAAACGGCAGGTACGGATCGCCAAGACAGTCTCGCTCACCGCGAAGGCCGGTGCGGCCGCTTTCGTCTTCGGGTTGCGCGACCAGGACGCCATCAACCTTCAACTCCTCGGCGGTGTCTGGATCCTGCAGA
>KL569278.1:17505-18220 GCA_000715635.1 Streptomyces violaceus | reverse complement strand
CCTGCAGATCTTCCCGGCCGTCGCCATCGGTCTCTACACCCGACGTCTGCATCCCCGGGCGCTGATCACGGGCTGGGCGGTGGGGATGCTGCTCGGGACGGTCCTGGTCGTACACGCGGGCTTCTCGCCCCTCGTGCCGCTAGGTCTGCCCGGCCGTTCACTGGCGTTCTACGCGGGCCTGGCCGCCATGCTGCTCAATCTCACCGTCGCCGTCGTCGGCACCGCCGTACTGAACCTGATCGAGAAGGGGCCAGGCGCCCGAGGCGACTGACTCCGTCGGAGGGAGGTCAGCCGGCGGCAGTCCGGCGCTGTCTCGCGAGAGCCGCCGCCAGGACCACGATGACGAGGGCCAGGAGTTCGATTGCCGCTCCGGTCAGGGTGAGCGTAGTGATCGATCCGCGTTCCAGGGCGAGTCCGCCCAGGGCTCCGCCAAGTGCTAGGCCTAGATAGGAGGATGAGCCGTTGAGGGACAGAGCCACGGTCGGCTCGGGGATGTCCAGGCCGGATATCAAGTGGTTCTGTGCGGGAGGCAGTGCCCAGGACGCCACACTGACGACGCACAGGCACAGCGCGAACGCGAAAGTGGTGCCCGGGGCGTTTCTCGGGGCGGCCACGGCAAGCAGCACCATGGCCAACAGTCCGGTGAAGAGGAGAACGACGGCTCCGCCGTAGGCGCGTCGGCCCCCGAATCTGTCGGCAGCCCTCCCCCCGAGGG
>KL569278.1:17047-17277 GCA_000715635.1 Streptomyces violaceus | reverse complement strand
CCAACAGGAAGGCGCTGACGCCGGCTGCCTCTACTCCGGTGAGCTGCATCGCGAGGGGAGCTATGTAGATGACGACGGCGAACTCGCCGGCGCAGGCGAGGACGTTGGTCAGAAGTGCGATCAGGACCACGGGGTGTGTCGCTGCGGTGATCCGCTGCCGGATGGTGACCGCTGCCTGCGTAGGTACGTACGGGAGGACGCCGGCCAGGACCTGTCTCTTATACACATCT
>KL569278.1:12938-16758 GCA_000715635.1 Streptomyces violaceus | reverse complement strand
CGCCGACCAGGGTGCCGAGGGGGATGCCCAGGGCGGTCGCCGCGGACATGCCGCCGACCACAACGGCGAGCGCCCGGCCCCTCCACTGCTGCGGGGCGACGCTCACCGTGATCATGATGGCGCACGGCAGATAGAGTCCCGCTGCGAGAGCGGCCAACACCCGGGAAGCCATCAACACCGCGTAGTTCGGGGCGACGGCTCCCAGCAGGTTGGCGAGGACGAAGACCGTCAGGGCGCCCTGCAGCAGCCGCTTGCGGTTCAGCGCCGCGGTGACAGTCGCCAGGACGGGCGCCCCCGCGGCGTACACGAGAGCGAAGACGCTGATCAGCTGGCCCACGGTGGCCGCGGACACGTCGAGGTCGGCGGCGATCTCGCCGAGCAGGCCGCTGATGATCAGACTGTCCGTGCCAATGCTGAAAGCGCCTAGAGCCAGTGCCAGCAGCAGCAGACGATGCGGCATGGTCTCCTTCCCGGCCGTTTCCATGCCGGTCTCGGCGGTGGTTCCTCGCGACGTCATGCCTGCTGTACCGCTTCCTGTCTGTCTGGTCGTGGTCGGCGAGCTGGTCGGTGGGTGGGGCTCAGCCCGCGAATCGCTTCAGATACGCGGTACTCCTCTCCCCCACCAAGTCGAGCAATTCTCCGAGCCGCCCCAGTGTGACCGCGTCCGGTGTCCAGACCCACAGCTCGCGCGCCTCGGTCACCGCGCCACGCCGGGTCTTCGCCTCGAACCCTTCCAGACCGAGCCGAACCGTCGCCGCGCCGCTGGTGATGGCCGTCCTGATGGGGTAGTAGAACGCCGCCCACGGGTACGCGGCGCTGCGGTCCTCGACACCGTAGTCGCAGCCGTAGGACATGAAGACGACGCTCCTCCGACCTTGCAGGTGCAGGGCGCAGGCGATGATGCGGCCGTCCTGTTCGACGGTCGGCACGCGTACCGCGTCCGGCAGTCTTCCCGCCAGTTCGATACGTGCCCGGCGTATCTCCGCCCCATCGGCCTTTCCGCCGTGCTTGATCAGCGTCTGTGCTTCCAGGTCGGCGACCCGCTCGGCGTTCCGGGCCAGGTCGGCCACGCCCGTGGCGAGGCCCGGCGCCTCCTGGAGCCGTCTCTCCTCCAGGAGGTACCTGCGACGGCGACGGCTCGGGAGAGCGGTCAGGAACTCCTCGTAACTGCCCAATCCTCCGGTGTCTATCCAGGACGCCCCGGTCATCGCTCCACCGCGGAACCCGGCCTGGGTGAGGACCTCACGCAGCTTGGCGTCACGAGGGCTGACGAAGGGGAACGCCACCGCCCCCGCGCCCTTTTCCGCCACCCATGTCTGCGCCGCACGGACCAACTGCGCCGCAAGGCTCTCGGCCTCGGCTGCGTCGGCCTCGGGGTGCAGCAGCAGCTCACTGCGGTCGAACTCCCTGACGACCAGACATGGCCCAATGCCGCGGCTCAGCACCTGCCAGAGCGGCGCCTCACCCTCCGTCTCCTCCTTCGCCCCCGCCGCTTCGCAGGCCAGGGCTCGCTGGGCGCGACGAAGGGGAGCGGCTTTGCCCTCCTCGCTGTCGCCCAGCCGCAGGACGGCCTGGGAGCCGACGAACTTCCACGGGTCGCTGGTCAGGCCGGACCCCGGAACGGCCAGTACGCCGCGCAGGGCTCCCCGCAGCCGACCCGCCGACCGGGACGTGAGCAGTACGCTCTCGCCCGGCTCCAGAAACTCCCGGAACTGGAGGAAGCCGCGGCTCGCGTCGATGTCCGACTCGTGGGTCAGCTCCTCCCACTCCCCGGCCGGAACGTCGTCCACGCTGTTCAGATCGCTGATGTGTGACACCGCCGGAACCTCTTACTTCCCGCCCGCGAGATCGATGTACGAACCTGTCACATAGGAGGCTTGGGCCGACAGCAGCCATACGACGGCCGCGGCGACCTCATCCGGATCTCCGCCACGTCGCATCGGCAGATTCCCCTCAACGCGCGCCACCCGGTCGGGATCCCCCCCGCTCGCGTGGATCTGGGTGCGGATGAACCCTGGCCTCACGGCGTTCACACGGATGCCCTCGTCAGCGACCTCCAGGGCGAGTCCGGTGGTGAGCGTGTCCACGGCCCCCTTGGACGCCGCGTAGTCCACATACTCCCCGGGTGCCCCGAGCCGGGAGGCGGCCGACGACACATTGACGATCGCCCCGCCGGCGCCCCCATGCATCGTCGACATCCGTAGAACCGCCTGCCGGGCACACATGAAGTACCCCACGACATTGGTGTCCAGGATCCGCCGGAGGCGGTCCGCGTCCAACTCGTCGACACGACACTGCCGTTCCAGGATGCCCACATTGTTGACCAGGCCACTCAGAGTTCCCAGTTCCTTGTCGGCGGTCGTGAACAGCCGCTCGATGTCGTCCGGCCGGCTCATGTCGGCCTGCACGGCTACTGCCTCGCCACCCGCGGCGATCACGTCGGAGACGACCGACCGTGCGGCTGCCACGTCCTCTCGGTAGGAGATGCACACGCGCCCCCCGAGGCCGCCGAGCCGGCGTGCGACCGCGGCGCCGATCCCCCGGCTGCCTCCTGTGACGACGGTTGCGCCCGTTGTCATCAGATGTCGCCGCCCGAGTCCTGGATGAACTGCGCGGACCACTTGCGCTTGGCCCGCAGGCTGAGCCGGTTGATCGCGTCCGGGAGGAGGCCCATGGGCCGGCGGATATCGATGATCAGCATGATCCGGCGGCCGTCGCTCTCGTTGTAGACCTCGTGCTCGAACGTGTCGTCGATGAGGATTCCCTCGCCCTCCTTCCACGTGTGGATCTCCCGGTCGACGCGGAGGCGAGGGGGGTTGTTGTCCGGGACCGTCAACGGCAGGTGGTACCGGAGGATTCCGGCGTATGGGCCTTTGTGCGCCTTGAGTGTCACCCCGGGTTCGAGGATGGCGATGATCGCGTTGACGACGCGCGGGGTGCGCTCGGCGAAGTCCACGAACAAGGGGCAGTCCCGGTACGCGTCCGTGTTGGTCTCGCCCAGCATGTACGCGTAGTAGAGCCGCCAGTCGGTGGACACCTCCGCGGCCCGCAGGGGATCGATGTCCCCGTACTTGCGGACGTCACGCGACTCGATGAGCTTGGTGACCTCGGACTTGATCTGGTCGAACTGGTGGTCAAGCTTCCTCGACTCGGGGAACAGCGAGTAGGGCGACATGATCCTGAACCGGTTGCGGCCACCACTGTTCTTCAGGAAATACCGGTTGAACGCATTGCGTACGCCCGGCTGATTGATGCTCAGGGAACCCTTCACGACTGGTCGTCACTCCTCTTGACTGCGAACACGGACGGGTGGGCCGGCTGATGGAGCGGCGCTGGCATCACGCCGCGCCAGGTCGGCATGTTGCGTACAGGAAGCCCGGATGCACCTCGTCGATCTGGCACGCCCAGCCCAGACGAGCCAACCGTTGCGCCAACTCCGCGGGACTGCGGAACACCTTCACGATCCGGAAGCTGCGCCCGTCCTGAAGACTCCGGCGGACTGCGAGGTCCGGCTCACTCTCGTCCTTCTGTTCAAGGCGCCGTTCGTGGTGCGTCACATCGACGAACTCCACGACACCTTGCGGCCGCACCGCGCGGCCGACCGCCGCCCAGAAGGCGTCGAACGCCTCGTCGGGCACGTGGGCGAGCCAGTGCGCGAAGAAGACGGCATCCCAACGACGTTCGGGGGTCCAGTCGAAGAGGTCCTGCTGCATGTACTCGACGTTCGGCAGCCCGTGCCTGCGCGCCTCCTCGATCATCTCCGGCGAGCCGTCCAAGGCGGTGACCCGATCGGCGATTTCCGAGAGATGGCGGGTCCAGT
>KL569278.1:8980-12724 GCA_000715635.1 Streptomyces violaceus | reverse complement strand
AGCCGGTACCGCTCGCCAACTCGAGTACGTCTCCCTTGATGTTGCCGGCCCGCAGGCGCGTCAGCACGGGAGGCAACGCCGGGTCCATGTACGGCACAAATGTGGCGTCGTACTCTTTCGCGCGGGCCCGGTAATAACTGAGTTGACTGTTTATGAGGGATTCATTGGCCATCATGCGTCTTCTTCCTCTTGGAGTCAGTTCGAAGGGCCGATCATGGCCACGAGCCTCTGCGGAGAGAGGAGCATCTTTTCCTTGAAGGTCTCGTTGAGCCGTCCGCATTCGATCGAGTCGGCGCGAGTCGCCCACATGAGCCGGACGATCTCCCACCACAGGGCGTAGTACGGGCTGAAGGTGAGGTCAGGGCGGCCTCTCACATATCCGCCGGCCCATGCCTGCAGCCGCCGGGACTCCAGGAAGCAGACGGCTACCGCGAGGGGTTCGCCGTTGTTCTCACGCACTTCCACCACCCGGACCGGCCCGTCGAGTTCACGCAGGAACGCCGCCAGCCGCTGTGGGTCGTAGTACTTGGGGGAACCGGCCCTGGCCGCGCTGGCGGCGATGAGTTCCAGCAGCGGTACCAGGCCGGGGTACCGGGCCCCGTGCACAAAGGCGTTGGCGTGCTCCGCGTACCTTCGCAGCTGCCGCTGATAGTCGCGCCGTACCGACCTGCGCATGCCGGCCAAGTACGTGTCGCCGTCCGGCGCGTCGGAGCGGTGCAGTGTCCAGCGGGGCACCAGTTCCTGGCGCCGGAACCCCCGTCGTGCCAGCGACGGCAGCAGCGGGCTGTCGTCGCTGAGGTTGACGAACCCCCAGAGGGGGGCGCTCAGTTCGGTGGCGCGGTCACCGAACGCAGCGCTCAGTGCGTCGAGCGCCTCCTCGTCTGCGGTGAGCAGCCGGGAATCCGGGGAGTGCCACATCGGGGAGAGCAGTGCCTGTTCGCCGTCTGCGAGCCCGAGGAGGCCGAGAGGGTCACCCTGAAGGTAGGTGGGAGCCGCGGCGACCAGTTCGCCGCCCCTGCGGACCTCCAGATACCTGGGTGCGCTGATCCGCTGCACCGGATGGTGCTCGTACGCGCTGAGGAAGGCCCGTGTGTGGAAGACCGGGGCATCCAGCCTGGCCACCAGGGCGTCCCAGTCCGGAGCCAGTGCGTCGGCCGTATCTGTCCCCCCGGTCACCAGTGGCGTCGTCTCGGTGGCGCGCGGCGCACCGGAGCCGGCGGTCCGCGGGGAGACGGTCGACCGCAGGGCCGCGCCGATGGCCAGGGCGCACGCGTCGACGTCGTCGGGGTCGACCGGACCCATGTGGCCGATGCGCAGCACCTCGCTTTTCCACGGCCCCCGTCCCGACGAGACCCACACGTCGTGCTCGGCTGCCAGTAGCTCCCGCACCCGTTCCGCGTCCGCGGGCGCCGGCAGTCGGACGGCGGTCACCGTCGGAGAGCTGTTCGCCTCGTCAGGAACGACCGTCAGTCCCTGGGCGCGCAGGGCTTCCCGGCACCGCAGCGCCGTACGGTCGTGGCGCTCCCACACGGTCTCGACGCCCTCTTTCTCGATCTCGGCAAGGGCTGTGTCCAGGGCATAGAGCACTGAGAGGGCCGGTGTGTAGACGGTGGTGCCCAGCCGGGCGTGCTCGGCGGCTCGTGCAAGGCTCAGATAGTAGGAGCCCTCGCCGGGCTCGGCGGCCCGGGCCAGCGCGCGCTCGGACGCCGCGACCAGTGAGAGGCCGGGTGGGCAGGCCAGGGCCTTCTGCGTCACAGTGACGACGGCGTCGAGTCCGAGTGCGTCGAAGCCGATCTCGGTGGCGGCCACGCTGCTGACGGCATCGACGAGGATCAGGCAGTCACTCACAGCCCTGATGGCCCGCGCCCACTCGCCCAGGGGCGCGACGACGCCGGTGGACGTCTCGTTGTGGGTGAGCAGGACAGCGTCGTACCCGAGGGCGAGGCGCTCGGTGATCCGCTCCGTGGGCACGATCTGGCCCCAAGGAGCGGCGAGCACGTCGATCAGCGCGCCGTGGTGTGCGGCGATGTCCGCGAAGCGCTCGCCGAAGTAGCCGAGTTGTACGGACAGCACGCGGTCCCCCGGCCGCAGCAGCGACGCGGCGACCGCCTCGAGGCCGCCGGTTCCGGAGCAGGTCAGGGGCAGGACTGCGCTCTCCGTGCCGAAGAGCATGCCGAGCCGGGGCGTGATGGCGCCGATGAGCTCGCGGAACGCCGCGGAACGGTGGCTGACCATCCGGGTGCTCATGGCCGCGAGTGTGTGTTGCGGTACCTCGACGGGGCCCGTCACCCTGTAGTTGCGCATGTGTGCCTCACTCCTTCCCTCGAATCGCCGCGAAGGACGGTTTCCAGCCCCGCACGCGCCTGGGACCGTTCGATACGCACCGGTGTCCCGCTCATCCGGTCCGACGACATGCCCTCCCGCACGAGCAGGTCGAGCGACGTGTCGTACCGGACCGAGGTGTAGGGGCGGGGAGCCCGCCGGTCGAGCACGGTCCGCAGCACTGCGGCCAGGTCCGTACCGTCGGCGGTTCTGAAGAGGTCGTGCAACGTTCCGACCGCATCTTGCACCGCCTCCGGGCCGCGGGCGTCGATGACCTGCTCCGCCTTTGCGCCCTCCACCAACGGGGCCAGCCACAGCAAGTTGAGTGCGCAGGCCAGGCCGTGCGGGATGCCCAAATGCGCGGTCAGCGGATAGGACATCGCGTGCGCAGCCGTCGTCCGGGTGATGTCGATGGCTCGTCCCGCCAAAGTGGCCGCCCGGCTGAGCTGATCGCGCTCGGCCGGGTCCGGCAGGTCGTCGGCGTGCAGGAGTACGGGCACGAGCAGTCGAAGAGCCGCGGTGGCCCGCTCCCGCGACTCCGCCGTGGAGCGGATCGACCATAGTGACTCAACGGCGTGGGCCAGCGTGTCGAGAGCACATGTCCAGGTCAGACCGGGCGGGCATGTCTCGGTCAGTGCCGGGTCCACGACGGCGAAGTCGGTACGCGCCACCGGGGTGTCGAGGGAGATCTTGCGGTGTCCCCGGTAGAGCGTCGCGAACTGCGTCACTTCGCTACCGGTGCCCGCCGTGGTGGGGATGAGCAGCAACTGCCGCCCGTTCGCCGTGGCCACCCGACGCCCGGCGATGATCTCCTCGGCCGCGGCGACGTCGCCGGGCAGTACGCGCGCGGCCTTGGCGACATCGAGCGCGGAGCCTCCGCCGAGGCCCACCACCAGGTCGGCGCCGGACGCCTGACACAGTCTGGCCGCTTCGACCGCCTGTGCGAGGGTGGGATTGGGCTGGAATGAGGTGAAGGGCACGACGTCGACTGCCGACCACGCCGCGACCGGTACCCGGCGCAGCGCTCCTTCGGTCGCGACAACCAGCACGCGGCGGCCCGCGCACAGGCCAGGGACCTCGGCGAAGCTCCCCCTGCCCTCCAGCAGTACGGTGATGTGCCCGCTTCCGGTATCGAGCTCCGTCCTGCGGTTCACGGTGTGTCCTGGGCGGTCCCGGTGCCGACCGCGCCACCGGCCGCGGCGGCCACGCGGAAACGGTCAGCGATCTCCACCGGACCGGTCGACGCGGTTGCCCTGGGGTGGACTTCGCCCGGCGTGGGAACGACGGTGAGCACGAGGAGTACCGGCCCTTCTGCGGTCAGTGCCGTGTGCATGCTCCCGTCGAGCTCTCGGGGTGAGTCGCAGGTGAGTACGGTGCGGTAACCGAGCCCTGTGCCGAGGGCCGCCCAGTCGAGCCGGCGGG
>KL569278.1:8494-8686 GCA_000715635.1 Streptomyces violaceus | reverse complement strand
GGTTGCGGGCACCGGACGCGCCGAGGGTTGAGCCGGTTCCCAGGTGCATGAGGAAAGCGCCGTCGCCGTCCAGCATGACCGTACGCCGCTCCGGCCGGGCGGTGGCGAGGCCGAGACCGACGGCCGAGGCGTGCCCCATCGAGCCCTGCATGTAGAAGGTGTCCGGCCGGTCCCGTTCGTGGTGGGCCTGTC
>KL569278.1:7323-8243 GCA_000715635.1 Streptomyces violaceus | reverse complement strand
TCAGAGATGTGTATAAGAGACAGAGCAGGAGACGACGTCCGGGCGGGTGAGCCGGCCGTCGGTGCGCTCAGCGACGGAGTAGGCGCCGGTGACCTTTCCGATGGCGCCCCGAGGAACCAGCAGGAAGAAGGGACGGCCCTGTGCCCGTGCCTCCGCGGCCTGGGCCAGTGCCTCCTCCAGCTTCCCCTCCCACAGCATTGTGTGGGGCACGTCAAGGCTCTCCAGCATGCTGATGGTGGAGTTGCCCATCGTGGCGTGCTGCGGCTCGTCCTCACCCGGATCGGGCCACCCACGCATGGTCATGACGACGAGCAACGGCACCCGGTACGGCAGTAGCAGGGAGGCCAGCGGGTTGATGAGATTGCCGAATCCGGAGTTCTGGCAGAGCACGGCCGATGTCCGGCCCGCCAGTTCCCACCCTGCGGCGATGGCGAGAGCCGCGCCTTCCGACACGGCCGGCGTCAGATCCCCGGCGTCGTCGAACAGTGCCCAGGGGCCGGCGAGATGCCCGCACGGCACTCCCGCCACACTGCGCACCCCGTAGGCACGCAGGGCGGCGACGAACTCCTCTGCGGTGACCTGGGGGCTCATCGATCGGTTTCCAGCCACTGGTCCATGCCGGACAGCGCGAAGATGTCCTTGACGGTGGCGATACGCGGTTCCATGTCCGCGGTGGAGCCCTTCTCGAGGACGTCGGCCCAGGTGTCGCGGATGGCCGTGATGGCGGCGCGCATACCGTGGTTCGCGTAGATGACCATCGCGATCCCCGCCTCGCGCGCCTGCGTGGCGGAAAAGTCGGCGTAGGTGGTCGGAACGATCACGACCGGCGCCCGGTGGTCCCACTCCCGCATGAAAGAGACGATCTCCGTGGAGTCCACCGCCTTCGAGTGGACGAGTACGGCGTCCGCGCCGGCATCGAC
>KL569278.1:3223-7171 GCA_000715635.1 Streptomyces violaceus | reverse complement strand
TCCACCGCCTTCGAGTGGACGAGTACGGCGTCCGCGCCGGCATCGACGTAGAGGTGGCAGCGGCTCAGCGCCTCCTCCAGCCCGAGGCCGCAGATGAACGCCTCGGTGCGGGCGATCAGTACGGTGTCCGCCGACAACTGGGCCCTCTTGGCGGCTTCGAGCTTACGGCCGAACTCCTCGGCCGCCAGGAGCTTCTGGCCGGCGTTCACAAAGCTGTTGCGCTTGGGAAAGATCTTGTCCTCGATGCAGATTCCGGCGATGCCCGCCTCTTCGTAACGCATCATCGTGTAGGCGGCGTTGAGGACACCGCCGAACCCGGTGTCGCAGTCGGCGATCACCGGGAGCGACACCGAACGCTGCATCGCCACGGCTCCGGCAAGGTATTCGGCCATGCCGAGCAGGCTGACGTCCGGCAGGCCGTTCGCCGCCGAGATCTCCAGCCCGGACGCCCAAACGGCGTCGAATCCGGCCTCCTCCGCGAGCCGGGCCGACAGGCCGTCGTGCGCGCCGGCAGTTCTGACCAGCCGGGCATCGGCGAACGCCTCCCGGAGCGCGGCGGCGCGCGGGGAGGACACAGTGGACTTCGTGCGGGTGGTCGACGATTCGGATGAGGTGATGGTCACGCTTCTCCTACGGTGTGAGTGACAGCTCGGCCGCCGCGGACAGACACGAGGTCAGGCGACGGGCGGCCGTGCGCAGGACGTCATGGGGTTCCGCGACACAGAGCCGCAGATGGCCGGGCATGCCGAACGTCGAGCCGGCGCGGAGTCCGACTCCGGCCTCGCGCCGCAGCGCGCGGCACAGTTGCTGGTCGTCGTCGGCACCGAGCAGTCGGCGCGCCAGCGCTTGCGACGCGTCGAGACAGAGGTAGATCCCACCGGCAGCCGGCAGTGGTTTCAGGTACGGGACCGCGGACATGGCCTCCAGCGCCACGGCCCGCTGAGCGGCCAGTTCCGCGGCACGCCGGGCGACGCCGTCTCCGGTCGCCGTGCCCGTGCCGACGGCGTCGTTCTCGTGCCGCAGCACCGCGGCGGCGGCGGCCTGGGCCGGGCCGGAGACGGGCCCGGTGGTGTGCTCGACGATCTCCCGTACCTCCGCAGTCAGCCGAGGGTCCGCCCATACCCAGCCGACACGCAGACCGGCCAGGGCGTACACCTTGGAAGCCCCGCCGATGACGACTTCGTGCGGCCCGGCCTGGACACGGTTGTCGACGTCCGGGCCGTAGGCCCAGTAGATGTCGTCGATGATCAGGCGTATGTCCCGGTCGGCCGCCCACCCGCGCAGCGAGCGCATGCGTTCTTCGTCGTAGCAGGCCCCCGAGGGATTGACCGGGCTGTTGACGAGTACGGCCCGGGTACGGCGCGTACGGGCAGCGTCCAGGCGCTCCGGGTCGACGAGCAGCCCGTGTTCCGGGTCGCCCGGCACGGTGACCGCTGTGGCGCCGGCAAGCTGGATGACGGTCGGGTAGTGGCTCCAGTGCGGGGCCGGAACGAGGATCTCGCCATCGCGTGCCACGGCGGCGATGGCCGCGAACAAGCCGTGCCGTCCGCCTGCGGTGATCGTGATGCGCTCGGCGTCGACGGCCCTGCCGGTGCGGAGCCTGTAGTGGTGCGCCACGGCCGAGCGCAGTTCCGCCGAACCGGCGCCGGGCGCGTACGCGGCGACGCGTGGGGAGTCCAGCATCCGGCGGACAGCGGCGCGTGCGAGATCGGGTAAGGGCTCCAGGATCTGTCCGGACGACAGGTCGATCGGATCGTCCGCCGGGGCTGTCTCGTGGAGGAAGGGGGCGGGAGTCGCGCTGCCGGGGTCGCCGTTCACAGCTGGCCCTCCCTGGCGATGAGCGGCCTGATGCCGGCGAGCTCCGCGATCTTGCCCAGATCCTCGACGACGGGCCGGAGCAGCGGTATGCCGTTGGCCGAGCGTTCCTCGGCGCAGCGATGGCGGCGATCGCCGGGAAGCCGGACAGGAGTCCGTTCGTCCACGGGGCTACCCGCGCGGATCTCATCCGCCATCGCCGTGATGTCACGCGTGATGCGTCCGATGTCGCCCAACGCTGCGAGGTCCAGACACAGCACGAAGTGTCCGAGGTCCGCGCCCTGCGATCCGTAGGTGTGCCGGCTCCAGCTCGCGCCGGTGAGGGGGCCGCAGAGCAGTTCGGCCAGCAGGCCGATCCCGGAGCCCTTGTGGCCGCCGTGCTCCTCGCCGAGGCCACCGACGGGCAGCAGCGCGTAGCCCTCTCTGGCTCGCAGTCCGGCGACGACGAGGGGAATGTCGGTTGAGGTGGCACCGTCCGGTCCGACGGCCCAACCGGGGAGCATGGGCCTGCCCTCCCGGTGAAGCCGCTCCAGCTTGCCGCGCGGGACGATGCTGGTCGCCGCGTCGTAGCAGAGCGGCTCGCCGTCGGTGGGTACCGCGTAGCTGACGGGGTCCGTGCCGAACATGGGCTCGGCAGCGCCGGAGGGGGCGACTTGAGGGGTGGCGTTGGTGGTCACCAGGGCCAGCGTTCCGGCTCTGGCGGCACGTTCGGTGTACCAGCCGGCGATGCCGATGTGGTTCGACCGGCGTACTGCCACCGCCGCGATGCCGTGTTCCTTGGCGCGTTCGACGGCCAAGTCGACGGCGAGGCACAGGGCGGGCTGCCCCAACCCGTTCTCCGCGTCGACGACGCTGACGCCCCCGGCCTCGCGGACCACGCGCGGCCGCGCACCCTTGTTGATCGTGCCCGCGCGCAAGCCCTCGACGTAGCGGCGGAGCCGGGCGACTCCGTGGCTGTCGACACCGGCGAGGTCCGCGGCCAGTAGGACCTCGGCCGTGACTTCCGCGTCCGCCTCGGCGGCGCCGACCGACACGAGCGCTTCGACGACGAATTCGGTCAGGGATTTCCTGCCGACCACGAAAGCGCGGTCGGTGCGATCACTGTGGTACATGTCCCTCCAGCTCCATGCCTTCTTCGAGCCGGCCGTGTCATCGGCGGCTTGTCGCATTGCTTGTCGAGCTTTGGGCTTACGTCTCCGCGACCGACCGGGCCGCGCATGCCTCCGCGGCGGCCTGCGCCAGACCCCGCCGGAGTGCGGGTCCTGTCAGAGGGGCGCCGGGGCGCGGGTTGTCGATGAGGTGAGTGGTGACCAGCGGATGGTCTGCGGGCTCGTCGGCACGCATGGCGACCATGGCCGTGGGCAGTCCGCGTTCCCGGCGCAGCCGGGCGATGCTGCCGGGCAGTTTGCCCTGCCAGGTTCCCTCGTCGATGGCCCCTTCGGCGGTCAGGACCAGGTCAGCTCGGCCGATGGTGTCGTCCGGGTCGGTGATGTCCAGCAGTGCTTCCGCACCGCTGCGGGCGGTGGTGTCCGTCACCGCGGAGAGCCCGAAGCCGATGCCGCCGCCGGCCCCGAACCAGGGAGTGTGGAATCGCTCTGTCGCTCCGCGGTCGCCGGCGTCCGTGAGCAGGCCGGTGAGGTGGTGCAGGGCTCGGACGGCTGCCGGACGGTTCTGGGCGGTGATGCCTTTCTGGGCTCCGAAGGTGTCCAGGTTGTCCGACAGGGGTGTGCGTACGTCCGCGAGCAGGCGCACGGTCACACCGGACAGCAGCGAGCGGGCGGGGGTCAGGTCGACGCGCACCGCCTCGGTGACGCGCCCCGGGCTGGGATCCGTCTCGCGACCTCCGCGGTCCAGGAAGCGGGCTCCGAGCGCGGCCAGCGCACCGGCGCCGCCGTCCGTGACCGCTGTTCCGCCCAGAGCCACGAGGACGGTGGTGGCACCTGTTGCGACGGCCGCGGCGATGGCGTGGCCGACCGAGGCCGAACTCGCCTCCAGTACCCGCAGTTCGTGGGGGCGCAGTGCCCCCAGACCGCAGAGTCCGGCGCTCTCGACCACGGCGGTGTGCCGGTCGAGCGAGAGCCATCGGGCCTTCGCCGACCGACCGAGAACGTCGACTGTCTCTTATACACATCT
>KL569278.1:0-2998 GCA_000715635.1 Streptomyces violaceus | reverse complement strand
GGCCGGGCCCGTCGGACGCCTGCGACGAGCGCGGCGGCCACTTCGGTGGCCGAGGCGTGTCCGCGCATGCAGTTGGGAGCCACCACGATGTCCGCGGCGGCCGCCTGGCCGGCGTTCACGACGCTTCGATGGTGCGACGTATCCATGTGCGCAGGAGCAACCGGGTGTGGTCGGGCTCGTCCCGGAACTCCGTGCGCCCATGCAGCAATGCCAGGTTGTTGAACAGGGCGAGTTCGCCTTCGCGCAGTTTTCCGGTCAGCAATGCGCTGCTCGACCCGATCAACGCGTCGAGAGCGTCAAGGGCTGTCCGCTGCCGGACGGTGAGGGGAGGCACGTCCGGGTGGTCGTGGCCATGGTCGATATAGCTGCGCAGATAGGTGATGGCGGTCCGTCCGCGCTGGGTGAACAGCACGGGTTTGGTTGTCGTGGGGGCCTCGCCCGGCTCTTGGTCACCGCGCCGGTCGAAGTGGAAGGGTTCCCGTAAGGTCCGCACATCGCCCGGCGCGAGGGCGCGTTCCACGTCCCGTACGTGCAGGCACTGCAGAGCGCCGCCCCACGCGGACTGGCGTACGCAGAAGAGGGTGAACACATCAGGCGCGGGCAAAGGCGCCTCGGCGCCGTCGGTGTGCAGGTCGCCCCCGAGCCGGGAGTCGGAGTACCGGGTACGCCCTCGCTGGCTGATGCTCATTCCCCGGTCCTTCACCTCGCGGACGAGGGTGCCTTCCCGGTTCTGCGGCAGCGGCGCGCCGATCAGGCTGGTCGCGCGGGACACGGCCCGCTCACCGCTGTCGCGATCGGCCGGGAGCCCGGCGAGGACCAGTACTCCGGCGCCGTCGTCCAGATATGTGCGTACGTACTTCCCCAACTCGGCTCGCGCTTCGGCTTCGTCGGCCATGCTTTCGTCCGCGTCGGTCAAGTAGTCCCGAAGGTTTCCCTCCACCGGCACACGCAGAGGGTCGAACCCGTCCCCCTGTGCCCGCCCTTGATCGACCCGATCCCCGTTGTTCGTCACCGACGCCCCCTGCCTGCCACACGGCGTATTGCCGTGACCCGCTCGACCCGCGGGTTGTAGAGGAGTTGTCTGCGTCGACGATTCGGTTGACCTGAGTTTCCCTCAAGTATCGGCCATGTTTCTGTCATCCGAACGCGCTGTTTGCGCATCGTCCACGTTGCACGGCGCACCTGCGGGGCTCCTGGGAGCCAGGTTTTCGTCTCGTCACGGCCGGGGTCATGTCTGCGCGGCAATCCGTTCGGCCAGTAGGGCGAGCGGCTTGTCGGGAGCTGTCATGAAGAAGAAGTGGCCACCCTCGAAGACCTCCAGGGAGAACTCTCCCGTGGTGTACTCCTTCCAACGCGCCGCCTCCGCCACACTCACTTGAGGGTCGTTGTCCCCGGTGAGTGCGACGACAGGGCACGTGAGGGCTGGTCCCGGACGATAGCGGTAGGTCTCGGCCGCCTTGTAGTCACTGCGGATGGCGGGAAGCACCATGCTGCGGATGTCGGGGTCTGCCAGCACATTGGCGTCAGTGCCGTTCAACTTGCTGACATGTGCGATCAGTTGGGCTTCCGTGGACGTGTGCACCGACTCCGGGACGAGTTGCCCGGGGGGACGCCGCCCGGAAACCATGAGTGCCGACGGCGCGGTGCCCGCCGCCTCCAGACGGCGAGCGACCTCGAAGGCGAGGGTGGCCCCCATACTGTGGCCGAAGAGTACGGTCGGCACGTCGAGCCGACCACGCAGTGCCGTCGTGATGGCGTCGGCCAGTTCGTCGAGGTCCTCGATGCAGGACTCATTCCTGCGATCCTGACGGCCCGGGTACTGGAGCACCAACACCTCGGCGGGGTCGGAGAGTGCTCTCGACACCGGGTGGTAGTACGACGCCGAGCCACCGGCGTGCGGGAAGCACACCACGCGGATGCGGGCCCCCGGCAGCGGGTGGAAGCACCTGATCCACGTGTCCGTCGGTCCGTGGTTTCCTGCCATGACGTTGCCATGTCCTTTCGGGCATCAAACCGGACCGGATGGTTCGGCGAGGGGCCAGTGTTGTCCCCCAACGGAGGTTGGCGATAAAACACGCACGCTGCCGAGCAGGGACTGTAGATTCCTCCCTTGGGTTGCTCATTGAGGGAGCAACTCCTCATGTTGCGGTGTGCGTTGGGGGTATGGCTGTGTTGACGTTGGGTAAAGTCCTGCGGTTCGACGAGGTCAAGGGGTATGGGTTCATCGCGCCCAAGGAGGGTGGCGACGACGTGTTCATGCACGCGAATGACCTCCTTGACGAGAAGTTCCTGTATCAGGAGGGCAGCGAAGTAGAGTTCTTCTTGCAAATGGGAGAAAAAGGACCCAAAGCATCGGAGATCCGTCTCGTCTACCAACCCTCTTCCCATCGGGTCACTCGGGGTGCGGAGGTCGACAGCGCGCCAACGGAGCGGCAGCCGGTGTTCTTGAGCGACACGGACGACGACGCCCTTGAAGCGGGTCCGCAGGACGCCGCTCGCTTCCGTGCCGACCTCACAGAAGCCCTGCTCGAACGAGCCGATACTCTCACTGCGGCACAGGTCAGAGAGGTCCGCGGCATTGTCGTCGAGCTGGCGAAATCACGACGGTGGATCGCCTCGTGACTGGGTGATGTCATCCTTTGACGCCGCCGACCATGTCAGGGTGATGCCCGATCTCCCAGGGCATTGCGTGATCTGGTTCATGCCACCTGAAGTGCTTCGTCCTGGTGGGCCAGGCGTGGATGGACAGCCGGCTCGCCGTACTTGCCGCATCCTTCCTGCCTGGCCCGTTTCTTGGCTGGGCGGCACAGGTCAAATACCTGGCTCACGAAAGCGGTTGATGGCGTCGACGTGCTGGGCGCGCTTCTCGTGGTCCCGCACACCCAGGCCCTCCTTGGGCGCCAGGCACAGCACGCCGACCTTGCCCTGGTGGAGGTTGCGGTGCACGTCGTAGGCGGCCTGCCCGGTCTCCTCCAGGGAGTAGACCTTCGACAGCGTC
>KL569277.1:5857-6221 GCA_000715635.1 Streptomyces violaceus | reverse complement strand
GGTCAGCGGGGTTTGTCTTTGCGGCTGTTGGGCCGTTCCGACGAGTGAGACTTTAGCGGATTCCCCGGCTCCCGAGCGAATCGGGGGCCGCGTCCTTTCGAACGGGGATTCCTCATTCCGTAAATACGCATGCCAATGAAACGACAACAGAGCTACTGCGTCGAGTAGTGGCTGGTACCTGCGGATTGGCTGCCCGGGGACCGACCGGGGTCGGCGCTCACGTCGGGCAACTCGGAGAACACTACGGACGGGGTCCGGGCGTGTCAACTCAAGGGCGGACGGCACTCTCGGGGCGTAGTCTGGGGTGCATGACGACGCGTACGTGTACCCAGCTGTGGTGGGCCTGTCTCTTATACACATCTCT
>KL569277.1:4518-5623 GCA_000715635.1 Streptomyces violaceus | reverse complement strand
CCGCCGCTTCGGCGGCCGTTCTTGTTTCTCCCTCCGGAACCACCGAGGGACGGCCGCCCGGGGCGGCGGTCCTGGCCAGGAGGTGGAGGAGAGATGACACGGGTCTTCAGCGGGGTCAAGCCGACGGGGCATCTGACGCTGGGGAACTACCTGGGAGCCATGCGGCGGTGGGCTGCCGTCGACCAGCACGAGGCCGATGCCTTGTTCTGCGTCGTCGATCTGCACGCGTTGACCGTGGAGCACGATCCGGCGCGGGTGCGCCGGCTGAGCCGGCAGGCGGCGACGTTGCTGCTGGCGTCCGGGCTGGATCCGGAAGTGTGCACGGTGTTCGTGCAGAGCCATGTGGACGAGCACGCTCGGCTGTCGTACGTGCTGGAGTGTGTGGCCACCGACGGTGAGATGCGGCGGATGATCCAGTACAAGGAGAAGGCCGCGCGGGAGCAGCGGCGGGGTGGGAGTGTGCGGCTGTCGCTGCTGACCTACCCGGTGCTGATGGCGGCGGACATCCTGGCCTACGGGGCCGGTGAGGTGCCGGTCGGGGACGATCAGCGGCAGCATGTGGAGCTCGCGCGGGATATCGCCGTGCGGTTCAACCAGCGGTACGGGCATACGTTCGTGGTGCCTCGGGCCACGCGCCCTGAGGTCGCGGCTCGGGTGATGAATCTGCAGGATCCGATGTCGAAGATGGGCAAGAGCGACGACGTCGGGCCGGGGATCGTCTATCTGCTGGACGAGCCGGACGTGGTGCGGAAGAAGGTCATGCGGGCGGTGACCGACAGCGGGCGGGAGGTCGTGTACGACCGGGAGGCCCGGCCGGGGCTCGCCAATCTGCTGGAGATTCTCGCCGCGTGCTCGGGTGGGAGTCCTGAGGAGCTGGCCGGTGCGTATCAGTCGTACGGGGCTCTGAAGAAGGACGCCGCCGAGGCTGTGGTCGAGGTGCTTCGGCCTGTGCAGGAGCGGCACAAGGAGTTGTGTGCGGATCCCGGGTATGTGGAGCGCGTGCTGAGGGACGGGGCGGCGCGGGCGCGGGGGATGGCTCGGCCGACTGTGGATGCCGCCTATCGCGCGATCGGGTTGCTGCCGGCCGTGTCGGAGGTGGCTGAGG
>KL569277.1:430-4378 GCA_000715635.1 Streptomyces violaceus | reverse complement strand
CGCCTATCGCGCGATCGGGTTGCTGCCGGCCGTGTCGGAGGTGGCTGAGGCCGGTGCCGTGCTGACGGTGTGATGCGCGGCGGGGGCGGGTGATCGGCCCGCCCCCGGTCGCTCAGCTGTTGTTGCCGGAGGCCAGGGCGCGGCTGCGGTCGCGGGCGGCTTCGAGGGCGGCGATGAGGGCGGCTCGTACGCCGTGGTTCTCGAGTTCGCGGATGGCGTTGATTGTCGTGCCGGCGGGGGACGTGACGTTCTCGCGGAGCTTGACCGGGTGCTCGCCGCTGTCGCGGAGCATCGTCGCGGCGCCGATGGCGGACTGGACGATCAGGTCGTGGGCCTTGTCGCGGGGCAGGCCGAGGAGGATGCCGGCGTCGGTCATAGCTTCGACCAGGTAGAAGAAGTAGGCCGGGCCGGAGCCGGAGAGGGCGGTGCAGGCGTCCTGCTGGGACTCGGGGACGCGGAGCGTCTTGCCGACGGCGCCGAAGATCTCCTCGGTGTGCGCGAGGTGGTCGGCGGTGGCGTGGGTGCCGGCGGAGATGACGGACATCGCCTCGTCGACCAGGGCGGGGGTGTTCGTCATGACCCGGACGACCGGGGTTCCGGCGGCGAGGCGTTCCTCGAAGTACGCCGTGGGGATGCCGGCGGCGCCGCTGATGACCAGGCGGTCGGCGGGGACGTGGGGGGCGAGTTCGTCGAGGAGCGTGCCCATGTCCTGCGGCTTGACCGTGAGGATCAGGGTGTCGGCGGTCTTCGCGGCTTCCGGGTTGGTGACCGGGGTGACGCCGTAGCGGCTGCGGAGTTCTTCGGCTCGTTCCTGGCGGCGGGAGGTGACCAGGAGGTCGGCCGGGTTCCAGCCGGCGCGGATCATTCCGCTGAGCAGGGCTTCACCGATCTTGCCGGTGCCGAGGACTGCGACTTTCTGGGTCATGGCGCGGGGTGCCTCCGGGGGTGCGTCGTCCGGTGTCCATCGTCGCATCGGGGAGGGCGGGGTGACGCGCGTGTCCGGTGGGCGGGATGTCGGGTGCGCCCGGCTCACGCCGTCCTGCGTCGTAGCGTCGCCGCGCCCAGGGCCAGGACCAGGAGGGCGCAGCCCGCCACGATCAGGACGTCGCGTACGAAGGTGGCCGTCATGTCGGTGTGGTGGAGGACCTCGTTCATGCCGTCTACGGCGTAGGACATGGGGAGGACGTCGGAGATGGTCTCCAGGACCGGGTGCATGGTGTCGCGCGGGGTGAACAGGCCACAGAGGAGGAGCTGGGGGAAGATCACCGCCGGCATGAACTGGACCGCCTGGAATTCCGAGGCCGCGAAGGCCGAGACGAAGAGGCCCAGGGCCGTGCCGAGGAGGGCGTCGAGGAGGGCCACCAGGAGCAGGAGCCAGGGGCTGCCCGTGACGTCGAGGCCGAGGAACCAGACCGCGAGGCCCGTGGCCAGGGCGGACTGGATGATCGCGAGGGTGCCGAAGGCGAGGGCGTAGCCGGCGATCAGGTCGCCCTTGCCGAGGGGCATGGCGAGGAGGCGTTCGAGGGTGCCCGAGGTGCGTTCGCGCAGGGTGGCGATGGAGGTCACCAGGAACATCGTGATCAGCGGGAAGATCCCGAGGAGGGACGCGCCGATGCTGTCGAAGGTACGGGGGTTGCCGTCGAAGACGTAGCGGAGCAGGAGCAGCATCACGCAGGGGATGAGGAGCAGGAGCGCGATGGTGCGCGGGTCGTGGGTGAGCTGGCGCAGGACGCGGGTGGTGGTGGCGGTGGTGCGGGCCGTGCTCAGGGTTTTCGGGGAGGCGTTCGGTGGGGTGGGGGTGGGGGTGACGGTTGTGGTGCGGGGGGTGGTCATCGTGTCGTCTCCTTCGGGCGGGATGCCGCTTTCGCTTCGTCCACCAGGTGCAGGAAGGCCTCCTCGACCGTCTCGGCGCCGGTGGCGGTGCGCAGGGCGTCGGGGGTGTCGT
Organism: Streptomyces violaceus; assembly: GCA_000715635.1. Classification (GTDB taxonomy): domain Bacteria; phylum Actinomycetota; class Actinomycetes; order Streptomycetales; family Streptomycetaceae; genus Streptomyces; species Streptomyces violaceus. The sequence goes on along the minus strand of KL569277.1, from coordinate 2,433 downwards.
CGGCGAGGAGCTCGCCCTCGCGCATGAGGAGGAGGCGGTGGCAGCGCTCGGCCTCGTCCATGACGTGGGAGGAGACCAGGAGGGTCGCGCCGCGGCTTGCCGCGATGTCGTGGAAGAGGTTCCAGAGGTCGCGGCGCAGGACCGGGTCGAGGCCGACGGTCGGTTCGTCGAGGACCAGGAGTTCGGGGGTGCCGAGGAGGGCGACGGCCAGGGAGACGCGGCTGCGCTGGCCGCCGGAGAGGTTGCCGGCCAGGACGTCGGCGTGGGTGGTGAGGTCGACGTCGGCTGTGGCGCGGGTGACGTTGTCGTGGCGGCGGTCGGCGGCGGATCGGCCGGGGTCGAGGATCGCGGCGAAGTAGTCGAGGTTCTGGCGGACGGTCAGGTCGTCGTAGACGGACGGGGCCTGGGTGACGTAGCCGATGCGGGTGCGCAGGGTGGGGTGGCCTGCGGGGCGGCCGAGGACGTCCAGGGTGCCGGTGACCTTGGCCTGGGTGCCGACGATGGAGCGCATCAGGGTCGACTTGCCGCAGCCGGAGGGGCCGAGCAGGCCGGTGATCTGGCCGCGGGGGACGGTGAAGCCGAGGGCTCGCAGGACCGTGCGGGGGCCGCGGGCGACAGTGAGGTTCTCGGCGTGTACGGCCGTGGGGTCCGGGTCCGGGTTCGTGTTCGCGCCGGGGCGTGAGGGGCCGGGAGCATTATTCATCATGTGATGAATAATGCTCCCGGCGATGGGGTGCGTCAACCAGGGGTCAGGCTGGGGTCTTGGCGAGCAGGAGAACGACCTCGTAGACCTCCTCGACGGAACCGTCCGGGAAGGCCCTGAGCAGGTGCTCGCGTTCCGCGGCGAGGAAGGACGCGGTGTGTTCCTGGTCGTGGACCAGGAAGACCGAGTGGCTGGCGAGGTTGGCGAGGTGGGTGTCGACCGGGATGCGGCGGCTCCAGCGGACCGTGCGGCGGGTGAAGTCGAGGCGGCCGGTGGGGTCGGCGGCGCGGGCGTTGACGTTCCGTTTCTCGGCGGAGACGTCGATGCCGAAGTGGCGCCCTGTGCGGGCGGCGGCCTCGGCGATCCAGGGGACGTCGAGGGCGTCGGTGTTCCACCAGAGGGCGAGTGCGCCGCCGGGGCGCAGGACGCGGAGGGCCTCCGGGACGGCTCTGGCGGGGTCGGTCCAGTGCCAGGCCTGGGCGTAGGTGACGAAGTCGAGGGAGGCGTCGGCGAGGGGGAGGTCGTCGCCGGTGCCGCGGACGATCGGGATGGCGGGGAGGGTGCGGCGGAATTGCGCTGCCATGCCGTCGCCGGGTTCCACCGCGATGACGTCTGCGCCTCGGGCGTTCAGGAGGGCGGTCGCTATGCCGGTGCCGGCGCCGATGTCTGCGACGCGGGAGCCGGGGAGGGGGTGGCCGGCCAGGTCTTCTATCGCGTCGAAGAGGGCTGGGGGGTAGGAGGGGCGGTTGGCCGCGTATTGGGCTGCGGCGGTGTTGAAGGAGTGGGCTCGGGCGGTTCGGGTGGGCGCGGGTTCGGTGAGCGCGGGTTCGGTGGTGGTGTCGGCTCCGGGGGTGTGGTGGGCGGAGGGAGGTGTGGTCATACGGCCATGGTGGCCGGGGGTGGGGGTCGCCTGCGGTGAGATTTCGGTGAGAGGCGGCGGTCTATGTGCGGCGGCGCTTCTTCCCCGAGCGGCGGGTCGTGCTCTTCTCGTGTCGTTTGCGGGCTGCCTCGTACTCCTCGCGGTGGAGCTTCTCGCCGGGGGCCTCGGTGAGGGAGCGGAAGAAGTACGCGAGGAGGGAACCGACGAAGCCGATGGTCAGGAGGCCGCGGAGGGATGCCTGGCGGTCGGGGTCGGGGCGGCGGGTGAAGCCGTCCCAAGTGTGGCGGAAGGCCATCGCGCTGCAGATCGCGAACATCACGATCATGAGGAGCGAGACGAAGCTGCCGATCGCGGCGATCTGGAGGCCCTGGTAGGCGAGGCGGAGGACCAGGCAGGCTGCGGCTGCGGCTGCCAGTGAGT
>KL569277.1:0-221 GCA_000715635.1 Streptomyces violaceus | reverse complement strand
TGAGCCGACGGCGACGGCGATGCGGCGGGGGGTGTAACCGTTGTCGTGGTTCAGCCAGGTCGTGCCGAAGAAGCGGATGGGTTCGGGGCTCGGGCCGGGGGGCGGGGTGCCGTTGTCTGCGCTCACGGGCTGATTATCGCGCGGGGCTGCGGGGGCCTGTGCGGGTGTGGTGGGGTGCGCCTGGCGCCTGGCGCCGGGTGTGGGTCGGGGCCGTGTCGGGG
>KL569276.1:52631-54865 GCA_000715635.1 Streptomyces violaceus | reverse complement strand
CCGTACGCCCAGCCCGGGCAGCCCCCGGCCGCGCCCCCACAGCCGGGCTACGGCTACCCCCAGCAGGGCCAGCCGGGTCAGCCGGGTTATCCGGCTCAGCCCGACGGTCAGACCCCGCCGCCTCCGCCTCCGACGCAGTAATCGCCTCACCCGATCGGCCCCTTTCGAGGGGCCGATCCCCGTCCTGGCCCGCGCCGTTCACACTCGGCGCGGGCTTCGGCGCGTTCAGGGGCGAAATCCGTTGCCAGCCCCTGGCCAGGAGGGCGTCAGTGGTCTCGACCAATGGGTGCGGAAACCTCGCCAATTCGTTATTTCCGCAGGCCACAAGGGGTGAACGCGCCGTTGACGGGTGGAGACGGCCGCTGATACACACACATCAAACGTCTGACAGCTGATCAACCCGTCCTTCCCGTCCGAGCGATGACGCGAGGTCCGACCATGGGCACGAACGATCAGACACGCAGCCTCCCGCGCGGCCTCCGGCTCGTCGCCGTGGCCGGGGCGGCCGCGCTCACCCTCACCGCCGGGCTCGCCACCCCGCTCGACCCGGCGCCCCAGCAGGCCCGGGCGGCCGACGACGGCAAGGTGCTGACCGTCGCGGTGGCGCAGAGCGTGGACTCGCTCAGCCCGTTCCTGGCGGTCCGGCTGCTCAGTACGAGCATTCACCGGCTCATGTACGAGTACCTGACCAACTACGACCCCAAGGACAACCACGCCATCCGGGGCCTGGCCACCAAGTGGGAGTCGTCGCCGGACAAGCTGACCTGGACGTACACGATCCGCTCGAACTCCAAGTGGTCGGACGGCAAGCAGGCCACCGCCGAGGACGCGGCGTGGACGTTCAACAAGATGATGACCGACGACGGCGCGGCCACGGCCAACGGCAGTTACGTCGGCAACTTCAAGAAGGTGACGGCCCCGAGCCCCACCAAGCTGGTCGTCGAGCTGAAGAAGCCGCAGGCCACGATGGTCTCGCTCGATGTGCCGATCGTGCCGAAGCACGTGTGGGAGAAGGTCTCGGACTTCTCCGAGTTCAACAACGACAAGAGCTTCCCCGTCGTCGGGAACGGGCCGTTCACGCTGACCGACTACAAGGCCGACAGCTACGTCCGGCTCAAGGCCAACAAGGGGTTCTGGCGCGGGGCGCCGAAGTTCGACGAGGTGGTCTTCCGCTACTACAAGGACCAGGACGCGGCGGTGTCGGCGCTGCGCAAGGGCGAGGTGTCGTTCGTCGCCGGGTCGCCGTCCCTTACCCCCGCTCAGGCGGCTTCTCTGGAGGGCGCGGACAACATCCAGGTCAACGACGCTCCCGGCCGCCGCTTCTACGCCCTCGCCACCAACCCGGGCGCGAAGGCCAAGAACGGCAAGAAGTTCGGCGACGGCCACCCCTCCCTGCTCGACCAGCGGGTGCGCAACGCGCTGTTCATGGCCGTCGACCGCGAGGCCATCATCGAAAAGGTGTTCCAAGGGCACGCCGTCGAGGGCGAGGGCTACATCCCGCCGCGCTTCTCGCAGTACTACTGGAAACCGTCCGCGGACCAGAAGCTGGCGTACGACCCGGACGAGGCGGCCCGGCTGCTCGACCAGGCGGGTTACAAGAAGAACGGCGACGGCAAGCGCGTCGGCAAGGACGGCAAGCCCATCAGCTACCGCGTGCTGTGCCACGCCACCGACCCGAACGACAAGGCGGTCGGCAAGTACCTCCAGGAGTGGTGGGGCGAGCTCGGCATCGGCGTCCAGCTCAACTGCCTGGACAACGTCACCGACCCCTGGCTCGCCGGGAAGTACGACCTGGCGTTCGACGGCTGGTCGGTCAACCCCGACCCGGACTTCGTGATGTCCATCCACACCTGCGGTGCCCTCCCGGCCACCCCCGAGGACACGGGGGCCACCGACAACTTCATCTGCGACAAGAAGTACGACGAGCTCTACGCCCGGCAGCTCGCCGAGTACGACCCCGCCAAACGGGCGGACATCGTCCAGCAGATGGAGTCGCGGCTGTACGACCTCGGGTACATGAACGTCATGGCGTATCCGAACGCGGTCGAGGCCTACCGGACGGACCAGATCAAGTCGATCACCACCATGCCGGCGAAGGCGGGGAACATCTACGGCCAGGACGGCTACTGGAGCTGGTGGTCGGCGGTCCCGGCGGACTCCGGCGGGTCGTCGGAGAACGCGTCGTCCACGGTGGTCGTGGTCGGGGCCGTCGCCGTTGTCGTGCTCCTCGCCGG
>KL569276.1:52147-52409 GCA_000715635.1 Streptomyces violaceus | reverse complement strand
CCGCCGAGGACCGCGAGTAGCGCGGGCGAGCGGGTACACATGACCGCTGACGCGACACCCGCGCTGGTCGAGGAGAGGGAACCGGCGGCCGGGCCCCGGGTACGCAAGACCTCCGCGTACCCGCGGTACCTGGCGGGCAAGGTGGCCGGGGCCGCCGTATCGCTGCTGGCCGTGCTCGTCACCAGCTTCTTCCTCTTCCGGCTGATCCCCGGCGACCCGGTGAAGACCATGACGGGCGGCCGTCAGGTGTCGGCCGAGCAGC
>KL569276.1:48851-51861 GCA_000715635.1 Streptomyces violaceus | reverse complement strand
CGTCGTACCAGTTCCGCGCGCCCGTCGTCGACAAGATCACCGAGGCGCTGCCGAACACCCTGCTGCTCACCGGGACCGCCTTCGTCCTGTACACCGCGCTGGGCATCTTCCTCGGCACGCGCTCGGCGTGGCGGCGCGGCACGGTCGGGGACCGGGTCAACACCGGTCTCGCGCTGACGCTGTACTCCATCCCGTCCTTCTGGCTCGGGCTGCTGCTGATCATCGTGCTGTCGGTGGGCATCGGCCCGCTCCCCGGGATGTTCCCCACCGGCGGCATGGAGTCGGGCGGCGAGGAGGGCTTCGCGTACGTCCTCGACGTGGCGCACCATCTGGTGCTGCCGGTGGTGACGCTGGTGGCGGTGGAGTACGGGCAGACGCTGCTGGTCACGCGGTCGGCGCTGCTGGACGAGATGGGCAGCGACTATCTGACGACGGCGCGGGCCAAGGGGCTGCGCGACGACCTCGTGCGGCGCCGGCACGCCGTGCCGAACGCGCTGCTGCCGACCGTGACGCTGATCTTCATCAACCTCGGCCGGACGGTGGCGGGCGTGATCCTGGTGGAGACGGTGTTCTCCTGGCCGGGCCTCGGCGGGCTGTTCTACCAGGCGCTGAGCGTGCCCGATCTGCCGCTGGTGCAGGGACTGTTCTTCGTGTTCGCCGCCGCGGTGATCGTGATGAACACCCTCGCCGACCTGGTCTATCCGCTGCTGGACCCCCGGGTGGCCCGATGACGGCGACGACCGACACGGCCCTGAGCCCGCGCGCGCTCGCCCGGCAGCGGCGCCGGGCCTCCGTCGCGCGCTTCTGGCGGCAGTACCGCGCCGAACGGGCGGGGCTGTACGGCCTGACCGCGCTCGCGCTGTGCGCGCTGCTGGCGCTGTTCGCGCCGCTGTTCGTCGGCTCCGACGTGAGCAGTGTGACCGACGCGCCGGGACGTCCTATGCAGAGCCCGAGCGCCGAGTTCCCGCTCGGCACCGACCAGTTCGGCCGGGACCTGCTGGGCCTGGTGATCTGGGGCTCGCGGGTGTCGCTGCTGGTCGGGCTGCTCGCCGCCGTGCTGTCGGTGGCGATCGGCACCCTGATCGGGGTGACGGCCGGACACTTCAAGGGCTGGTACGCGACGGTGATGATGCGGATCACCGACTGGTTCCTGGTCATGCCGACGCTGGTGCTGGCGATCGCCCTGGCCACCGTGATGTCCCGCTCGCTGACCACGACCGTCGTCGCGATCGGCGTCACCACCTGGCCGACCACGGCCCGGCTGGTGCGGGCGCAGACGCTGGCCGTGGAGACCCGGCCGTACATCGAGCGGGCCAGGGCGCTCGGCGGCGGGCACTGGCACATCATGTCCCGGCACGTCCTGCCCAACGTCATGCCGCTGGTGCTGGCCCAGACGACCCTGATCATCTCCTCGGCCATCCTCGCCGAGGCGACCCTCGCCTTCCTCGGGCTCGGCGACCCCACGGTCGTGTCGTGGGGCGGGCTGCTCCAGGACGCGCGTGAGGCGGGCGCGGTCAGTGCCGGGGACTGGTGGTACCTGGTGCCGCCGGGCATCGCCATCGCCGTGGTGGCGCTGGCGTTCACGCTGTGCGGACGGGCCGTGGAGTCCGTCCTCAACCCCAGGCTGGGGGTGTCGCGTTGAGTCTGCTCGACGTCAGGGACCTGACGGTGACGTACGCGGGCGGGGCAGCGGCCGTGCGCGGCGTCGACCTGCGCCTGGACGCGGGCCAGAAGCTCGGCCTGGCCGGCGAGTCCGGCTGCGGCAAGTCCACACTGGCCCTGGCCCTGCTGCGGCTGCTGCCGACGGGCACCCGGATCACCGGGGAGGTGCTCCTCGACGGTGAGGACGTGCTGACGATGAAGTGGGGCCGGGTGCGGGCGGTCCGCTGGGCCGGGGCCTCCGTCGTCTTCCAGGGCGCGATGCACTCCCTGAACGCCGTGCACCGCATCGGCGACCAGATCGCCGAGCCGATCCTGCTGCACAGGAAGGCGACGCCGGCCGGGGCGAAGAAGAAGACCGGCGAGTTGCTGGAACAGGTCGGCCTGCCCGCCGCCCGCGCGGACGCCTACCCGCACGAGCTGTCCGGCGGCCAGCGCCAGCGCGTCATGATCGCCATGGCCCTGGCCTGCGACCCGCGGCTGATCATCGCCGACGAGCCGACCACCGCGCTCGACGTGATGATCCAGGCACAGATCCTCCGGCTCATCGAACAGCTCGTCGCGGACCAGGACCTCGGCCTGATCATGATCAGCCACGACCTGGCGGTCCTCGCCGACACCTGCGACCGGCTCGCGGTGATGTACGCGGGGCGGGTGGTCGAGGAGGGCCCGGCCGGCGCGGTGTACGAGGACGCCCGGCACCCGTATGCCAGGGCCCTGTCGGCCGCGTTCCCGCGCATCGGCGACCCGGCGTCCCGTTTCGCGCCGCAGGGACTGGCGGGCGACCCGCCCGACCCGGCGGCGCTGCCGTCCGGCTGCACGTTCCATCCGCGGTGCCCGGTGGCACTGGAGTCTTGCGCCGAGGAGGACCCGGTGCTGCGAGGCGCGGGGCCGGAACGCCGGGCGGCGTGTGTCCTGGTCGGCCGGCCGGCTGACGGAGCCGGCGAGGCCCACGAGAAGCCTGACGCCCTGGAGGAAGCGAGGCCCGGCACGCCATGACCATGTCCCCCACGGCATCAGACGTCACCACGGCACCCCTGCTGAGTGCACAGGGCCTGTACGTCACGTTCCCCGGCCGGCACGGCGGGCCCCGGGCCCGCGCGGTGGACGGGGTGGACCTCGACATCAGGCCCGGCGAGATCGTCGCGCTGGTCGGCGAGTCCGGCTGCGGCAAGACGACCCTGGCCCGCTCGCTGCTGGGCCTGGTCGAGCCGACCGCCGGCCGGGTCACCTTCGACGGCCGCCCGCTGGAGTACTCCGGCCGGTCCCTCAAGGCGTACCGCAAGCGCGTCCAGCTGATCCTGCAGGACCCGAGCGGCTCGCTCAACCCGCGGCACACGGTGTACGACGC
>KL569276.1:47940-48619 GCA_000715635.1 Streptomyces violaceus | reverse complement strand
ACGGCTACCGCGGCGACGAGCGGACCGCGGTCGCCGAGGCCCTGTCACGGGCCGGGCTGCGGCCCCCGGAGCGCTTCTTCCTGCGCTATCCGCACGAGCTGTCCGGCGGGCAGCGCCAGCGGGTCGTCATCGCGGGCGCGCTCGTCCTGGAACCCGAACTCCTCGTCGCCGACGAGCCGGTGGCGTCCCTGGACGCCTCCGTGCGCGGTGAGATCCTCGCCCTGCTGCTGCGGCTGCGCACCGAGCTCGGCCTGTCCGCGCTGGTCGTCACGCACGACCTGGGTCTGGCGTGGAACATCGCCGACCGGGTCGCCGTGATGTATCTGGGCCGGATCGTGGAGACGGGCGCGGTGGAACAGGTACTGACCGCACCCCGGCATCCGTACACCCAGGCTCTGCTGTCGGTGCTCCCGGAGGCCCCGGGCGCTCCGGTGGTCCTCACGGGCGAACCCCCGGACCCGTCACGCGTGCCGTCCGGGTGCCGCTTCCATGTGCGCTGCCAGATCCTCGCCGGCGGCGAGGCGGCCCGGGCGGGCGTGGCAGACGCGTGCAGAGGCCAGGACTTGGAGGTGCTGAGCGGGAGCGGGGAATCCCAGGTGGCCTGCCACTGGGCAGTTTCGACAGCGCCCTCAAGAGGCGCGGGGCTGTGCTGATTTGCGGCTCCGCCGCGTGGGCGCGA
>KL569276.1:47402-47688 GCA_000715635.1 Streptomyces violaceus | reverse complement strand
GCACTCAGCAGCCCTAGACAGCCCCCTCGGCCGCCACCAACTCCCGGCACTTCTTGACGTCCTGCCCCATCTGCTCCAGCAACGCATCCAACGTCTCGAACTTGGCCTGCCCCCGCACAAAGGCCAAGAAATCAACGGCGACATGCAACCCGTACAGATCCAGCCCGACCCGGTCGATGGCATAGGCCTCCACCGTCCGCTCGGTCCCCTCGAACTGCGGATTCGTGCCGACGGAAATCGCGGCCGGCATCGCCTCGCCCTGGGCGTGCAGCCAGCCGGCGTACAC
>KL569276.1:46939-47147 GCA_000715635.1 Streptomyces violaceus | reverse complement strand
ATGTGTATAAGAGACAGGTCGGCCGGGATGGCCGTGTGTGGCAGCGTCTCGACGTTGGCCGTCGGGAAGCCCAGCTCGCGCCCGCGCTGGGCGCCTCGGACGACCACGCCCTCCACCCGGTGCGGTCGGCCCAGGATCTCGGCGGCGCCCTGGACATCGCCCTCGGCGACCAGACGCCGGGTCAGCGTGGAGGAGAACGGCTCCCCGC
>KL569276.1:45481-46638 GCA_000715635.1 Streptomyces violaceus | reverse complement strand
GGTCACGTACAGGTCGACGACCTCGACCTCGAAGTCGTAGGTCTTGCCCTGCGTGGTCAGGAACTCCACGTTGCCGGCGGCCTTGTGCCCGAAGCGGAAGTTGGGGCCCTCGACGACGGCCTTGGCGTGCAGCTTGTCGACGAGCACCTTGGCGACGAAGTCGACCGGGGACAGCTTCGAGAACTCGGTCGTGAAGGGCAGGATGAGCACCGCGTCCACGCCCAGGCCGGCCATGAGCTCGGCGCGGCGGTGGTGCGGGGCGAGCAGCGGCGGGTGGCTGCCGGGGCGGACGACCTCGCTGGGGTGCGGGTCGAAGGTGACGACGACGGCGGGCACTCCCAGCTCCCGGGCGCGGTTCACGGCATGCCGGATGATCAGCTGGTGTCCGCGGTGGACTCCGTCGTAGGAGCCGATGGTGACGACGCTGCGCCCCCAGTCCTGGGGGATGTCCTCCAAGCCACGCCAGCGCTGCACTGTGCCTGCTCCTTGTCGAAAGCTCGTCGAACCGTGTCCGTGGTTGTCCGTGGTTGCCTCGTACGCAGGTCTAAGGGTGCCATGCCGGGTGCCTCCGGCCCGCATCGGCATGGGCTGTGACAGGGCGCACGGCGCCCGGGCCGGTCCGGCCCGGCGCCATCCTGTCAGGCGGGGACACGAACGCCCGCCAGGTTCTCGATCATCCGGCGGGAGCTCGGCCCGACCACCGCCGCCCACTCCTCGGGCGCGTCAGCCAGCCAGCCGGCCGCGCGGGCGGCGAAGCCGGGCACGTGCCGGCCCAGATCGACCAGGGCGCGGTCGAAGCGGCCGGCGCCCTCCGGGGTACGCACGAGGAGCAGGCCGACGCGGTGGACCAGGTCGCGCAGGTCGTCGCCGCTGTTCCGGGCGGCGGCCTGGAGCAGCGTGTCCAGCACGTCCGTGTCGTGCTCGCGGGCCAGCAGCGCGTCGCGCAGTTCGCGGCGCAGCGGGCGGGAGGCGGGGATGCCCGGCGGGGTGAGGACGGCGGCGAGGGCGCACCGCAGCCGTACCGTCCCGCCGTCCAGCAGGCCGGTGACCAGGGGCAGCAGCACGGCCCGGGCTTCGGGGCCCCGGTCGAGCCGCTGGTCGACGTACGCGGCCACCTGCCCGGCGAGTTCCGGCCGCACCACCGCCGCCTCCCGGAC
>KL569276.1:44626-45279 GCA_000715635.1 Streptomyces violaceus | reverse complement strand
CCGCCGGGCCAGGCCGGGCGGGGTGGCGTCGGCGAGTGCCCGTAGTGCCTCCTCCGCGTCCGGCCGCCGCAGCCGCGCCGCGAAGGCGCCGAGGACCGGCTCGGGATGGGCCAGGAGGGCACGGGCCGGCACGTCCTGAGGGAAGCGCGGGTCGCCCGCCGCGAAGCACTCCAGCGCCCGTGGGAGGTACTTGGCCCGGGTGCGCGGGTCCTGGACGAGGAGGGCGAGTGCGCCGCCGTGCAGGGCGTGGCCGGCGGGGCGGGCGAGCAGGGCGAGGGCCGCGTAACGCAGGAGGGAACGGTCCTCTCCTGTGCTCGCGTGCGGCGCGACACGCAGTCCGTGCGTCACCGCGGCGTCCCGGCGCGCGGGCCGCTCGTCGAGCGCCCAGCGGTCCACGGCCCGGCACACCGCCGACGGTTCCTCCTCGGCCAGCACGGCGAGCAGTTCGTCGGCCCGCCGGTGCGCGCGGTCGACGAGCACGTCCGTCAGCTCGTCCAGGGCCCGCCCGCGGTGGGTGTGCAGCAGCGCCTGCGCGGCGGTGGCCACGGTCGCGTGCGGGGTGGCGGGCAGCGGTCGCTCGTCGTCGAACCAGTGGGCGAGCAGCGGTTGCACCCCCGTGGGGTCGGCGGTGAGCAGCATCGCCACGGCGTCGA
>KL569276.1:43768-44376 GCA_000715635.1 Streptomyces violaceus | reverse complement strand
GCCGTACGCCGGTCCAGAAGGCGGGCCCGACCTCCTCCGGCACGGGCCGCTCCTGCTGCCGCCAGGCCACGATCCGGTCGGCGAGCAGCCGCAGCACCTCGGTGTACGGCGTCGCGTCGGGCACGGCCGCCAGGGTCCCGGCGAGCAGCCGGGCGGCCCACCAGGACCGCGGGTCGGCGTCCAGAGCGTGCACCAGGTCCGCCAGACGGGAAGCCAGCCGACCGGTGCCGTGCTGGCGGGCGAGGAACAGCAGGGCCTGGACGACGGGCCCGATGCGGTGGTGCGGGACGGGGTCGGACCGCGGTTCCCGGCGGCGGTGGACGAGGGCCTGCAGGGCCTCGTCGAGGTCGAGGTGCATGCCCTGGAGCCAGTCGGCGAGTTCCTCGTGGGCGAAGCGGTAGCCGGGTCCGGCGGGCACGAGCAGGCCCTCGGCGAGGACGGCCCGCCCCCAGCCGGTGCCGCCGCCGAGCCGCGCGGGGGCGGGCCCCCACGGAAACACCGCCTCGAACGCCTCGCGGTCCACATCCCCCGCCCCGGGACCGAGGCCGCGCCGGGCGGCCTCGTGCACCTGCCCGGCGACCTTGGCGGCCAGCCGGCGTACGGCGGGG
>KL569276.1:42402-43565 GCA_000715635.1 Streptomyces violaceus | reverse complement strand
CAAGCCGTTCCCGGCGGCCAGGCGGGCGGCGATGCGCAGGCACATCAGGTCCAGGTAGGCCGCGAAGACGTCGTGCCGGTCGAGGGTGGCTGCGGGAACGTCGGGGGCATCGGCGAGGGCGGTCCGGATCTCGGCGAGCAGACGGAGGGCCAGAGGATGCCGGGCGTCCGGGTCGGCGAGGGCGCCGTCCGGGATGCCGTGCCGCAGGCGGGCCTCCCGGGCCTCGTCCTCGGTGAGATCCCCGAGACGTACACACGCGGGCCGCGCCTGCGCGCCTCCCGGCCGGTGCAGTACCTCGGCCGGGAACGGCACCCCTTCCCAGTACTCCGCCCGGCACGCCACCACCAGCCGCACTCCCGTCTCCGTCAGCCACCGCACCGTCCCGTCCGTCCACGAGGCCAGTCGGCGGGCCAGGGCCGGCGGCATCTCCTCGGGGCCGTCGAGGGCGAGCAGCAGGGGGCGGCCGAGGGCACGGGCGAGGCCGGCGAGGCGCTCGGGCGTGGTGTCGCCCAGGTCGGCCGGGAAGGGGGCGCGGTCTGCTGCCACGGCCAGGGCGGCCCGGGCCAGCGCCCGGCCCGCCGCGTCCGCCACCGACACGTCGTCGTCCCGCAGTTCGGACCCGCGCAGCCACAGCGTGGGGTGCCCGCCACGGTCCCGGCGGGCCGCGAGCGCCGCGAGTTCCGTCGTACGACCGCTGCCGGGCGGCCCGACGAGGCCGAGGACGGCGGCCGGGCCGGCCGTGAAGGCGCTGAACTCGGCCGCCACCGCCGCCCGTTCGACCGGTTCCGGGAGGCGAGCGGGGCCTTCCTGCGCCACCGATGTGCCGGTCAGCTCCAGCACCCCGGCCAGGTTGAGGTCGGCGCCGTAGGCGGGGACCGTCGCCGCGTTCTCGGCGAGCAGTTCGGCGAGCGGGCCCGCCGCTACGGGGGTCCGGGGACGCAGCGGCACGGCGAACCCGACGTCGCGGTGGTCCGAGCTGAGCGCCGTGCCGAGCACACCGATGACGGCGCCGGTCGCGGCGTCGAGCACGGGGCCGCCGGCCGCTCCGCCGCCCGGCCGCAGTGCGTCTCGTCCTGCCGTGCCGACCGCCAGCTCCAGCGCGTCGAGGCGGTGGACCCGGTTCGTGGCCGTGTACGTGGCGGCGGCCGAGCCCAGGACACGTG
>KL569276.1:40176-42221 GCA_000715635.1 Streptomyces violaceus | reverse complement strand
CGTACGAGGGCCAGGTCCAGGGCGGGCAGCGGGGTGACCGCGTCAGCGGCCATGACGCGTCGGCGGTCCCCGGCCCCGCACAGGACGAACCGGGGCAGTCCGTCGACGGCCTCGTGGCTGGTGACGAGCGTGCCGTGGTGGTCGGCCAGGAAGCCGGTGCCGCGGGGGCGGCCGGCCAGGTCGTGGATATGGACGAGGGCTTCGTCGGGGGCCCGGCCCGCCTGCTCCGCCGCCGCCGTTGCCTGATCCGCCGTTACGGCGCTGTCCTGGGAGTCTCTTGCGCTGCCGTCCGACTCCCGGGACCGGTTCCGCGACGCCATCGTCGAGCCTCCCCGCCGTACACCCGTGCCCTCGCGTGCTCGACGGTAGGGGCGAGATGATCAGCGGGACAGGCAGCTCGGCGAAAGCGCCCCCTTCCGCTCCCCCCGTTCACTCCGAGCGCCCGCACGGACGGGTGAACCAACGGGGACGGCTGGATACACCCTAGGGGTGGGGGAACCGAGGGGGACCGTGGAGCGGCGGCAGTGGAGGTACCCCGTGGTCGCCGCTCCACGGGCGGACACCGGTCCCCCGCTCTCCCGGTCCGCGTCAGCCGAAGACGGCCAGGCTCTTGGCCTTGCCCCGCTGCTCCTCGACGAGGGCGAGGAAGCGGCCCTCCGGGTCGAAGACGGCGACGGGGCCGGAGCCCGCGTACTCGTCGGGCATCTCCAGCCGTACGCCGTTGGTGAGCAGCTTGGCCCGCCGGGCGTCGACGTCCCACCGGGGGAAGGCGGCCGTCGCGGCCTCGGCGATCGGCATCACGGCCAGTTCCTGCTGGTGCTGGTCGAGCGTGCGGGCCGCGTCCAGCTTGTACGGGCCGACGCGGGTGCGGCGCAGGGCGGTGAGATGACCGCCGACACCGAGGTCGGCGCCCAGGTCGCGGGCCAGGGCCCGGATGTACGTGCCGGAGGAGCAGACGACCGACACGACCAGGTCGAGTACGGGCGTGCCGTCCTCGGCGACGGCGTCCCTGACGTCGTACACGCCGAAGGAGGAGACCGTGACGGGCCGGGCAGGGATGTCGAACTCCTCGCCCTCCCTGGCACGCTTGTAGGACCGCACCCCGTTGATCTTGATGGCGCTGACCTTGGACGGCACCTGCATGATGTCGCCGGTCAGCTTGGCGACACCGGCGTCGATGGCGTCGCGGGTGACCTTGGAGGCGTCGGCGGAGGAGGTGAGCTCCCCCTCGGCGTCGTCCGTGAGGGTGTTCTGCCCGAGCCGGATGGTGCCCAGGTACTCCTTCTCCGTCAGCGCGAGGTGGCCGAGGAGCTTGGTCGCCTTCTCGACGCCGAGGACGAGGACGCCCGTCGCCATCGGGTCGAGGGTGCCGGCGTGCCCGACGCGTCGTGTTCTGGCGATGCCGCGCATCTTGGCGACGACGTCGTGCGAAGTGAAGCCCGACGGCTTGTCGACGATGACGAGGCCGTCGGGCGTGGTGTGCTTCTGGGTCATTCGGCGGTGTCGTCCGTCTCGTCGTCCTCGTCCGGCTTCCGGTACGGGTCGGCTTCACCGGCGTACTTCGCGCCGGCGGACGCCTCGCGCACCTTCTCGTCGGACTGGCGCGCCTTGTCGAGGAGATCCTCGATGTTCCGGGCCGTGTCGGGGAGGGCGTCCATGACGAAGGTCAGGGTCGGCGTGAACTTCACACCGGCGGCCCGGCCCACCTCGGAGCGCAGGATGCCCTTGGCGCTCTCCAGGCCGGCAGCGGCCTCGTTGCGCTCCTCGTCGTCCCCGTACACGGTGTAGAAGACGGTCGCCTCCCGCAGGTCACCCGTGACCCGGGTGTCCGTGATGGTGACGTGCGAGCCGAGCCGCGGGTCCTTGATCCCGCGCTGCAGCTTCTGGGCCACCACCTCTCGGATGAGGTCCGCCAGCCTTTTAGCCCGCGCGTTGTCGGCCACTGGTCCGTCTCCCGTTCTTTCCTGTCTGGGTCGTTCTCTGGGTCGTCAGTCGTCTTCGCCGTGGAAGCGCCGCCTGACGGACAGCAGTTCCACTTCGGGGCG
>KL569276.1:39656-39969 GCA_000715635.1 Streptomyces violaceus | reverse complement strand
GCGACCAGCCGTTCGCACCGGTCGAGTACCTCGCTCAGGTGCCCCGCGTCGCCGGACACCAACGCGAGGCCGACGACGGCCCTGCGGTGGAGGTCCATGTGGTCCACCTCGGCCGCGCTCACCGCGTACTTGCGCTGGAGCTCGGCGACGATGGGGCGGACGACGGAGCGCTTCTCCTTCAGCGACCGGACGTCACCGAGGAGCAGGTCGAAGGACAGAGTCCCCACGTACATGTGTATCCGGATGACCCGCCGGTACGGGATCGATGGCCCTGCGGATTGGGTGGCAGGGACATCAAGAACGGTACCGCGAA
>KL569276.1:39171-39321 GCA_000715635.1 Streptomyces violaceus | reverse complement strand
CGGTGGCTCGACGGGGTTTTCCTTTGCCCGCCCACCCGCCCGACACGGTCGGCCAGGAGGTCCGGGCTCTCCCCCTGCACCCCAGCCGACTCGCCTCGGCATACCGGTCGGTGTGCCTCGGCACGCCGACCGGTATGCCAACGGCCAAAC
>KL569276.1:37069-38954 GCA_000715635.1 Streptomyces violaceus | reverse complement strand
GTGCCGCGTCGGCCGGTCGGTGGAAACCGTGGGTTACACCCGCGGCTTCTCGCGCATCTCGTACGTCGCGATGACGTCGTCGACCTTGATGTCGTTGAAGTTGCCGAGGTTGATACCGCCCTCGAACCCTTCGCGGATCTCGGTGACGTCGTCCTTGAAGCGACGCAGGCCCTCGATGTTGAGGCTCTCCGCGATGACCTTGCCATCGCGCAGCAGGCGGGCCTTGGTGTTCCGCTTGACCTCGCCGGAGCGGATGAGAACACCCGCGATGTTGCCCAGCTTGGACGACTTGAAGACCTCGCGGATCTCCGCCGTACCGAGCTCGACCTCTTCGTACTCCGGCTTGAGCATGCCCTTGAGGGCCGCCTCGATCTCCTCGATCGCCTGGTAGATGACCGAGTAGTAGCGGACGTCCACGCCCTCGCGCTCCGCCATCTGCTGGGCACGCCCGGCAGCGCGGACGTTGAAGCCGATGACGATCGCGTCCGAGCCCATCGCCAGGTCGATGTCGGACTCCGTGACCGCACCGACGCCGCGGTGCAGGACCCGGATGTCGACCTCTTCGCCGACGTCCAGCTGGAGCAGGGAGGACTCGAGGGCCTCGACCGAACCAGAAGCGTCACCCTTGATGATCAGGTTCAGCTGCTGGACCTCGCCGGCCTTCAGCACCTTGTCCAGGTCCTCCAGCGACACACGGCGCGTACGCTTCGCGAAGGCCGCGTTGCGCTCGCGCGCCGCACGCTTCTCCGCGATCTGACGGGCCGTACGGTCCTCGTCGACGACGAGGAAGTTGTCGCCCGCACCCGGGACGTTGGTCAGGCCCAGGACCTGCACCGGCGTTGAAGGACCGGCCTCGGCCACGCTGTTGCCGTTGTCGTCGTGCATCGCCCGGACTCGGCCGTACGCGTCGCCGACCACCATGGTGTCGCCGACCCGCAGCGTGCCGCGCTGGACGAGGACCGTCGACACGGCACCACGGCCGCGGTCGAGACGGGACTCGATCGAGATGCCCTGCGCGTCCTGGTTCGGGTTGGCCCGCAGGTCGAGCGAGGCATCGGCCGTGAGGACCACGGCCTCCAGCAGGGAGTCGATGTGCAGACCCTGCTTGGCGGAGATGTCGACGAACATCGTCTCGCCGCCGTACTCCTCGGCCACCAGGCCGTACTCGGTCAGCTGACCGCGCACCTTGGTCGGGTCCGCACCCTCGACGTCGATCTTGTTGACCGCGACGACGATCGGGACCTCGGCCGCCTTGGCGTGGTTGAGCGCCTCGACCGTCTGCGGCATGACGCCGTCGTTGGCCGCGACGACCAGGATCGCGATGTCGGTCGACCTCGCACCACGGGCACGCATGGCGGTGAACGCCTCGTGACCCGGGGTGTCGATGAAGGTGATCTTGCGCTCTTCCTCGTTGACCTCGGTCGCGACCTGGTAGGCACCGATGTGCTGGGTGATGCCGCCGGCCTCGCCCGCGATGACGTTCGTCTTGCGGATGGCGTCGAGGAGCCGGGTCTTACCGTGGTCGACGTGACCCATGACGGTGACGACGGGCGGGCGGACCATCAGGTCCTCCTCGTCGCCCTCGTCCTCGCCGAACTCGATGTCGAAGGACTCGAGGAGCTCGCGGTCCTCCTCCTCCGGGCTGACGATCTGAACCGTGTAGTTCATCTCGCCGGCGAGGAGCTGGAGCGTCTCGTCGGAGACGGACTGCGTGGCCGTGACCATCTCGCCGAGGTTCATCATGACCGCGACGAGCGACGCCGGGTTGGCGTTGATCTTCTCCGCGAAGTCGGTGAGGGAGGCACCGCGCGACAGGCGAACGGTCTCGCCGTTGCCGCGAGGCAGCATCACACCGCCGACCGACGGGGCCTGCATGGCCTCGTAC
>KL569276.1:35928-36925 GCA_000715635.1 Streptomyces violaceus | reverse complement strand
AGCCTGCATGGCCTCGTACTCCTGACGGCGCTGCCGCTTCGACTTGCGGCCGCGACGGGCGGGACCGCCCGGCCGACCGAAGGCACCCTGCGTGCCACCACGGCCACCGGGACCACCCGGACGACCGCCGAAGCCGGGACGACCGCCGCCGCCGGGACCACCCGGGCGACCGGCGAAACCGCCGCCACCGCCACCGGGACCACCCGGACGGCCGGCGAAACCGCCGCCGCCACCCGGACGACCGGCGAAGCCGCCGCCACCCGGGCGACCGCCGCCGCCACCGGGACGACCGCCGCCACCGGGACCGCGGCCGCCGGGGCCACCGCCACCGGGACGCGGGCCGGCAGCGGGACGCTGCGGCATCATGCCGGGGTTCGGACGAGGACCGGCGGAGCCACCGCCGGGACGCGGGCCGCCGCCCTGCGGACGGGGCATGCCGCCCGGCGTAGGACGCTGGCCTCCCGGAGCCTGCGGACGAGGACCGCCCGCCCCACCCTGGGGACGGGAACCGCCCTGGCCCTGGCCCTGCGGACGCGGGGCGCCGCCGGGGGCACCGGGGCCGCCCGGACGCGGGGCACCGCCCGGACGGGGCGCCTGCGGGCGCGCCATGCCGGTGGAGCCACCAGAGGTGAACGGGTTGTTGCCCGGACGGGGACCCGCCGGACGGGCACCGGGACGGGGAGAGCCGCCACCCGGACGCGAGCCGCCGGGACGGTCGCCACGGTCACCACGACCCTGGCCACCCTGGCCGGAACCGCCCGGACGCGGAGCACCCGGACGCGGCGCCTGGCCGGCCGGACGCGGAGCACCCGGACGCGGACCGGAGCCACCCTGACCGGAGCCACCCTGGCCGGAGGCCGGCGCGGCGGGAGCCGCCGGGGGTGCCGTGAACTCGGGCGTGGTCGGAGCCGGGGACGCCGGGGCGGGCCGCGGCGCGGGCTTCGGGCCCGGGGTGGGACGGGGGCCGGGAGTGGCCGGTGCGGCCGGAGCCTCAGGT
>KL569276.1:33094-35690 GCA_000715635.1 Streptomyces violaceus | reverse complement strand
GGCTTCGCCGGGGCAGCCTTGCGGGCGGGGGCGGGCTTGCCGCCTCCGTTGCCCTGCTGGAGGGCGTCAGTCAGTTTGCGTACGACAGGCGCTTCGATCGTCGAAGACGCCGAACGGACGAATTCACCGAGTTCCTGGAGCTTGGCCATGACGACCTTGCTCTCGACACCGAACTCCTTGGCGAGTTCGTAGACCCGGACCTTAGCCACTTCGCTCCTTTGAGGTCCGGGTTACGTCCGGACCGTCGCTAGTTCATGGGCGTACTCATCGCGTACTCATCGAGTGCTCATCGCAATCTCGACCTGCTTTCGACTCGCGAGGTACCAAGCCGCACGGTGTTCCGTGCGACACGTCTTCTTACCGTGTTGCCTGTTCGGCAACTGTTGTCTGCTCGACGTATCGGCGCAACGCCTTTGTGTCGAGCGGTCCCGGGGCGCGCAGTGCCCTCGTGAACGCCCGTCGGCGTACCGCCTGGTCGAGACAGATCTGGGCGGGGTGTACGTACGCACCCCGGCCGGGCAGCGTACCGCGAGGATCAGGGGCGCATGCGTCCTCGATCAACACGATCCGCAACAGATCGGCCTTGGCCGCTCGCTCCCGACACCCCACACAAGTGCGTTCAGGGCATGCGCGGACGCGCGTCCGGCCAGACACCGTTAAGTCTACCTCCCCGTACGCTCCTCACCCCTTTGGGGCAGGATTCGAACACTTGCCGCGCACGAACCTGTCGCGATCTGAACGACCCGCGGCTTGGATCTATTCCCCGGTTCTATTCCCCGGAGCCGTTCCCGGCCGGTTCCGTGTCCGGACGGATGTCGATCCGCCAGCCGGTCAGCCGGGCCGCGAGCCGGGCGTTCTGCCCTTCCTTGCCGATGGCCAGGGAGAGCTGGTAGTCGGGCACGGTCACCCGGGCAGACCGGGTCGCCATGTCCACGATCTCCACCTTGGAGACGCGGGCCGGGGACAGCGCGTTCGCCACCATCTCGGCCGGGTCCTCCGACCAGTCGACGATGTCGATCTTCTCGCCGTTCAGCTCGCCCATCACATTGCGCACACGGCCGCCCATGGGGCCGATGCAGGCGCCCTTGGCGTTCAGGCCGGACCGGGTGGAGCGGACGGCGATCTTCGTCCGGTGACCGGCCTCGCGGGCGATCGCGGAGATCTCCACGGACCCGTCGGCGATCTCCGGCACCTCCAGGGCGAACAGCTTCTTCACCAGATTGGGGTGCGTACGGGACAGCGTCACGGACGGGCCGCGTACGCCCTTGGCCACCCGGACCACGTACGACCGCAGGCGCATGCCGTGCTGGTAGGTCTCCCCCGGCACCTGCTCCTGGACCGGCAGGATGGCCTCGAGCTTGCCGATGTCGACGAGCACGTTCTTCGGGTCGCGGCCCTGCTGGACCACGCCGGTGACGATGTCGCCCTCGCGGCCGGCGTACTCACCGAGCGTCGCGTCGTCCTCGGCGTCGCGCAGGCGCTGCAGGATGACCTGCTTGGCCGTGGTGGCGGCGATACGGCCGAAGCCCGTGGGGGTGTCGTCGAACTCGCGGGCCTCCTGGCCCTCCTCGAGGTCGTCGGGGTCCTCCTTCGCCCACACGGTCACATGGCCGGTCTCCCGGTTGAGCTCCACCCGCGCGTGACGGCGGCTTCCCTCGGTGCGGTGGTAGGCGATGAGGAGGGCCGACTCGATCGCCTCGACCAGCAGGGGGAAGGAGATCTCCTTCTCCCGAACCAAGCCCCGCAGGGCGCTCATGTCGATGTCCACGGCTACGCCTCCTCTTCCTTCTTGTTGTCCTTGCGGCTGAACTCGACCTGGACGCGCGCCCGGACGATGTCGTCGAAGGCGAGTCTGCGTGCGGTGGGCTTGCGGCCCTTGACTCCGGGGATCTCGGTGTCGACACCGTCGTCGTCGACCTTCAGGATCCGCGCGACCAGTTCGCCGCCCTCGGCCAGCTGGAACCTCACGAGGCGGTCCGTGGCGCGCACGTAGTGCCGGTGTTCCGTGAGGAGGCGCTCCGCGCCGGGGGTGCCGACCTCGAGGGTGTACTCCCCCTCGCCCATCGCGTCCGACTCGTCGAGCTTCGCCGAGAGCGCGCGGCTCACATCGGCGATCTGGTCCAGGTCGGCGCCCGTGTCCGAGTCGACGACCACGCGCAGCACACGCTTCCGTCCGACGGAGTCCACTTCGATCTCTTCGAGGTCCAGGCCCTGAGAGCTGACGAGCGGTTCCAGTAGTTCTCGCAGCCTCTCGCTCTGGGTGGTGCTCATCCGGGTGACTCCTCGGCCGCGTGTGCTGTTGTGGGATGGGGCGCGTGTCTGGTCAAAGGGTATCCGGTCGCAGGGAGTGTTGCCGTCCACCCGGTGACGAACGGTGCCGCTGAGTGGTCCCGGGCGAAGGCCCGGGTACCGTGATCACGGGCGTGCAGCCCTGCCAGTCGCTTCTTTCTCGCACGAGCCCCCCGAGGACGTCTGAAGTGCCGTTTCCCCCATCGCCGCGCGCCCGCTCGGGGCCGCGCAGAAGGAGTCTGCTCGCCGTCGGCTCGACGGCCCTCGCCCTGGCGGGCTGCACCGCCGGCGACGAGGACTCCGGTGA
>KL569276.1:32235-32902 GCA_000715635.1 Streptomyces violaceus | reverse complement strand
CGCCGGCGACGAGGACTCCGGTGACCCGGGCGACGGCCCGTCGGCCGCCGACCGCCGGGCACGCGCGCGTGCGGCTCGGGACAGCGAGGAACTGGCCGGGCGGTACGACGCGGTGATCGTCGCCCGCCCGGGGCTCGCGGAGCGGCTGCGGCCGCTGCGCGAGGAGGTCGTACGGCACGCGCGGGCGTTCGGCGGCGCCCGGAAGGCGTCTGCCTCCCCCACCCCCTCCACCTCTACATCTGCCTCCTCGGCCGCTTCCGTACCGGCGAACGACCGGGACGCGCTCGCCGTGCTCGCCGCCGCGGAGCGGGAGCTCGCCGACCGGCGGGCCAAGGCACTGGTCGGGGTGCCGGGCGAGCTGGCGCGGCTGCTGGCCTCGGTGGCGGCCGCCGGGGCGGCGCACGTCTATCTGCTGACGGAGGGTGACGCGTGAGCGACGCGAAGGACCAGGAGCTGCGGGCCCTCCAGGCGGCGCTGGCCGCCGAGCACGCGGCGGTGTACGGGT
This sequence comes from Streptomyces violaceus, assembly GCA_000715635.1. Taxonomy (GTDB): domain Bacteria; phylum Actinomycetota; class Actinomycetes; order Streptomycetales; family Streptomycetaceae; genus Streptomyces; species Streptomyces violaceus. The sequence continues at coordinate 32,397 of KL569276.1, read as the reverse complement.
ACGGCGTCGTCGGCGGGCGGATCGGCGACGGGCAGCGCGTCGAGGCACGGACGGCGTACGACGCGCACCGGGCGCGCAGGGATGCGCTGGCGCGCGAGGTGAAGGACCTGGGGGGCAGGCCCGCGGCCGCGGCCGCCGGGTACGCGCTGCCGTTCCCGGTGG
>KL569276.1:31416-32014 GCA_000715635.1 Streptomyces violaceus | reverse complement strand
GGGCGGCGGGTCCTGGCCGCCGAGGCGCTGCGGGAGGCGGCAGTGCGGGCGGTGCGCTGGCGCGGCGAGAGCGTAGCCTTCCCTGGGCTCGCCGAGCGGGCGAACACGGCTCCGCCCGCGGCGGCGCCCACGGCGTGACCCCGTAGGGCACGCACCGCGGACAGTACGAAGGGAACGACTCGCGCATGGTTTTCGAACCGCCGAAGCGCCTGGTCAGGGCGCTCGGTGAGACGGCACCGGACGGTGACGACTGGCTGGAGAGGCTGCCCGAGGCGGCGCAGCGGGCCGTCGCCCTACGCGAGTTGACCGTGGAGCGGGTGCAGGTGCCCGGCGGGCGCAGCAGCCTGGTCGTGCTGGTGCGGACGGCCGACGGGACGCCCGCCGTGCTCAAGCTGGCGCCGGTCCGGGCCCGCCCGGAGGCGGAGCGGGCCGCGCTCGCCCACTGGGGCGGGCGGGGTGCCGTACAGCTGCTCGGCCCTCCCCCATCGGCCGAGGGCGTGCTGCTGCTGGAGCGGCTGCATCCGGATCTGTCGGTGCGGTCGCTGCCGGAGGCGAAGGCGCTGCTGGAGGCGGCGGGGACGCTGCGGCGGCTGTGGGC
>KL569276.1:30800-31233 GCA_000715635.1 Streptomyces violaceus | reverse complement strand
GTGGGTGGAGCCGCCCGCCGGCTTCCCCTTCGAGACCGTCGCCGAGCGGACCGGGCGGCAGGCCGAGGCGATGCGGGCGCGGGCGCAGGCCGATCCAGAGGTGGCCCCGCTCGTCGACTTGGCGCTCGCGGCGCGGACCGAGCTGCTGGCCGAGCCGCCCGAACACCGGCTGCTGCACGGCACGTTCCGGCAGAGCAAGGTGCTCGCCGGGGAGCGGGTGCCGTGGCTGGCCGTGGGCCCCGACCCGGTGGTCGGCGAGTGCGCCTTCGATCTGGCCCGGCTGGTGCGTGACCGGGTGGAGGACCTGATCGCCCAGCCGTCCGGCGCGGCCACGACCCGGCGCCGGGTGAAGCGGCTGGCCGAGTCCCTGGACGTGGACCAGGAGCGGCTGCGGGGGTGGACGCTGTTCCGGGCCGTGGAGTCCGGTGTGCGG
>KL569276.1:28117-30642 GCA_000715635.1 Streptomyces violaceus | reverse complement strand
GGGGCGGGTGGGCCGGCCGCGCGACGCGGAGTTGTTGCTGGAGTTCGCGAGCTGGCTGTGAGCGCTCCGGAGGACCGGAGCGCTCACAGGGCGAGCACGCTCAGGCGGTGAGCCGGGCGATGGCCTCCTCGACCGTCAGCTCCTCGCGCTCGCCGGTGCGGCGGTCCTTCAGTTCCACGACGCCCTCGGCCGCGCGCCGGCCGGCCACCAGGATCTGCGGTACGCCGATCAGCTCGGAGTCCGTGAACTTGACGCCCGGGGAGACGCCGGCGCGGTCGTCGACCAGGACGCGGACACCGGCCTTCGCCAGCTTCTCGGAGATGTCGAGGGCCAGTTCGGTCTGCAGGGCCTTGCCGGCGGCGACCACGTGGACGTCGGCCGGGGCGACCTCCTTGGGCCAGCACAGGCCCTTGTCGTCGGCGCTCTGCTCGGCGAGGGCGGCGACCGCGCGGGAGACGCCGACGCCGTAGGAGCCCATGGTGACGCGGACCGGCTTGCCGTTCTGGCCGAGGACGTCGAGCTTGAGGGCGTCGGCGTACTTGCGGCCCAGCTGGAAGATGTGGCCGATCTCGATGGCGCGGTCGAGGACGAGGCCGGTGCCGCACTTCGGGCAGGGGTCGCCCTCCTGCACGACCACGACGTCGACGTACTCGCCGACCTCGAAGTCGCGGCCCGCGACGACGTTCTTCGTGTGCGTGCCGGCCTTGTTGGCGCCGGTGATCCAGGCCGTGCCGGGGGCCACGCGCGGGTCGGCGATGTAGGTGACCTTCTCCAGGCCCTGCGGTCCGACGTAGCCGCGGACCAGGTCGGGGCGGGTCGCGAAGTCCGTCTCGGTGACCAGCTCGACGGCGGCCGGGGCGAAGTGCGCCTCGACCTTGTCCATGTCGACCTCGCGGTCACCGGGGACGCCGACGGCGACGATCTCGCCGTCGACCTTGACCAGGAGGTTCTTCAGCGTGGCGGAGGCCGGGACGCCGAGGGAGGCGGCGAGGGTCTCGATGGTCGGGGTGTCGGGGGTCGGGATGTCCTCGGCGGCCGGGACACCGGAGGCGTCGACGGACTTCAACTCGTACGCGATCGCCTCGGTGTTGGCGGCGAAGTCGCAGTTCGGGCAGTCGGCGAAGGTGTCCTCGCCGGCCTCGGCCGGGGCGAGGAACTCCTCGGACTTGGAGCCGCCCATCGCGCCGGCGGTGGCGGCACAGATGCGGTAGTCGAGGCCGAGACGCGCGAAGATCTTCTGGTAGGCCTCGCGGTGCAGGGCGTAGGACCGGGCCAGGCCCTCGTCCTCGGTGTCGAAGGAGTAGGAGTCCTTCATCAGGAACTCGCGGCCGCGCAGGATGCCCGCGCGGGGCCGGGCCTCGTCGCGGTACTTGTTCTGGATCTGGTAGAGGATCACCGGCAGGTCCTTGTAGGAGGACGCCTGGTCCTTCACCAGCAGGGTGAAGATCTCCTCGTGGGTGGGGCCGAGGAGGTAGTCGCCACCCCTGCGGTCCTGGAGACGGAACAGCTCGGGGCCGTACTCCTCCCAGCGGCCGGTGGCGTCGTACGGCTCACGCGGCAGGATGGCGGGGAGCAGCACCTCCTGGGCGCCGATCGCGTCCATCTCCTCGCGGACGATGCGCTCCACATTGGAGAGGACCCGCTTGCCGAGCGGCAGCCAGCTCCAGATGCCGGCGGCGGTACGGCGCACGTACCCGGCGCGGACGAGGAGTTTGTGGCTGAGGACCTCGGCGTCCGCCGGGTCGTCGCGCAACGTCTTCGCCATCAACTGGGACATGCGCTGGACCGGTACGTTCGCCATGGTTTAGCTCCTGCTACTGGGGGTCCCCCCGCTCGAGCGAAGCCGAGAGTGGGGGAGGGTGATGGCAGGAGGTTATCCGGGGGGTGCGGGGCGGTGGAAATCGGTTAGCGGCGTCGCAGGGGCAAGGGGGCGCCCATCACGGCGTACGGCTTCGGGGCGCTGGGGAAGAGGACCTGGCGGGCCAGGTCCTGGTAGCCGAGGGAGCGGTAGAGGGCGCGGGCCGGGCTCTCGGTGTCGATCGCGGAGAGGATCGAGCGGGGTTCGGCGGCGCCGTCGGTGATGGTGGTGATCAGGGTGCGTCCGATGCCGCGGCTCTGGTGGGCGGGGTGGACGTGCAGTTCGGTGATCACGAAGGAGTCGTCGAGCCATGGGTCGAGGTGGTTCGCTCTGAGGTACGGCTCCACGACGGTGGACCACCAGTGGGTGCGGTCGTTGGGCATGCCGTAGACGAAGCCGACGAGGTTGCCGTCGGCCGTGGCACCGAGGGCCCTTGCCCCCGGGTAGGTCATGTGGCGGAGGACGATCTGGCGGCGCACCGCGACTTCGTCGGGGCCGAGGCCGAAGGCTACGGCTTGGACGGCCAGGGCCTCGTCGACGTGGGCGGGGAGGTCGAGTGGGCCGATCACGAGGTCCATGGCGGGGAGCCTACAGGGGCGTTTCGGTTGCCGCCCGGGTGCGGGTTGTATGTGGTTGCTCGCCCACGCGGCGGAGCCGCATATCGACA
>KL569276.1:27326-27877 GCA_000715635.1 Streptomyces violaceus | reverse complement strand
GCCGCATATCGACAACAGCCCCGCGCCCCTGGGGCCAGTTCCCCTCACGCCCGATCAAAAGAGCACGCTCATGAAGGCGCCGACCTCCTGGAAGCCCACCCTCGTGTACGCCCTCCTGGCCGCCGTGTTGAAGTCGTTCACGTAGAGGCTCACCACCGGGGCGACGTCGGCCAGCGCATAGCGCAGCACGGCTGCCATGCCGGGGGCCGCCACGCCGGTGCCCCGGTACTCGGGGGCCACCCATACGCCCTGGATCTGGCAGGCGCGGTCCGTCGCGGCGCCGATCTCGGCCTTGAAGACGACCTTGCCGTCCGCGTCGAAGCGGGCGAACGCGCGGCCGGAGCCGACGAGTTCGGCGACGCGGGCCTGGTAGAGGAGGCCCCCGTCGCCGGCCAGCGGGGAGACCCCGACCTCCTCGGTGAACATCGCCACACACGCCGGCATGAGCGTTTCCATCTCGTCCTTGCGGACGCGGCGGACGTAGGGGTCCGGGGCGATGCCGGACGGCAGGCTGTCGGTGACCATGAGCTGTCTCTTATACACATCTCTGA
>KL569276.1:26678-27109 GCA_000715635.1 Streptomyces violaceus | reverse complement strand
TCGGCGGTGGACCCGGCGGGCCCGACGATGGAGGAGCAGCGGCGGCCGGCCCGGCGGGCCCGGTCGGCGAAGGCACGCACGGCGCGCGGGGTGGCGCAGATCGGGACCAGGTTGGCGCCCGCGTAGCACAGGGACGTCAGCATGCCGTCCTCGTACCAGCCCCACATCTCACCGCCGAGCCGCCACGGGTCGAGGCCGGCGATCTGCACCCGGGACGTCACGAAGGCGTTCGCGACCGGCTCGCGGTCGAGTACGGCGAGCGCGGCGTCCAGGTCGCTCGGTTCGAGGACCCGTGAGGTGGTCTGCGTCAACAAGTGCGGGGCCCTCACACACTGGGGTCGGCTGGTCTCCGCACTATAGCTGCGCTGCTTGGGCGGGGCGCCTCGGAGCTCGGGAGTTACGGTTCGCCGGCGGGCGCGGGTGCATTGTGG
>KL569276.1:25816-26491 GCA_000715635.1 Streptomyces violaceus | reverse complement strand
GCATATCGACAACAGCCCCGCGCCCCTGAAAAGCAGGACGTCAGCCCGCCACAGCCACCGACGGCTCGCCCGAGATCACGCCGTCCGCCTCCATCTGCTCGGCCAGCTTCATGGCCTCCTCGATGAGGGTTTCCACGATCTTGGACTCGGGGACGGTCTTGATGACCTCGCCCTTGACGAAGATCTGGCCCTTGCCGTTGCCGGAGGCGACGCCGAGGTCGGCCTCGCGGGCCTCGCCGGGGCCGTTGACGACGCAGCCCATGACGGCGACGCGGAGGGGGACCTCCATGCCGGTCAGGCCGGCGGTGACCTCTTCGGCCAGCTTGTAGACGTCGACCTGGGCGCGGCCGCAGGAGGGGCAGGAGACGATCTCCAGGCCGCGCTGCTTGAGGTTGAGCGACTCCAGGATCTGGTTGCCGACCTTGACCTCCTCCACGGGGGGCGCGGAGAGGGAGACGCGGATCGTGTCGCCGATGCCCTGCGAGAGGAGCGCGCCGAAGGCCACCGCGGACTTGATCGTGCCCTGGAAGGCCGGGCCCGCCTCGGTGACGCCGAGGTGCAGCGGGTAGTCGCACTGGGCGGCGAGCTGCTTGTAGGCCTCGATCATGACGACCGGGTCGTTGTGCTTGACGGAGATCTTGATGTCGCGGAAGTCGTGCTCCTCGAACAGCGAGG
>KL569276.1:22711-25616 GCA_000715635.1 Streptomyces violaceus | reverse complement strand
CGTGCTCCTCGAACAGCGAGGCCTCCCACAGCGCGCTCTCCACCAGCGCTTCCGGGGTCGCCTTGCCGTACTTCTGGAGCAGGCGCCGGTCGAGGGAGCCCGCGTTGACACCGATGCGGATCGGGGTGCCGTGGTCCCGGGCCGCCTTGGCGATCTCCTTGACCTTGTCGTCGAACTGCTTGATGTTGCCCGGGTTGACGCGGACGGCCGCGCAGCCCGCCTCGATCGCGGCGAAGACGTACTTCGGCTGGAAGTGGATGTCGGCGATGACCGGGAGCTGCGACTTGCGGGCGATGGTCGACAGGGCGTCGGCGTCGTCCTGCGTCGGGCAGGCGACGCGGACGATCTGACAGCCGGAGGCGGTCAGCTCGGCGATCTGCTGGAGGGTGGAGCCGATGTCGGACGTACGCGTCGTCGTCATCGACTGCACCGAGACGGGGGCGTCTCCGCCGACCGCCACGGCCCCGACCTGGATCTGGCGGCTCTTCCGGCGCTCGGCGAGCTTGGTCGGTACGGACGGCATGCCGAGAGAAATCGCAGTCATCTGCTGTGCAACCCCAAGTCGTGGATCAAGGTCCGGTCCCGTGAGCAGCGGGCTCCGAGCTTCGAGATTACGGCACATGGCTGGGGCCGGGCACATCCCACCCGCATCGCCACCCAATGGGGGGCGGCCCGGCACGAAGTGTGCCGGGCCGCCACGAAACCGCGTACGACTAGGAGATTCTCACCGGGTTCACCACGTCGGCGATCAGCACCAGGATCGTGAAGCAGATGAAGATCCCCGCGACCACGTAGGCGACCGGCATGAGCTTCGCCACGTCGAAGGGGCCCGGGTCCGGCCGGCGCAGCACCTTGGCGGTGTTGCGGCGCAGCGACTCCCACAGCGCGCCCGCGACATGGCCGCCGTCGAGCGGCAGCAGCGGGAGCATGTTGAACAGGAACAGGGAGAGGTTGAAGCCGGCGACCAGCATGAGCGCCATGGCCAGTTGCTGGGTCGGCGGGATGTCCAGGGTGAAGATCTCGCCGCCGACGCGGGCCGCGCCGACCACGCCCATCGGGGAGTCGGCCTCACGGGGCGCGCCGTCGAAGGCCGCGTTCCACAGCGCCGGGATCTTGCCGGGGAGGGCGGCGAGGGAGTCGACGGCGTCGCCCATCCGGTCTCCCATCCAGCCCACGGACTCGCCGAAGTCCTGCTTGACCACGCCGGTGGCCGCGCTGAAGCCGAGGAAGCCGGCCTGGACGTACTGGCCCTCGACGATCTGCCCGCCGGAGTCCTTCTTGGCGACCTGGTTGGTGGCGATCTTCGCCTGCAGGGTGACGTCCTGGCCCTTGCGGTCGACGACGATCGGCACCTCCTTGCCGGGGGTGGCGCGGATGAGGTCGGACAGCTTGTTCCAGTCGTCGGTCCGCACGCCGTCGAAGGAGACGATCTTGTCGCCCGCCTTCAGTCCGGCGGCGGCGGCCGGGCTGGCCGCGTCGCCCTTCTCGCACTTGTCGCGGTTCTCGCTCTGGGCGATGACGCACTGGGAGACGGAGCTGACGGTGGTCGTCTGCTGGGTGATGCCGAAGCCCATCAGGATGGCGAGGAACAACGCCACCGCGAGGACCAGGTTCATGAAGGGGCCCGCGAACATCACGATCACGCGCTTCCAGGGCTTGCGCGTGTAGAACAGGCGGTTCTCGTCGCCCGGCCTGAGCTCCTCGTAGGCGGCGGTGCGGGCGTCCTCGATCATGCCGCGCCACGGGGAGGTGGAGCGCGCCGTCAGCCGGCCGTCGGGACCGGGCGGGAACATGCCGATCATGCGGATGTAGCCGCCGAACGGGATGGCCTTGATCCCGTACTCGGTCTCGCCCTTCTTGCGCGACCAGATCGTCGGGCCGAAGCCGACCATGTACTGCGGCACGCGGATGCCGAACAGCTTGGCGGTCGACAGGTGCCCCAGCTCGTGCCACGCGATCGAGAACAGCAGGCCGACCACGAAGAGAACTATGCCGAGGATGAACATCAGGGTCGTCATGCACGGGCCTCCGCCGTCTGTGCCGCCAGTTCCCGGGCCCGGGCCCGCGCCCAGGTCTCCGCTTCGAGGACGTCCGACACGGTGAGCGAGGTTCCCGTACGCGGGGTGCCGTGCTCCTCGACGACCCGCGTGACGGTCTCCATGATGCCGTTGAAGGGCAGCGCGCCCTGGCGGAACGCCTCCACGCACTCCTCGTTGGCCGCATTGAACACCGCGGGGGCGGTGCCCGCGAGCTCGCCGACGTGCCGGGCGAGGTTCACCGAAGGGAAGGCCTCGTTGTCGAGCGGGAAGAACTCCCAGGTCGAGGCCTTGCTCCAGTCGAAGGTGGGGGCCGCGTCGGGGACGCGCTCGGGCCAGCCGATGCCGATGGCGATGGGCCCGCGCATGTCGGGCGGGGTCGCCTGGGCCAGTGTCGATCCATCCGTGAACTCAACCATCGAGTGGACATACGACTGCGGATGCACGACGACCTCAATGCGGTCGAAGGGAATGTCGTAGAGGAGGTGTGCCTCGATGACCTCCAGGCCCTTGTTGACGAGGGTCGCGGAGTTGATCGTGATGACCGGGCCCATCGCCCAGGTGGGGTGTGCGAGGGCGTCCTCGACGGTGACGTGGGCCAGCTCCTGCTTCGTACGGCCGCGGAAGGGGCCGCCGGAGGCGGTGACGACCAGCTTGCGGACGTCGGCGCGGGTGCCGGCGGCCAAAGCCTGGAAGAGGGCCGCGTGCTCGGAGTCGACCGGGATGATCTGGCCGGGCTTGGCGAGGCCCTTGACCAGCGGGCCGCCCACGATGAGCGACTCCTTGTTGGCCAGGGCGAGGGTGCGGCCCGCCTCCAGGGCGGCCAGGGTCGGGGCGAGGCCGATGGAGCCGGTGATGCCGTTCAGGAC
>KL569276.1:22054-22447 GCA_000715635.1 Streptomyces violaceus | reverse complement strand
GATGTGTATAAGAGACAGATCTCGGGGAGCGGCTCGCCCGTGCCGTACTGCGCGGAGAGCGCCTCGCGCAGGGCCGGTACGACGTCCTCGCGGGCGACCGCGACCGTGGGCACCCGCAGCCGGTACGCCTGCTCGGCGAGTAGGGCGACCCGGCCGCCGTTGGCGGACAGGCCGGTGACCCGGAAGCGGTCGGGGTTGCGCAGCACGAGGTCGATGGCCTGCGTGCCGATGGACCCGGTGGAGCCGAGGATCACCACGTCCTTCGGGCCGTCGCCCACTACGGGGTCGTAGACGAGGTGCGGGTCGGCCAGGGCACGGGGCGCAAGCACCGTCGTCCGCCCGGAGGGCGGGCCCTGCGGCGTCTGGTGCGTGCTCTCGGCGTGCCGGGTGGAG
>KL569276.1:18539-21845 GCA_000715635.1 Streptomyces violaceus | reverse complement strand
GTGCGTGCTCTCGGCGTGCCGGGCGTCGCCCCCTGTACTGGACGTACTGGGGGTGGCGCCCGGTGCGGCGAGAGTGCGTGCATGGCGTCGCGGGGCAGACGGGGCTTGCGGCCCGTGCCCTGAGGGGGCTGGACTGTCGCTCATTCCTCCATTGTTGCCGTAAGGGTGGCGTGTGAGGACAGCGCATCCCCTTCGCGGGGGCGTGTGCCGGTGCAGCACACGCCCCCTTGGGGGCCGGTCAGCGGATCGGCCGGTGGAGGTTCTCCCGCTGGGAGGCTCCCGGCGTCGCGTCCGCGATCCAGGGGCCGTCGCCCGACGGGTCGACGATGCCCTGCTCCAGCCACTCGTACGTGCCGGACAGCACGCCCTTGGCGACCTTGCGGTCGAGGTCGTCGGTGTTGGTCCACAGGCGGTTGAAGAGCTCCTCGACGCGGATCCTGGCCTGGCGGCAGAAGACGTCGGCGAGCTGGTAGGCCTCACGGCCGTTCTCGCCCCGGCCGCGCAGGAGTTCGGCGCGTACGCAGGCCGCGCTCATGGCGAACAGTTCGGCGCCGATGTCGACGATCCTGCCGAGGAAGCCCTGCTTGGACTCCATCCGGCCCTGCCAGCGGGACATGGCGTAGAAGGTGGAACGGGCGAGTTTGCGGGACGTGCGCTCGACGTAGCGCAGGTGCCCGGAGAGGTCCACGGCGTGTTTGAACTCGCCGTAGGCGGTGGGGAGTTGGCCCGGGCCTGCGACGAGCTTGGGGAGCCACTTGGCGTAGAAGGCGCCCGCGTTCGCGCCCGCCTTGGCCTTGTCGCCCAGGGACTTCTCGGGGTCGATGAGGTCGCCGGCGACCGAGAGGTGGGCGTCGACGGCCTCGCGGGCGATCAGCAGGTGCATGATCTCCGTGGAGCCCTCGAAGATGCGGTTGATGCGCAGGTCGCGCAGGAGCTGCTCGGCCGGGACGCCGCGCTCGCCGCGGGCCCGGAGGGACTCGGCCGTCTCGAAGCCGCGTCCGCCGCGGATCTGGATGAGTTCGTCGGCCATCGTCCAGGCCATCTCGGAGGCGTACAGCTTGGCGAGGGCGCCTTCGATGCGGATGTCGTTGCGGTCCTCGTCGGCCATCTGCGAGGCCAGGTCCGTCACGGCCTCCAGGGCGAAGGTGGTGGCCGCGATGAAGGAGATCTTGGAACCGACCGCCTCGTGGTGCGCGACGGGCTTGCCCCACTGCTCGCGGACCGCCGACCACTCGCGGGCGATCTTCAGGCACCACTTGCCGGCCGCGACGCAGGAGGCCGGCAGGGAGAGCCGCCCGGTGTTGAGCGTGGTCAGGGCGATCTTCAGGCCCTGGCCCTCCTCGCCGACGCGGTTGGCGGCGGGGACGCGGACCTGGTGGAAGCGGGTGACGCCGTTCTCGATGCCGCGCAGGCCCATGAAGGCGTTGCGGTTCTCCACGGTGACGCCCGGCGAGTTCGTCTCGACGACGAAGGCGGTGATGCCGCCCTTGTGGCCTTCGCTCCTCGGCACCCGGGCCATGACGACCAGCAGGTCGGCGACGACGCCGTTGGTGGTCCACAGCTTGACGCCGTCGAGGACGTAGTCGTCCCCCTCGGGCACGGCGGTGGTGGCGAGCCGGGCCGGGTCGGAGCCGACGTCGGGCTCGGTGAGCAGGAAGGCGCTGATGTCGGTGCGGGCGCAGCGCGGCAGGAAGCGCTCGCGCTGCTCCTGCGTGCCGAACAGCTTCAGGGGCTGCGGCACGCCGATCGACTGGTGCGCGGAGAGCAGCACGCCGATCGCGGGGCTGGCGGAGCCGGCCAGCGTGAGGGCCTTGTTGTAGTACACCTGCGTGAGGCCCAGCCCGCCGTACTTGGTGTCGATCTTCATGCCGAAGGCGCCGAGCTCCTTCAGGCCGTCGATCACCTCGTCGGGGATCCTGGCGTCGCGCTCGATGACGGCCGCGTCGACCTTCGTCTCGACGAAGTCGCGGAGCTTGGCGAGGAACTCCTCGCCGCGCTGGGCCGCCTCGTCGCCGGGGAGGGGGTGGGGGTGGATGAGGTCGAGCCGGAAGCGGCCGAGGAACAGCTCCTTGGCGAAGCTGGGCTTGCGCCAGTGCTGTTCCCGGGCGGCCTCCGCCACCTCACGGGCCTCCCGCTCGGTGACGGCGGGACGGGAAGAGGGAGTGGTGGAAGCGGACATGAGGGGCACCTCGCCGCATCTAGGGTAATTGAGGACCGTACGTTACCGACCAGCGCTACTGGATCGTTGGTACCCGAAACCGGACGCTCCCACCAGTCCTCGCGCGTCCGTTCAGCCGAAGGCCCGGCTCTGTCGCGCGCTCCATGGCGGTGGTGCAGCGGAACGCCTTCCGGGAGACTGACCCCCTCCCCGGAAATCGGTATCGAAGCGCTTCGACAACCTATGGACACGTACTCCTGCTGGAGCTACTGTCGAACCACCCTCACTCACCCATATCAGCAACGCGCATTGTCGAAGCGCTTCACAAAGCTTGGAGAGCTGGATGGTCACCCTCGCCGAGGTCGCCCAGCACGCCGGAGTCTCGGCGAGCACGGTGAGCTATGTCCTCAGCGGCAAGCGGTCCATCTCCGCGAACACCCGGCAGCGGGTCGAGCGGAGCATCCGCGAGCTCGGGTACCACCCGAACGCCGGGGCCCGCGCCCTGGCCAGCAGCAAGTCGAACATCATCGCGCTGATGATGCCGCTGCGCACGGACATGTATGTGCCCGTGATGATGGAGATCGCCATCGCGGTGGCGACCTCCGCCCGCACGCACGGATACGACGTGCTGCTGCTCACCGGTGAGGAGGGTCCCGACGCGGTGCGCCGCGTCGCCGGGAGCGGGCTCGCCGACGGGATGATCCTGATGGACGTCGAGCTCGACGACGAACGGCTGCCGTTGCTGCGCGAGGGGGGTGCCCCCGCTCGAGCGGAGCCGAGAGTGGGGGACGACCAGCCGTCCGTGCTCATCGGGCTGCCCGCCGACACCTCGGGTCTGACCTGCGTCGATCTGGACTTCCGGGCGACGGGCGCGCTGTGTGTGGAGCACCTGGCGAAGCAGGGGCACCACGACATCGCTGTCATCGGGGAGGCCCCGGCCGTGTACGAGCGGCACACCGGCTTCGCCGAGCGCACCCTCGACGGGCTGCGGTCCCGTGCCCGGGAGCTGGGTGTGCGGCTGCTGCACCGGCCGTGCGAGGGCGGGTACGACGCGATGGCGGTGACCCTCGCCCGGATCCTCGACGAGCGCCCGGACACCTCGGGGATCATCGTGCAGAACGAGTCGGCGGTCGAGCCGCTGCTCGCGC
>KL569276.1:17654-18310 GCA_000715635.1 Streptomyces violaceus | reverse complement strand
GGTGGTCGCGATCTGCCCCGACCAGGTCGCGACGCAGGCCTCCGTGCGGCTCACGTCGGTCGCCATCCCCGCCCAGGAGATGGGCCGGCACGCGGTGGAGCACCTGGTCGCCAAGCTCGAGGGGCGCGGCAGCGACGAGGTCGTGCTGATCGCCCCGGAGCTGACGGTACGGACGAGCACGGGGCCGGCGCCGACCCGGCCGTAGGCACCGCTTCCAAGAACACCGCCCGTTCCAGGGCACCCCCATGTCTGCACTCCTTCAGGAGCACGCCTCGTGAATCAGCCTGCTGAAACCCAGCCCCAGGTGAACCTGGCGCAGTCCTCCCCCACCGTCGGCACGTTCCGCGAGCGGGACGGCGCGCTGGAGTGGAGCGGCCGCCAGGAGACCGTACGGATCGAGCCGTGGGGTCCGGACGCGGTCCGGGTGCGTGCCCGGCTCGGCGGCCCGGTCCTCGAAGGGCTCCCGGGCGCCCTGCTCGACGAGGCCCCCGCGACGCCCTCCACGGTGAAGATCGAGGACGGCCACGCACAGCTGACCGTCGGCGCGCTCACCGTCGAGGTGAACGCCGAGGGCCTGGTCCGCTTCCTGCGGACGGAGGACTCCGCCGAGCTGCTCGCCGAGGACCGCGCCCACTTCTGGTGGCCCGGCTCCCGCC
>KL569276.1:17148-17410 GCA_000715635.1 Streptomyces violaceus | reverse complement strand
CCTGGAACAGCGCTTCGCCGCCTACGACGACGAGAAGCTGTTCGGCCTCGGCCAGCACCAGCACGGGCGGCTCGACCAGAAGGGCCTGGTGCTGGACCTGGTCCAGCGCAACGCCGAGGTCGGCATCCCGGTGCTGACCTCCAGCCGCGGCTACACGCTGCTGTGGAACAACCCGGCGATCGGCCGCGTGGAGCTGGCGCACAACGGCACCCGGTGGGTCGCCGACTCGGCCCGGCAGATCGACTACTGGATCACGGCCGGC
>KL569276.1:15185-16920 GCA_000715635.1 Streptomyces violaceus | reverse complement strand
CCCAGAGCCGCTACAGCGCGGTGACCGGCCGGACGCCGATGCTGCCCGAGTGGGCGGCGGGCTTCTGGCAGTGCAAGCTGCGCTACCGCACCCAGGACGAACTCATGGCGGTGGCAAGGGAGTACAAGCGGCGCGGCCTGCCCATCTCCGCGATCGTCTGCGACTTCTTCCACTGGACGCACCTTGGGGAGTGGAAGTTCGACCCGAAGGAGTGGCCGGACCCGGCGGCGATGGTGCGCGAGCTGGACGAGCTCGGCATCAAGCTGGTGGTGAGCGTCTGGCCCTCGGTGTCGCCACTGAGCGAGAACCACCCGGTCATGGAGCAGCGCGGATACTTCATCGGCACCCAGTACGGCCCGATGGCCCACGCCGACTGGCCCGACAAGGAGGTCGCGTCCACGGTCCAGGTGGCCTTCTACGACGCCACCAACCCGGAGGCCCGGGAGTTCGTGTGGTCGAAGGTGAAGGAGAACTACCTCGACCCGTACGGCATCACGGCGTTCTGGCTGGACGCCGGCGAGCCGGAGCTGAAGCCGGGCTTTCCGGAGAACCTGCGCTACTGGGCGGGCCCGGGCCTGGAGGTCGGCAACGCCTACCCGGCCGAGAACGCCCGGACCTTCTACGAGGGTCTGGCGGCGACCGGCGAGGAGGAGATCGTCACCCTCAACCGCTCGGCGTGGGCGGGCAGTCAGCGCTACGGCGCCGCCCTGTGGTCGGGTGACATCGGCACCGACTTCCCGACCCTGCGCCGTCAGATCGCGGCCGGCCTCAACACGGCCCTGTCGGGCATCCCGTGGTGGAACACCGACATCGGCGGCTTCCACGGCGGCGACCCGGACGACCCGGCGTACCGGGAGGTGATGGTCCGCTGGTTCCAGTTCGGCGCGCTGTCCCCGCTGATGCGCCTGCACGGCTTCCGCGATCCGGGCATGCCGCTTGGCCCGGAGATGACGGGCGGCCCCAACGAGGTGTGGTCCTACGGCGAGGAGGCCGGGGCCGTCCTGGAGAAGTACCTGCGGCTGCGCGAGCGTCTGAAGCCTTATGTGCTGGACGTGATGCGCGCGGCCCATGAGGAGGGGCTGCCGGTGATGCGGCCGCTGTTCCTGGAGTTCCCGGCCGACCAGGCCACCTGGTCGGTCGACGACTCCTACCTCTTCGGCCCGGACCTGCTGGTCGCCCCGGTGCTGACCGCCGGCGCAACCGCCCGTACGGCCTATCTCCCGGCGGGGGCCACCTGGACGGACGCGTGGACGGGTGAGACGTACGAGGGCGGCCGGGCCGTGACGGTCGACGCCCCGCTGGACCGCATCCCGCTGTTCCTGCGGGACGGGGCGCGGCTGCCTGTAGGGGAGTAGCCGCGCGAGGGGGGCGGCCGGGGCGAGCGGGCCCCGGCCGCCTTCGCGTGTACGCAACATGCTTGTCATGTACGGCAGTTCAGCGGATAAGGTCTCCGCGTGGCCTCATCACCGCTCGCCCTGACCCTGGCCAATCTGCTGGTGCGGCCCGGCTTCGGCTCCCGTCGTGACCCCGGCCGGATCTTCGACCGCATCGTGGTGGAGGCCGGGGAAGCGCCGGGCGACCGGGAGTTCGTCGACGGCTTCCGGGCCCTGCTGGGATGGTGGGCGAAGGCCGAGACCCTCACCCCGGTCGGCTGGCAGTCCGCGCAGGCGCACGTCAGACGGCATCTCGCCAATCGCGCCCGGGTGCGGCGGCTGATCGCCGAGCACCCCGGGAT
>KL569276.1:12363-14974 GCA_000715635.1 Streptomyces violaceus | reverse complement strand
GAGCCGATCGAGAGGCCGGTGTTCGTCGTGGGGCTGCCGCGCACCGCCACCACGGTCACGCACGCCGTGCTGTCGGTCTCGGACGGGCACCGCTGTCCCCTGCTGTGGGAACTGCTCGGTCCCGACCTTGAGCTGCCGCCCCGGCAGCGGCGCAAGGCGATCACCGCCGGGCGCCGGATGGTGCAGGGCACGGACCTCTTCGCGCCGCGCTTCCGCGACATCCACGCGATGGCCGCCGAGGGCCCCGAGGAGTGCACGTTCGCCCTCCCGCACGCCCTGATGCCGTTCTCCCAGGCCCGTATCCCCGAGTACCAGGCCTGGCACTGCGCGCGGGACTTCACCGCCGACTACCGGTATCTCAAGCAGGTGTACCAGGTGCTCCAGTACGGCCGTCCGCGGCGGCGCTGGATGCTGAAGTCCCCCATGCACCTGGAGAACCTGGACGCGCTGCGCACGGTCTTTCCCGACGCCACGATCGTGTGGTGCCACCGCGACCCGGTCACCGTCGTGGCGTCCTTCTGCTCCCTGATCGAGCACGGCATGGCGGTCAGCTCCCGCCCCGTCGACCTGGCCGGGATCGGCGCGACCTGGCTGGAGCTGCTGAGCCGCGCCATGACACGCGGTCTCGCGGCCCGGGCCGCCATCCCGCCGGAGCAGTTGGTGGACGCCCCGTACTCCTGGCTCGGCTCCGATCCGGCGACCGGCGCCCCGAAGCTCTACGCCGCGGTCGGCGCCCCTTGGACCGAGGCCGACGCGGCCCGGCTGCCCGCGGCCGTCGCCCGCCCCAAGGGCACACGCCGCCACACCTACGACCTCTCCCGCTACGGTCTGACCCGCGCCGACGTCGAGTCGGCCTTCGCGGACTACAACGCGCTGCGGGCCGGGGCCGACCGCGCTTGACGGCGGTCGGCCCCGGCCCCGGGTACGGCGTCAGCTGCTGCTGACGGTCATGCTGTTGGTGCGGAAGTCCAGGCCGCCGGACGACGAGGTGATCTCGAAGCCGAACTGGACGTCACCGATGGTCTCGTTGCCCATCCAGCCCTTGGTGTCCTTGATCCACTTCAGGATCGGCAGGATGTTCACCGTGCCGGCGCTGGAGTTGGAGGTGCGGATGAACGAGAACACCTCGTTGGCGCCGTTGGTGCCCTTGAAGACGTTCCAGGAGTGGCTGCCGAGGCTGACGCTGCCCTGCGAGGTGCCGATCGGGCCGACGGCTCCGGTCTTGTTGACCCAGAGCATGATCTCGTAGTCGTGGTCCGTGTCCCAGATGTCGTACGACGTGTTGTACGCGCCGGACGACGGGACGCTGACGTTGTAGCTGCTGGAGAGCGAGCCCAGCGAGGTGATGGACTTGTTGATCGCCTTCGTCTGGTTCGGGTAGGACTTGATGCCGCCGGTGTTGGGGTGGTTGGCGTTGACGCCCCAGTTGGTGCCGGAGTTGGCCCAGATGCACTGGGCACCGGCGCCGCCGCCCCAGATGTTGTTGTAGAGCGTGTAGCCGTTCAGGTTCGTGTTGGCCCACTGGTCGCAGGAGTTCCAGACGGCGGCCGAGGCGGGGGCGGAGGCGAGGCCGACGGTCGCGCCGAGAGCCAGGGCCGGGGCGAGCAGGGCCTTGGTGCCCCTGCCGAGTATGCGTGATGCCATGGTGTCCCTTCCATGGGGTGGGGGGATGGGGGGAACTACCACGCCCTCAAAGTGAGGACGTGGTCTTCTCCGGCGACCAGGTGGAGGGATTCTGTGCCGGTGGAAGTCCGCAGTTCGACGCGGTGGGTGCGGCCCGGCCTGATGACGGCGGCGGCGCCGTCCCGGGTCCAGGTGAGGTCGATCTCGGCCCCGAAGCGGGTGCGCACACCGCGCAGTGCGCCGCTGGGGTA
Organism: Streptomyces violaceus; assembly: GCA_000715635.1. Classification (GTDB taxonomy): domain Bacteria; phylum Actinomycetota; class Actinomycetes; order Streptomycetales; family Streptomycetaceae; genus Streptomyces; species Streptomyces violaceus. The sequence continues at coordinate 13,100 of KL569276.1, read as the reverse complement.
GGCCGCCGGAAGCGCGGGCAGCAGGACCAGCCGGTCCGGCGTCGACTGCACGAGCATCTCGATCAGCACGGCGGGCAGGGTGTGCGCGGCGTCCGCGTTGTAGACGTCGCGCTTCGGGTAGTGGGCGCTCATCAGCGAGGCGTGGAAGAAGTCGCCGCCCAGGACCTGGCCGAGGGCGTGGGCGACGCGGTCGCCGTCCCTGAGCCGGGCCGCGATGAGCGCGTGATGCAGATGGCCGTGCGCGGAGTCGTTCTCGGCGCCGCGCAGTTCCAGGGCGCGGTGGGCGGCCGTGGCGAGTTCGGGGCTGTCGTAGGGGGTGATCTCGTCGAGCGGCCAGACGCCGTAGAGGTGGCTGAGGTGACGGTGGTCGTAGGAGTCGTCCAGGCCCGGCCAGGCCCATTCGGCCAGCGCCCCGTCCGCGTTGATCCGGTGCGGCGGGAGGCGGTCGGCGAGGGCGTGCCAGCGGTCGGCGTCGGGGCCTGGATGGTAGGAGGCGGCCGTACGCAGGGCGTGGCGGGCCGCCGAGAGGTCCATGGCCGCGTTGAGGGTGCCCCAGCTCGCGTTGGCGGGCCGGTTCTCGGGTGAGTAGGACGGGACGACGACAAGCTGGCCGTGCTCGTCCTCGCGGGTGAGGAAGTCCTCGTAGAACAGCGCGACTTCGGCGAGTGCCGCGGCGGTGCGCGGGTCGCGGGTGCCGTGGGTCTCGTCATGGTCGACGCTGTCTCTTATACACATCT
>KL569276.1:11363-12213 GCA_000715635.1 Streptomyces violaceus | reverse complement strand
ACAGGTGCAGCGGGTACTCGCGGTCGAAGTGGTACGAGTGGCCGGACTCGCCGTCGGTGTGGCCGGGGGCGACGACGCCCCGGGTGCCGAAGATCGCGCGGGCGTTGTCTCGCCAGTCGGGGAGCTGCCGCTGGACCAGGGACGCATGGGCCTCCGTGACCTCGGGGAGGGCGGCGGCAGCGGCGGAGGCCGTCTGGAGGTTGAGGTTGGCGTCGTTGGTGAAGGCGCCCGACCAGGCCGTGTTCCAGTCGCCGGTCCACAGTCCGGTCAGGCGGGGCGGGAAGAGCCCACTGGCGGACAGCAGGTGGTAGCGGCCGGCCGCGAAGAGGCGTTCCAGCAGGGCGGCGCTGCGGGGCCGGTGCAGCAACTCGGAGCCCGGCAGGGCGCGTTCGGCGGGGTCGGCGGCCAGGTCGAGGGTGACGCGCTCGTAGGCGGTGCGGTGGAGGGCGACGTGGCGGTCGAGGAGCTCGTCGTACTCCGGGGGGAGGTCGCGCAGGGCACGTCCCTCCTCGACCACGTCGAGTTCGCCGGTGTGCCGGTGGACCCGGGTCAGGAGCAGCACGGACCGGGCGCCCTCGATGTGCACGCCGGGGGGCACGAGGGTCGTCGTGCCGCCCGTGACGGCGACCAGGGTGACGCCGGTGCAGGCCAGGTCGCTGTCCGGGTAGCGGGCGCGCAGGCTCAGCTGGGCTCCCTCGGGGGTGAGGACGGCTCCGTGGCCGACGCCCAGTCCGGCGGGGGCGCCGGGCAGCCGGTGGTCCAGGTCGATGTCGAGGGTGAGGCCGGGTCCGGTGACCTGCTGGACGATCACGTCGTCGGCGCGGGAGACGAAGACACGGCTGGTCCAGCC
>KL569276.1:10902-11072 GCA_000715635.1 Streptomyces violaceus | reverse complement strand
CGCCCGTCGTGAAGTCGACGTCGCGACGGTAGTCGTGCCGGTCGCCGGACGGTTGGCGCAGTCTGACCTGGAAGGCGGGGTGGAAGGGCTGCACCCACTGGTGCGGGCGGCCGTCCGTGAAGCTCTCGGCCGCGGTCACGTCGCCCGCCAGGAGGCTGTCCTGGAGGGCG
>KL569276.1:7321-10677 GCA_000715635.1 Streptomyces violaceus | reverse complement strand
TCCCTGCCGTTGGGCCGCACCAAGGCGTGGTGGGTGACGACGACCCGCTCATCGTTCGGGTCACCGAACACAAGCGCGCCGTGGTGGCCGTTGCCGCTCAGGAAGCCGTCCTCCCAGCGGCCGGCCGGGTGCGGCTCCCACGTGCCGTGGACGGGGGCGGAGGCGGTCATGGCCGGAGCACCGCCGCCCCGTAGCGGCCGAGGGTGACCCGGTCGGTGACGGCCGTGCCCGTCAGCAGGTCGTGGCGGGTGCCGGGGACCTCGACGGTCACCGGCTCGCGGCCGTGGTTGAGCAGGAACAGCAGCTCTCCCCGGCGTACGGCCTCCACCTGCTCGGGCAGGCCGTCGAGCACCGGCCGGACCCCCGCGCCGTCGGCGATCCGGGCCAGCAGGTCGCGCAGCGCCTCGGGCTCCGGAAGGGTGGAGAGGTACCAGGCGTGGTCCTTGCGCAGGACGGCGGGCATGCCGTCCAGTTCGCCGCCCTTGTAGCGGGTCGTGTCGTCGGGGTCGGCGGGCTCGATCTCCTCGGACCACAGCGTGCCCCGGAAGCCCTCGCAGGCGACGGTCTCCCCCGCGTCCAGCGGCCACCACTCGTGCAGCGTGCGGATGCCGAAGAGCTCCCGCAGCCGGGCGTCCATGCCACCGGGGCGCACCCGGTCGTCCTCGTCGGCGACGCCGGTCAGGAAACCGCAGACGAGGGTGCCGCCGCCGCGGGCGTAGGCGAGGAGGTTGTCGATCGCCGCGTCGGTGAGCGCGTACAGCTGGGGCACGACGACCATCGAGTACGGCGTCAGATCGTGTTCGGGGTGGGCGAAGTCGGTGGTGAGGTGGGCCTGCCAGAGGGCCCGGTGCCAGGCGCGCAGCACGTCCGGGTAGTCGACCCGGGTGGACAGGCGGCCGTCCTGGGCGCCGGCCCACCAGGCGTTCCAGTCGTGCAGGACCGCGATGCCGGCGGTGATGTGCCGGCCGGTCACCTCGGGGGCGATCCTCGCCAGGTCCGCCCCGAGCTGCTTGACCTCCTGGAACGTACGGCCCTCCGCCCCGGCGTGACTGACCATGCCGGAGTGGAACTTTTCCGCGCCCTGGCGGGACTGCCGCCACTGGAAGTAGCAGACGGCGTCGGCGCCCCGGGCCACGGCCTGCAGCGACCACAGCCGGTTGAGCCCGCGCGGCTTGGGGTGGTTCACACCGCGCCAGTTGACCGGCCCGGCCGCCTGCTCCATGAGCATCCACGGCCCGCGCGCCTGGGAGCGGGTCATGTCCTGGACGAGGGCGCCGTTCTGGGCGCCGAGCGGATCGCGCGGGTCGGGGTAGAGGTCGACGGAGACGACGTCCTCCTCACCCGCCCAGCGCCAGGCATCCTGGCCGAACCACAGCGGCATGAAGTTGCTGGTGACCGGCAGGTGCGGGGTGTGGCGCCGGACGATGTCCCGCTCGGCGACGTAACACTCCAGGAGCATGTCGGAGGTGAAACGCCGGAAGTCCAGGACCTGGCCGGGGTTGCGCAGGTAGTGGGGCAGACGGGGCGGCAGGATGCCGTCCCAGGTGTCGTAGCCCTGGCTCCAGAAGGCGGTGCCCCAGGCCTCGTTGAGGGCGTCGAGCGTGCGGTACTTCTGGCGCAGCCACCGCCGGAAGGAGGCGGCGGCCTCGTCGCCGTAGTCGAAGGTGCAGTACTCGTTGTTGATGTGCCACATCGTCAGGGCCGGGTGGCTGCCGTAGCGGGCGGCCAGGTCCTCGGTGACGGCGGCGGCGTAGCGCCGGTAGGTGGCACTGGAGTGCGAGAAGTGCTGACGGCCGCCCCACCACTCGGTGCGGCCGTCCTCGGTGACGGGCAGGGTGTCGGGGTGCAGGCGGCCCATCCAGGGCGGGGGCGAGGAGGTGGGGGTGGCGAGGACGACCCCGATGCCGCCCTCGTGCATGAGGTCCATCAGCGTGTCCAGCCAGCCGAACTCCCGTGCGCCCGGCTCCGGTTCGAGCTTCGACCAGGAGAAGACGCCGAGGGTGACCGAGTTGACGCCGGCGTCCTTCATCAGCCGGACGTCCTCGTGCCAGGTCTCCTGCGGCCACTGCTCCGGGTTGTAGTCGCCGCCGAAGAGGAGACGGCCCCGGGTGGCGTCGCTCAGGCCGGGCTGTTTCCTCGCGGTCATCAGGCGGGCTCCCCGTACTGCACGCCGCGTCCGTTGGTGGCGATGTAGACCCGGCCGTACACGCGCGGGTCACCGGTGATGCCGGCGCCGATCCAGCCCCACTGGTGCTGGTCGTCGTTGATCCGCGTCCAGGTCTTCGCCTCGTCGTCGGAGCGGTACACGGCGGTGATGTTCTCCGTGGAGCCGACCAGGTAGACCGCCGGGTAGGGGGCGCCCTCGGCGGCCCTGCCGAAGCCGAGGGCGTACGAGGCCCAGCAGCTGCCGACCTTGCTGAAGGTCGCACCGCCGTCGGTGGAGCGGTACAGCCCGTTCCACTTCAGGCTCAGCCACAGGTCGCCCGAGCGGCCCGGGGCGGCGGTCAGCTGGAACTCGGTGTCGCCCGAGTTCAGGCCGGTGGCGCGTGCGCTGAAGGTCTTGCCGCTGTCGGTGCTGGCGTGGAGCGTCCCGGTCGTGGTGTCGAAGGCGTAGAAGCGCGTCGGGTCGACCGGGTCCGCGACCGGGACGGCGCCCTTCGGGAAGGAGGCGACCTCGGACCAGGTGGCACCGTTGTCCGCCGAGCGGTAGCCCGGGTCGGCCGCGCCGAAGGACCACAGCAGCACGCTGCCGTCGGCGTTGGTGGTGATCGGCCCCGGCGCGGACTTGGCCATGGGCGGCTGGGACGTGAAGGGCGCCCAGGTCTTGCCCCCGTCGCTCGAGTACGCGCCGTTGCCGTTGTCCCCCCACCCGGCCCGGACGACGTACGACGGCTTGGCCGCGGCCAGCGCGAGCCCTGTCGCCGTGCCGAAGACCGGGTTGGACGCCATGCCGCGCGACGGCGACGCCGTGAGCCGCTCGTGGTACATCACGCCGATGTCCCCGGACCCGCTGATCAGGTGCGCTTCGCCGGCCGGAGGGGAGATCAGCTGACGTATGGACGCCTCCTCCAGTCCACGGATCTGCGGGGCCCAGCGCTTGAGGTCGCGGGTGCCGTAGAGGGTCGCGCCCGTGCCGTACACAACGTGCTTGGAGTCGTACGGGTCCACGGCGAGGGCCTGGATCCACCAGCCGAACTTGGGCTGGTCGCCGCCCCACTTGAGGTAGGGCGTCTCGGAGACGTCGAGGACGGCCTTGTCCTTCAGGGACTTCCAGGTGCGGCCGCCGTCGGTGGTGCGGTACAGCGTGTCGACCAGCGCCCAGCGGTTGTTCTGTCTCTTATACACATCTCTGATGG
>KL569276.1:4140-7127 GCA_000715635.1 Streptomyces violaceus | reverse complement strand
GCCGTACCCGAAGGAGTCGGTCCCGCCGTCCTCGGTCGCCCCGCCGGGCTTCACCGGCGTGACCTCGGTCCACTTCCCGTCCGTCGTCCGCAGCTTGTGCACACTGCCGTCGGACTGGCCGTTGGGTCCCGGGGCGTTGGCGTACGTCACGTACAGCTCGCGTGTGTGCCGGTCGTACGCGGCCCGGATCGGCACCCTGGCGGCGGTGCCGGCGGGCTGCTTCGGGACGGCCTGCCAGGTCGTGCCGTCGGACGTGCGGTACAGGCTGGGCTTGCCGGCCGTGCCGTCGGAGTCGCCCCAGCCGGCGTAGACCGTACGGCCCGCCGCGACGAGGAGCGTGACCCCCTGGCCGGTGGCACTGGGTGTGGCCGGGAAGCTCACGGCCTTCCAGGTGGCGCCCCGGTCGGTCGACTTGAGCAGCCCGTCGTGCCGGGTCCCGAGCCACAGGGTGTCGCTGTCCCGCGGGTCGACGAGCAGCCGCTCCCCGCACCCACGCCCGTCCTCGTTGCCCCCGAGCTTCACGGTGAGGTCGGTGCGCTTCCAGGTGGCCCCACGGTCCTCGGACCGCAGCACGGCCCCGTTGCCGGCCCAGGACTGCGCGTACGTCCCGAGGGCGAGGTACAGCCGGTTCGGGTGGGCCGGGTCGACGGCCATGGCCTCCACGCCGAGCAGGTTCCAGTCGTCCCAGCCGATGTGGTCGGTCAGCGGGATCCACCGGTCGGTCCGGTCGTCCCAGCGGTAGGCACCGCCGATGTCGGTACGGGCGTAGGCGAGTCCGCGGACGGAGGGGTGGAAGAGAACGCCGGTGACGAAGCCGGTGCCGCCCTGGACCGCATTGCGCCAGCGGTACGCGGTTCCCGCGGCGGCCGCGGGCGCGGCGGCCTGAGCGCTGCCCTGGACGATCGGAAGTGCGGCGACAGCGGCGGTGGCGGCGGTCCCGGCGAGCACAGCGCGTCTGCTGAGGTGGAAAGTGCGCATGACGTACCTCGGTCCTTACAAGACAGGGAGGGGCGGAGGCCCTTTTTTTGGGGGCGCGGGGAACTGCGCGAACAACCACAACGCAGCCGCAGACACAGACAACCGACAGCCCTACGGCGAGACTCGAAACAAGGGCATCACCCCTTGACGGCCCCCGTGAGCATGCCCTTCTTGAAGTGCTTCTGGACGAAGGGCGACAGGAAGGCGACCGGCAGCAGGGCCATCACCATGACCGCCATCTGAATGGCCAGCCCCGACAGCTGGCCGGTCTTGATGGCCTGACCCAGACCGACCGGTGCTTCCTGCCTCTGCACGAGCTGGATCATGACGTTCTGCAACGGCATCATGTCCTGCTGGTTCAGATAGAGCGACGCGTTGAACCAGGCGCTCCAGTACCCGACGGCGTAGAACAGCGTGATCACCGCGAGAACCGCCCGCGACAGCGGCATGACGATCCGCCAGAGAATCCGGACGTCCCCGGCGCCGTCGATGCGCGCGCTGTCGATGAGTTCCTGCGAGATCCCCATGAAGAAGCCGCGCAGCACCAGGATGTTGAAGACACTGATCGCGCTCGGCAGGATCAGCGCGAGATAGGTGTCCGTCAGGCCGAGGGACTGCACCAGCAGGTAGGTGGGGATGAGGCCGGCGCTGAAGAACATGGTCGCCAGCAACGTCATCAGGATCCAGCGGTGGCCGAGGGACTCGCTACGGGACAGGCCGTAGGCGCACAGGACGGACACCGTCATGGAGAACAGCGTGCCGACCAGGGTGACGAGGATGCTGATGATCGCGGCGCGGGTGACCTGGCCGCCGCTGAGCAACTCCTCGTAGGCGATGAAGGTGATGCCCTTGGGCACCATCACCAGGCCGCCCGCCTCGTCTATGGTCTTTCGCGAGGAGAGGCTGGTGACCACCACGATCCACAGCGGGAAAAGGATCGCCAGGCAGGCGAACGCCAGGGCGATGGCCTTGCCCGCGAGGCCGGCCTTCGAGGGCTCCTCCTCCCACGCCGGGCGCGGCGGTGCGGCCCACCAGCGTGGCGCCTTCTGCCGGGCAGCCTCGGTCTCCTGGCGCGGTTCCGACATCACGGACGTCACTTCTTGTACACCCCCTGCTCGCCCATGAGATGGGCCACCTTGTTCGCGGCGAGGACCAGGCCGATGCTGACCACGCCCTTGACGAGACCGGCGGCTGCCGCGTAGCCGAAGTCCTGGTTACGCACGCCGTTCCACCACACGAAGGTGTCGAGGACCTCCCCCGCGCCCGTTCCGACGCCGTCTCGTTGCAGCAGGATCTGTTCGAACCCGACGGTCAGGGCGTCGCCGACGCGCAGCACGAGCAGGAGCGCGATCACCGGGCGCAGGGCGGGAAGCGTGACGTGCCACATGCGGCGCCAGCGTCCGGCGCCGTCCATCGCGGCGGCCTCGTAGTGGTCCTGCGGAACCGAGGCCAGCGCGGCGAGGAAGACGATGATCCCCCACCCGGCGTCCTTCCACACGCTCTGCGCGGTGAGCAGGAAGGGGAAGGTGTCCGGGTTGGTCATGATGTTGAGGCCGTCGTATCCGTTCTGCCTGAGCAGCTGGGAGAGCATCCCCGCGCCGCCGAACATCTGCTGGAAGACGGCGACGACCAGCACCCACGAGAAGAAGTGCGGCAGATAGATGACGGCCTGGGCGACGGCCCGCACCCGGGGCCGGACCACGCTGTTGATGAGCAGCGCGAGCAGGACCGGGATCGGGAAGAACAGCACGAGCTGGACGAAGAACAGCACCAGCGTGTTCTCGACGGCGTTCCAGAAGGCGGAGTCCTCGAAGATCCGCTGGAAGTTCTCCAGGCCCACGAAGGGGCTGTTCAGGATGGAGATGATGCCGTTGTCGCTGATGTACGGGTCGTAGTCCTGGAAGGCGACGACGTTGCCGAGGATCGGCAGGTAGTTGAAGACCATGACCAGCACGACGGCCGGCAGCGTCATGAGGATCAGGACGCGGTCGCGTCTGAACCTGAGCCCG
>KL569276.1:0-3948 GCA_000715635.1 Streptomyces violaceus | reverse complement strand
CCGGCAGCGTCATGAGGATCAGGACGCGGTCGCGTCTGAACCTGAGCCCGAGGCTCAGCTTGCCCGAGCCTCGCTCCTCCTGGCCACCGGCGGTGTCGTCGGACGCCACCGGGGTCTTCGCCGGCGTGCTGGCCTCGGCACTGCTCCGAGGCACCGTGCTGTGGGACACGGCTGTTCTCCTTGCCTCAGAACCTGGTCAGCTCGCCGCCGGGCCGTTCTCGTCGAGAAGCTTCTTGTACCAGTCGCGCAGCTTGTCGCCGCCCTTGCTCTTCCAGTCGGAGACGGCCTGCTGCATGTCGCTGATCTTCTTGTGCCCGCGGATGATGTCGTCCTCGAGCTGCTCGAAGTCGTTGGCGAGGTTGGTGTAGCGGGAGGGCTCGGTGATCTGCAGGCCCCAGAAGGACGACTTCTTGGTGAAGCCCCCCATCCGCTGCTCCCACTCGACCATGCCCTTGGTGTCGTCCGGCAAGTCGGGGTGAGCGGTGGTCGCGGCAGGGCTCGCCACCATGACAAAGGCGTTGAGAACCTCGTTGTTGCCCTTGTCGTTCTTGACGGGGACGCCGTCCTTGATCGTGTAGTGCGTGCCCTGGACGCCGTAGTTGGTCATCATCCACTCCTTGGTGCCGTACGGCGCCGCGGTGACGTTGGCGACGGCCAGCACGTCGCGGATGACGGACTCGGAGGCTTTTTTGCTGATGAAGGAGAAGATGCCGGCCGGGTTCTGGGCGTACAGCGTCGGGTCACCGCCGTCGTGGTTCCAGATGTCCATGCCCCAGACCTTGAAGTCGGGGTTCTGGGTGGCCTGGGAGGCCTGCTGGCCGTACCAGTTGACGATGTTGTTGTTCCAGATCAGGAACTCTCCGGCGGCGAACTTGGGGGCCGGGTCGGTCGCCTGGCTCTTGCCCAGCTTGAAGTCGGGGTGGACGACTCCCGCGGCGAACAGCTTGCGCGTCCACTCGATGGCTTCCAGGTACTCCGGGGTCTCGATGCGGCAGAGCAGCTTGCCGTCGACCAGGTTCCACCAGAGCGGCTTCTCCCCGCCCCCGAGGACCCCGAAGGTGTTCATCGCGGTCCACTTCATGTCACCGCAGGCCCACACCTTCGCCCGGGCGTTGGTGATGTCCTTGCACAGGGCCATGAACTCGGCGGCGGACCGCGGGACTTCGTAGCCCTCCTTGTCGAAGATGTCCTGGCGGTAGAGGGGCACGATGGTCTGGACGGACGGGGCGGGCTGCGGCAGGCCCATCAGCTTGCCGCCGAAGATGGAGCGCTGCCAGGCGTCGCTGGGGATCGCCGCGAGGTTGGGGTACTCCTTGACCTTGTCCCCGGACAGGTACGGGCCGAGGTCGGCGAACTTGCTGATGATGGCGCTGGGTATCTTCCCCATCATGTTCCAGCTGGGGACGACGACCACGTCCGGGACGTCGCTGGAGGCGAGGACCGCGCCGAGCTTCTGGTCGTAGGTGTTGCCGTCCTGGTTCCGCCACTGGACGTCGACGCCGATCAGGTCGTTCATCGACGTGTAGTAGGGGTTGTTCTGCTTCGGCGGCGAGCCCCAGAACGGCGACATGGCGGTGACCTTGCCGCCCTTGCCGAGTTTCTTCGCGACAGAGGTCTTGAGGGTGTCGACGTCGAGCTTGGTGGTGAAGCCCATCGACGAGCCGTTCCTGGACGGGATGTCCGGCTTCACCACGTTGCTGGCCACGTAGCTGGGCAGGATCTTCTTGGCGTCCTTGCCCGACGTGGTGCCGTCCCGCGATCCACTGTCCGACCCGCCGCACGCGGCGAGCAACGGCATCCCGCCCGCCACCGCTGCGGTGGCGACCGCCGTGGAGGCGAGGAAGGATCTCCGGCTCGGTCCGGAGGAGGCGGAGGCGGCGTTCGGCGTCATTGCGTCAACCCTTCATGGCACACCAGGACACCCGGCGGAGGGCCGTCGGCTGCGGTGTCTCGAGTGGAACTGGCTGAGCCGAAGCGATACTCCGACGAGTGACGAGGAATGAGCACCACCGGGTGGCGGACTGCACAGTCGAAGCGCTTCGATGTTGCTGCGAGATTAAGTGAACACCCAGGGGTGCACAAGGGGCGATTCCAAGATTCTCCCGGGGTGTGCACGATCGCGACCTGACGTAAACGGAGCTTGGAATGGCGCCGCAGGGTCGGAGTTGTTGCGCCGAGGTGTCTTGACACCCGCCCCCACGTCGAACCAGCATCGAAGCGCTTCGAAAGCGTCTCGCCGCTCCATCGCAAAGGGAATCCCACGTGACCGCACACACGCCGCCCACGCCGCCGTTCCGCGATCCGCGCCTGCCGTTCGCGAAGCGGATCGACGACCTCCTGTCGCGGCTCACACGGGAGGAGAAGACCGCCTTCCTGCACCAGTTCGCGCCCGGCGTCGAGCGGCTCGGCATCGCCGCCTTCCGCACCGGCCAGGAGGCCCTGCACGGCGTGGCGTGGATGGGCCCGGCGACGGTGTTCCCGCAGGCGGTCGGCCTCGGCGCCACCTGGAACCCGGAGCTGGTGAGGCGGGTCGGCGACGCGGTGTCCAAGGAGGTCCGCGCGATGCGCGCCAAGGACGAGCGCGTCGGGCTCAACGTCTGGGCCCCGACGGTCAACCTGCTGCGCCACCCCCTGTGGGGCCGCAACGAGGAGGGCTACTCGGAGGACCCGAAGCTCACCTCGGCGATCGCCACCGCCTACACCCACGGTCTGCGCGGCGACCACCCCACCTACTGGCGCACCGCGCCCGTGCTGAAGCACTGGCTCGCCCACAACAACGAGACGGACCGGTCGACGACGTCGAGCTCGGTGCGCTCGCGCGTGCTGCACGAGTACGACCTGCGGGCCTTCCGCGAAACCGTCGAGGCGGGTGCGGTGGCCGGGGTGATGCCCGCGTACAACCTGGTCAACGGCCGCCCCAACCACGTCTCCCCGTACCTGGGCGAGCACCTGCGGGCCTGGACCGACGAGGAGCTGCTGGTCTGCTCGGACGCGGGCGCGCCGAGCAACCTGGTCGACTCCGAGCACTACTTCGACACCCACGAGGAGGCCACCGCGGCCTCCCTCGTCGCGGGCGTCGACAGCTTCACCGACCACGGCACGGACTCCTCGCAGATGACCGGGCGCCTGCGCGGCGCCCTGGAGCGCGGTCTGCTGACCGAGGCCGACCTCGACACGGCCGTCCGCCGCCAGCTCTCGGTCCGCTTCCGCCTCGGCGAGTTCGACCCGGAGTACGACCCGCACGACGCCACCTGCGAGTTCGACTCCCCGGGACACCGTGCCCTCGCGCAGGAGGCGGCCGAGCAGGCGGTCGTGCTGCTGAAGAACGACGGGGTGCTGCCGCTCGCCCCGGACACCCGGATCGCCGTGGTCGGGCTGCTCGCCGACGAGTGCAAGCTCGACTGGTACAGCGGCACGCTCCTGCACCGCTCGACCCCGCTGGAGGGCCTGTACGAGCGGTTCGGCGCGGCGCGGGTGGAGTTCGCGGAGGGCGTGGACCGGGTCCGGCTGAAGACCTCTGCGGGCGCGTTCCTGCACGTGCCGGTCGTGGCGGACGCCGCCGACGAGGTGCGCGGCGCCGAGGGCGCGCTCGACCCGGCGCTGCTCGCGGGCCGCACGGACCTGCCCCCGCTCACCACCGACGCGACCGGCACCGAACTGGCGCTGGTCGACTGGGGCGAGGGCGTCCTGACACTGCGCGCACCCGACGGCCGCTACCTCTCGGTCGCCGAGGACGGCCGGGTCCGCGCCTCCGCCGACCAGCCGGGCGGCTGGATCGTCCAGGAGACGTTCCGCCTGGAACCGCACGAGAACGGGCACCTCCTGAAGCACCTGGGGACGGGTCGCCACGTGTGTGTCTCCGCCGACGGCGTGAAGGTTGCCGAGGAAGATCCCGAGGTGTTCGAGCTGGTCGTCGCGGAGCGCGGCGAGGACGCGGTGGCGCGGGCC
>KL569275.1:18835-19514 GCA_000715635.1 Streptomyces violaceus | reverse complement strand
GCTCCACCGCCCGCGAGAACTGCACGAGCCGCACGTGCGTGTTGCCCCGGGTGTCGTCCGCGTGCCGGGTCAGCGAGCGGGTGACCGCGTTGGCCATGTCGACGGCGAGGCCGGGGCGCGAGGAGGTGGCCGAGACGGCGACCATCGGCGCGTCCGGCGACGTCGCCGTGCGCACACTGCGCTGCAGGGTGCGCACCGGCACGCCCGCGTACACCTGTGCGTCCCCGAGTACCGCGAGCTGCGTGGCGACCCGGCCGTACGCCTGGGCGAAACCGAGGGCGGCGTCCGGCGAGGACTTGCCCGCAGGCACGGCGATGACGTAGCTGGTGGCCGTGTACGTCGCGGGTGTGAGCAGGCCGTACGAACCGCCGAGCAGGCCCCCGACGAGGGTGCCGGCCGCGACCACGGACCACAGGGGAAGCCCCCGGAGACGAGCCAGGGACAGGCGGCGCTGACGGATCGGAGTGTCGGTCATGAGGAGTTGGCTCCCGGAGAAGAGGGGGACGTCGAACTGGAGACCGCTGCCGCGTACACGTCGGTGAGACGGGCCGCGCAGTGGGTGATGCTGTAGTGGTGCGCGACCTCCGAGGCCGTGCGCGGCCGGGCACCGGCCGCCCGTACCTCGGCGATGGCGCGGGCGTATGCCTCGGGGCCGCCGCTCACCCGCCGGACGCCGGCG
>KL569275.1:17123-18551 GCA_000715635.1 Streptomyces violaceus | reverse complement strand
CTCCACGGCAGCCAGGCCGAAGGCCTCCTCGGTGGACGGGGAGGCGAGCAGGTCCATCGCCGAGGTGAGCGAGGGCAGGTCGGGGCCGGGCGAACCGTCGGGCACGTAGGGACGTTCGCCGGTGAACACGACGCGGCCGGCCACACCGGCCTCCTGGGCCGTGCGGCGCAGCACGGGCTCCTCGGGGCCGCCGCCCACCAGCAGCAGCCAGTGGTCCTTCGGGAGCAGGGTGAGCGCGCGGACGAGGACGTCGAAGCGCTTCCCCCGGCTGAGCCGGCCGACGCCGCCGGTGACCCACGCGCCCTCCGGCAGGCCGAGGTGCCGGCGGGTGAGTTCGCGCCGCTCCGCGTCGAAGCGGAACCGGTCCAGGTCGATGCCGTTCGGGACGACCTCGATGCGGGGCGCGGGCACGCCCCAGCGCTCCAGGCGACCGGCCACCGTCGGGGAGACGGCGACCGTCGCCGAACCGAGCCGCTCGCTGGCGAGGTACAGCCCGCGCACTCCCGCCGTCAGCCTGCGGCCCTCCATCTGCGAGTCGCCCAGGGAGTGCTCGGTGGCGACGACCGCCCGGACCCCGGCGAGGCGTGCGGCGAACCGCCCGTAGACGCAGGCCCGGTACAGGTGCGTGTGCACCAGGTCGTAGCCGCCGGCGCGGATCAGCCGGACCAGCCGCGGCAGCGCGCCCAGGTCGCGGTTGCCGCCCATGCCGAGATGCGTGACGCGGACCCCGTCGGCGGTGAGGCCCTCGGCGACCGCCCCGGGGTTGGTGAGCGTCACGACGTCGCAGTCGACGGGCAGATGACGCAGCAGCAGCCGCAACTGCTGCTCGGCGCCGCCGACGCCGAGGCCGGTGATGATGTGCAGAGCCTTCATCTCACAGGCCCTCCACCGGGCGCCGGCGCAGCCGGTGCAGCCGGTGCTTGAGGTGCAGGCGCACGGCCGTGTCGTTCTGGCCCACGTGCACTCGCGGCAGGGCGTGCGGACCGGTCAGCGGGCCCGGGTCGATGGCGCAGGCGTAGGTGTATCCCGCTTCCCGTACGGCCTCGACGGCGCGGGCGTCGACCGTGCCGTACGGATAGCAGAAGCCGTCGACCCAGGCGCCGGTCAGCTCCGTGAGCAGGGCCCGGCTCTCGCCGACCTCGGCCCTGAGGGTGAGGTTGTCCGCCCGGGTGAGGTCGACGTGCGTCAGTCCGTGCGAGCCGATCTCCACGCCCTCGGCGGCCGCGTGCCGGATGCCGTCCGCGGTCAGCAGCGGCTTGCGCGGGCCGAGCGGGTCCCAGGCGTTGTCGCCGCCGAGCCGGCCGGGCAGCACGAAGAGGGTCGCGCGGCAGTCGTAGCGGCGCAGCAGCGGCAGGGCCTCGGTGACGAAGTCGGCGTACCCGTCGTCGAAGGTGAGCCCGACCAGGCCCCGTGCCTCGCCCCGGGCGC
>KL569275.1:16612-16948 GCA_000715635.1 Streptomyces violaceus | reverse complement strand
GGTCGAGCCGCTCGGGCGTGACCGTGATGCGGTACGGGTCGTCCGAGCAGTCGCCCACCGAGTGGTACATCGCCACCCAGGGGACGGGGCCCCGGTGCGTGGCCGAGGGTCTGCCGGTGTCGAGGGAATCAACGGAAGCGGCCATGTGTGAGCCTTCGTGTGACGGCGCGTAGGAAGCGCAGAGCGGACGCGGGGCCCTGGGCACCGAGGGCCCAGGTGAGCGGGACGAAGACGAAGGTCACGGTGAGAAAGCCGGCCGCGAGGCCCGCCGCCGGGGAGTCCGGCCGGCTCGCGGCGAACGCACCCGCGACCGTGGCGACGACGGCGGCGCCCACC
>KL569275.1:14652-16383 GCA_000715635.1 Streptomyces violaceus | reverse complement strand
CAGCAGGGCGGCCGTGACGGTGATGCCGAGGGCGTTGGCGGCGGCGATCCCCGCCACACCCCAGGAGTGCACGGTCGCGGCGCCGATCCAGGACGTCACGGCGATGCCCGCCGTCATCGCGCCCAGGGGATACCAGCTGGCCCGGCCGGCCGAGAAGTAGGTACGCACAAGGGCGCCCACCAGGGTCTGGCTCAGCAGTCCGAGGGCGTAGACGCGCATGACGTCGGCCGTCGCCGCGGTGTCGCTCGCGGTGAACGCACCCCGCTGGAAGAGCAGTTCGATCATCTGCGGGGCGCAGGCGATGACCGCGCACATGCCCATCATCACCAGACAGGCGGCGAGCGCCAGATCCCGCTCCACGCGGCTGCGGGCCCGTGCGATGTCGCCGTCCGCGAGCGCCCGCGCCACCACGGGGAAGGTGACGGTGCACACCATCAGCGACAGCGTCATCGGGATCTGGGCGACCTTCTGCGCGTAGTTCAGGTGTGAGATGGCGCCGGCGGGCAGGCTGGAGGCGAGGAAGCGTTCGGCGAGCACCTGCGACTGGCGGCACAGCGCGAAGAGGAGAACGGCGGCGACCAGGGCGACCTGCATCGGCCGCTCCTCGACGACGGCCCCGGCCTTGGCGAAAGACGGCGTACGCGACGTCAGTCGCCGCCACAGCGACGGCACCTGCACCGCCACCATCAGACAGCCGCCCGCCGCCACCCCGACCGCGGCGGAGCGCACGCCCCAGCCCTCGCCGAGGAGGAACATCGCGGCGATGATGCCGGTGTTGTAGGCGACATAGATCGCCGCGGGCGCGAGGAAGCAGCGGTGTGCCCGCAGGGCGGCACTGCAGTACCCGGCGAGCCCGAAGGCCAGCAGGCAGGTCGCCGTGATCCGGGTGCAGTCGACGGCGAGCCGCGGGTCGGGCAGGCCGGGTGCCAGAGCCTGGACCAGATAGGGAGCGGTGCCGGCGACCAGCGCGGCCACCGCGGTGAGGGCGAGGCACAGCCGGGGCAGGGTGGCGCCGACCAGGGCGCGGACCGGGTCGCCCGGGGCGCCCCGGGCGCGGCGGGCCAGCGCCATGCTGAACGCCGGGATCAGCGCGATCGCCAGCCCGTCCTCGATGAGCAGCGTGGCGGCGAACTCCGGCACGGTCCAGGCGACCAGAAAGGCGTCCGTGTCGCTCCCGGCGCCGAACAGCCGCGCCAGCGACTGGTCGCGCACCAGGCCGAGCAGCGAGCCGGCGATGGACAGCGACGCCGTCACCAGCGCGGCCCTGGCCAGGAAGCTGCCGGAGGCCGACGCCGAGGCGGCCGGGTCGGCAGCACCGTCCCCGGCCTTGACGGCGGCCCGCGCCGGGGGCACGGTCGCCGCGCCGTCCGTCTCGGGACCGGGGGTCTGCGAAGGCACCACCGTCATCGCGCCATGGCCCCCTCGGCGCGCTCCCGCGCCCCGCCCCGGGGCAGGCCCGTACGCGCGTCGCGGGCCAGCGCCCACCATGCCACGAGCCCCATGCCGACGGCGATCAGCACGGTCGAGGGACCGCCGATGTCTCCGTACATGAAGTCGGTCAGCAGCCAGACCAGCAGCCCGCAGGCGACGAGCCCGCAGTCGAGTCCCGGCCCGCGGACGCGGACCCGCAGCAGCCGCCGCACCCCGCACACCAGCAGCGCCAGCCAGCTCCCGGCGAGCGCGAGCAGCCCGATCAGACCCTGCTCGCTCAGCACCAGCAGGTACATGTTG
>KL569275.1:13988-14445 GCA_000715635.1 Streptomyces violaceus | reverse complement strand
TGCTCGCTCAGCACCAGCAGGTACATGTTGTGCGGCGACAGCAGCGGCTGCCGCTGGTACGCCACCCCCGCGCCGTCGGTCTCACTGCCCGACGACAGCGCCAGCGTGGCGTGCCCGTCCCGGTACTCGGGAAAGCCCTTCAACCCGACGCCGGTCAGCGGGTGCTGGCGCCAGATGTCCGTGGCGGACGCCCACAGGGTGTACCGGTCGACGACGGACTGGTCAGGGGCGTCGGCGACCTGGGCGATGCTGTCGATCCGCTGCTGCAGGAGCGCCGAGCCCACGCCGAACCCGCCCACCAGGATCACGCCCGAGGCGACCGCGGCCGCGACCACCTTGAGCGCGCGCCGCCATCCGGCCAGCACCAGCTGCATGGTGCAGGTCAGGACGGTCGCGATCCAAGCTCCCCGGCTGAAGGAGAGCTGTCTCTTATACACATCTCTGATGGCGCGAGGGA
>KL569275.1:12568-13771 GCA_000715635.1 Streptomyces violaceus | reverse complement strand
AGCAGCACCAGGGCGCACCCGGCGGCGATGACCCGCTGCCGTGCGGACACCCGGCCCAGTGCGATCCCGACCGCGCACACCAGGCCGAGCGAGACCGCCGTCGCCATGCCCATCACGTCCTGCGGCCCGAAGGTGCCCACCGCGCGGATGTTCGCGCCCTGGTAGGAGGCGCCGGTCCGGGTGACGAACTGGTGGACGCCGACGGCCCCCTGACACAGACCGAGCCCCACGAAGGACCAGGCCACCATCCGGAAGCCGGCCCGGTCGCGGAGCAGGAGCAGCACGGCCGCCGGGACGAGGACGAAGGTCTGCAGATAACGTCCGAGGCCGGTCAGCCCGGCCTGGGACGAGAACGCCCCCATGGCGGCGATCGCGAGCCCCACGACGGGCAGGCCCAGCACCGCGGCCGCTGCGGGCGACAGCGGGCGCCGCCGCTCGCGCAGGAGACGGATCACGCAGTAGACCACCAGGAGCCCGGAGAGCACGTCGGCGGGCCCGGCGCCGTCCGGTGTCCGCGGCAGGGCCAGCAGGGCGGGTACGGCCACCACGGGCAGGGCCGGCGTCAGCGCGACGACGCGGGGCGGGAGCGGTGTCAGTGCGAGGCTCACCTCTCAGCTCCCCGTCGGACGTACCACCGTGGCCGCGGTGCGCAGCAGGATGCACACGTCCTGCCACAGGGACCAGTCGTCGATGTAGGCGTTGTCGAACCGGCAGCGGTCCTCGATCGAGGTGTCGCCGCGCAGCCCGTGGATCTGGGCGAGGCCGGTGATGCCGGTCCGCATGCGGTGGCGGACCGAGTAGCCGGGGTAGGTCTGGCCGAACTGCGCGACGAAGTAGGGGCGTTCGGGCCGGGGCCCGACCAGGCTCATGTCGCCCCGGAGCACGTTCCACAACTGGAGCAGTTCGTCGAGCGAGGTGCGCCGCAGCATCCGGCAGAACCAGCGCATCTCGTTCTCGTTCGCCACGCTCCACCGGGTCGCCGACTCGTGCTCGTCGACCGGACGGTGGGTACGGAACTTCAGCAGCGTGAACGGCTCCCCGTTCCTGCCGATGCGCTCCTGCCGGAACACCACTCCGGGCCCGTCGCTGAGCCGCAGCGCCGCGGCGAAGGTCAGCAGCAGCGGGCCGGCCAGAAGCAGCAGGGCCCCCGACACCAGGATGTCGAGGGCCCGCTTGCCCGCGCTGCCGTGCCGGGCGGGGGAC
>KL569275.1:11838-12323 GCA_000715635.1 Streptomyces violaceus | reverse complement strand
GTCGGCGTCGACTTCCCAGACCACGCACCCCGACTCGGCCAGCGCCCGCAGCAGCGGCTCCTGTTCGGCGCGTACCGAGGGGTGCACGGCCAGCACCGCCCGCACCCCGTTCTGGATGACCGCCCGCTCGACCTCCTCGGCGGTCGTCAGCACCGGCAGGGTCTCGGTGCCGTCCGGTTGCTCGGCGACGATCCCCACCGGCCGTACACCGCACCGCGGTTGACGCAGGACGGCGGCGGCCACGCGCTGCGCGGTCGCGACCGGGCCGAGGACGAGTGCGGTCTGCGGGTGGCGCAGCAGCGCGGCGCGCCGCCGCGCGTGCACGGCTCCGCGCAGCACACAGGCGGCCGTCGCCTGCAGCGCGAGCCCCGTCAGCACGGTACGGAGGGACAGCGCGTGCTCCGGCCGGTACGCCGCGAGGAGTGCCGCGAGCGCCAGCCAGGCCACCGCGACGCGGCCGCACACGGCGGGCAGCTCCTCCAGCA
>KL569275.1:11370-11627 GCA_000715635.1 Streptomyces violaceus | reverse complement strand
CCCGCCAGGGCGGCGACGCCGTCTGCTGCGAGCAGCGGGACGGGCGAGGCGGGCCGGGCCGGGTGCCGCGGGGCGGGCAGCCGGAATCCGGTGGCGGTGCCGCGGGGCGGCATGACCGAGACTGGTGAGGATCCGTGCTCCCGTGGCGGTACGCCGGGGGAGGGCACGGTACGTTCGGCGGTCACGAGTGGATGGACTCCCTGTACTCGGTGGGCTCGACGCGCTGCGTTGTCCGGTTCCTGTCTCTTATACACATC
>KL569275.1:8238-11148 GCA_000715635.1 Streptomyces violaceus | reverse complement strand
GTGTCGAGCCGCTGACCGTGCTCAGCGCTGGGGGTGGCGGCGGTCCATGGGCCGAGCAGATCGCGATAGACGTCCGAAACGGCCTCGGCGGTGTGCCGCACGTCGTGGGTCGACAGCACGTGCCGGCGGCCCTGGTGGCCGAGCGACTCGCGCAGCGGCGGGTCGATCAGCAGCTCGGTGACGGCTCCGGCCAGCGCCGCCGGGTCCTCCGGCGGGACCAGGCACCGGGCGGAGAAGGAGGGCGGCAGGCTCTCGCGGGCACCGTCCACGTCCGTGACCACCACGGGCCGCCCGCAGGCCATCGCCTCCAGCGGCGCCAGGGCCATGCCCTCCCAGCGGGACGGCAGGACGACGAGGTCGGCGACCTGGTACCAGGGGGAGGCGTCGGTGACGGCTCCCGCGAACACCACGGATTCCGGGGCGCCTTCGCGAAGCCGGTCGTGGTCCGGCCCGTCGCCGACCAGGACGAGGCGGGCGTCGGGCACCCTGCGCACGACGTCGTCCCACGCCCGCAGCAGGACGTCCTGCCCCTTCTGCCGGCACAGCCGCCCCACGCACACCACGAGCGGTGCCGCCGGGGGGAGGCCGGCCAGCGGCGCGAGCCCGGAGCGCACGAGGCCGGCGGCGGCCGGGTGGAAGCGCTCCGGATCGATGCCGTTGGGGACGACGGTCCATCGGCCGGTGATCCTGGCGTCCATGCCGGTCGCCCGCTCCGCCTCACTCACACACACCGTCCGTGAGGCCCAACGCGCACCCCAGCGCTCCCACATGAGCGCCAGGGCCGCGGTGCCCCCGCCGACCGCCTCGAACGACCAGGCGTGCGGCTGGAAGACCGTCGGGATCCGCCCGCGTACCGCGAGGCGTCCGGCGAGTCCGGCCTTCGCGCTGTGCGCGTGCACCAGATCGGGACGCACCTCGTCGATCACCCGTGCCAGATGCCGTACCTCCCGGACGAGCGACGCACCCGGCGACCGCGTCGCGTGCCAGTGCCGTACGCGCGCGCCGAGCGTCCGCAGTCTGGCGGTGAGCACGCTGTCGGGGCAGGCCACGGTGACGTCCAGGCCGTCCGACAGCTGTGCCGCGACCAGGTCCGTCACGACGCGCGCCACGCCCCCGTCCACCGGTTGGGTCAGGTGCAGGACTCTGGGGTGGGGGGTGGTGGATGACAGATGCATGTGCGCGGATTCCTCGCTCGCGAAGGCGTTCGGGGCGGACGGCGACGGGCTCACCGCCGTGCGTCGACGGCGACGAAGAGCACGCCGGCCCACGCCGCGTCGTGCTGGGACTGGATCCGGAAGGTCGCCTGGTCGCCGCCCTGCTGCAGATCGTTTCCGAGGTCGAACACATCGGAGTCGTAGCCGAGGGTGTTGGCGTGGGCGGGCACACGCGACGCGTCCGCCCCGGGCTCGCTGATGGTGGAGTTGAGGACGTCGTCGCGGGGGTTGGCGGCGTTGGTGAGAGCGGTCCCGGACTGGCCGGTCGCCACGGTGAGCGAGTCGCCGCCGGTGCCGCGGTCGCCGTTGTACGTCACCAGGCCCGCACGGCCCCACGCGCCCGCGGCGAAACCCAGGCCGGTCACGCGGACCTCCTGGGCACCGGACCTGAGCGGGGTGAAACCGTCCCAGACGGCGAGGTTCCGCAGCGGCTCCGCCGGGTTCTCGTAGGCCACCACGAGCGTCCAGCCGCCCCATGCCCCGGCCGCCGACCTGCCCATCGCGATATTGATCTGCGCCACGGTGTACAGACCCGATCCGCCCTCCCGCACCAGCCCCGTCACGTCCGCCGAGGCCTGGAAGGCGTCCATGCCGTCCAGCACGCGGTGGCCGACGATCGTGTCGGCGATCAACTGCTTGTACGCCCCGCCGGGTTCGGCGATCAGCACGCGCCCGTTGTCCTCCGGCGGCTTCTGCTCGCCCACCCGCAGGTTGCCGCCCCAGTAGAGGCGCGCGTACGTCACCCGGGAGCCGCTGGGCAGGCGGACCTCGGAGCGGGAGGAGTTGTAGGTGTTGGGGTCGCTGTCGACATCGACGTAGAACATGTCGAAGTCGCCGTTCACAGCGCTACCGCCCGCCTGCGCGTCCGGGCAGGAAGGCCGCTGGGCCGCGCGGCAGGTGATCGACGCGTTGGCGGCGCGTACGATGCCGCCGTGCTGGAGCGCGCGGTACCGCTCGGCGAAGGCGAGACTCTCGGCCTCCGGCGAGGGCGCCGCGGCCGGTGCGGCGGCCGGGGAACTGCTGGCTGCCCACACGGCGGCAAGGGCGAGGGCGCCCACGGTCGCGCGGCGAAACAGCGGGCCCAGGGAATGGCGCATGACCGGTCGTTGCCCTTTCGGAACAGGTGGCCGTGGCAGCAGCGCCACGAGTGTGATGCGTCCGCGCTGAGGAGTGCGTCGGGCGGTTCGCAACTCTAGTCATCAATCGGACATAGTCGATGAAATTCGGTGAAGTCTGACAAGTGTGTCGGAATCGTGAAATCGCAAATGTTTGCTGGTTCCGACCGCCGCCCCGGCGCCGGGGCGCGCCTCCGCCCGGCGGGGGCCGGGCCGCTACTCCGTCAGAGGTCCCGGCGATGCGACCTGACAAAGCGTCTGATCAGGCTGGACGCGGCGAAAGAGGGAATTAGGGATTCCCGAAAAGCGTATGAGCGGTTGCGGGAAGCCCTCGGTCCTTTCACGGTGGGCTCAAGATCCATCGCCGTCGAAAGGAATCCCCATGCGTGCTCTGCCCGCACGGCGCATCGCGTCCAGCGCACTGTGCGCCGCCCTTCTGGTCGGGATCACCGGCCCCGTCGCCATGGCGGCCGACTCGGCCCGCGGGCATGGCCAAGTGGCCTCCGATGCCCGGCTTCCCGGCGCGGACGTGCGCCTCGTGCAGATCGGGAAACTCAACTGGGGCACGCTCACCCCCGTCG
>KL569275.1:7803-8050 GCA_000715635.1 Streptomyces violaceus | reverse complement strand
GATCGGGAAACTCAACTGGGGCACGCTCACCCCCGTCGCCGACCTGCTGAACGCCGTACTCCGGGACAACAACGGCCGACTGTCCGCGGCCGAGGCGACGAAGCTGGGAGACGCCGCGAAGGCCGCCCTGGTCGAGGCGGCCACCGAGGACGCGCACACCCCGGCACCCGTGGCGCCCCTGACCCCGGCGCCGGTCGTGCTGCCGGCTCCCGTCCCGCCGGGGTGAGCGTGCCCCAGTTGAGTTTCC
>KL569275.1:6812-7634 GCA_000715635.1 Streptomyces violaceus | reverse complement strand
CTCCCGCCCTGGTGCCCGACCGGCGCGCCGCCGACCCCGTGACCGACCTTCTGGACCTCGTACTGGGGACTGTCGACGGCCTCCTGCAAGGGATCACCGGTGGTGCCGGAGGCCTCCTTCCCCTGGTCGACGACCTGCTGGGCGGGGTCGATGAACTCCTCGCCGAACTGACCTCGGGCGAACCGGCGCTCCAGGACGAGGAAGCCGTTACGCCGGTGACGTCCAGCACGTCGACGACCTCGGCAGCGGAGCCCGACGCCTTCTTCTCGCCCCGGATCTCCGTGTTGACGCCGCTGCTGCCGTCGGCCCCTTGAGCCCGTCCAGTCGTGGTGCCGGTCTCAGGGAGCGGCGCCACGACTGTTGTTCTTTTACAGCCGGAGGTCCGGTCTTTTAATAGATCTCGTATGAGGTATTGGCAATCTTCGGCAGTTCCGGTTTCCGCCCAGGCCAGGGCTCGTTAGGCACGGCGACAGAAACCACTCCGGCGACGTGCGTTGCCGAAGAAAGGAACACGATGAAGTCTCTGAAGGCTGCCGCCGTCTTTGCCGGGTCCTTGATCGCCGCTGGTTCCGCCACCCCGGCGTTCGCCCAGGACGCCATGGTCGCCCCGAGCGCCCCCGCCGCTCAGAGCGTTCCGGATGTGCAGAGCGCTCCGGCTGTTCAGAGTGCTCCTGCCGCTCAGGCCGCCCCGGTTGCCCAGGCTGCTCCGGCGCAGAGCGCTCCCGTCGCTCAGAGCGCTCCGGCTGTTCAGAGTGCTCCGGTGGCCCAGGCCGCTCCTCAGCCTGCTCCGGTCGCTCAGCCTGCTCCGGCTCCTCAGCCTGC
>KL569275.1:5668-6586 GCA_000715635.1 Streptomyces violaceus | reverse complement strand
CCTGCTCCGGTCGCTCAGCCTGCTCCGGCTCCTCAGCCTGCTCCGGCTCCTCAGCCTGCTCCGGCTGTTCAGAGTGCTCCGGTCGCTCCGCCTGCTCCTCAGCCTGCTCCGGTCGCTCAGCCCGCCCCCGCCTCTCAGTCTGCTCCGGCCGCTCAGAGCGGTCGCGACCTGGCGTCCACCGACCTCACCGGCGGTGTGAGCACCAAGGTCCCCCTGGACGTGACCGCCGAAGGCAAGGAGTCGCTGGTCCACACGGCGAAGAACGCCGCGTCCGCGGTCAACGAGGCCAAGCCGGTGCACGGCAACATGTGGTTCTAGGCCTGGAACCATGCTGTACGGAGGGCCGGTCCTCGGAAGTTCGAGGACCGGCCCTCCGTATGTGTCCGGCACCTGACGCGGGCCCCTCCCCGCCGGGACGGACATCGGTGATCACTTGTCTGGCCGCGCGGCGGTGACCGCGCGGGACGTCCGGAGGTTACGGCTATGACACCGGAACCGGACGAGGAGTGGGCCATGGCCGTCAGCATCGGCGGAGGACTGGCGGGTGACGGGGCGCCGGCCCCGGCGGGCCCCCTGCCGGCCGGCAGCACACGGCGGGAGGTGACCCGGCGGGAGGCGACACGCGGCCTGCGCGTCTGCGCCTTCGCCGCGGCCCTGGCGGCCCCGGTGGCCGCGGCCTTCTGGCCGCAACGCCCCGGCCCCGAAGGCGTTCGGAAGGACACGGCCTTCGCCGAGACCTACCGCGGCCGCCGCATCGGCGTGGCGTGGACCCCGTCGCACGGCCCGGCCGGGCAGGGCCGGTGGCACGTCACCGTGGACGGCCGCCCGCTGCATCTGATGCGCCGGGCCGACGGCACCTGGCTGAGCATGGTCGACCACTACTGCTCCTACCGGACACCGCTCGAGGCCGCCCGCGCC
>KL569275.1:4187-5467 GCA_000715635.1 Streptomyces violaceus | reverse complement strand
GAGCCGGCTCCGGGACCGGAAGGCGCGGGGCACGTCCACACGGAGGACCGGCGTGGCGTACGTACGTAGGGACGCCGCCACGCTCACCAGGGCCGAGCAGCGCCGGTTCGTCAAGGCGCTGCTGGAGGTCAAACGGCGGGGCGAGTACGACGAGTTCGTCCGGATGCACATTGAGTACTTCTCCGCCGACGGCGAGCACGGGCTGCGCGCCGCGCACATGGCGCCCTCCTTCCTCCCCTGGCACCGCCGGTTCCTGCTCGACCTGGAGCGCGCACTGCGCCGGGTGGACTCCTCGGTGACGGTGCCGTACTGGGACTGGACGCGCGATCGCGCGACCACCTCCGCGCCCTGGACGGACCGTCTCCTCGGGGGCGACGGGCGCCGTTCCGACCACCAGGTGATGACCGGTCCGTTCGCCTACCGGCACGGCAACTGGACCATCAAGGTGAACGTGGCCGACAGGGACTTCCTCACCCGGGAGCTCGGACGCCCCCGCAGACCGATGGACCTGCCCACGAAGAGCGAGCTGGCCTGGGCACTGAAGGACCCCGTCTACGACGTGGCGCCCTGGGACTCGACGGTCACTCGGGGCTTCCGTAACAAGCTGGAGGGCTGGGGCACCGGCCGGGGTAACACGTCCTGGCGCAACCACAACCGGGTGCACGGCTGGGTCGGCGGGGACATGCTCGGCGGCGCCTCCGTCAACGACCCCGTGTTCTGGTTGCACCACGCCTTCATCGACCTGCAGTGGTATCGCTGGCAACGCCGGCACCGCGGTGCCCGCTACCTCCCGGCCACGCCGCCGGGCCAGGGCGACCGGCAGCACGGCCGGATCGTGGCACGGCGCCAGAGCCTGCCGCCGTGGGACGTGACGCCGCAGGAACTGGAGGATGTCGGCCGGATCTATCGCTACGCGTGAGGGGACACGGGGTCCGTACGGGTTCGTGTTCCGTGCGGGTTCGTGTTTCCGTACGAGTTCGTGTCCCGCACGGATACAGGGTTCGGGGGACATGGGGAGAGCCCCGGCATTCGGGGGGCCGGGGCTCTCGGGTCATGACAGCAGAAGTCAGTGGCGGTGGCCGTGCTTCTTGCCGTGCTTCTTGTCGTGCCGCTTGTCGTCCTTCTTGTGGTCGCCGTTCTTGCACTCGTTGCCGACGGCCGGGTTGAGCAGGCCGACGATGTTCACGGTGTTGCCGCACACGTTGACCGGAACGTGGACCGGCACCTGAACCACGTTGCCGGACAGGACGCCGGGCGAGCCGATGGCCGCGCCCTTGGCG
>KL569275.1:0-3967 GCA_000715635.1 Streptomyces violaceus | reverse complement strand
GGCGCTGGCGTCCGCCGCGGCGAGACAGGCCCCACTGAGCACCACGGCGCTCGTGCCGAGAGCAACAGCGCCAACCTTCGCGATGCGAGACATCACGTTCTCCCTTACTGACTAGGTAGGTGCGGCAGCAGTACGCGCTGCCGCACTGCCCGTTCAACGCCGTGGCCCCCGACCGGTCACGAGAAATCTTCTGCGGATCACCCATCTTGAACAGGGGCTCCGCCAAATGGGTGCTGATGGGCGGCCGTCTGCGTATCCCCGGCCCTTGACCTGTCTACTGGCCGGGACTGTCGTCTCCGCGCGCGCAGCCGGGGGGGGCAGGTCCCGCTCGTCGTGAGCGGCGGCTGCCCGAACGAGAGTCGGTCCGGCGTGGCGGCCCCGGAATGGACCACTTGGCGGAACCGCCGCAGCGCTGCGACGTGCACTTTCACAAGAAACCCACGCCACGAGGCGTTTCGTGTGGCAAAAGTCGCAAACGCCGCTTATCTTAGCGACTGTCAGTGACCGGACCATCACGGTCTGTGTCGATTCGAGAAATCGGAGAAGTAATGCGCAAGTACCAGAAGGCCGCGGTCGTCGTGGCCATGCTCGGCAGCGTCAGCTTCCTCGGCGCTGGCGTTGGTCACGCTGCTGACGGCGACGAGCAGTTCAAGCTCGACAACAAGCAGGCCCAGTCGTGCGAGCAGAACGACTCGCGTGAGGGACTCATCAACATCGACGACGTCAACATCAACCTCGCCATCCTGGGCCTCGCCAACCAGGACAACAGCGAGCGCGAGTCTGTGACCTGCTCGCAGACCTTCTCCCTGGGCAAGTAATCACCGACCCGGTGATACAGGCAGGCCCCGGGGCTCGAACCAGGTGTCCGAGCTGCGGGGCCTGCCTCTTGGCTTCTCAGCCGGTATATGCGTCCGGAACGACTTCTCGTCCAGCGGCGGGCAGTCGACCGCAAAGGAAAAGGTAAATGCTCAATTCGAAGAAGATCGCGGCGGCAGCGGGAATTCTGGGGAGCTTCGCTCTGATCGGTGTCGGCGCCGCCCAGGCCTCCGCACTCGGTGACCCCGGCAAGTGCGTCGACGACGGCAACGGTCAGGTTCGCTGCGTGGAACTGAGCCAGTACACGTACACCACCGACAAGGGCGGCAAGGTCACCGTCACCAACAACTCGTCGCAGCAGTGCCCGACGTCGCACAGCCAGGTCTCCTGCGTCAGCAGCACCGTCGTCCCCGGCAAGAGGACCTGACTGCCGAGTCCGAGGCGCCTTGTCCACGGCGGCGCCCCTCGCGTGAGTCCACCCGCGCAGCGGAGGATGGCCGGGACCCGAATACGGGTCCCGGCCATTGTTGTGTCTCCAGCAGTCGTGTCTGTAGGCCGAGCCTGTCTGGCTGTCGAGCCTGTCTGTAGGTCGAGCAGTACGGGTGTCAGGGCAGCCGTCGTACGGGCGCGCCCGCGAGAAACGCGCGGATGTCCTCCACTGCCTGGCCGTAGTACGTCGTGTAGTTCGTGTCGGAGACGTAGCCCAGGTGGGGGGTGGCGAGGAGGCGGGGGGCGGTGCGCATCGGGTGGCCGGCGGGCAGGGGCTCGATGTCGAAGACGTCGATGCCGGCGCCGGCGATCCGGCCCTCGTGCAGGGCGGCGAGGAGGGCCTCCTGGTCGACGATGGCCGCGCGCGAGGTGTTGATCAGATACGCGGTCGGCTTGAGGAGCGCGAGTTCGGCGGGCCCGAGCAGTCCGCGGGTGCGGTCGCTCAGCGCGAGGTGGACCGAGACGAAGTCGCTGCTCGCGAGGAGGTCCTCCCGGGAGGGAGCGAGTTCGACGCCGATCTCGTCGGCACGCTCCTTGGTGAGGTTCTGACTCCACGCGCTGACGTGCATGCCGAAGGCCAGGCCGACCCGGGCCACGCGGCTGCCGATCTTCCCGAGGCCGAGGAGCCCGAGGCGGTGGCCGTGCAGGTCGGCGCCGACGGTGGACTGCCAGGGGCCGCCGGAGCGCAGGGCGTTGCTCTCCTCGACGAGGCCGCGGGCGAGGCCGAGCAGCAGGGCCCAGGTCAGCTCCACGGGCGGGGTGGAGGAACTCGCCGTGCCGCACACGGTGACGCCGTGCTCTTCAGCGGCTGCGTAGTCGATGACCGAGTTGCGCATGCCGGAGGCGACGATCAGTTTCAGCCGGGGCAGGCGGGCGATCAGCGTCCCGGGGAACGACACGCGCTCGCGCAGGGTCACCACGATGTCGAACTCGGCCAGCGCCGCGGCCAGGGCGTCCTCGCTGTCCACATGGGTGTCGAAGGAGACGACCTCCACCTCGCCCGCGATCGGCGACCAGTCGACGACCTCGGTCGCCACCCTCTGAAAGTCGTCCAGCACAGCACAGCGCAGCCTCACGTCGCGCCCCTTCCTCGGCCCAGGTCCGGTTCCAGGACCATGATCGCGCCTGGGGGCGGGCAGCGGGAAGCTCCCTCCTGGAACCGGCACGGCTTCCAGGACGGGGGGGGACATGGTCTGGCTGCGGAGTACTCCGGAGGGCTGCGGAGTGCTGGGGAGCGGGGTGGCGTGCTGTTCTGTTCGCCGCGGCGGATGGCGGGGCGGTCAGGAGACGGCCCTCGCCAGGCCCGCTGGCGTGGCCGCGGCGCTCCGCATGGCCAGGCGGCCGACGACCGTGACCGTGGCGACGGTGGCCACGGCCGCGCCGAAGGCCAGCGCGGCCAACGGCCCACCGGCCAGGGCCGGGACCGCGGAACCGGTGACCGCGATGCTGAGCGGTACCAGCACCGACGCACAGACCACAGCGGCCAGCAGCAACGCCACCACGCAGATGAGCACGACGGCGATGGCCGTGAACGCATTGATCATGGGAGGTGCTTCCCGAAGACGTGCAACTCGTCCTCGTCGCCTATACCTGCTCCCTGAAGCCCAGGGCCCGCCAGAGGCTACCGATCCCGCCCGTGTCTCCGGTGGGGGAAGCACCCAGAGGGCCGTCACTGTGCCTGACAGACCGAGCCGTGGGCGGCGGCCAAGGACCCGGTGTCAGGCGGAACGCGGGGGGTCCGCCAACTCTGCCGTGCGTTGAGACGCAGGGCTCAAGCCCTCTATTTGGGAAGCTCGGGTTCTCTGGGGGCGATGCCTGCACTGACCTGCGGCTGACCGGCTACGGGGCCCGACTGGCCAGCGACTTGGTCCCCGCCATTCCCCGCACAATCTGGCACGGCCCTGGCACGACCTCTTCGTCCCGAACTTTCGGCCGGGTGGTCATTGCGGACCGGAGGACTGGTCAGTCGGTCGCTGACGGGTCTTGGCGGTCGCCTGCGGTTGCGGTGGTTGCTTTACTTCACTGCTGTACTGCTGCGCTCACTGCAATCCCTCCGCCTGGTCGTACTCGGCTGCCTGGAGGGTGGGCCTGCTGGTGACCTTGGGCTGGGATCGCTCGATCAACATTGCGCTATTCGGCGGATTCGATGCCCAAGTCGGCTCGCATGGCCACTTTCTGCTCCCCCACGTATGGCCAGACCTCTTGACGCAGTTCGTCTTCTAAAGCCTGCAGTTCGGCCGCACATCCGGACAGGGATGGCCCGAGCTTCTTGATCTTTCCGTATGCGGTGTTCAACCGGGTCTTAGCAACGCTGGATGCATGTAGCACCGGGCGCGGGGCAATCATCTGGGCTTCCGAATAGCTGTCCCGATAGGCCGATCGGCTGGTCTCCAGTTGTGCCAGTGATGCGTCAACGTCAACGCTGTGCCGCAGTGCATGCAGGTAGTTGGTCATCGCCGTCAGAAATTGACGGGAAGCGGTGTTCAGGTCGATGTAACACTTGCGCCTCAGCTCAAGGCTCTCGCGCTGGCGCGCTTGAGCCTGCTCCGCCTGCAGCAGCGCTTCGGCGTGCTGGCGTTCTTCTCGTCGCTGCTCCGCAGCAGCCTGCAATTCCAGGCGCTTTGTACGGTCTGCGCGGTTCTGCGTCAGCAGTGCCGCTCCT
>KL569274.1:26603-28032 GCA_000715635.1 Streptomyces violaceus | reverse complement strand
CCGCCAGCAGCGCTTCCCGGGTGGGGAAGTGCCGGTACAGCGTGGCGGGCCCGACACCCGCCTCCTTGGCCACCGCCTCCAGCGAGGCACCGACGCCCTCCTTCAGGAAGTGACGCTGCGCCGCTTCCAGGAGAGCCGCACGATTGCGCTGGACGTCCGCACGGGGCTTACGCCCCAGCTGTCCCTTGTCGCCCATACGCCCGCCTGTCTCCTGCGTTCTGTCGGCCACGAAAAACGGAGGCTGACTCCGTATGGGTTCGAGAGTAAAACGGAGGCAGCATCCGGTCAACTCGTGACGGCTGCTCCGTCCACGCCGGGACAGCATGAGGACCGGCACACCTGGTCACACGACACCGAAGAAAGGCCACGTCGGCCGGGGAGAGGGCAAACGTCATCGACGCGGGACTTTCCAAGCCCCCGATCGATGACCTGAGGCTTCGTTGATGGGTGATGACGGGAACCCGACCCGCCCAGAGTGAGGGTGCGGGTCCGGTTCCCAGCTGAGGGCTGCACCCCTTACCGGTTGAGGATCTGTTCGGCCTTGTCGGCCACCTGCTCGGCCTGGATGTCGCGGCCCTTCTCATTGGGGTGCGCGTACCAGGGGAGCCGCTGGTCGCCCTCGCCGATCCGGGAGTTCTCCAGCAGGCCGCCGATGCCCCGGTTGACACGGTCGCACGCCGTGTTGCTGCCGGTGTTGGCGTAGAGGTCGACGAAGTCGGCGCCGGCGTCCGCGACGGCCTTCTTCATCGTGTCGTCCAGCCGTTCTGGATCTGGTCCAGGACCGGCATGGCATCCTGCGGGATGTCGGCGAGCGGCGGCTCCGTCTGGCCGGGCGCCGGAGTCAGGCACTTGTTCGTGTCCTCGGGCACGAGCCTGGGGTAGCCGACCAGGACGGGCTTCGCGTCGGGGGTGAAGTACCGGATGCGTTCGAGCAGCCCTCCAGGTCCCATCCGACCCGCTCGAACTGATCGTCCAGCCACTGCTTTCCGTCACCGGGCTCGAAGAACTCGCCGCACGTGGCGGCCGGTTCGTCCCCGTCCACCGGGTATCCCGGCAGCAGATCGTGCTCCGGGGCGCGGAGCTTTTCGGAACACTGCTTCAGGATGCGGGTGAAGCCCAGCGTGTTGCCGCCCATGCTGCCCACGGCCAGCTGGGTGTTGTCCTTGAGTGCGTTCTGCTGCGGCGGGACCTTCAGGCTGGTGCCGGGCAGCGTCTCCTGTTCTTCCCAGAAGTGGTGGATGAGTGCGCCTCCGCAGGAGACGTCCGACTGGACGTCGAGCGTGATGCCGTTGTCCGCGAGGCGCCGGGTGGCGACGGTGGGATAGTTCTCCTTCGCCTGGAAGCAGAAGGCTCTGTCGCCGTCCTGGTTGAAGGGTGCGATGCCGAAGTTGGCGGTGTAGGAGTCGCCGAAGAAGACGGCCGGTACGGG
>KL569274.1:25050-26368 GCA_000715635.1 Streptomyces violaceus | reverse complement strand
ACGCTGCCCGCCGGGCCGGCGAGTGCCAGGCAGCTGCCCAGCGCGACGGCCGCAGCGGTCAGCCGCCGTACCACCGGGGTTTTCGTCGTCTTACGCATGGCCGAGGACATGGCTGTGCCCTTTCGTCGAGGCCCACGAAGAGAGGTCAGCGAGCTGGAACACTCCGTATTCATGCATGCGCGGGTCGTGATTACCCAGTGTTGTGAGCCAAACCAGACGTTCCTGGACAGCCCCTCACGTGTGTCCATCTCGCTTGTTCAGCAAGGGGGTTGGGGAGGCGCGGCCGATGAGTCCGGAGCAGCAACCGTGTCGGCAGCGCCGGGTTGCGGGCGACTCCGTCCAGCGCGGACGCGTGGAACGCGACCATGATTCCCCTGCCCCTGTGTCTCCGTCGGCTGGTCCGCGACCATGATCCCCCTACGCCCGTCAGGCCGTCTGGCGGGCGGGCCGTCATGATCGGCCGGACAGCACCTAGTCGAACCGAACATGTTCTGCGTCGCCTCCCGCCAATCTTGGTACTTACTCAGTCGCCCGCGATGTCCAGTGCGGTCCAAGATCTGCACCTATGAGATGGATTGCGTAGGACTCCGATTGGAGAGGGGAAGGTCACGGAGGCATATCGGGCGTTTTCAGGCTTCGATCTTCACGGAAGGCTCACAAGTTAGCTAAGTTGACCACTACGTGCACGACTTCCGCTGATAGGCAGGTGGTTTCATGCACCCTCGGACGGAAGGAGCGCCCTTTTCCATGGCGTCGATACGAACCACGCGCCCAGAAGTAACCAGCTTCGCGGGCAAGGCCAACTCCCTTGCCCTGGAGGCCTCCACCGTCGAGGCCCGGCTCTCGCACTCTGCTGGTTCCCACGTTGGCGAATGAGAGCGAGGGGCCGAGCCCTGACGAGGTCCGGCGGCGGATCGACAGCCTCTACGACCGGGCCGAGAGCGACACGGGCAGGTTCAACCCGACCCGCGCCGCTGCGATCCCGCGCCAGCGGGGCGCGGCCACCCGCGGCCGGCCCCAGAAGGACACGGAGCCCGCGGCCGGAACCCTTGCCCGGCAGTGGTTCGACGCCGCCCGTGCCAAGCTGGGCCCGACCGTGCCGGCGTCGCAGCCGGACAGGAGGTTGCCGGTCCGTCCCGACCGCGCGCCCCAGGCAGCACGTCCCGTGCGCCCGGCGGAACGTCCCGCGGAACCCCGCGCTCTCGAAGCGCCCCAGGCGCCCACCAGTGTTGCGCGGGAGCTGACAGACGGATCACTTCAGGCATCGAGCACTGCATTCCTCCCAGAGCTCTCCCTGTCTCTTATACACATCTCTGAT
>KL569274.1:21296-24781 GCA_000715635.1 Streptomyces violaceus | reverse complement strand
CCAGCCGGTCCTCGGCGACGTGGCGGCGCGGCCGCTGTACGAGCTCGCACCAGCGCCCGCCCTGGAGTCCAGCCCACTGCCCGGCCCGCAGGCCGCCGCGGCGCCGCACACCGTCCCGCACCCCACCGCGGGTACTCACCATGCGGACCTCCCAACAAGCGGAGTGGAGACGTACGGTGCCGGTCCGGCGAGCGGCGCGACCGCACCGTATGCCACGGCTCTGTCAGTCGATCCCACCGCTTACTACACCTCCGGGCCGCCGGCCGACGTGACCACCGCGACCTACGGCGCCGGTCTGCCGAGCATCCCTGCATCTGCCCTGGCAGCCCCTGTTCCGGCAGTGCCCGCCGCGCCGGCCACCGCACCCGTCCCCGCTGCACCGACAGCGACTGCCGCCCCGACGGAACCGGTTACCTTCACGGCAGGCGAAACTCCCGCAACCGCCTTCACACCCGGTGTCTACGGTGGATCCTGGCTGTCGCCGGCCACCGGCCCCAGCACCCAGGCCGAGCGGGTGGTCGCCTTCGCCCGAGCGCAGATCGGCCGGCCCTGCGTATGGGGCGCGGTAGGGCCGGGATCGTACGACGCCCCCGGTCTCACCCAGGCCGCGTGGAAGGTTGCCGGCGTCACGCTTCCCCGGACCACCCAGGCCCAGTGGGGAGCGGGAGTGGAGGTCTCGCTCGCTGACATCCAACTCGGAGACCTGGTCTTCTTCCACGACGACCTCGGCCACGTCGGCATCTGGAGCGGCGACGGCATGATGATCCACGCCCCGGGTCCGGGAGCGCTCATCCGTGAGGAGTCGGTGTTCTTCGCCGGCCAGTCGGCGATGAAGGGCGCGGTCCGCCCGGCCTGACGTCCTCGAAGTTGCCCGGCTGCCATCGCGGGTCGACGTCGCGCATGTCGGTGGCTTCGTACTGGCCGGCGGGCTTGGCGGTGCCGGTGATGAACCCGCGGCCGAGGGGCGAGTAGGCGACGAAGCCGATGCCGAGTTCGTCCAGGGTGGAGAAGGGCCCCGCACTATGAGCAGGACCCGGAGGTGAGCACACCGGTGCTCAGCTCCCTTACTCGGCCGACGCACGTCGCAGCCTGGGAGAACGCACAGCTCAACAGGACCGTCGAACTTCTCACGGCGGAGCTCGCACAGCCTCAGATCGGCGCCACTGCCGCCGTCAGCAGCATCGTCGACCTTCTGCTCGTCCAGTTCGTACGCGCCTGGCTGGCCCGCCACCCGGAGGAGCAGTCCGGCTCCTGGCTGGGCGCGATGCGTGATCCGGTCGTGCGCGACGCCCTGGCATGTGTCCACGCCCAACTGGAACACCCTGGACCACGGAGACCCTGGCCGCCGCGACGAGCGTCTCCCGAGCGAAGCTGTCCAGGCACTTCCGGTCCGCCCTCGGACAGACGCCGGGCGCGTACGTGGAGCAGTGGCGCATGGACCTGTCGTGGACGAGGTGTCCGACGAGGTCGGACCTGACGTTCATCCCGGGCGTCGAGCGATCGGCGAGTTGTGCGGCCAGCTCGGCCCGCCAGGCGACGGGGTGGAGGTTCACGACGTCGAGCATCCAGGCGCCGCACGCGAAGAACGAGTTCGCGCCGTTCTCGGTCTTCAGGATCCAGTCGGCCGCGGCCACGGGGCCGGTCCGGCAGCCGAGTTCGGCGGCGAGCTGGGCGTCCCTCTCCTCCGCGGGGACGCGGTACCAGCCGGCCCGCCGCGGCACACGCCGGGCCTCCAGAGCCTCGGCCTGTGCCGCGCGCTCGTCGGACGTCAGGGCGGCGAGTTCCCGGAGCACTCCGTCGACGTCGCCGGCTTCCGCGAGGTGGACCAGTGTCATCGTGCCGTCTCCGATCGTGCCGCGGTCGCCGCCGCTGTCCTTGTGAAGTCCGTTTGCGTGTCCGCCGCC
Organism: Streptomyces violaceus; assembly: GCA_000715635.1. GTDB lineage: Bacteria > Actinomycetota > Actinomycetes > Streptomycetales > Streptomycetaceae > Streptomyces > Streptomyces violaceus. The sequence continues at coordinate 22,877 of KL569274.1, read as the reverse complement.
GTGCCGCGCACCATGCCCACCGCGAGCACGTGCTTGCAGGGGCCGCGCCCGCCCCGGTACTTCGCCCACCAGAAACAGGTGCAGCTCAGCCGGCCCGACGCGTCATCGGCGCGGACCATATGGACGTCGTCGCCCTTCCCGACCCGGGCCAGCGGCCCTTCCAGCCGCACCGCCCCGTCCGCGACCTGCGCCCGCGCGTCCCGCAGCCGGGGGTTGCGCGTCTCGGCGGCGCCCGCACGGTAGGGCAGATGGCGGTGGAAGTACGCCTCCTCGGCGAGGTCGTAGCCGATCTGGCCGGACGTCCCCAGCATGGTCAGCGCGGCGTGCACCCGGCCAGCAGGCAAACCGGTCTGCGCCGAAAGCTCGGTGACATCGATCCTCGGCTCCCAGGCCAGCAGCTCGGCGACCCACTCCGCGTCCGCCGCCGCGGGCCCGGTGGCGAGGTCGTGCAGCACTCCGCCCTTGCCGGAGACGCCGCGCGAGGCACTCTGGGGAGAGCATCAACCTCAGCCGTATGCGCCGTCGGCTTCGGCTACGCCTTCCCCTGCGACGCCACGTACTGGTTCGGCCCTCTGGCCGACCAGGTCCCCGAAGGCGCCCGCACCGAGCGGCTGATGGGGCTGTGCTAACTGGCCGTTCGCCCACCATGGCAATCCCACGGCATCGGAACCCGGCTGCACGCCGCTCTACTCCAGGCCATTGCCCCGAAGTGGTCCTCGCTGCTCGCCCTGCCCTCGAAGCAGCGCGGCCAGGACCTCTACGCCCGGCTCGGCTACCAGTACGCGCGGCCGTACCGCAACACGCCCGACGGCCCGGAGTTCGACCTGCTGCTTCTGCGGATCCAGGACGCCACCTGACGCCAGCACCACGGTCCCCAACCCCCGGTTTGCGGCAGATCACCCATGTACTCGCCTCCCCCTGACCCGGCCACCGAAGAGCGCATGCGCACCCGCCACGCACGCGCCGCCGAGGCCCTGGACGTGCTGGCCGAGCCGGGCGGGGACTTCTGGTGCTAGGCCAGGCGCACCCGCACCCTGGGCTCCCCGGCCCGCACCGCCGCCGGCCAACCGATGTGGCTGCGGCTGGTGTGCGCCCTGGAGGACAAGGCCTCGGGGAAGTTGTGGGACGGTGCCCTGGATGCCCAGAACGCCTTCGGCGACCTCGACGGACACCGGCCCCCGCTCCTGGGGGCGCAGCGTCCCGGTATCCGACCCATGGACACCTCGCAGTGGCAGGCCTGTTGGATGTCCCCTGCCGACGTACGGTCGCGGCACGTGACCGTACGATGGGCGCGTGACCATGAGCATCGCATCGAGGAGCCGCCCAGCCGGGCGGCTGCTTGTGCTGCTGGTCATGGCGGTGTTGGGCGGTGTCCTGGGCATGCATGCCCTTGCTCCCGCTGGAGTACCGGACGCGCACGCGATGGTGATGGCTCACCCGGCTGACGGAGAGCACGCGAGCGCGGCCTGCTCGCACACCGGTGGCGGGCCGGATCATCTTGATCATGCGGACGGGACGTGTGCGGCGGCTGGGATCGGCTCCCCGTACGTGCCGCCCGCGCTGAGCACGGCTGTCGTGGAC
>KL569274.1:20774-21074 GCA_000715635.1 Streptomyces violaceus | reverse complement strand
CGCCATGCCCGTCCTGGCTGCTGACGCGCACGCGTCGGCCGAGAGCAGCCGGGCGCCGCCTGACCTGTCTGAGCTGCAACTTCTGCGGATATAGAGCCGCCCGCACGGCACCAGCGTCCCGGCATCGGCCGGTGAGCGGTGCCGCGCTCGCGCACACCCTTGAATCCGTGAATCCCGCGCGGCCTGTCGTGGTCGCGTGTGAAGGAGTTGCACCGATGCACAGCAAGCGTTCCCTCATCCGCCGTACCATCGCGGTGACTGCCGCAGGCGCGGCCTCGCTCGTCCTGGCCGCCTGTGGCG
>KL569274.1:19205-20542 GCA_000715635.1 Streptomyces violaceus | reverse complement strand
CTGTGGCGGCAACGGCGACAGCTCAGCCGGGCACGGCGGTCACACCTCGAAGTCGCCGTCCTCGTCGGCGTCTGCTGACCAGGGCAAGCACAACGCCGCCGACGTCGTGTTCGCCCAGGGGATGATCCCGCACCACCGCCAGGCGGTGGAGATGGCCGGCCTCGCCCCCGACCGGGCGCAGTCGCCGGCGGTGAAGAAGCTCGCCGAGGACATCAAGAAGGCCCAGGACCCGGAGATCAGGACCCTGTCCGGCTGGCTGACCTCCTGGAGCGAGGAGGTGCCCGCCGAGGGCGCCATGGACCACTCCATGCACGGCGACATGGAGGGCATGATGAGCGCCGAGGAGATGGACAAGCTCAAGGCCTCCTCGGACACGGCGTTCGACACCGCCTTCATGGAGATGATGATCAAGCACCACGAGGGCGCGGTGGCCATGGCCAAGACCGAGCAGGCCGAGGGTGCTTACGCCCCCGCCAAGAAGATGGCCGGAGACATCATCACCTCGCAGACCGCCGAGATCAGCCAGATGAACAAGCTGCTCGGCAAGGACTGACCCGAGGCTGACAGCACGGGGCGGGCGCCCAGCGTGCCCGCCCCGCGTCGGCGTGCCCACCGCGTGACCGGCCGGTGCCTGTCGGCCGCTGCCAGTCCCGGCATCGCCCACGAATCCACCGCCGCCGCACGCACCGCCCGGTGCTCCACCGGCTCGTCGCAGCGCCGTATCACCACTGGTGCAATACCCCGTGGGGGTATATGTTCGGTGTGGAGGCCGGGAACCGACCACACTGGACGGGAATGGGGATGAAGGTCATGGACCACACCGCTCACCACGCCAGCACCGTGCACGACCACGCCGCGCACGAGGGTCATGCCGACCGTGAAGGCCACCGCGGCGGGCCTGCCGGAGCGTCCTGGAGTGGGGCGGCGAAGGCGACCCTGCACTGCCTGACCGGGTGCGCCATCGGCGAGATCACCGGTATGGCGATCGGCACGGCCCTGCTGTGGGGCAACGTCCCTACCATGGCGCTGGCGATCGGGCTGGCATTCCTCTTCGGCTACTCGTTCACGCTGTTCGCCGTCCTGCGGGCCGGCTTGGACCTCAAGACTGCGATCAAGGTGGCGCTGGCCGCTGACACCGTCTCGATCGCGGTGATGGAACTGGTCGACAACGCGATCATCGCCCTCACGCCGGGGGCGATGGACGCCCACTTGGGCGAGGCGCTGTTCTGGGGCGCGCTGCTGGGCGGCTTCGCCGTGGCCTTCCTGGTCACCACTCCGCTCAACAAGTGGATGATCGGTCGCGGCAAGGGTCACGCCGTCTCTTATACACATCTCTG
>KL569274.1:18497-18970 GCA_000715635.1 Streptomyces violaceus | reverse complement strand
TGCCGCGCGGCTTGAACACCGACAGGGTGGCCGCAGTCACCAGAGCCACGACGGCGGCGGCCGCGTCCGCGATCAGCTGGATCCGCATTCCCCGCAGTTCGCCGCCGGCCAGGGCGGCCCGGGCGGCGGCATCGGCGAGGTGGCCGACCGGCTGCATGTGGACCAGCAGCACAGTGGCGAGCGCGGTGATCAACAGTTTCGCGATCGCCCAGTAGTGCCGCCACAGACCCCACACTGTGCCCAGCGACTGCACCACACCGGTCACCAGCGTGACCCCGACCCACGTCGCCAAGTCCCACGGATCGCCGCGGATGCTGTCGCTGTTCGCCATGCGTGAGGCCGGCGGCACGCACCCCCCCGCTGGACCGGCGCGATCGAGGGACCGGCGCCTACCTGCCCACCGCGAGACAGGCGTCGCGGCCCAATACCGCTGCGAGGCGCCGTAAGGCCCTGATCAGACGGGACTGGTCTCC
>KL569274.1:16874-18272 GCA_000715635.1 Streptomyces violaceus | reverse complement strand
GCTGTCAGCGTGCCGGGACGCGGGGGCGCTCTTCGCCGTATCCGGGCCGGTGACTCCCGCTGTGGAGCGACTGTTGCAAATGACGGGTACGGGCCCGGTGCTGCTGACGAAGACTGCCTGAGCAGGTTCGGGCAAGCCGTTGCTGCCCGAGGAATCGCTGACCGGCTGGGACAGTCATTAGGGCTGCTTCCTCCGGCACCCGTGTATGTACCTCCCAGGCGAACATTTGGGTATGTGCCGGAATAGGCGGCCATGTTGGCTTCCCGTAGATGGAGGTGTAACGCGGCAGCGCCAGCAAGACGCAGGTATCAGAGAGGTGGGTGGATGCCCGAGGCTGATTCTCAATGCCCAGGGCGTGACCTCGCCGACAGAACACGCGTCAGAATGGAGCTCTCGTGAACAACACCGACCCGGTTTCCGGATACCAGTCGTACGACCAGTCTCCCCAGCCGTATCAGCAGTCTCCCCAGCCGTATCACCAGCCTCCCCAGCCGTATCACCAGCCCGAGCCCGACCGCTCCGCGCGAAACCAGGCCACCGCACGGCGCGCGGCCCTTGCGATCTGCACGATCGCTGACGTTGCAGCCGGTTTGCTGGGCTTGTGGATTGTGCTCTACATGCTCGACGCGAACCAAGCGAACCCGTTCGTAGAGTTCGTACACGGCACAGCGGACTGGCTGTCCGGATGGGCACAGGATATTTTCACGATGGATACAGAAGGTCTACGTGTCGCCCTCAATTACGGTCTCCCGGCCGTCATGTATTTGCTGATCGGTCACGGGATCGCTGCCCGGATCAACCGGGCCTGACGGCATTACAGAAATCATCCAGACTCGGTATGACCGACGAGCGCCAAATTCCTCACGGCGGCCGAGCATTGCCCCGGTCGCAGCGGGTGGGGAAGAGTGAGACAGCGGGAGGACGAGTGCTGTGACAGGTACTCCCAGCGAATGCGATCACGTACCGATCTACGAGGACATGGTCCGTGAACGAGGCGACGTGGTGGCGGAGGCCCAGATGGCAGCCGAGCACACGCGGAATCAGGCAGCAAAGTTGCTGGGCAGGCAGCACGTCGATCAGCAGGCCCACCTGCCAACGGGATATCAGGTGCTGACTGAGCCTGCGCTGTCGGGCGCGCACCATCGGCCGGATGTGGAGTGACAGCGCGCATGTGAGAACTCCGCACTCGGCGGTGTCCTTGTTCGCGTTGTGGCACAGGCTCGGCGTCAGATGCCGGATGACGCGGCGGGCGCGGACACCGGGGAGCGAGCGCAGCACCGGGCGGGCGCCGATCCGGTCCGCGGGGGTACCGAACAGCGATTTGAGCAGCACCCCTGCCATGTCGTCAGGGCCAGCAAGCCCCTAGCGAGGCGCGTCGGCCTGCCGTCGAACGGCTGG
>KL569274.1:15253-16601 GCA_000715635.1 Streptomyces violaceus | reverse complement strand
GCCACGACCTGGCGCGGGTTGCCGGTCTTGACCAGGTAGGCGACCAGGCATGAGTGTGGGTGCGGTGCTGCAGTTCGGCTCCACCCAACTGACGTTCTAGGCCCAGGAGATGCTCGGGGGCGCTCCTGTCCATCATTGCCGTGGCTCTGGTGACCTGGATGGTCTTCTGGATGCGCAGTACCGCCCGGCACTTGAAGGCCGAGTTGCACGGCAAGCTGGACCAGGCCCTGGCCATCGGCAGCGGCGCGCTGGTGACGACCGCCTTCCTCGCCGTCGGCCGCGAAGGCCTGGAGACAGCACTGTTCGTCTGGTCGGCGGTGCAGGCCACGAACGACGGAGCCCGCCCGCTCGTCGGCGCCGTTCTGGGTCTGCTCACCGCCGTGATGCTCGGCTGGCTGTTCTACCGCGGCGCCCTGCGGATCAACCTCGCCAAGTTCTTCACCTGGACCGGCGCCCTGCTCGTCGTGGTTGCGGCAGGAGTACTCGCGTACGGCATCCATGATCTGCAGGAGGCGAGCATTCTGCCCGGCCTGGACAACCGTCTGTTCGACATCAGCGCGACGATCCCGCCCGACAGCTGGTACGGCACTCTCCTCAAGGGCATCTTCAACTTCCAGCCCAACCCCAGCGTGCTGCAAGCCGCTTTCTGGGCGCTCTACCTGGCACCGGTCCTCTTCCTCCTCCTGCGCCCGGCCCGCCCGGAGGCCACCACTTCGGCAACGGCGTAGGAGTACGGGGCAGCGCCCGCAGTACGACCGACCCGAGACGCCATCGAGGGCATCGCAGACCTGGTGGCCTGTCGGATCTTCCGCGCGCGCCCCACGCGGGCCATCTTCAGAAGACGAGGTTTCTTGAAGACCGCCCTCCAGGTACTCGGGACTACTTCGCTGCTCGCGCTGTGCGGGAACGGACCGTCAGGGCAACCAGCGGCCCTGCGGCCAGCAGGACGGCGAGGGCCGCGTAACCGGAGGTGAGGGTCGAGACGGTGGCGACGCCGGCGACGAGCAAGGGTCCGCCGGCGTCGCCGAGTTCACGGCCGAGTTCGGCCGAGCCCATGGTCTGGCCCATGCGCTCCTCCGGCGTCGCGGCGGCGAGGGCGGCGAAGCCGAGCGGGGTGATCAGTCCGGTGCCGGTGCCGATGAGGGCGGCGGCCAGCAGGACGCCGGCCAGGCCGGGCAGCATCGCGGCCGCGAGTCCGGCGGCGGTGATGAGCAGTCCGGTGAGCAGGCCGGTGCGGGTGGTCAGGCGTCCGGTGTCCAGGGCGCGGCCGGCCCTGGGCTGGACGACGGCGGCGGTGGCGGCGAGGACGGAGACGGCGGCGCCGGTGGCCACGGTTCCGAGTCCGGCC
>KL569274.1:14644-15058 GCA_000715635.1 Streptomyces violaceus | reverse complement strand
CCGAGACGGGCAGGAAGCCGACGCCGACGGAGAGCGCCGCGGTGGCGGCGGCGAGCGCGGCGGTCGGCGCGAGGAAGGACCGGTCGGCCAGTCGGCGTGCGAGGTCGGCCACAGTCTGCCGCCTGCGCGGCAGCGGCGCTACGGCGGGCACGGCGAGCGCGGCCCACAGGGCGACGGCCGCCGCGACCACGGCCATCACCGTGAACAGCAGGCGCAGTCCGCCTGCCCAGACGAGGACGCCGCCGAGCAGTGGACCGAGGGTGTAGCCGATGGACTTGTAGAAGCCGTAACTGCCGAACGCACGCCCGCGCCTGGTCGCCGGGTTCAGGCGGGCGACCATGGCGGAGGCCGAGGGGGAGAACGCGGAGGCCGCGGCGCCCTGGCCGAGGCGGGCCGCCCACAGCCAGCCGGGAC
>KL569274.1:10383-14381 GCA_000715635.1 Streptomyces violaceus | reverse complement strand
ACTTCCCGCCGATCCGGTCGGCAAGCGAGCCGAACACGGGCTTGAGCAGTACTTCAGCGCCGTCGTACAGGGCGAGCAGACCGCCGAGGACCAGAAGGGAAGTAACGGCGTCCTCAGAGAAGCCGCCGAGGTTGGCGGCGATGCCGTGCGCGCCGAAGGCGGTGGTGAACCCAGCCGCGTACAGCGGCCACATCGCCTGCTTCGGGGCGGCCTGGGCTATGGGCTGATGGGTCACGGTGCGTCCTCGTCGGTGGAATGCAGTGCGCCGAAGACGCGCTCGGCGTAGTCCTCGCAGACGGCCGTGCACTGCTTGAGCCGTTCTCCGGCCTCGGCGGCCTCCGGGGCGCCGAAGACGTCCCGCGCGGTCAGGTCGCGGTGCCAGCGACGCAGCCGCTCCAAGCTCTGCTCCTCTTCCTCCAGCTCGGCCAGGGTGAACTTGCCGATCCGGATCTCCTTGGCGATCTCCTCCTCGAACTTGCCGCAGTCCGCGAGGAACTCCACCCAGTCCGCCGAGCGGGCAGCAGTGAACATCTCCCGGAAGCGGGCCGCATCCTCAGGTGAACGTCCGGATGCCTGGAGCGTCACGCCCTGGCCACCTGCGCTGTCAGTGAGTTCGAGCGCGCGCTGCACCCCGTCGGCGAAGACCGGCACCTCCGGTACGGCCCAGATGCCCTGCCCCAGCGAGAGCGCCCCGAGCTTGCGCAGCTCCCGCCACACCGCGACCCGATGCCGGGACGGGTCGGCGGGCAGCTTGATCACCAAGATCAGCCACCGCCTGGTCCTCTCATCGTTCATCACGGCCAGAAATGTAGCAGGCGTTACATTCATTGAGCACGGCGAGGGCGGAACGACCACGTCCCACGCGTGCTCAGAGGCACCCGGGGCGCGCCATTGGTTGCCGCTCGCCCCTCGACAGCGGGACGAAAGCTGCTCGACCGACGGAGACCACCCGTCAGGATGCGGCCGATCGGAGGGTCAGGCAGCGACGTACGGCGCTGTGAGCTCGCGTGGTCAATACATGATCAGAAGATGTGCACGACATGACCCATCCTCCTGACAAGGAGCCTTCAGGTGAGACATGCAGGTGTCAGAGGTCGACTGGCCGCAGTGACGGTCGGCACCGCGCTCGCTGCGGGAACCATCCTGCTCGGCGCCCCAACGGCCCACGCCCAACCCACCCCGCCGGACTCGGTCCGGCCTATCGCCTTCTACCCGCCGGTCCCGATCCGGCCCATCGTCAGGCAAGCGATCACTCTGATCCCGCCGGACCCGGTCCGGCCGCCGGGCGACACCGGGGGAACGGACAACTAAGGGCGAGGACACCCCGCCCGTGTCCTGATCCGCACCGGGGTGGCACCGCAGTAGGCCAGCGGCGCCACCCCGCCGGGGTGTCCAAGGTGTGTGAGCTGGAGCGCTCCGACACGGCTCCTGAGATGGGCGATCTCGGCCTGAGCCAGCATTCCAGCAGCATCACCTACAGGTAGTGGCATGCACCGCACGAGCCGAACTCGCTCTCAAGGGCCGTCCCGCAACCATTCGACCTCCCCGGCCGCGAGCACGGAGCCAGCCTCGGACCGTGACCCAAGGCTTTGAGGCGCTCGCCCGTGATCTCGTGAGCCGTACCGCCGACGCCGTCGCGCAGATTGCGCAAACTCGTCAAACCAAGAGGCCGTGGTGGACTTCCAGACTTGTCCGCTGGCTCCGATCGCGAACGGATGGCCCCCGCCGTCGCAGGCGAGTGGGTGAAGCACCCGCTGTCGACGTCGGGCAGCGAAGTCTCACCGATCACCCAGTAGAGCGTGGTGGGCCGTTCGCGGGTGGGGCTGAGCTGGGGATTCGACAGAACGCAAACCGCCGTTCTTAATCGCGTGGAGATCATTACCCGACTGCGTGCATAGTGCAATCATGTGGGCCTCCGGTCCCTCCGAAGCAGTGCCGCTCCGCCGACCTGATCGGCTGCAGCGTCATGGGTTTTCTCGTCACTCCACAGCGCGGCCGATGAGTTTGTGGCTCCCGGCCGGTCCAAGCTCGTGACACCCCAGGAAAGGACACCGCCATGTCGGAGCTTCTCGTCGACTTCATCACCTCCCTCGACGGCCACGCATCGGGAGAGGGATGGCCCGGGTTCTGGGGCCTCGAGGGCCCGGAGTACCTCGCATGGCTCGGCGAGCAGCCCGAGGCCACCTACCTGATGGGAGCGAACACCTACCGCCTCATGGCGGGCTTCGCCGCAGGCGAGGTCCCGAATGGCCAAGACGAGTTCAGGCCCGAAGAAGAGGCGTCCGTCGACGAGCTCACGCAAGCGTCCAAGGTGGTGTTCTCCTCCTCACTCGAGGAGCCACTGACGTGGGCCAACTCCACGCTCGTCCGCGACGACGCCGTCGAGGCGGTCCGCGCCATGAAGTCGAGTGGCTCGGGACTCCTCAGCACGATCGGCAGCCTCAGCCTGTGCCGGTCCCTGCTACGAGCCGGACTCGTCGACCGCTTCCGGGTCGTGATGTTCCCGGTGATCACCGGGGTCACGGGCGAAGAACGCATCTACGACGGCTATCCGGATGTTGCCCTCGAGATGATCGAGCACCGCACCTTCGACGGCCGCATCCAGCTGGTCGAGTACAAGCCCCGCGTGCTCGAGCACCCGCCGCTCGGCTCCCCTGCGTGACATCGCCCCGTCCGCCGGTCTGGACGGCCGCAGCCGTCCGGAGCTGCCCGCACTTCGATCAGCCCGTCACCATCGTGGCCCTGCTGGCCAACCCCGGAAGCGGCCCGTCCCACCATCGCCAGCAGAGTTCCCGAGATCACCTCTCGGCGGCGGACTCTGTGAGCACCGCGGGCAACGACTTCGCCTGACCGTCACCGATCAACAGGGCCCGGCCACCTTCGGTCGCTGGGCCCTCACACGCGCTCTTCACCCTGAGTTTCGGCTGCCAGTGCCTGTTGATGGCGTGTGCGGCGTGGCCGACTCCGGAGTCGAGGGTTGAGTTGGCCAGGCGGTGGGACGGTTCCCTCCTGGGGTGGGCGGCGAGATCGTGGTTGCGGACCTGTACATGTCCCAGGAGGGGGATTCCGGCGGCTGCCATGTTGGCGTGGACGGCGTCGGCGTATTCGGGTCGCCCCCCAAGGGGCGAGCTCAGGCATCGCTGGTCAACCGCTCACGGACATCGGGCTGGAGGCGGGGCGCCGCATGCACGAGTTGCTGCGCCCCCGTAGGGCTACGAGGCGAGGATGTCCTGGTGGTCGATCTCGATGCTGCCTAACGTCATGTCCCCCAGGCCGTACCCTTCTTTCGCTGTGGTCCCTGCGGGCGGCTCAAACTTGCCCCCGGCTACCAGGCTTTGCCGGTACAGGCCAATCGCGTTGGCGCCGTCCGCGGTGACGAGCGCGACGTGGAGGATCTTGCGGAAGCGCTCCTCGCCGTACCTTTCCTGTGCCGCCGTCAGTGGTCAGCGTCTTCGGGCTGTGCCTAGGCCTCGGGCGCAGCCGCAGGCTGTGACGTAGGGGCGGTGTAGAAGACGGACCTGCCCTGCTTGGTGCGTTCGGCGTGGCTCTTGGCCACGAGTCCCTCGAGCGTGACGCGCACTACCTTGGGCGCGATGTCGCGGTCGGGGTGGGCTTGGCCGAGCGCTGTGGAGATCTCCGCAGCGGAGCGCGGTTCCTTCTGCTCGGCGAGGTGGCGGCGAATGAGTTCGACCAGGGTGGGCTCGGCTGCCTTGGTGGTGTCCGCCGTCTTGGCTGCGGCCTTCCTTGCTGCTCGCTTCGTCGGCGCGGCAGTTGTCTTGCGTGCTTTCTGCTTCCCGCCGGCCGCAGTGCCGGCCTGCTTCTGTCGTGGGGAGGGCACTGCGGCACTCTTGGACTCGGCTGCAGCCCTGATCGGTGCCTGTGGGATGCCGAGTGCCTGTTGCATGTTCACCAGCACGCCGTGGTCGTGCTGCAGACTGGCAAGCTGCTCCTGCAGGGAGGCGATCTCGGCACCGATGCGTTCCTGCTCCTTGAGGTTT
>KL569274.1:8039-10162 GCA_000715635.1 Streptomyces violaceus | reverse complement strand
GGGGGCTGACCTTTCCTCGGCGTTGGAAGCGTGTTGCGGGTGATGCCTGTCTGGGTGGATGCGGCGGCCCGGTGGGACGCCGCGTGTGCCGCATGATGCCTTGGTGTAGTGATGGTACGGACAGGCGGAGCCGAATGTTCCCGCCAAGTGATGTCCTTTGCTCAGCGCCGGCTTCAGGGATTCAGGGTCCGGCGCCAACGAGGCAGCGCGCAGGTACGAGTTCGTGCCTGCTGCTGAGGCAGGTGCCAGAAGACTTCATCGGTCTCCTGGTTGTGATGCCATGCCCCCAGAACGCGTGTGGTCACAAGCCGGCCGAAGGGTTCTCCGGTCTGCTGCGGGGAGTGCCGGCATAGGCCGGCGAGGATGTCCATGTCGGTGCTGTGCTCGGCCTAGGTGGGGGAGTGGGCGGCTAGCACGAGAGCGGTGAGCCGCAGGGCGGGTGATGCGGCCGGCAGCGACAACGGTGTGGGGTGGAGTGCCCAGTGGGCAGCGCGACAGCGGGCGCGGCGTCCTGGGGCTTGGTCCAGGACGGCGGCGTCGAGCAGCTGCAGCTGCGAGGGCAGCGCGCGGAAGTCCGGCGGCTCCAGCCAGCCGGCATGGGTCAGCTCCAGCCACAACTCGCCGTTACCGCGCGGGCGCATGCCCCGCAGCAGACCTGTCGGCAGTTGGACCTGACCGCGGGCATCGGTGCGCAGCGATCGGATCATGTCACTTGTGTTGACCGGGATCAGGTTCAGCGATCGCTGCACGGGGCGGCATCTTCTAGCCGCTGACACCCTCCGGCCACCCGGCCGCTCGTCCCTCGAACCCGATCGTGCCGCGGCGTGCTCCGTCGCGGCACGCTCGCTGGGGTGAGCGTCGTGCCTTCCGAGTCTTCGCCGCGTTCGCGGCGCGTGCGGCCGGAGGTCAGGACGTGCGGGGCCGGCTGAGGCGGACCATCGCCCTGTACAGGGCGGTGGGCGGAGGTGCGTCGGGCAGCGGGGGGAGCGGGGCGTCGGGGGCGGCGTAGGAGCGGAGCATGTGGCCGACGAGGCGCTGCCAGGTGTCGGGGGCGGCGTCACCGGCGGCGTTGATCACGCCCGCGTTGGCCATGAGCAGGACGACGAGGTCCTGGCTGGTGAAGTCCTCGCGCAGGTGGCCAGTGGCCTTCGCACGGTCGATGAGGCCGAGGAAGCCGTTGTACGCCTCGGTGCGCCGGGCTTCCAGGGCCTTGGCGGCGGGGAAGGTCATGGTCAGCACGTCGGCGAAACCACGGTCGGCGGCCTGCATGGCGCACACGGCGTGGATGTAGCCGGCGAAGCCGTGCCAGGGGTCGGGGTCGGCGAGTGCCTGCGTGACGGCGGTGGCGTAGGCGTCCATTCGGTCGGCGAAGACGGCGTTGATCAGGTCGTCGCGGGTGGCGAAGCGGCGGGAGAGGGTGGCCTTGCCGACGCCGGCTTGGCGGGCGACGGCGGCCATGGAGACGCCGAGCCCTTCGGTGGCGAACAGGTGGCGGGCGGCGGCCAGGATGCGGTCGCGGTTGCGCTCGGCGTCGGAGCGCAGCCCCGTTCCGGGTTGCTCGTCCGGGGTCTGGCCAGGGGCTGCGGTGTAAGTCATGAGGCTCATTCTATCGAAGTGGAACAGGTTGCCCACTTGTGTTGTTACGCTGGGCGGAGTGAAAACGGGAAGGCCGTTCCAATTTCCTTGAAGGGTGTATGTGATGCGTGCTGTCGTGCTGAATGAGATCCCCTCCGCCCCGGCCGTCGCCGAGGTCGCCGCTCCTCGCCCGGAGGCGGGCGAGGTGCTGGTGAAGGTGGCCGCTTCGTCGGTGAACGGCTTCGACGCCGCGACGGCGGCCGGCTGGCTGCAGGGGATGATGGAGCACCGGTACCCGCTGGTGGTCGGCAAGGACTTCGCGGGCACCGTGGAGGGGCTCGGTGGAGGCGTGGAGGGCTTCGCCGTCGGGGACGCGGTCTTCGGCGTGGTCATGAAGCCGTTCCTGGGCACCGGGTCGCTGGCCGAGTACGTGACCGTGTCGGCTGCCCACGGTGTCGCCCGGATTCCCGAGGGCCTGGGCGTGCAGGACGCCGGCGCGCTGGGTCTTGCCGGGACGGCGGCCTTCGACAGCCTGCTCGCCCTGGATG
>KL569274.1:7181-7893 GCA_000715635.1 Streptomyces violaceus | reverse complement strand
GCTCGCCCTGGATGTGGCCGGCGGCGAGACGGTGCTCGTCTCCGGCGCCACCGGCGGGGTCGGCGCGTTGGCCGTACAACTGGCCGTGGCCCGGGGCGCCCGTGTGATCGCCACCGCCCGCCCCGGTGCGGAAGCCGACTTCGTCACCGGCCTGACCAACGCCGACATCCAGGTCGTGGACTTCACCGGCGACCTCGCCACGCAGGTCCGCGCGCTCGCCCCTGAGGGTGTGGATGCGGTTGTGCACCTGGCCGGGGACGGCGCGGCGCTGGCGGGCGTGCTGCGGCCGGGAGGGCGGATCGCCTCCACCCTCGGCCTGTCGAAGGACGCCGTCGCGAACAAGGACGTCACCGTCCACTCGATCATGGCCGACCCGACCGCCCGCACTCTGGACGCGCTGGCCGCCCAGGCCGCCTCCGGCGCGCTGCGCGTACCGGTCACCGCGACCTACCCGCTGGCGCAGGCCCCGGAGGCGTTCGCCGCCTTCGGCGCCGGGGCGCTCGGCAAGCTCGCCGTCACCACCTCCTGACACCACATCCCGTACCTGTACGCGAAGAGATCGATCATGCCTACTCTCGCCATCGTCGGCGCCGGCATGAGCCTGGCCATCGCCCGCCCCTTCGGCTCCCGCGGCTTCAACGTCGCGCTCATCGCCCGTACCGCCAAGAAGCTGGACGACCTCGTCGCCCGGCTCGGCAAGGAAGGGATCACG
>KL569274.1:6558-7017 GCA_000715635.1 Streptomyces violaceus | reverse complement strand
GGCTCGGGAAGCCGGAAGAGATCGCCAACGTGGTGGTCTTCCTCGCCACCGACCAGGCGCGCTGGATCGCCGGAGCCTTCCTCGACGCCACCGGCGGCAGCCCCGTCGACCAGCAGCCGGCGGGGCGCCGTCCTCCCAGCACTGGGAGGACGGAGACGACTTCACTTCGCCGGCCGCGGATGTCACCCCGACTGCCGCCGCCCGTCTGCTCCGTTCCCTGTTCCCCTCATTCCCCTCATTCCCCTCTCACCGAAGGTCTCCCGACTCTGATGAACGTCTTCCTGTGGATCGTGCAGGCCGTACTGGCCGTCATGTTCGCCATGGCCGGAGTCATGAAATCCACCCAGCCCAAGGACAAGCTCGTCGAGAAGCTTCCCTGGGTGGCCGACTTCTCGCCCGGTACCGTCCGCTTCATCGGCATCGTGGAGTGCGTCGGCGCCCTCGGGCTGATCCTGCCCG
>KL569274.1:6044-6346 GCA_000715635.1 Streptomyces violaceus | reverse complement strand
GGCTGATCCTGCCCGCGGCCACCAGCATCGCCCCCGTCCTGACGCCGCTGGCAGCTGTCGGCCTCGGCGTGACGATGCTGCTGGCCGCGCTCTACCACGCGCGCAAGAAGGAATTCCCCGCGATCGGCCTCAACGCCGTCCTGCTGATCCTCGCCGCGCTGGTGGCCTGGGGCCGCTTCGGCCCGTGCAGCTTCTGAAGTCGCCCCAACTCCTGGGCCTGGGGCCTGGTTCATCGCCGACCGACGGGCCCCGCCGTCCCTCCCCGCCCACCCCTGACCACCCCACCGGCAAGGAACCCCCTC
>KL569274.1:5214-5761 GCA_000715635.1 Streptomyces violaceus | reverse complement strand
ACTGCTCGACGAAGGCCACCACGTCGCCGCCCTGGTCCGTACCCCGGCCAAACTCACGATCACCGACACCGACCTCACCGTCATCACCGGCGCACTGTCCGACCGGGCAGTCGTGGAACAGGCCGTCACCGGCGCGGACGCGGTCATCAGCGCGCTCGGCCCCTCCCTGAAGCGGTCCGCCACCGGCACCCCGCTGACCGACGGGACACGCGTCATCGTGGCTGCGATGCGGGAACAGAAGGTGGCCCGCTTCATCGGGCTGGCCACCCCTTCCCTGGCCGACCCGAAGGACAAGCCGCACTGGAAGCACAAGGTGCTCCCCGTCATGGCCCGCCTCATGTTCCCGAACGCGCTGGCCGAACTGGGCGGCATGACCGAGGCCGTCACCGGATCCGACCTCGACTACACCATCGCCCGGATCACCAACCCCACCGACAAGCCCGCCACCGGCCACGTCCGCTCCGGGTTCCTCGGCCACGACAAGGTCGGCTCCGCCATGACCCGCGAAGACATCGCCGTCTTCCTCGTCTCCCAGCTCACCGACACC
>KL569274.1:3603-4993 GCA_000715635.1 Streptomyces violaceus | reverse complement strand
CCGCCATCAGCAACTGACCGTCCAGCACTCCGACTGTACGAGGAGCACAACGCCATGACCACCCATGCCGACCCGTCCTACGTCGACCCGACGATGATCAACCCGCGCGCGGTACGTCTCGTGGAGGCGTTCAAACAAGCCCTCATGCGCCTGCGCGACGAGGAAGGGCTGACCTTCGGCGACCTCAAGACCGCCGCCGACCTGCTCCAGCGCATTCAGACGGCCACCGGCGCACCCCTCGCGCTGGTCGCCATGCCGCTGTACAGCGAGCTCTTCCAAGGCGGACAGGACGGGTACACCCCCAGCGACGACGTCGAAAGCCCCACCTACTTCCCCGGCTCCCAGCGCATGGACAACCCCGGCATCCTGCCGATGCGCGAGGACGAACCCGGCACCCCGCTGATCGCCTCCGGCCGCATCCTGGACGGCCACGGCCAACCGCTCGCCGGCGCCAAGCTGGAGATCTACCACGCGGCCGACAACGGCAACTACTCTGGCCTGTACGACGATGGCCTCCCCAAGGGCAACCTGCGCGGTCACCTGTTCACCGACGCCGACGGCCGCTACGCCTTCACCACCATCAGCCCCGTCGCCTACGTCGACCCCGTCACCGCTGCGGTCGAGGGAGTTGCCGAGGCTGCCGTGGCCATCGGGCGCAGCAGCTACCGCCCGGCGCACATCCACTACGAGGTCCACCACCCGGACCTGATCCGACCCTGGCGGGGCGAGGTCTACTTCACCGGGGACCCCGTGATCCCCGTCGACTTCGTGGGACCGAACATCGCCCAGCCCGTCCTGCAGGCCGACTCCGTCCTGCACGACGACCCCGCCGACATAGCCGCGCACGGCTTCGACGGCCCCTACCGGACCGCGGAGTTCGACTTCGTCCTCAAGACCCGCACCAGCCCCGAGACCGCCACCGTGAAGCAGAGGCCGGCATGACTCCCGAGGACGCCGCGGCCTGGGCGCTGGCCCGGCTCAACACTGCCTTCTTCCACCACTACGACCGTCGCGAGTACGACGCGGTACTCGATCTGTTCGCCCCCGACGCCCGGTACGAGGTGCACGGCCGCACGCTGCGCGGTCACGCCGAGATCCTGGACGTCCTCAACGCCCGCTCGGGGCCCGAGCAGACCATCCGCCACCTGGTGGCCAGCCAGCACTTCCACACCATCACCGACACCACCGCACAGGGGGCCATCACCCTGATCGCCTACAGCGGACCGACCCCCGCCGGTGAAGGCCCCGCCCGCTATCCGGCCGCTACCGCCGGACACATCGTGGAACTGACCGACCACTACCGCGCTGAGCACGGGCGCTGGAAGATCGCAAAGCGTTCCGTTGACATGATCCTCGCCCCGGCCACTGACTGACCGCTCCTCACTGTGTC
>KL569274.1:545-3352 GCA_000715635.1 Streptomyces violaceus | reverse complement strand
CGCCGACGACCTAGCCCAGCAACCGCTCGTCGAGAATCCACACGCCTGCGAGCCCGGCTCATGGCGCTGTAACCACGGCCCGGACTGCAGCGGCACCTGACGAGAGGCATACCCGCAGCAGGACGGCTGTTTCCGTCAGCTGCTGGAGAGTAACTCGGTGGAGGAATCGGCGTCTTGTGAAGCGGCCCAGGAGGAGAGCAGGCGCAGGCCCGTCTCCGTAAGAAGGCCACGACCACTACGGCGACTACTCCCTCGCCCCAGGCCGCGCCTCGTTCGGCATGCACGCCATGCTCATCCGCCACTACATCAACGGCGCGAACTTCCCCGTCGGAGGCTCCGCACGACTTGCGGAGACGGCGACCGATGTCATCACCGCAGCCGGAGGAGCCGTCCTGATCTCCGCGGACGTAGCCACCAGCGAGCTGGACGACAAGGGCGCGGCCCGCGCCGTCCTCATGGCGGATGGAAGGAGATTCCAAGCGCCGTTGGTCATCAGCAACGCTGGTGCCCTCAACACCCCGACCCGGCTGCTGCCGGAGCAGACTCCCGCCCCCGCCCGGCTCGTCGACTCCCTGCGCGCCATCGGCCCTTCACAGACGTACGTCGTGCTCAACATCGGGATCCGGGCATCCGGCGACCGGCTCGACCTGGATCCGGCCAACATCTGGGCCCACGCCGGCCCCGACATCGACGGTGACATAGCCGCACTCGAGGCCGACCCCGAGCACCGTGCCATGCCGACGTACTTCCCCACCTTCCCGTCCGTGAAGGACCCGTCGTGGGAAAGCCGCTATCCGGGACGCACCACCATCGACATCGCAGGGCTGACCACCTGGTCGCTGTTCGAGCCGTACGCGGGAAGCGCGTGGATGCGCCGGGGCGCCGACTACGAGCGCGTCAAGGACAGGCTGACCGAGGAACTACTGGGCCAGATCTTCCGCTTCTGTCCCCAGTTGCAGGGCCGCATCGACCACACCGAACTGGCGACGCCACTCAGCTTCAACCACTTCCTCGGCAGGGAGAAGGGCGACTTCATGTCCCTCGCCCACACCCCGCAGCGTTTCGCCCTGCGTGGCCTCGGCGCCCACACCCACGTCCCCGGCCTCCTCCTCACCGGCCAGGACGTGGCGTCGGCCGGCGTCAGCGGCGCCATCATGGGCGGCGTCGTCGCGGCCTCCGCCGCCGCGGAGCGCGACGTACTCCAGGACCTCGCCACCCGGTGAGCTTCGGACGCTCCGGCCGGCTGCTCGGTCGACAGCAGTAAGCACGGGCTCCGCCGCAAAGGCCACCAGGGCTCGAAAGATCTGGCTGCCGTGGGGGCGTCCGCCTCAGCGGTTGCCCCTTCTCGCTGCGGATGCGGGCGCGTTCTCGGCGTTGGGCGGCGAGTACGTCGTGGCGGGCGTTGGCGTAGCGCCAGCGCAGGTAGCGGTGCAGGGCGCGGGTACGCGCGGGATGGTTGCGATGGTGGGAGTTCGCCAGGGTGAACTGCCGCAGCGGGCCGCAGTGCGCCTCGGTCGGGTCGGCCCAGGAAACGTAGGTCGGTGTGAAGCACAGCTCGACCTCGTTCTTCTTCGCCCAGCAGCGGATATCCGCGCCGGTGTGAGCGGATCCTGCGCCACCTCGCCAAGCAGACCGTCCGCTCCCGGCCGCCCGGTGTCAGCAAGCTCATGGCCTACATGCCGACCGCTGTCACGGCCGGCTACCTCCGCGAGCCCGACACGGAGCTCCCCTTGCCCGGACACGAGTTCGCCCGCCGCATCGACTACTTCCTCGCCGCGGCCGACCGCCCCTCCATCTGGGACAGGCGCCCCCGCCGCTCTGCCCCGGCCCGTACACCTCCCCGGACACCAGGGGAGACGACCGTGAGCACAGGCAGGCAATCGGCCAACTGAGCACGCTCGTTGGCCAGAGCGCGCCTGGGGTTATCCGAGGATGGCGCCGAGGTCGACGCCGGTCAGGTCACAGCTTGCGTCCCACAACCGCGCCGCTACGGAGGTGTCGGCGAGGTGGTTCCACACCGGTTCACGTCGGGGCTTGCCGCGCAGGCTGAAGACGCGCGGTCCCCACAGCTGCCCTCCGCGCACGGTCGGGTCGAGCACCGCTCGGACCGCGGGCCATGCGCCGGCGTGCTTGCCCTGGACGAGGAGGGCGGCTGGTGCCCCGCAGAGCCGCGCACCAGCGGTCCGCACATGGACTGGCGGGCGTGACGGGGTCAGGGAGTCCAGCGCGCCGCCGGGATGGACCACCACGCTTGCCACCGTGCTGTCGACGGCGCGCAGGTGGCGGTCGAGTTCGAGGCCGAAGTACATCTGCGCCAGCTTGGAGCGTCCGTAGGTGCGCTTGGGCCGGTAGTCCTTCCGGGACTGCAGGTCGTCGAGGTCGAGCCGCTCGGACTTCGCCGCGAAGCTGCCCATGGTCACGATGCGGGCCGCAGGTGCGGCCGACAACAGCGGCATCAGCCAGTGGGTCAGCGCGAAGTGCCCGAGGTGGTTCGTGCCGAACATGAGCTCGTGAGCGTCCCCGGTCTCCCGGCGCGGCGGGTCGTCGAGCGCAGCGCCGGCGTTGTGGACCACCGCGTCGAGGCATTCCACCTCCAGTGACTCCACCGCTGTTCTGAGCGACGAGAGGTCGGCGAGGTCCAGCCGTACGGCCCGCGCTCGCGCGCCAGGGACACGCGAGCGGATCGAGGCCGTGGCGATTTCGGCCTTCGCGGGATTCCGGCTGCCCAGTACGACAGTGGCTCCGGTTGCGGACAGTTGCTCCGCGACGAAGTACCCGATGCCGGCGTTGCCGCCGGTGACCAGGAA
>KL569274.1:0-318 GCA_000715635.1 Streptomyces violaceus | reverse complement strand
GCTGCCATCGGCACGCGGCAGCCGTTGAACATCCCAGGGCAGGATGGAGGATGTGGACGACATGGCGGCGGGGCTCCCTTGCTGGTGAGGGCGGCTGCGGCTGCCCTGCGGGGCAGCTGGACGCCCACGGTTCCAGAGGCCCCCGACACATCGCCTACGGATCACCGACAGCACGCCGACGGCCGAGATCCTGCGCTCAGTGAAGTCCCGGCGACCTGATACCGCCGAGACCGGGCGGACACGGCACCGGATCGAGTTGGGCGTGCTGTGCTCCTGCCGGATGCCACCCCACTGCGGCCATTGACCCTCAGGGCGCTG
>KL569273.1:84882-86608 GCA_000715635.1 Streptomyces violaceus | reverse complement strand
GGAGCCGCACTACCCGGTGCTCTACACGGGCCCCGGCGGGCTTGTCGCGCACGAGTGCATCATCGACCTGCGGCCGCTGACCAAGGCGACCGGCGTGAGCGTCGACGACGTCGCAAAGCGCCTGATCGACTACGGCTTCCACGCGCCGACGATGTCGTTCCCGGTGGCCGGGACACTGATGATCGAGCCGACCGAGTCGGAGGACCTGGCCGAGCTGGACCGGTTCTGCGAGGCGATGATCGCCATCCGCGCGGAGATCGAGAAGGTCGGCTCCGGCGAATGGCCCGCGGACGACAACCCGCTGCGGGGCGCCCCGCACACCGCCGGCGCGCTCGCCGGGGAGTGGGAGCACGCCTACAGCCGTGAGGAGGCCGTCTTCCCGGCCGGAGTCACGGCCTCCGACAAGTACTGGCCGCCGGTGCGCCGCATCGACCAGGCCTTCGGCGACCGGAACCTGGTGTGCTCCTGCCCGCCGCTGGACGCGTACGAGGACTGACCGACCGACCGGTCAGAGGGAGGGGCTGCGCCGTGCGGGGCCCCTCCGTCGTGCAGGGACTCTCCGTCATGCAAGGCTCCCGTCATGCGACGGCGAGTGACACCTCGGTCGACTTGATCAGGGCGACGACGGGGGTTCCGGCCGACAGACGGAGATCGTCCGCGGCGTCCTTGGTGATCGCCGCCGTCAGTTCGCCGCCCTCGACGGTGATCCGGACGGAGGCCATCGCGTCGCCGGCCGCGATGCCCGTGACCGTACCGGGGAGCCGGTTGCGGATGGACAGGCCCCCGACGGGGGTGGTGGCCAGCGCGACCTCCGTCGACTTCACCAGGGCGCGCACGGCGGTGCCCGGCGTGAGACCGAGGTCGTCGGCGGCCTCGCGGGTGATCGCGGCGGTGAGGTCCTGGCCGCCGGCGAGGCGAACCCTGACCGTCGCCATGGCCTCGCCCGGCGTGACGGCGGTGACGGTGCCGGGGAGCTGGTTGCGGATGCTCAGGCTCATGGGTGCACGGTAGCCCGGTAAGTGCCTTATGCCGGGTACGCGTGCGTCTGCGTCGCCTTGACCGTCGCCCAGACCGATGCGCCGGGACGCAGATCGAGTTCGGCCGCGGCGACCGTGGTGAGGTCGGCCGTCAGCGGGAGTTCGCCGGTGAGGTCCGCACGGATCTGGTCGCCGTGCGTCTCCAGGCCGGCGACCTCGCAGCGCCACAGGTTGCGGGCGCTGGAGCCGCTGGGGCGTTCCCGGTACAGCGTCACCGCGCCGGGCGGGAACGCCACGAAGGCCGGGCCGGAGAGTTCCTCCGTGGTCGTGATGGCCGGACCCGTGTCGAGCCGGACCGTGTGGCCGTCGGCCTGTCCCCGGTACAGGTTGAGGCCGACGAGCCGGGCGATGTAGTCCGTGCGGGGGTGGCGGGCGATGTCGGAGGGCGTGCCCTCCTGGACGACGAGGCCGTGCTCGACGACGACCAGGCGGTCGGCCAGCACCATGGCGTCCAGCGGGTCGTGGGTGACGAGGACGGCGACGGCTTCGAACTCGGCGAGATGACGCCGGAGTTGAGCGCGTACCTCCAGGCGGGTGCGGGCGTCGAGGGCGGCGAGGGGTTCGTCCAGGAGCAGCAGCCGGGGCCGGGTGGCCAGGGCGCGGGCCACGGCCACGCGTTGGGCCTGGCCACCGGAGAGGCGGCGGGGCTTGGCGCCGGCGTGGTCGGCCAGACCCATACGGTCCAGCCA
>KL569273.1:82948-84662 GCA_000715635.1 Streptomyces violaceus | reverse complement strand
GGCCAGACCCATACGGTCCAGCCACTCGGCGGCCTGGGCCCGGGCCTCGGCCTTGCCGGCGCCCCGGCAGCGCGGCCCGAAGGCGACGTTGTCCAGGGCGGTCAGATGCGGGAAGAGCAGATAGTCCTGGAAGACGACGCCGACCGGGCGGGACTCGGGCGGCGTACGGTCCAGCAGCGCACCGTCCAGTGCCAGATGGCCCGACGTGAGCGGGGCGAGGCCCGCGAGGGCGCGCAGGGCGGTGGTCTTGCCGGCGCCGTTGGGGCCGAGCAGCGCGACGACGTCGCCGGGGGCGGCGGTGAGCGTGACATCGAGGCGGAAGGTGCCGCGGTCGACGACGAGGTGGGCGTCGAGGCCTTCGGCCAGGAGGCCGGGTGCCGTGTCGTCGCGGTCGGTCGTCTGGGTCATGAGGTGTACGTCCAGGGTGTCAGGAGGCCGTCATCCAGCGGTCGCGCAGGGCCGCGAGTACCGCGATGGACACGGCCAGCAGCACCAGGCTGAGGGCGATCGCGGCGGCCGGGTCGTTCTGGAGGGCGAGGTAGACCGCGAGCGGCATGGTCTGTGTTCGGCCCGGGAAGTTGCCCGCGAAGGTGATCGTCGCGCCGAACTCGCCGAGCGCCCGGGCCCAGGCCAGCACGGCACCGGCCGCGATGCCCGGCGCGATCAGCGGCAGGGTGACCCGGCGGAACGCGGTGAAGCGGGAGGCGCCCAGGGTGGTGGCAGCCTCCTCGTAGCGCGGGTCGGCGGCCCGCAGGGTGCCCTCCACGCTGATCACGAGGAAGGGCATCGCCACGAAGGTCTCGGCGAGGACCACACCCGTCGTGGTGAAGGGCAGGGTGATCCCGAACCAGGAGTCGAGCCACTGCCCGACCACACCATTGCGCCCGAAGGCCAGCAGCAGGGCCACACCGCCCACGACCGGCGGCAGCACCAGCGGCAGCGTCACCAGGGCCCGCACGAAACCGCGTCCGGGAAAGTGCGTGCGGGCCAGCAGCCAGGCCAGGGGCACGCCGACGACCAGGCTCAGACCCGTCGCCGCCGTGGCGCAGACGAGGGAGAGCCGGAGCGCCTCCCACACCTCGGCGCTGGTCAGCTGCTCGGGAAGGCTGCGCCAGGGCGCCCGGACGAGCAGGGCGATCAGGGGCAGGAGCAGGAAGGCCAGGCCGGCCAGGGCGGGCACCAGCAGGGGCACCGGCACCGTGCGGCCTCGGCGGACGGTGCGGTCGCGGCGGGGCCGGCTCTCCACGGTGTCGGTGCTCGTCATGGCTTGAGGAACCCGGCCCCGGACAGCACCTTCTGGCCCTCGGCGGACCTCACCAGTGCGATGAAGGCCTTCGCCGTGTCGGGGTTGGGGGCGTTCTTGAGCAAGGAGATCGGATAGTCGTTGACGGCCTTGGCCGACTCGGGGAAGTCCACGCCCTCCACCTTGTCACCGGCCGCGCGCACGTCGGTCTTGTAGACGACGGCGGCGTCGGCCTCCTTCAGCTCGACCTTGGTCAGGGCGCTCTTGACGTCCTGTTCGTACGAGACGGGGGTGAGCTTCTGACCGCCGGCGTCCAGCGCCTTCTGGGCGGCGGCACCGCAAGGGACCGTCTTGTCGCACAGGACGACCTTCAGGTCCGACTTGGTGAGGTCCTTCAGGGAGGAGATCCGTTCGGGGTTGCCCGGCAGGGTGGCGATCTCCAGCTGGTCTGTCTCTTATACACATCTCTGA
>KL569273.1:79402-82712 GCA_000715635.1 Streptomyces violaceus | reverse complement strand
GCTGGCGGCGGCGAAGACATCGGCCGGGGCGCCGCCGGTGATGCTCGCGGCGAGGGTGTCGCTGCCGCCGAAGTTGAAGGTGACTTTGGTGCCCGGGTGCTCCTTCTCGAACTCCTTGCCCAGCGTCGTGAAGCTCTCCTCGAGCGAGGCGGCGGCGAAGACGGTGACCTCACCGGAGAGCTTCGGCGACGAGGACGCCGAGGATCCCTTGTCCGAACCGGAGTCGGAGGAGGAGCAGGCGCTCAGGGTCAGCAGCGCGGCGGCGGACACACCGGCGACCTGGAGCATCCGGCGGGTCCGGTGCGCGGAACGGGTCATCTCGGGGCCACTCCCTCTGTGCTCTGGAGGAAGAGCCCGCCGGGCCCTTCCGATACGTCGATCATACTGACGCATCTGCGAGGCAGAAGTCTCCTGTCACTTCGCATGAGCGAGGGTGAGTGGCCCTACGGGTGTGTATGTGCGTTCGTACGTACGGGGCTCAGACGCGGTCGATGTGGACGTTCGTCGACTTCACGCGGGCCGTGGCCTCCATGCCCACCTCCAGCCCCAGCTCCTCGACGGCCTCGCGGGTGAGCAGGGAGACGAGCCGGTGAGGGCCGGCCTGGATCTCCACCTGGGCGGCGACGTCGCCGAGTTTGATCGCGGTGACGATGCCGGGGAAGGCGTTGCGGGCCGAGGTGTACGGGGCGTCCCCCTCGGCGGTGCCGGACCTGGCGAGTTCGACCGAGAAGGCGGCCAGGTCCCGTCCGTCGACGAGCCGTCGCCCGGCCTCGTCGCGGTGGGTGGTGATGCGGCCCGCGTCCGCCCAGCGCCGGGCGGTGTCCGGGCTCACGCCGAGCAGTCGCGCTGCCTGGCCGATCGTGTAGGACTGCATGCCGGTCACGATAGGGGCGGGGGAGGGGAACGGCGGATGCGGGGTTGGCCGTCGGGTGTGACGCGATATAGCGTTAGTCGGCGAATGGGTGGGTCGGGTGCCGTGCCCGAGGGAGATCGGGGGCTGTGATGGCGGGAGAGTTCTCGCGTACCGGTGGATCGCCCGAGGTGCGGGCCTCGCATGCGGACCGGGACCGGATCGTGGACGTGCTGCGCGTCGCCGCCGGGGACGGCCGGCTGACCATGGAGGAGCTCGACGAGCGGCTGGAGGCCGCGCTGTCCGCCCGTACGGTCGGCGAGCTGGCCGTACTCACGACGGATCTGCCCGAGGTGGTGGGGGAGACCCCCGTCGAGGTCGAGGACGTCGTCCGGATCGAGCAGCAGGGGGCCTCGACCCGGCGCGGCGACGCCTGGGTGGTGCCACGGCGCCTGGAGATCCGTTCGTCGTTCGGCGAGGTGACGCTCGACTTCACCGACGCGGTGATCACCCAGGACACGCTGCACCTCGACCTGCGGATGGGCGGCAGTGCCCTGAAGCTGGTGACGCGGCCGGGTGTCGTGGTGGACACCGGATCGCTGGTGCTGAACTACTCCAAGATCAAGGCGCGCCGGGCGGGAGCGGCGGCCGAGGCGCCTGTCGTGCTGCGTGTGCGGGTCACCGGCGAGATCAGCTTCGGACAGGTCGTGGTGCGCCGGCCTCGGAGAGGATTCGGCAGGGGGAAAGCCGCCGGCTGAGGCCGGTCAGCCGACGTGCACCCTCGGCCGCCGCTTCCGGTCGCGTTCCGCCTCGCGCAGGACCTCGCGGGTCACCGGGGCGACCTCGCCCTGGCCGAACAGGAAGAAGCGCAGGAGGTTGGTGAAGGGTCCGCCTTCGGTCCACTCGAAGTAGATGTGAGGGGTGCAGCCGGTCAGGTCGCGGGTGTGTAGGAGCAGGGCGGCCAGCGCGTTGGGGACGGAGGAGGACTCCAGGGTCAGTACGCGGTAGCGGCCGTGGAGCACCTCGCCGCGTACGCTCAGGCTCGCCTCGAACTCCGACGGGTCGGTGACCGTCACCTCGACGAAGACGAAGTCCTCCTGCCCGGGCACGTCGTTGTCCTGGCGGATCTGCTCGATCTTGTCCCGGTACTCCGCGAGGTCGCGCCGGTCGGGCTCGTTGGCGATGAACCGCATCCTGCGGCTGGCCATGTCCCGGACGAAGCGCTCCGCCATGTCGTCCAGCGACACGCTGGTCACGCGCAGCTCGAACGCCCGGGCCAGCCGCGACAGCAGGGAGACCAGGATGATCCCGGCGATGAAACAGGCACCGATCTTCACGCCGTCCGGGCGCTCGATGACGTTGAGCACGGTCGTGTAGAGGAACACCGCGGAGATGACCGCGAAGCCGATGGTCCAGTTCCGCTGCCGGGCCTTGCGGGCGGCTATGGTCACCGCGATCGCGGCGGAGCTGATGAGGACCAGCACACCGGTGGCGTAGGCGCCGCCCTGCGCGTCGACGTCGGCGTCGAAGATCCAGGTGACCAGGAACGCGATCAGGGTGAAGACGATGACCATGGGGCGTACGGCGCGGGCCCAGTGCGGGGCCATGCCGTAGCGGGGGAGGTAGCGCGGCATCAGATTGAGCAGGCCGGCCATCGCGGAGGCGCCGGCGAACCAAAGGATGGCGATCGTGGAGACGTCGTAGACGGTGCCGAAGGCGTTGCCCAGGTAGTCGTGTGCCAGATAGGCCAGTGCGCGTCCGTTGGCCTGGCCGCCCGCCTCGAACTCCTTCTCGGGGATGAGGAGGGTGGTGATGAAGCTGGTGGTGATCAGGAAGACGCTCATGATGAGAGCGGCCGTGGTGAGCAGCTTCTTCGTGTCCCGGATGCGGCCCTTCGGGTTCTCCTCCGTGTCGCCGTCGTCGCCCTTGACATGCGGCATCACGGCGACGCCGGTCTCGAATCCGGACAGGCCGAGGGCCAGTTTCGGGAAGACGAGCAGGGCGACGCCGATCATGACGAACATGTTGCTGTGCTGGGTGGTGAGGGCGCTGGACCAGTCGGTGACCACGTGCCCGGCGGTGACCACGTGGTAGAGGCCGACGGCCACCACGACCGCGTTCAGCGCGAGGTAGGCGCCCACCAGGGCGACCGCGACGCCGATGGCCTCCAGGAAGCCCTTGAGGAACACCGCGCCGAGCAGCGCGACCAGGATCAGGGTGATGAGCAGCTGCTTGTCGTGCAGGGCGCTGTTCAGGTGCGGGTTCTCCACCAGGTGGGTGGAGGCGTCGGCGGCCGACAGGGTGATGGTGATCAGGAAGTCGGTGGCGGCGAAGCCCAGCAGGGTCAGCACGAACAGCTTGCCCTGCCAGAAGGAGAGCAGCCGCTCCAGCATCGCGATCGAGCCCTCGCCGTGGGGGCTCTCCTCGGCCACCCGGCGGTAGACCGGCAGGGCGCCCGCC
>KL569273.1:75249-79252 GCA_000715635.1 Streptomyces violaceus | reverse complement strand
TCGCGCCATCAGAGATGTGTATAAGAGACAGCCAGTGTGACGATCACCAGCACGATCGTCGCGATCGGGGAGAGCAGTCCGGCGGCGAGGGCCGCGATACCCGGCTGGTAGCCGAGCGTGGAGAAGTAGTCGACGCCGGTCAGGCACATCACCCGCCACCAGGGCTGGCCTTTGTGCGGGGGCTCTGGTTCGGCGTGGGGTCCGGTGTGGCCGCCGCCCTTGCCCATGTCGGACAGGCCCTCCAGCATCCAGGCACGCAGGCGGCTGGGTGGGGCGGGCTCCGTACGGCTCGGTGGCAGGTGCTCAGTGGTGGCCATCGAAGGTGCTCCCGAGAGGCGGCGCAGGGTATTTCCGGCCATCACTGGACGGCCCGATCAGCGTAAGCGGAGCGTGATGGCATGGCCCGAGGATGAGAGGGCTGAGCGCGTCAAGCTTCCGTTAAGACTCGGCGCAGGGCGCCTCCGGTCGGGGTGCCGGGGGTGTGAAACGCGAGCTGAGGGCGGTGGGGCGGCTGCCGGGCGGCCTGTCCGTGCGTCAGCGCGGTGTCGGCGGCCGGTCCGTATCCGAACACCCTGCGTGATCGCAGGTTGAGTGGCTCCGTAAGGTTCGTTCACTGCTTCGAATGTTTCGCCCTATCTCACGCTCTTGCATCGAGGTCAGATTCACCGTGCGCGAGGGGTTGTCACCCTTTGGCGGCTGTCTCTAGGGTGCGGCAACGACGCAGCTTTCTGAAGTTCATCCGAAACTTTCGAGGAGCATGATGGGCGACCCGGCACTGTCCCGCCGCGGCTTTCTGGCGGCCTCCGCCGCGGCCGGTCTGGGGACGACGGCACTGACCGCATGCGGTGGGGACTCAGACGGAGGGTCGTCGGGGACGACCACGATCGAGTGGTGGAACATCTCCACCACCGAGCCGGCGAAGAGTGTGTGGGCTGCTCTCGCCCGCAAGTTCGAGGCACAGAACCCCAAGGTCAAGATAAAGATCGTCCAGCAGGAGAACGACGCCTACAAGTCGAAGATGACGGCCCTGACCTCCTCCGGGAAGCTGCCCGACATCTTCCACACCTGGGGCGGCGGAGTGCTGAAGCAGCAGGTCGACGCCGGACTCGTCGAGGACCTCACGGACAGCACCAAGCCGTGGGGAGACGCCCTCCTCCCGGTCGCCAGAGAGCCGTACCTGTTCGACGACAAGGTCTACGGCATCCCGTTCGACATCGGCATGATCGGCTTCTGGTACAACAAGGCGCTCTTCGAGAAGGCCGGTATCAGCGCGCCCCCGACCACGTGGACGGGCTTCCTCGACGCCGTGCGGAAGCTGAAGTCCGCCGACGTCACGCCCCTGGCCCTGGCCGGCAAGGAGAAGTGGCCCGGCATGTACTACTGGGCCTACCTGGCGATGCGCACCGCAGGCGCCGACGCGCTGCAGAAGGCCTACGACGACAAGGACTTCACCGGCGCCCCCTTCGTCGAGGCGGGAGAGCACCTCGACGAACTCGTCGGCCTCCAGCCGTTCCAGAAGGGCTTCCTCGGCGCCGCCTACTCCACACCCACCGGTCAGGCCGCCGCCGTCGGCAACGGCAAGGCCGCCATGGAGCTCATGGGCCAGTGGGCCCCCGTGGTGCAGGCCGACGCGGGCAAGGGCCTCGGCAAGGACCTCGGCTTCTTCCCGTTCCCGGCGGTCGAGGGCGGCAAGGGCGCCATCACCGAGGTGTTCGGCGGAGGCGGCGGGCACGCCCTGCGCCGGGGCGCCCCGCAGGCGGCCGTCGACTTCCTGAAGTTCTTCGCGTCCGAGGCCACCGACCTGGAACTGGTCAAGAAGACCGGAGTCCTCCCCGTGGTCCCGGCGGCCGAGAGCGCCATCGCCGACCCCAACATCAAGGCCGTACAGGAGCAGTTGAAGAAAACCACCGGCTTCCAGCTCTACCTCGACCAGGCCTACGCGCCCGCCGTCGGCCAAGAGGTCAACGACAGCGTCGCCGCGCTCATCGCCGGTTCCAAGTCCCCCGGGCAGGTCGCCCAGTCGATCACCAGGACCGCGAAGGAAGAGCAGTAGCCGGCGATGACCTCTACGTTCCTGCCGGACAAACGGACCGGCCCCGATGCCGGCCTTCCGCCCCCGGCCGCGGACCGGGCCCGGAGCCGGGCCCGGCGACGCGCACTGAACTGGCTGACCGCGACCGGCTTCCAGCTGCCCGCCCTGGTGCTGTTCATGGGGCTCGTGCTGCTGCCGATGCTCTTCGCCCTGTACGCCGCGTTCTTCCGCTGGGGCGGCTTCGGCATGCCCTCCGACTACATCGGCGGCGAGAACTTCACCCGGCTCTTCCAGGACGAGGTCTTCCTGGGCGACCTGTGGCGCTGTCTGGTCCTCGTGGTGCTGTCGCTCGTCCTTCAGCTGCCGTTCGCGCTCGCCATGGCCGTCCTGCTCAACCAGCGCATGCGCGGCCGGGCGGTGTACCGGATGCTCTTCTTCGCCCCGTACGTCCTGTCCGAGGCGATCACCGGTGTCCTGTTCGGCATGATCTTCGCCCCGGACGACGGCTTCGCCGACCAACTTCTCGGCAGGATCGGGCTGGAGGGGCTCGGCGGGGAGTGGTTCGCCGACCCGTCCACAGTCATGGCGACCCTGTTCCTGGTCATGACCTGGAAGTACTTCGGCTTCCACATGATGCTGTACCTCGCCGGACTCCAGGCCGTCCCCAAAGAGCTGACCGAGGCGGCGCTCATCGACGGGGCCGGTCCCTGGCAGCGCTTCCGCAGCGTGACGCTGCCGCTGCTCGCGCCCACCCTGCGCATCAGCGTCTTCCTGTCGGTCATCGGGGCCATCCAGCTCTTCGACCTGGTGTGGGTGACCACCGCGGGCGGCCCGGACCACCACTCGGAGACCATGGCCGTGACCATGTTCCAGTACGGCTTCAAGCGCTACCAGGTCGGCTACGCCAGCGCGATCAGCGTGGTCATGTTCGGCATCAGCCTCGTCTTCGCCCTCGTTTATCAGCGCTTCGTGCTCCGGCGCGATCTGGAAGGGGCCACCACGACCATGCGGGGTGACGGAAAGTGACGGTCAGTCGGAAGTCCCGCAGGGGCGGGAGTGGGCCTCTGCACCTCGTCCTGGTCGTCGTCGGCGCGGTCATGGCCGTCCCCCTGCTCTACGCCGCGCTCTCCGGCTTCAAGTCCACCGACGAGCTGTCTCGCAACCCGGTCGGTCTGCCCGAGTCGTGGGTGACCTCCAACTACACCCAGATCCTCGGCTCGGGGGACTTCTGGCGGCTGATCGGCAACAGCACGCTGATCGCGGTGGGCACGACCGTCCTGGTCGTCGCGGTCTCGGCCCTGTCGGCCTTCTCCTTCGCGCGGTTCGCCTTCCGTGGCCGGGAAGTGCTGTTCACGCTGTTCACGATGGGGCTGATGTTCCCGTTCGCGGTGGCGGCCCTGCCGCTGTTCCTGCTGCTGCGCTCCCTGGGTCTGCTGGACAACCCCCTCGGCGTGATCCTCCCGCAGGCGGCCTTCGGACTGCCGATGACCATCATCATCTTGCGGGGCTTCTTCCGGCAGATCCCCGGTGAGCTGGAGGAAGCGGCGACGCTCGACGGCTGCAGTTCGTTCGGCTTCTTCTGGCGGGTGCTGCTGCCCATGGCGCGGCCCGCGCTCGGCACGGTCTCGGTGCTGGCCGTCGTCACCAGCTGGAACAACTTCTTCCTGCCGCTGCTGGTGTTCACCGACGCGCAGTGGTGGACGCTGCCGATCGGGGTGCAGCAGTTCCAGGGGCAGTACTCCGCGGAGTACGCCAAGGTCTTCGCCTATCTGGTGCTGGCCATGGTCCCCGCACTCGCCTTCTACTCGGTCGCCGAGCGCCAGCTCGTCGGCGGCCTCACCGCGGGCGCCACGAAGGGCTGACACGCGCCGCGGACGTACGGCTCACCCACCCACCTGATCTGATCCGATCGTGAGGAGTCGCACCATGCGCAGGACCGCCATACGGCTCAGACTCTGTCTCTTATACACA
>KL569273.1:73594-75021 GCA_000715635.1 Streptomyces violaceus | reverse complement strand
GCTGGTGGCCGGAGGCATCGCCACCGGCCCGGCGGCACAGGCCGGCGAGGAGTACGGCAAGGAACCCACCCTCGCGGACCTCGCCCAGCGGCACGGCCGCTACTTCGGCAGCGCGACCGACAATCCCGAACTCGTCGACGCGCCGTACAAGGCCCTGCTCGGCAGCGAGTTCGACCAGATCACGCCCGGCAACGGCATGAAGTGGTACGCGACCGAGCCGCAGCAGGGCGTGTTCGACTTCTCCCAGGGCGACGAGATCGTGAACCTCGCCCGTGCCAACCGTCAGAAGGTGCGCGGCCACACCCTGGTCTGGCACAGCCAGTTGCCCGAGTGGCTCACGGGGCGGGAGTGGACGGCGCCGGAGCTGAGGGCCGTGCTGAAGAAGCATGTCCAGGCGGAGGTACGGCACTACCGGGGCAAGGTGTTCGCCTGGGACGTCGTCAACGAGGCGTTCAACGAGGACGGTACGTACCGGGAGTCGGTCTTCTACAAGACGCTCGGGCCCGGGTACATCGCCGACGCGCTGCGCTGGGCGCATCAGGCCGATCCGCGCGTGAAGCTGTACCTCAACGACTACAACATCGAGGGGATCGGCCCGAAGAGCGACGCGTACTACAAGCTGGCCAAGGAGTTGAAGGCCAAGGGCGTCCCGCTGCACGGCATCGGCCTCCAAGCCCACCTCGCCCTCCAGTACGGCTATCCCACCACGCTGGAGGACAACCTCCGCCGCTTCTCCCGGCTCGGCCTCGACACCGCGCTCACCGAGGTCGACGTACGGATGCAACTGCCCGCTACCGAGGAGAAGCTGGCACAGCAGGCGGAGTGGTACCGGGACCTGACCGAGGCGTGCCTGGCGGTACGCCGGTGCGTCGGAGTCACCCTCTGGGACTACACCGACAAGTACTCCTGGATCCCGCCGTTCTTCCCGGGCGAGGGCGCGGCCCTGCCGTGGGACGAACAGCTCAGGCCGAAGCCGGCGTACTTCGCGCTGCGTGAGGCGCTCGGGGGGAGATAGCGGGGGTGGGGGCGCCCTGCTGTAGGGGTTCGGCGGGGCGCCATTCGGGCAAGCCCGGGCGGCGGGCGACATCAGCGGTCGGGTACAGCGGCGCCTGGTCGCGGTCGCTCCGACGGGGGCCGCCTGCGGCAGGCTGTCGGGACGTGGCGCCCCCGGCGATTCCGGCCCGGCGGCTCCAGGTCAGACCTGCCCCGGGGGCATCGTGCTGGCGCGTATCACCAGGTCCGTTCCCAGTTCCACCCGCGGGGAGTCCGGTTGTTCTTCGCGGGCCAGGCGGAGGACCGTGCGGACGGCCAGTTTGCCCATGTCGGCGAGGGGCTGGCGGATCGTGGTCAGTGGGGGAGCCGACCAGCGGACTTCCGGAAGGTCGTCGAAACCGACGACGCTCATGTCCCTGTCTCTTATACACATC
>KL569273.1:72445-73471 GCA_000715635.1 Streptomyces violaceus | reverse complement strand
CGATCGCGCCGAGTGCCATCTGGTCGCTGGCCGCGAACACGGCGGTCGGCGGCTCGGGCAGTTCGAGCAGGGTGTTGCAGGCGGTGAAGCCGGACTCGGGGCGGAAGTCGCCGGGGACGACGAGGGACGTGTCCATCGCGACACCGGCGCCTTCGAGGGCCGCTCGGTAGCCGTCCAGCCGGGCCCGGGAGCACAGCAGGCGCGGCGGGCCGGCGATCAGGCCGATCCGGCGGTGGCCGAGGGACAGCAGATGTTCGGTGGCGGCCATGCCGCCCGACCAGTTCGCGGCGCCGATCGTGGGCGCGTCCAGGGCGGGGGAGCCCGCCGGGTCGACGACGACGAGCGGGACGCCGAGGATCCGCAGCTCCTCGTGGAGCATCGGTTCCAGCGCCGAGGTGACGAGGATGACACCGTCGGAGGCACGGGCCCTGAGGTTGCGCATCCACTCGCGGGCGTCCCCCGAACACCCGTGGATGGCCGACACCACCGTGCCGACCCCGGCCGCGTGCGCGACCTCCTCGACCCCGCGGATGATCTCCACGGCCCAGGGGCTGTCGAGGTCGTTGAATACCAGGTCGAGCAGGGCCGCACGGGTGCCCGGGGCCGCGGGGCGCTTGCGGTAGCCGTGCCGGCGCAGCAACTCCTCGACCCGCGCCCGGTTCTGTGGCGACACGTCGGACCGGCCGTTGACGACCCGGGACACGGTCGGCACGGACACGCCGGCCTGCCGGGCGATCTCCGTGATCGTGACCTTGCCCTCGGCGTCGGCCTCACGTGCTGCCACTTGCCCCACCTCCGTCGACGGGTGACCGCGAAACTTCCAGGAGTCTTCCGGAAAACGGTCATCCGTGGGAAGGCGTACGAGCCAGGAACGGGAAGTCGCAGCGGGTGACGGGGAGTGACGACCCCCGGACATGCGTCGGGGCCGGTTCGCAGGGTGTCCCGCGGCCGGCCCCTCATATCTGCGGGCGGGACGTCACCCCGCCCGGCGGCCCTCAGGCAGCCGTCATCACCTGGCTGCCGGCC
>KL569273.1:71463-72233 GCA_000715635.1 Streptomyces violaceus | reverse complement strand
GTATAAGAGACAGGTGCGGGGCGATGACCCGGCCGTCCGGCAGAAGCTCACCGGTGTCCTCGAAGAGCACCACGCCGTTGCACAGCAGGCTCCACCCCTGCTCCGGGTGGTGCGCCACGAGACGGGCGGACTCCCGGTCGGCGGATTCGGCTGACGAGCATGGTGTCTGGTGCTGGCACATGGGTGGGATCTTTCGCTCTGTCGTGATGGATGAGGTGACCGAGTTGCCTGAGTCGGTCGTCGTGTCTGTTCCGCGGCTAGAAGTGTCGTTCATGGCCGCCCCCCGTGATAAGTCGTCGGAACCCAGTGTTGCCCCACGGGCGTCATTCCGCAGGGATTTAGCGGCACCGCTTCTCACAGATTCAGGACGCATCACCCGCGCGGACGGTTCATCCCAACTGGGCTGTCACTTCGGGTGGTTCGCAGTGGCCGGATAGGGCTAGTCAGATCGGGTCGAGGGCTTTCCGGCTCGTACGAGCTATTAGGTGCTCGTACGAGCGATAAAAAGCCCGCACCCCGTCGCCGGGAATTCGGCGACGGGGTGCGGAAAGCTTCACGCGTGGCGTTTCAGGCGGGTGAGCCGAGCAGTCTCGTGGGAGTCGCCCGGTGGGTCAGCACCGGGAGGAGTTCGGCGACGCGGTGCGGGCGATGTGCCGCGATGCCGGGAGGCGCGGGCGCCAGCGGGACGAGCAGGTCGGTGGCGGCGGGGTGGCCGGCGGCACCGTCCGCGGTGCAGTCCTCGTGCAGCCAGAGCGTCAGCATGTACAGGC
>KL569273.1:68901-71222 GCA_000715635.1 Streptomyces violaceus | reverse complement strand
GGGGCTGGTACGGCTGCGGCATCGTCTCGGCCTGGCGCAGGGCGCGCTCGGTGGAGGTGATGTACGGGCCTTCGAAGAAGTGGGAGAAGGCCCAGCCGTCGGGGGTCAGCATGGTCTCCGCCGCGGCCACGGCGCGCTCGCCGCAGCGGATCAGGAAGCGCCACCCGGCCAGCCGGGTGGCCGTTACCCCCTCGGCCGTGACCCGGTCGAGAACGTGGACGGGCAGCGGGAACTCGGCTGCGGCGGGTCCCTGGGCGCGGAGCAGGGAGGGAGTTCGGGCCTCCCGGACCGCGGTCGGCGAGGAGAGCGCGGTCAGGACGGAACGGAGTGCGGGCGCGGGAGCCGGGGGGACATGCAGCGGCATGGTGGGTCGCCTCTCATTCAAAGGCACGGTGGCACGAGGGCGGGGGCGGACGGCGCTGTCTGCTCACGAGGGTCGGCAGAGGCAGGGCCGGGTCTCATGAGCGAGAGGGGGGTGGGGTCCGCCGATCACCGACTCGACGGCAGGACCCATCGACCGTGGGCGCCAAGCTTCTGCCTTGTTCGCGGAGTTTATACGACACGGGATCAGACTGGGTTTCGCCTAGCCGTTTCCGGTGAGTAGAACAAGGGTACATTCGGTCGGCGATACGCGAGAATTATCCCGATTCCAGGCGGGGGTGTGAGGTGATGACCTCGGCGAATGTCCGCGAACCGGTCGGCCCATTCTCGTCGGCGTTTTTCACGAGTTCGCGGACACCGAGCGGACACCGAAACCTGTCCTGTGCGACATGCCGAGTGAATGTGCCACTGGTCACACGCGACCAGCGTAGCGGTCGGCGGGCCCGTCCGGGACGTTATCGATCGCTTTCGCTGGGCATCCTCCACCTGACCGTGACCCCGGCGGCCGGATCTCAGGCTCGCATCATCCGAGGAGGGACGCTTCGATGGGGGAGAAGGTCGTGGCAGGGCGGTTCGACCTGTCCGATCGCCAGCGCTACCGCGTCAAGCTCCGTCGGTGTCTGACGGGCTTGGAGCGGCTCCTGGCGGAGAAGCGGTTCGATCGCCCGAAGAACCTCATGGGGCTGGAGATCGAATTGAATCTCGCGGGCACCGACGGCATGCCGAAAATGTTGAATGCGCAAGTCCTGGAACGTATCGCGAGTCGGGACTTCCAAACAGAACTCGCCATGTTCAACCTGGAAGTGAACATTCCTCCACATCGCCTGGGGGGCCGGGTATTCGACCGGCTCGGGGAGGAACTCCGTACGTCACTGGCATATGCCGACCGAAAAGCAGGGGAAGTCGACGCGGGAATCGTGATGATCGGCATTCTGCCGACCCTCGACCGGGACGACCTGGTGTCGTCGAACCTCTCCGACGTCGACCGCTACACCCTCCTCAACGACCAGATCGTGGCCGCACGGGGCGAGGAGTTCACCCTCGACATCGCCGGCGTGGAGCACCTCACCTGCACCTCGAAGTCCATCGCGCCGGAAGCCGCCTGCACCTCCGTGCAACTGCACCTCCAGGTCACCCCAGGCCGGTTCGCCGATGTGTGGAACGCGGCCCAGGCGGTCGCCGCCGCCCAGATCGCGGTCGGCGCCAACTCGCCCTTCCTGTTCGGCCGCGAGCTGTGGCGCGAGTCGCGGCCGCCGCTGTTCCAGCAGTCCACCGACACCCGCCCGCCCGAACTCCAGGCCCAGGGCGTCCGGCCGCGCACCTGGTTCGGCGAGCGCTGGGTCACCTCGGCGTACGACCTCTTCGAGGAGAACCTCCGCTACTACCCGGCCCTGCTGCCGATCTGCGACGACGAGGACCCGCTCGAGGTGCTCGACCGGGGAGGCACCCCGACGCTCGCCGAGCTCGTCCTGCACAACGGCACGATCTACCGCTGGAACCGCCCGGTCTACGGCATCGCCGACGGCGTCCCCCACCTGCGCGTGGAGAACCGCGTCCTGCCCGCCGGTCCCACCGTCACCGACGTCGTCGCCAACGCGGCGTTCTTCTACGGCGTCGTCCGCGCCCTCGCCGAGGAGCCCCGGCCGGTGTGGACCCGGCTGCCGTTCGAGGCGGCCGCCGCCAACTTCGACGCCGCCTGCAAGGACGGCATCGACGCCCGTTTCACCTGGCCCCGGCGCGGCCGGTACGGCGGCACCACGCAGGTCGACGCGGTGAGCCTCGTACGGGACGAACTGCTGCCGCTCGCCGAGGCCGGGCTGGACGCGTGGGGTGTCGAGCCGGCCGACCGCGACCTGTACCTGGGCGTGATCGAGGAACGGTGCCGGCGCCGGGTGAACGGGGCGAGCTGGCAGGCCGCGACCTTCCACAAGGCGCTGGAT
>KL569273.1:68188-68671 GCA_000715635.1 Streptomyces violaceus | reverse complement strand
CACAAGGGGGATCCGGTACACACCTGGCCGGTGGGCCTGCCGGAGCCGGTGCCGCTGGGCTGACGCGCCGCCGGGGTGACATCCTGCTGCCTTCATACTGATCCGACAGATCGTTTCCGACAGGTCGGTGAAGTGGAGGCAGGTGTGCAGGCGGAGGCGAGGCCGGTGGCCGACGATTCCCTTCCCCAGCAGGGGCTCTCGCGGCGGATGCTCCGCAACGAGACCCTGCTCGTGCTGGCGCTCTCGCTGGGGGCGAGCGGAGTCTCCGCCCTGATCAGCTTCATCGGCTCGGTCACCAAGCCCGGCGGGCTGAAGGACCAGGCGGCCACGATGAACGCCTCGGCCGCGCCCGGCCGTCCCTGGCTCGACCTCGCCTGGCAGCTCTTCGGGATCACCACGGCGCTCGTGCCCGTCGCGCTCGTCGCGCACTTCCTGCTGCGCGAGGGCGCGAGTCTGCGCACCATCGGCTTCGACCGCACCCGC
>KL569273.1:64949-67985 GCA_000715635.1 Streptomyces violaceus | reverse complement strand
CCCCGCCCCTGGCCCGACCTCGGCCGCGGCGCAGCGATCGCGGCGGTCATCGGCAGCACCGGCATCGCCTTCTACCTCGCGGCCCGCGGCCTCGGCTTCAACCTCACCGTGGTGCCGGAGGCACTGCCCGGCGTCTGGTGGAAGTACCCGGTGCTGATCCTCTCCGCGATCCAGAACGCGGTGCTGGAGGAAGTGATCGTCGTCGGCTATCTGCTGCGCCGCCTCGGACAACTGGGCTGGACTCCGATGGCCGCGCTGGCCGGCAGTTCGGTGCTGCGCGGCTCGTACCACCTCTACCAGGGCATCGGCGGATTCATCGGGAACCTGGCCATGGGCGTCGTCTTCGTCTACCTGTACCGCCGCTGGGGCCGCGTCGGGCCTCTCGTGGTGGCGCACTCGCTGCTCGACACCGGGGCGTTCGTCGGGTACGCGCTGCTCGCCGGCAAGGTCGGGTGGCTCCCGACAGCGTGAAGGAACGGGGGAGGGGCGTACGACGGTGTCGTACGCCCCTCGTTTCACACGGCCCCGTCGTCTCAGGCCAGGAGCTCGCCCTCGATGACGGTGACCGCCCTGCCCGTCAGCAGGGTGCGCTCGCCGAGCAGTTCCGTGCGGACGAGGCCGGAGCGGCGTGAGGCCTGGAGGCCCGTGAGACCGGGGCGGCCCAGGCGCTCGGACCAGAACGGGGCGAGCGCGGTGTGGGCGCTGCCGGTCACCGGGTCCTCGTCGATGCCGACGTTCGGGAAGAAGCAGCGCGAGACGAAGTCGTAGCCCCGGGCCGGGTCTTCCGCGCGGGCCGTGGCGATGACGCCGCGCTCGGAGTGGGCGGCGAGGGCCTTGAGATCGGGGCCGAGGTCGTGCACCGTCTTCTCGTCGGCGAGCTCGACGAGCAGATCGCCGACGTTCGGGCCGGTGTCGAGGACCGTCAGCGGCTCGGCTCCCAGAGCCTCGGCGAGGCCGCGGAGCGGGTCGACCCGGGTGAGCGGAGCCGTCGGGAAGTCCATGGTGA
This sequence comes from Streptomyces violaceus, assembly GCA_000715635.1. Lineage (GTDB taxonomy): Bacteria > Actinomycetota > Actinomycetes > Streptomycetales > Streptomycetaceae > Streptomyces > Streptomyces violaceus. The sequence goes on along the minus strand of KL569273.1, from coordinate 66,979 downwards.
AGGAGCCGTCGCCGGCGGGCGTGGCGACGAGGACGCCACTGCGGGTGGCGAACCGCACCGGCCCCTCGTGGGCGCCGGTGGTGTGCAGGACATGGGCGGTGGCGAGGGTCGCGTGGCCGCACATCGCGACCTCGGCGGCCGGCGTGAACCAGCGCAGCGCCCAGTCGGCCTCGCCGCCCTCGGGGAGGGGATGGGCGAAGGCCGTCTCGGCGTGGTTGACCTCCAGGGCGATGTTCTGCAGCCGGCTGTCGTCCGGGAAGGCGTCCGCGTCGTTCAGGAGCATGACCCCGGCCGGGTTGCCGGTGAAGGGACGGTCGGTGAAGGCATCGACGATTCGAATCCGCATGCCTCGACGCTAGAGGCCCGTCGAGGCCGTGGACCAAGGCCAATTCACGAGTCCTGGCCCGATTCACGGCCCGGTCGGCCCGCACCGGCTTTCTCGGAGTCGCTCCGCTTGACCTTGACACAGTGACAAGGTCTTCACTGTGGCCGAGGAGGTGGTTCCGATGACCATGCGGCAAGAGGACACGAACCCGATGCCGGCTCTCCAGGGGCTGGAGAACCGCGACTCGTCGGTCCGGCTGCAGGCAGCGCTGGCGGCCGGCACGACCCCGGATCCCCGGTTCGTCGACAAGCTCATCGAACGGTGCGCGATCGAGCCCGAGTTCTACGTGCGCGACATGCTCACTTGGGCGCTCACCCGCCACCCATCGTCCATGACGGTCCCCAGGCTCATCGATGAACTCCGCGCGGAGCGTACACAGGCACGAAGCCAGGCGTTGCACACGCTGTCCAAGATCGGGGATCGGCGAGCGTGGCCTGCGATCACACGGGCGCTGCTGACCGACCCCGACGACGAGGTGGCGCGGAGCGCCTGGCGAGCAGCGGTCGTCCTCGTGCCCGAAGGCGAAGAACCCGGGCTGGCCGGAGTGCTGGCGGCACAGCTCGGACGGGGCGAGCGTGAGACGCGGTCGAGCCTCAGCCGGGCGTTGATCGCGCTCGGAGAGCCGATCACGCCGGTCCTGCGCGCCGCGATGACGGACCCCGACTCCCGTGTGCGTCAGCACGCGATCGCCACGGAACGGCTGTGGCGCGACCCGGATGCCGGATTCGAGTCCGCGATCGAGGAGGCGAAGCGCGTGGTCGTCCTCGGCACGACCGGCCAGGAGGGATGACACGCAGTGTTGATCGGTGAGGTGGCACGACGGTCCGGGGTCAGCGCCCGCATGCTCAGGCACTACGAGTCGCTCGGCCTGGTGAGGCCGACGGGCCGTACCGAAGCCGGCTATCGCGCGTACTCCGGCGAGGACATCCGGCGGATCTTCCACATTGAGAGCCTGCGGTCATTGGGGCTGTCGCTGCGTGAGGCCGGGCGCGCGCTGGACGATCCCGGCTTCCGGCCCTCGGAGCTCGTCGACGACCTCGTCCACCGGACGCGAGAGCGCATTGCGAGTGAGACGGAGCTGCTCACGCGACTCCGTCGGATCGGTGCCGCGGAACCCGCAGGCTGGGAGGACGTCCTCCAGATCGTCGGACTCCTCCACGCGTTGGGATCGAAGAGCGCCGGGACGCGCCAACGCGCGGCCCTCTCCTCGGTCGAAGAGGTTGCGCGGCCGGTGGAAGCCCTGGTCGAGGCAGCGTTGAGCGAGACGGACCCGAACGTCGCCGGAGCCCTTCGATGGGCTTTGGCGCAGTCAGGCGAGGGCGGATCGGCCCTGCTCGCCGAGGGCCTCGCCTCACCCGTGGCCGAGGTCCGGAAACGTGCCGTCCAGTCCCTCGCCGAGATGCCGGACGGTGAGGCGACCGCACTGCTGCGGGACGCTCTCGCGCATCCCGACATCGTGGTCCGCAGGTACGCGGCGCTGGCGCTCGGGGCACGTGGAGTGGCCGAAGCCGTCCCGACGCTCATCGACATGGTCGTCGAGGAGGCGAACGACGTCGACGCGGCCGATGCGCTGGGCGCGCTGGCGAGTGATCCCGCGTCGGCGGACCGGATCGCGGCCGGGCTCGTCGACCGCCTCGCCCACGGT
>KL569273.1:62465-64765 GCA_000715635.1 Streptomyces violaceus | reverse complement strand
CCGCCGAACCGTCCGCGCGTCGGCGGCTGACCCAGGCGCTCGCGGACATACCGGGACCCACGGCGTCCCGTGCCCTCGCCGATCTGGCACAGGACGAAGACCGCGTGGTCGCACTGACTGCCACCTACATTCTCGGGATTCGCGACGCCCGCTGAAGCCGCTCGTCCGGCAGGGCCTTGCCTTGCGACCGCTACCGATATATCGTTGAGGCATCGCGACAGATCAACGATGGAATGGAGAGTGGTTGCGATGCGTACCCACGGTTACGAGCACGGACACGGCCACGGCGGACGCGGTCACGGCCGGGGCGGCTTCGAAGGGCTGCGTGCGGCCTTCGGTCCCTTCGGGCCCGGCGGTCCTGGTGGTCCCGGTTGGGGAGGGCCCGGTGGTCCGGGCTTCGGTCCCGGCCCCTGGGGCGGTCGAGGGCGTGGCGGGCCGAGGGGAAGGGCGCGGCGCGGTGACGTGCGGGCCTCGATCCTCGCCCTGCTGAAGGACCGGCCCATGCACGGCTACGAGATGATCCAGGAGATCGCCGAGCGCAGCGGCGGGGCGTGGAAGCCCAGCCCGGGTTCGGTGTACCCCACCCTCCAGTTGCTGGAGGACGAGGGCCTCATCGTCAGCGAGTCCGAGGGCGGCAAGAAGCTGTTCTCGCTCACCGAGGCGGGCCGCACGGCGGCGGAGGAGGGGCCCGAGGCGCCCTGGGAGGAGGCCTCCCGCGGGGTCGACTGGGAGGCCCTCGGCGAGATCCGCCAGGCCGGCTTCGGGTTGATGGAGGCCTTCGGTCAGGTCTGGAAGACCGGCAGCAAGGAGCAGCGGGAGAAGGCGCTCGGCGTCATCAACGAAGCCCGCAAGAAGCTCTACCTGATCCTCGCCGACGAGGACTGAGGGCCGGCCCCTCGTGGCGCAGGCGCCCCCTGGAGTGATCCGGGGGGCGCTTCTTCATGGCGGGGTGTCAGGTCGTCAGCCCGTCCAGCCTGCGCAGCGACTCGTTCAGGGCCGCCGTGGCCGAGTCCCTGAGCTTGCCCGCCATCAACGACACGGCCGCACCCGTGAACTCGCCGTCGATGCGGACCGTCGTCGCCTCGCCCTCGGGAGTGAGGGTGTAGCGCGTCGCCACGGTCACGGCCATCGGGCCCTGGCCGCGGATGGCGAGCACCCGGGCCGGTTCGAGTTCCTCGACGGTCCACTCCACCTCGGCCGGGAAGTTCATCAGCCGCATGTTCTCCTGGAAGGTCGCGCCCACTTCCAGGCTCTCGGGGCCGCCCGCCGGGAAGCTGGTGTGGGTCGCGTTCCACTCGCCGTATGCGGACCAGTCCGTGAGCCTGGCCCACACCTTCTCGGCCGGCGCCCCGATGCGTGCCTCCGCGCTGACTTCGGCCATGCGACCACCTCTTCGTCTCGGGTGTCGCGGAACGTAGCCTCGGCGGCCGCAATGTTCAATACTGACGAACGGTCAGACATGGTGGGCCGGCGGGCAGAACAGCCTGATGTCCTCCGTAAGGAGGAGATTCCGGCCGGCGACGTCCACTTCCTGTGGGACGCGAAAATGCTCCCCGCCGAGGATGACCCGGGCTCGCGGGACTGATGGGGTAGGGGATGTGCAACCCCGTATCCCCCGGCAGTCGGCCCCTGAGCACGGCATCCACCGCGCAGAGAACGATGCCAGGCTCAGTGACGAGCTGGCGTCGGTGATCGGTGGTGCCCGTCGCCGGGCGGTCAGGGACGGGGACCGGCAGATCGACACGGCCCATCTGCTCCACTCGCTGCTGGAGTCCGACCCCGAGGCGCGTGCCGTCTTCGGTGACGGACCGCGGATCGCGCGACTGCTGGGCTATCTCGTCCAGCGCAGCATCGGCTACGGCCTGCGCTGGCAGAGCGGCGTCGAGGACTCCGGTGCCGTACCCGTGGTGACGGAGAGTGCGGGCTTCTCGCCGCTGGCCGCGGCATCGATGGAGTACGCCTGCGAACGCGCCGCACGCCGCGGCTTGCCGGCCCGCGGCATCGACCTGCTCGCGGCGATCGTCGTCGACTCGCAGGCGCGCGCGGTCGAGGTGCTCGGACGCGCCGGGATCGACCCGCACGAGGTGCTCGCCCGGCTCGACGGCTGGTCCGGCCGGCCCGGGGAGCGGGCCGGCGGCGACGAAGCCACGCACTGACCGGTCCTGCCCGGAGCGTTCGTCCCGTCCAGGCAGTGAGACAGGTGCCATAGGGGGTGACGCTCCTGTCAGGGCCTGTCATCATGTGCCGGTGCGTACCTCTGAGAGCAGTCCGAGCAGGCACGGCAGGGGCATGGGGCTCGG
>KL569273.1:60430-62183 GCA_000715635.1 Streptomyces violaceus | reverse complement strand
ACCGCGCGCTGCTGCGCCGCCGCCCAGGACTCCTCGCCGGGTTCGGGCTGCTGGCCGTCGCCGGTGTCCAGGCCTTTTACTTCGCCGCGCTCTCCCGTATCCCCGTCGGGGTGGCGCTGCTCATCGAGTACCTGGCGCCCGCCCTCGTGCTCGGCTGGGTGCGGTTCGTGCAGCGGCGGCCCGTGACACGTGCCGCCGCGGTCGGTGTCGTCCTCGCGGTCGGAGGACTCGCGTGCGTCGTCGAGGTGTGGTCGGGCCTCGGCTTCGACGCCCTGGGGCTGCTGCTCGCGCTCGGCGCGGCCTGCTGCCAGGTCGGCTACTTCGTCCTCTCCGACCAGGGCAGCGACGCCGGCGACGAAGCGCCCGACCCGCTCGGCGTCATCGCCTACGGCCTGCTCGTCGGCGCGGCCGTGCTGACCGTCGTCGCCCGGCCCTGGACCATGGACTGGTCCGTGCTCACGGGCACCGCGCGCATGGACGGCACGCCCGTCGCCGCCGTCGTCCTGCTGGCCTGGATCGTCCTGGTCGCCACGGTCGTCGCGTACGTCACCGGCGTGGTCTCCGTGCGCCGGCTCTCCCCGCAGGTCGCCGGTGTCGTGGCCTGTCTCGAAGCGGTCATCGCGACCGTCCTGGCCTGGGTCCTGCTCGGCGAGCACCTCTCGGCGCCGCAGATCGCCGGTGGCGTCATCGTGCTGGTGGGCGCGTTCATCGCGCAGTCCTCGACGCCCGCGAAGGGTTCCGAACGGCCGGTGGCCAGTGGCGGCCCGGAAAGGGAGTTGTCCACGCCCGGAACGGCCGCATAAGGTGCCGATCATGCCGTCCGACGCACTCGTTCTTCCGCCTCCGGCCGCCTGAGGCGGGCCCTCCGGAAACCGCGCCCGGCATGTCGCCGCCGGGCCGAACGGTGCTGCCCGCAGAAGAAGTCCGCGGACCCCGCTGATCCGGGGTCCTTCCCGAACTTCCGCGCACCCGCCGCCGCTCGTTCCGCGCGGCGCGTCGTGCGCGTCTGCGGAGAGAACACGTGTCGAACGCTGCCTCCGGCCTGCCCATCGGGCGAGGCCTCCTCTATCTGATCGTCGCCGGTGTCGCCTGGGGCACCGCGGGCGCCGCCGCCTCCCTGGTCTACCGGGCCAGTGACATGGGGCCCGTCGCCCTCTCCTTCTGGCGCTGCGCGGCCGGCCTTGTGCTGCTGCTCGCCGTCCGCCTCGTGCGGCCGCGGGCCGGGACGGCCGTGCGCGAGCCGCTCGGCCGCCGGGCGCTGCGGGCCGGCGTCACCGGGGTCGGGCTCGCGGTCTTCCAGACCGCCTACTTCGCGGCCGTCTCCGCCACCGGCCTCGCCGTCGCCACCGTCGTCACCCTGGGCGCCGGGCCCGTGCTCATCGCGCTCGGCGCCCGGCTGATCCTGGCCGAACGCCTGGGCCGGGGCGGATCCGTCGCCGTCGCGGGTGCCCTCGCGGGGCTCGCTGTCCTCGTCCTCGGCGGCGGGGACACGGCCGTACGCCCGTGGGGTGTGCTGCTCGCGCTGCTGTCCGCGGGCGGGTACAGCGCGATGACGCTGCTCACCCGCCGGTGGGGACGTGACGGCGGCGCCGACGCGTCCCGGACGACCGTCGGGGCCTTCGCCGTCACGAGCCTGTGTCTGCTGCCGTTCGCCTGGGCGGAAGGGCTGCTGCCGCACACCGAGGAGCCCGGGCGGCTCCTGGTGCTGCTGGCGTACGTCGCCGCTGTGCCGACGGCCCTCGCCTACGGCCTC
>KL569273.1:59540-60150 GCA_000715635.1 Streptomyces violaceus | reverse complement strand
TGCTCGGGGAGCGCCTCACGGTGGCGACGGTGGCTGGAACCCTGCTGATGCTCGGGTCGGTCGCGGGGCTTGCGGTGGGGGAGGTGCGGACGCCCAAGGAGCGGGCAGTGCTGGTGTGACGGCGGCTGCGGGCTGTGGCTGGTCGCGCCCACGCGGCGGAGCCGCGCATCAGCACAGCCCCGCGCCCCTGAGGGTCAGTTGCCCTTCAGATAGTCAGGCAGCTCTGTGCCCGGAGCCAGGCCCGGGTCGGGAATCGGTGTGCCGTAGGTCTTCCCGACCGGGACCACACCGGCCCAGTGCGGGAGGCTGAGGTCCTCCGGTCCGTCGTTCACTCCGCCCGTGCGGAGCTTGGCGGACACCTCGTCCAGGTCCAGGCGGAGCACGGCGGTGGCGGCCAGTTCCTTCTTGTCGGCCGGGCGGGAGTCGGCGGCGCGGCCCGGCACGACTTGGTCGACCAGCGCGTCCAGGGCCAGCCGCTTCTCCTCGGGGTCCGTCACGTCGCGGGCGACGCCGTGCACCATCACGGAGCGGTAGTTGATCGAGTGGTGGAAGGCCGAGCGGGCCAGGACCAGGCCGTCGACGTGCGTGACGGTCAGGCAGACCGGCAGGC
>KL569273.1:58799-59310 GCA_000715635.1 Streptomyces violaceus | reverse complement strand
GGCCCGGGTCGGCCTGGCCGGCCGCCCGCAGCGGGCGCGAGCCCGTCGAGCCGTGCACGTAGAGCCGCTCGCCGACCCGGGCGAACAGCGTGGGCAGCACGACCGGCGCGCCGTCGCGGACGAACCCGAGGTGGCAGACGTAGGCCTCGTCGAGTATCGCGTGCACCAGTTCCCTGTCGTACGAGGCCCGGTTGGGGGAGCGGGTGGGGACGGTGCGGTCGGTCGGGGCGTAGGCGGTGGCGGGCTGCGACTGCGTCTGTGCGGTCCCCTGCATTGGCGTTCTCCATTGCACTAGTGCATAATCAGCTTTGTGCTAGAAGAGTATCGGATCAGCGGACGCCGTGCGGCGGACATTTCCGCGAGCGTCGAGCGGGCGGTGGGTGCCGGTGAGCTGCGGCCGGATCAACTGCTGCCGCCCATGCGGGTGTTGGCGGAGCAGTTGGGGGTGAATCCCAACACGGTCGCGGCCGCGTACCGGACCCTGCGTGAGCGTGGGGTCATCGAGACCGCC
>KL569273.1:57248-58612 GCA_000715635.1 Streptomyces violaceus | reverse complement strand
AGGCCGACCGTGCGCCCGTGCTCTATGGGGAGGACCCCGTGGAGCCGGAGCTGGCCCGGATCGCGCGGGCCGGCCTCGACGCCGACGGGGTGCCGGACGGGCCGCTCGCGGTGGTCTCCGGGGCACTCGACGGCGTCGAACGCGTGCTGGCGGCCCATCTCAAGCCCGGCGACACCGTCGCCGTCGAGGACCCCGGCTGGGGCCGCACCCTCGACCTTGTGCCGGCGCTCGGGCTCAGGACCGTTCCCGTCGGCGTCGACGACGACGGGCCGTACGCGGAGGACGTGCGCCGGGCGTTGGAGGCCGGGGCCCGGGCCCTGATCGTCACGGACCGGGCGCAGAACCCGACCGGTGCCGCGGTGAGCGCCACGCGCGCGCGTGCCCTGCGGTCCGTGCTCAGGGAACACCCGGAGACCCTGCTGATCGAGGACGACCACGGCCACGGCATCGTCGACATCCCCCTCCACTCCCTCGCCGGCGTCACCCGGCACTGGGCCTTCGTGCGCTCGGCCGCCAAGGCCTACGGCCCCGATCTGCGCCTCGCCCTGCTCACCGGCGACGCCGTCACCGTCGACCGGGTCCGTGGCCGGCAGCGCCTCGGGCCGGGCTGGGTGAGCCGGCTGATGCAGCGGGCCCTGGTGCGGCTGTGGGCCGACGGGGCGGTGGACACGCGCGAGGTGGCGGCGGCGTACGGGCGGCGCCGGGACGCGCTGATCGAAGCGCTCGGCCGCCGGGGTGTCGCGGCACACGGGCGCAGCGGAATGAATGTGTGGGTGCCCGTGCCGGACGAGACCGGAGCCGTCGCCCGGCTGCAGCATGCCGGCTGGGCGGTCGCTCCGGGGGCCCGCTTCCGGATGAGCGCACCGCCCGGCATCCGGGTCACCGTCTCGACGCTCGCCGAGAACGGGAGCGGGGACGGGGGCGAGAAGGGACACGGGGGCGAGATCGAGGTGCTGGCCGACGCGATCGCCTCGGCACTCGGCCCGGCCCCGGCGTGGAGCTACGTCTGAGGCCCCGGCTGTGTCCGTGTCCTGGGCTTCGGCCGGACCTGCGTGAGGGCCGCACCCGTCAGTACGATCACCGCGCCGACCGGCGTCGACCAGGTGAGCGACTCGCCGAGGAGTGCGACGCCCGCGGCCGTGGCGATGACCGGGATGAAGTAGGTGACCATCTGGGCGGTCGTCGGGCCGACCTCGGCGACCAGGCCGTACTGGAGGAGCAGGGCAAGGCCCGTGCCCAGGGCGCCCAGGGCGGCGATCGCCAGTAGCGGCACGACGGGCACACCGCTGGGCAGGGTGGTGAACAGCGGGGTGACGACGGCCAGCTGGACCGTCGCGAGCAGCAACTGCGCGCCGGTCATGGAC
>KL569273.1:55590-57118 GCA_000715635.1 Streptomyces violaceus | reverse complement strand
GGCTCGTGCCGGCCAGGGTGCGGCGGACGTAGATCCAGCCGATCGGGTAGCTGAGGGAGGCCAGCAGGGCCAGTGCCGTGCCGGTGCCGTCCAGACCGTGGAAGCCCTGCCAGGCGCCCAGCACCGTGAGCACCCCGAGGAAGCCCAGGCCGAGCCCCGCGACCCGCACCCGGGTCGGGCGGTCCTCCGACAGGGCGACCAGGGACAGCGCCATGCCCCACAGCGGCGAGGTCGCGTTGCAGATGCCCGCCAGGGTGGACGGGATGGTCAGCTCGGCGTACGCGAACAGCGAGAACGGCAGGGCGTTGAGCAGGAACGCGGCGACCGTCAGATGCCCCCAGGTGCGCGCCCCGCGCGGCAGCCGCTCGCGGCGCACCGCCATCGCGACGGCCAGCACCGCCGTGCCGAACACCAGTCGGCCGAACGTGACCTGGAACGGCGCGTACCCCTGGGTGCCCACCTTGATGAGCAGGAAGCTGAAGCCCCAGATCAGGGACAGCGCGGCGAAGCGGAGACGCCAGTCGGGGCGGCGCCGGGGCCGTTCGGGCGAGGCCGTGGTGAGCCGGCCGGGCGTGGTGGTGACGGTGGTCATGGAAGCCACGATGCTGGAGCGGAACCGCGTAGCACAATCGAGATTTCGCACCCGATAATGCGTAGCATTGCTTATATGTTGAACCTGGAGCGCCTGCGCACCCTCGACGCCCTCGCGCGGCACGGCTCGGTCGGCGGCGCGGCCGCGGGCCTGCACATCACGACCTCCGCCGTCTCCCAGCAGATGTCCAAGCTGGAGCGGGAGGTCGGCCAGCAACTCCTCGCCAAGAACGGCCGGGGCGTGCGGCTCACCGACGCGGGCCGGCTGCTGGCCGAGCATGCCGCGCGCATCCTGTCCCAGGTCGAACTCGCCCGGTCCGACCTGGAGGCGCAGCGCGGGGAGGTCGCCGGCGAGCTCAGAGTGTCGGCGTTCCCGACGGCCGCCCGCGGCCTGTTCCCGCACGCGCTGTCCGCGCTGCGCGAGCGGCATCCCGCGCTCCGGCTGCGCTCCTGCGAGCTGGAACCGGAGCGCGGCATCGCCGGCGTCGTGCGCGGCGACCTCGACCTCGCCGTGGTGCTCGACTGGTACAACAAGCCGATGGCGCTGCCCGACGGCCTGGTCAAGGCGCCCATCCTGGACGACCCCGCCGACGTGGCCATGCCGGTGGACCACCGGCTCGCGGGGCGGGACGAGGTGGACCTCGCCGAGTTCGCCGACGACGAGTGGATCACCTGGGGCGAGGGCGAGTTCTGCCACGAGTGGCTGATGTTCACGCTCCGCTCGAAGGGCATCGAGCCGATCGTCGGCCATCGCGCCGCCGAGACCCATACACAGCTCGGGCTGGTCGCCGCGGGCCTCGGGGTGTGCATCGCCCCGCTTCTCGGCCGCCACCCGGTGCCCGACGGCGTCGTGACCGTCCCGGTCAGGCAGCGGGTCCGGCGGCATGTGTACGTCGTCTGGCGTGCGGACGCCGACCGCCGCCCGTCGATCCGGGCC
>KL569273.1:51789-55437 GCA_000715635.1 Streptomyces violaceus | reverse complement strand
GGGCCGCGGTCAAGGCCCTGCGGGCGGCGGGGGAGAGCGTCGCCTGAGCGCTCCGAGCGCGGGCTGCCGCGCTCCTCGTGCCCGCCTGCGAATCCCCGCCTGCTACGCGGTGTCGGGCACGCACGCTGGGACGCCGACCGCCGACCGCCGCCCGTCGATCCGGGCCGCGGTCAAGGCCCTGCGGGCGGCGACCAGACGCCGCGGAGCCCGGCCTGCGGACGGACGACGGTATGCGTCAGACAGGCCCGAGCTTGCGGAAGTCCCAGGAGACGATCTTCTGCGGCGTCAGACGCACCCAGGCGTGCCGGCCGTCGTGCGGCATCTCCTCCAGGCCGAAGTTCTTCCGGGCGAACAGCGTTTCCGGGACGTCGAGTTCGGCGCGCAGCTCTCCGGTGCGCGGGATCTCGCCCACGAACTCGACGGCGCCCGACAGCTCGGCGCCGCGCAGCTCGTCGTACTCCTCGCCGGTGTCGACCACGATCGCCACCCGAGGGTCGCGCCTGAGGTCGGTCCACCGCTTGCTGCGTACGACCGAGTACAGCCACATCGAGGCGCCGTCCCAGGCGAACCACAGCGTGCTCACGTGCGGAGCGCCGTCGGCCGAGACCGTGGCGACCCGGCAGGTGCGCTGTGTGGTGAGGAAATCGTCCAGCTCGCCCGGCGTCATCATGATCTTCCGGCCCCTGCGCTGCTGCGTGACGGTCATGCTCCCCCTCTTTCTTCTTCTCACGTCGTGTCAGAGGAGATCCTCTGACATCACGTCAGAAAAGAATGAGTGCTCTTCCGTCCGTTAGCAACGGTGGCTACGCTCGCCCGACCCGCCGCCGGCGCCCAGGGGGAACCGTGACCTCGTACGAAGAGCTCAGCGAACTCCTCGATCCGCGGACCACCGTGCTGCTCACCGTCGAGTGCCAGGAGGGTGTCGTCGGAGCGGACAGCGCACTGCCCGAACTCGCCGCCGAGGCCCGCTCCGGCGGCGTGCTCGCCCGTATCGCCCGCCTGGTGGCCGCCGCCCACGAAGGGGGCGTCCAGGTCGTCCACGCCGTCGCCGAGCGCCGCCCCGACGGTCGCGGCGCCAACCGCAACGCCCGCCTCTTCCGGGCCGCCGCCCGCCTGCCCGTCCAGCAGCTGTCCGGCACGCCGGCGGTGCGGGTCGCCGCCCCGATCGAGGTCGCCGAGGAGGACCTCGTCGTACGGCGCCTGCACGGGCTGTCGCCCCTCCAGGGCACCGATGTCGATCCGCTGCTGCGCAACCTCGGCTGCCGCACCCTGATCGTCACCGGAGTATCGGCCAACGTGGCCGTTCCCAACGCCGTGTTCGACGCCGTGAACCGCGGCTATACCGCCGTCGTCCCGGCCGACGCCATCGCGGGGGTGCCGTCCGACTACACCCCCGCGATGATCCGCCACACCCTCGCGTTGGTCGCCACGGTCGCGACCACGGACGAGGTGCTGGCGTGTCTGAAGCGTGCGCGTGAGGTCAGGCGAGCGTGATGGAGTCGCCGTTCACGGTGATCTGCTTCGCCTCCAGGGGCTCGACCGCGGGCTCCTTCTTCACGCTGCCGTCGAGGATGGAGAACTGGCTGCCGTGGCACGTGCAGGAGATGATGTCGTCCTTGAGGTCCACCATCGGACAGTCCCGGTGGGTGCAGACCGTCGAGAACGCCTTGTACTCGCCCGCGGTCGGTTGTGAGACCACGACCTTCTCGTCCTTGAAGATCTTGCCGCTGCCCACGGGAATGTCGGCGGTCTTCGCGAGCGCCGCACCGCCGGCCCCCGCCTCGGGCGATGAACCGCTGCCGCCGGCGCCCTGTTCGGTGGACGAGCCGGACGCCTTGTCGTCCGAGCCGCACGCCGTCAGTGCGACGGCGAGCCCCGCCGCGCCGGCCGCCGTCACGACGGCGCGGCGGCTCGGCCCGGACATCGGCTGAACTGATTCGCTGGTCATGCTGACGTTCCTTCCGAAGGTTCGTGATCTGCCGGAAGGTACGGCGCTTGGGAACCGGCTGTTCAGGCAATGCCGAAACCCGTCGCAGGCTAGACGCCTGGTGGAATCGGCCAACCTCCTCTTGCGCGTTCTGCGCCCCACTGTTCCGCTTCACAGAAACTCCACAGGCCGAGCGGGCCGTGCGAGGGGGTGCTGTTGCTCCGCATCCGTGGGCGCGGACGGCTGATTGTTGCCATGCTCAGATCAGAGTCTTGTTACTGATGGTTCCCCTGTGACTACAGTGATCAAGCGCTCGGGGGAGGCGTTCGCGTGCAGCACCACGTGTCGCCGTGTCCCCCGACTTGGAAAAGGGGGATTCCGTGACGAAGCCGATGGCGCCTGCGCCGAGAGTGATCGCCGAGGTCAAGAGCATCTTGGCCGGCCACTGCTGATGAGCGGCATGTCGCCCTCGGACGGCAGCCGATAGGGGACCCCGGTACCGACTCGCGCCGGCCTCCTTGTCCACAGGCCTTACACCGGTCGGCCGGCATCGGGCCTCTGGGGTGCCGGGCCCCGGTTCGTTCGGCCGGCACGCCTCCGCATCCCTCGTGCTGCTCCCCTACACACGGTCTCCCGACGACGCGAGCCGTGCGGTGGATCACCCTGCGGGCCGGCCCGTCGCGCCGCAGGAGAGCCGCGCCCGCATCGGCACGCCGATCCGCTCGACCACCGCTGCCTTCCGTCCCGGACGCGCCGGGTCCAGCCGACTCGGTCACCAGCCCCCTGCCTGGCCCACGTACCGAGGCCTTCTCCCGCATGAGTTCAGCAATCGACAGATCGAGAGGAATGAAGTGATACGACGTCGGCTATCCGCTGTTCTTCTGGCCGCCGCAACCGGCACCACGCTCCTGGCCGCTGTCCCGACAGCGTCGGCCGCCCCCACGAAGCGCTGCTACGACCGGATGGCGTGCTTCTACTACAACTCCAATCAGCAGGGCGCCATCGCCACGATCTTCAACGGCGGCGCGAACCTCGACCACCAGATCTTCTCCCCGAACAGCGGCCCGGGCTCACGCCAGAAGGTGGAGGACAACACCGCCTCCTGGGACTCCCGTACCCGCAACACCGCGTTCTGCGTCCACCGTGACCGCTGGTGGAAGGGCCCTTACAACTCCCTCAAGCCGCAGGCCCGCAAGAACCTCACGTCGTCGCTGAAGAACAAGAACTCCTCGACGAACTGGTACCCCCGCCACGAGGGCGGCGGCGGACACTGACCCGGGAAGGATCCCCCATGCGTCTCCTCAGGATTGCTCCGATCGCCGCCACCCTCACCGTGGGAGCGCTCGCACTGTCCGCTTGCACAAGCCAGGACTCCGGCCCTTCCGCGGATCGTGCCGGCGCCGCGAGTGTCTCGTCGAAGCCGTCGGGCAAGGCGGCCGGCGAACGCGTCCAGGGCGCTCCCACCCGTGTCGTAGCGGAAATGAGCCTCCCTTTCGAGGCCTATCAGCTGAGCCCGGAGGACTACGAGAGAAGCCAGCAGGCGCTGTGGAAGCTGACCACCGCGTGCATGCAGGACGTCGGCTTCACTTCCTTCAGCTTCGCACCGTCAGCCGGTGCCTCGGAGCAGATCGAAGCGCACGAGGACCTCCGCTACGGCACGTACAACCAGCAAGAGGCCGAACGCCTCGGCTATCGCCCCGACTTCGGGCAGCACGCTCGGG
>KL569273.1:47664-51565 GCA_000715635.1 Streptomyces violaceus | reverse complement strand
GTGAAGAGCCGCACTTCACCGCGGAAGAGGAAGCCGCGCTCGACGGCGTCTCGCCCGACGGTGAACCCGCGAAGGCCCGCTCCACCCGCGGCGCGGAGCCCGTCCCGGAGGAGGGCTGCTACGGGCAGGCTCTCGACGAGTTGACCGGAGGGCAGGGCGAGACCTACCTCGACGACTCGACCGTGGAGGAGCTGGGCGGCCAGTCCTACGAGAAGTCCCTGGAGGACCCGAAGGTCGCGGCCGTGTTCGCTCGCTGGTCGGCGTGCATGGCCGCCAAGAGCCTCACCTACAAGTCACCGATCGACGCGAACAACGACCCCTCCTTCACCGGGGATGTCGCCGGCACCAAGGAGAAGCAGGTCGCGACGGCGGACACCCAGTGCAAGAACAGCACCGGCCTGGTGTCCGTCTGGCATGACGCGGAAGCCGCGATACAGCGCAGCCTGATCAGCGAGAACGGAACGAAGCTCGCCAAGATCCAGGCCCTCAACGCGGTGATCCGGGCGAAGAGTGCAGCCGTCCTCCGCTGAGCCGTCCGGGCATACGAAGCTCGCCTCTACCAAGGAGAAAGAACACTGATGCGCAAGACCATGACCGCTGTCGGCCTGGTCACGTCCGCCCTCGCGGTGGGCGTGATGCTGGCCGGCCCGGCTGCCGCCGCAACGGGCAAGTCCGAGTTCACCGTCGCCCTCCCGGAGGGGAAGCCGCGCACGACGTTCTGGGTGGAGAACGTCGGGGCGTGGACCTCGAACATGACCGGGAAGTCGGTGGTCTACTGGCAGGTCCTGGACGACCACGTGAAGTTCACCAGTTTCAAGATCACGACGCGGATCGAGGAACGCCTCGGGGAGAACACCGAGGACCACGTCGTGACCAGCAAGACGTGCGACCTGACCCAGATGGTCAACGAGCAGGTCAGGTGGCTGCGGGACGATCCGTCGAACACCTGCGTCGCACCGTCCACGACCTATGACGGTGAGCTGCACTGGTCGTCGGACGCCACCGTCGTCTACGACCTCGTGGGCGACAACAAGGGCCCCATCACCCAGGAACTGCAGGGCTCGCCCCTCATCCACGGCTGATGACCTGAGCAGGACCCTCGCCGCAGCCGTGCCCGCCGTTCACCGGGGAGCACGGCTGCGGCACGGCCTCGTCGGACGGTCTCCATTCGCGGTCACTCTCGGTTACTATGCTCCCTTCATGCCGGAGGCCGGAAGCTGGGAAGATGCTGAAAGAGGTCACCGCGACCCGCTACATCACGCCTCTGCGTGAGGGCGGTTCGCTGCCGGGGCTCGTCGAGGCCGACGACCACGGGATGTACGTCCTGAAGTTCAGCGGCGCGGGACAGGGCCGCAAGACACTCGTCGCCGAGGTGGTCTGCGGGGAGCTCGCCCGCCGGCTGGGGCTGCGGGTGCCCCGCCTGGTCACGGTCGAGCTCGACCCGGAGCTGGGGCTCGGCGAGCCCGACCAGGAGGTGCAGAACCTGCTCAGGTCCAGCGGCGGCACCAACCTCGGCATGGACTTCCTCTCCGGCGCGCTCGGCTTCGACCCGCTCGCCTTCCGGGTGAGCCCCGAGGAGGCCGGGCGGATCGTCTGGTTCGACGCGCTGGTCAACAACGTAGACCGGTCCTGGCGCAACCCCAACCTGCTGTTGTGGCGGGGCGAGTTGTGGCTCGTCGACCACGGCGCGACCATGATCTGGCACCACAACTGGCCCGGCGCGCAGGCCTCGGCGGCCCGCCCGTACGACGCCTCCGACCACGCCCTCGCGCCCTTCGCGCCCGATGTCGCCTCCGCCGCGGCCGAGTTGGCGCCCCTGGTCACCGAGGAACTGCTCGCCGACGTCACCGCGCGGATCCCGGAAGCCTGGCTGGCCGACGAGCCCGGCTTCGACACGCCGGACGACCTGAGGCAGGCCTACGCGCGGCCGTTGCTCGCGCGGTCCGCCGTCATCCACGACCGCGTCCAGGGGACCAAGTGAGCGACCGGCACATCATCAGGGGCGGGACACGGGACCGCCAGATCTACGAGTACGCCGTCCTGCGCGTCGTCCCGCGCGTCGAGCGCGGCGAGTGCATCAACGCCGGGGTCCTCGTCTACTGCCGTGCCGAGTCCTACGTCGGCGCGCGCATCCACCTCGACGAGGCACGGCTGCTGGCACTCGACCCCCGGGCGGACGTGGCCGGCGTCCAGGCCGCGCTGCGCGCCGTGGAGAACATCTGCGCGGGCGGCCCCGCGGCCGGCCAGGCCGCGAGCGACGACCCCGGCCGCCGCTTCCGCTGGCTCATCGCCCCCCGCTCGACGATCGTCCAGCCAGGGCCCGTACACACCGGGCTGACCACGGATCCGGCGGCGGAGACGGAGCGGCTGCTGGACCTGCTGGTCAGGTAATAGATCACATACCCGGCCGGCCGTCAGCTCCGGCGGCGTTTCACCAGGTAACCGGCCGTGAGCGCGGCGCCGGCCGTAAAGGTCAGACCGATGCCGAGGTCCCAGTCGCTCGGTCCTGTGGCCACCGTGCCCCCTAGTCCGCCTCGCACGCCTCGGGACGGGGCGGTGGCGGGCGTGGTGGTGACGGGAGCGGACGGGCTGGCGGAGGTGGTGGGGGAGATGACACCACGGCGGGGCAAGACCTCACACGCGATGCCGTCGTCCGGGCCCTGGTCCTCGTCGAGTCTGTTGGGATCACTCGGATCCGCGTCGAAGACGGCCTGCGCGTCCTCCTGGAAGGAGAAGTTGCGGCAGTCCAGGTCCTTGTCGGGCGTGAGCGGGGTCGGCCAATGGCACGATCGCGGCGATCGCGAACAGCGTGCCTATGACACCGGTGCGACGGCGCATGGAGCGCCTCCCTTCGGCCACGGGTGGCTCGGGCTTCGACGCTAGAGTCCGAGGGGCGCGGCGGCGCGCGGCCGTAGGCCGATCGGGTGTCCGGGGGCGCCCAGCCGGGCAGGGTGGGCTCGGGTGATGGATCACACGCCCCGCCTGGCCGTTGACACCGCGTGCCAGGGCTTCTAGCGTCACACCCACTGAAGGTACTAAGCGGTCGCTCACCTTAGGAGAAGCAGCCATGTCCACCACTGAGCAGCGGGTCGCCGTAGTCACCGGTGCCGCGCGCGGTATCGGTGCCGCCACCGCCGTACGACTGGCCGCCGAGGGCCGCGCGGTCGCCGTGATCGACCTCGACGAGGCCGCCTGCAAGGACACCGTCGAGAAGATCACCGCCGCCGGCGGCAAGGCCATCGCGGTCGGCGCCGACGTCTCCGACGAGGCCCAGGTCGAGGCCGCGATCGCCCGCGTCGCCGAGGAGCTCGGAGCGCCGACGATCCTGGTCAACAACGCGGGCGTGCTGCGCGACAACCTGCTGTTCAAGATGAGCGTCTCCGACTGGGACACCGTCATGAACGTGCACCTGCGCGGCGCCTTCCTGATGTCCAAGGCCTGTCAGAAGCACATGGTGGACGCGGGGTTCGGGCGGATCGTCAACCTCTCGTCGTCCTCGGCGCTGGGCAACCGCGGCCAGGTGAACTACTCCGCGGCCAAGGCGGGCCTGCAGGGCTTCACCAAGACCCTCGCCAAGGAGCTCGGCAAGTTCGGCGTGACCGCCAACGCCGTGGCCCCCGGCTTCATCGCCACCGAGATGACCAAGGCCACCGCCGACCGCGTCGGCATGGGCTTCGAGGACTTCAAGGCCGCCGCCGCCACCCAGATCCCGGTGGCCCGGGTCGGTGAGCCGGACGACATCGCCAACGCCATCGCCTTCTTCACCGGCGAGGCGGCCGGATTCGTCTCCGGCCAGGTGCTGTACGTGGCCGGCGGACCGCTCGACTAGAGGACGACAGACATGACTTCCGTGGAACTCTCCGGCAAGGTCGCCCTCGTCACGGGCGGCAGCCGCGGCATC
>KL569273.1:46741-47463 GCA_000715635.1 Streptomyces violaceus | reverse complement strand
GGCATCGGCTACGGCGTGGCCGAGGCGCTCGTCGCGCGCGGCGACCGTGTGTGCCTCACCGGCCGCAACGAGGACTCCCTCAAGGAGGCCGTCGAACAGCTCGGCGCCGACCGCGCGATCTACGTCGCGGGCAAGGCGCACGACGAGGCCCACCAGGCCGTCACCGTCGAGCGCACGATGGAGGCCTTCGGCCGCGTCGACTTCCTGGTCAACAACGCCGGCACCAACCCGGTGTTCGGGCCGATCGCCGATCTCGACCTGGATGTCGCGCGCAAGGTCTTCGAGACCAACGTGGTCTCCGCGCTCGGCTTCGCCCAGAAGACCTGGCACGCCTGGCAGAAGGACAACGGCGGCGCCATCGTCAACATCGCCTCGGTCGCCGGCCTCTCGCCCTCGCCGTTCATCGGCGCGTACGGCATCAGCAAGGCGGCGATGATCAACCTGACGGTGCAGCTCGCGCACGAGTACGCGCCCAAGGTGCGGGTCAACGCGATCGCCCCGGCCGTCGTGAAGACCAAGTTCGCCAAGGCCCTGTACGAGGGCCGGGAGGAGGAGGCCGCCGCGGCCTACCCGCTCGGCCGGCTCGGCGTGCCCTCCGACATCGGCGGCGCGGCCGCGTTCCTCACCTCCGGGCAGTCCGACTGGGTCACCGGTCAGACGCTCGTCGTGGACGGCGGCATCTTCCTCAACGCCGGCACGGGCTGACGTACGCGGCTCGGCAC
>KL569273.1:45961-46512 GCA_000715635.1 Streptomyces violaceus | reverse complement strand
AGCGGCGCCCGTGCCGACGTAAAGCCCTCGCAAAGGGCGATGACAACGTCGTCAAAGGTTTGTCGATCAAGGAGTCATGCACCGGGGAGGGCGACGGGCCGGGCACTGCGGTATGGTCTGCCGACCCTTGGTATGGCAGATCGAGGAGCGTGCGCGTGTTCAACCGGAACCGATGCCTGCGGCAGGTGGCGGCCATCGCGTCCATATCATCCCTTCTCGCCGGATGTGGCGTGTTGTCGTCCGACACCCCGGAGGACGAAGGGCCGATCGTCGTGGGCACCACCAGTGCGCCCAGCACGCTCGATCCCGCAGCGTCGTGGGACAGCTCCTGGGAGCTGTTCCGCAACGTCTACCAGACGCTGCTGAGCTATCCGACGGGCGCGAGCGATCCCCAGCCGGACGCCGCCGAGCAGTGCGGCTTCAGCGACTCCTCGAACCAGGTGTACCGCTGCGAGCTGCGCGAGGGCCTGAAGTTCTCCAACGGCGACGCGCTCGACGCCCGGGCGGTCAAGTACTCCTTCGACCGGATCCGCAAGATCAACGTCAACGGC
>KL569273.1:44628-45724 GCA_000715635.1 Streptomyces violaceus | reverse complement strand
GCCCCCGCCGGTCTGCTGGGCAGCCTCGAGCGGGTCCAGGCGCCGAGCGAGCGTGAGGTGATCTTCCACCTCAACAAGCCCGACGCCACCTTCCCGTTCGTGCTCGCCACCCCCGCCATGTCGATCGTCTCCCCGCAGGCCTACCCGGAGAACTCCCTGCGCAAGGACGGCGACGTCGTCGGGTCCGGGCCCTACACGCTCGACTCGTACGAGGAGGGCAAGGAGGCCGTCCTCGTCCGCAACGACGGCTACAAGGGCTACGCGGAGCGCCGGAACGACGCGGTGACCATCCGCTACTTCCAGGACTCCGGCGCCATGGTCAAGGCCCTGCGCGACGAGCAGATCGACGTGACCTACCGCGGTCTGGCCGCCGGCGACGTCGTCGACCTCCAGAGCAAGAGCTCCAAGGAGGAGGAGATCCAGCTCGTCGACGGCACGGGCACGGACATCAACTACCTGGTGTTCAACCCGAAGGACTCCTGGGCCAAGCGCAAGCCCGTGCGCCAGGCCATCGCGCAGGTCATCGACCGGGCGGCGATCACCCACAAGGTCTACAAGGACACCGTCGACCCGCTGTACTCCATGGTCCCCAAGGGCCTCACGGGCCACACCACGGGCTTCTTCGACGACTACGGCGACCCCGACGTCGACAAGGCCCGCGCGATCCTCAGCGACGCGGGCATCAACCAGCGGGTCCCGCTCACCTTCTGGTACACGAGCGACCGCTACGGCTCCGAGACCGCCGCGGAGTTCAAGGAGCTGAAGCGCCAGCTCGAGGACTCCGGCCTCTTCACGATCAGCCTGAAGAGTCGCCCCTGGAAGACGTACGTCGAGGGCTACCAGAAGGGCGAGTACCCGGTGTTCGGGCGTGGCTGGTTCCCCGACTTCCCGGACGCCGAGAACTTCATCGCGCCGTTCGTCGGCGAGCAGAACGCCCTCGGTACGCCCTACCCGGCCCCCGAGATCACCGGCGACCTGCTGCCCAGGTCGCGCAGGGAGAGCGACCGCGCGAACGTGGAGAAGGAGTTCGAGGAGGCCCAGCGGATCCTGGTGGACGACGCGCGGCTGCTGCCGCTGTGGCAGGGCAGGCAGTACG
>KL569273.1:42882-44415 GCA_000715635.1 Streptomyces violaceus | reverse complement strand
GCGGGGCCGCCAGCCGGGACGTCTCGGGCGCGGAGCGGGCCCTGGACCCGTCGACGATCATGATGATGTGGGAGCTGCACCGCAAGACCGCCTGGTAGGCGGGTCGGCACCGGGCTTTCCCGGGCACGTTGTCAGTGGTCGCCTGTAGGTTCTGAGGCCTGGAAGTGACCGCACATCGTGAGGACGTTGACGTGACCGACACCGCCATGCTGCCCGAGTCCTGGCGCGGGGTTCTGGGCGACGAACTGCAGCAGCCCTATTTCAAGGAGCTGACGGAGTTCGTCGAGGAGGAGCGGGCGAAGGGTCCCGTGCATCCGCCGCGCGAGGAGGTCTTCGCCGCGCTGGACGCCACGCCGTACGAGAAGGTCAAGGTCCTGATCCTCGGTCAGGACCCGTACCACGGCGAGGGCCAGGGGCACGGGCTGTGCTTCTCGGTCCGGCCCGGTGTGCGGGTCCCGCCGTCCCTGCGGAACATCTACAAGGAGATGCACGAGGAGCTGGGCGCGCCGATCCCGGACAACGGCTATCTGATGCCGTGGGCCGAACAGGGCGTCCTGCTGCTCAACGCGGTGCTCACGGTCCGGGGCGGCGAGGCCAACTCGCACAAGGGCCGGGGCTGGGAGAGGTTCACGGACGCCGTGATCCGCGCGGTGGCCGGGCGGCCAGACCCGGCGGTGTTCGTGCTCTGGGGGAACTACGCGCAGAAGAAGCTCCCGCTGATCGACGCCTCGCGGCATGTGGTGGTCAAGGGTGCGCATCCGTCGCCGTTGTCGGCGAAGAAGTTCTTCGGCTCGCGTCCGTTCACGCAGATCGACGCGGCGGTGGCGGCGCAGGGGCACGAGCCGATCGACTGGACGATTCCGAACCTGGGCTGAGGACGGCCGGCCGCCGGCGGGGTCTTCCTCCCGGAAGGCGCCCGAGCGTACGGACCGGCCTGAGCCGGATCGCCGCCGTCTCCGGCTAGCGTCGGAAGATCAGCCGGCGAGTGCGCGGAGGGCGTGGCGATGGAGCGACAGGAGCAGACGGCGCCGGATACCGTGCTGACGCGGATCGGGCAGGTCGTCATGCTGCACCACGCCGGGGACCGGGAGGAGGCCCGGCACCGGTTCCTGGACCTGTGGGCGGAGATCGGGGAGCACGGTGACCCGCTGCACCGCTGCACCCTCGCGCACTACCTGGCCGACACGCAGGACGATCCCGGGGACGAACTGGCCTGGGACCTGCGTGCGTTGACGGCGGCGGAGGAGATCTCCGAGGACGGGCGGCCCGCCTCGCCCGAAGGCGTGCTCGCGGTGCGCGCGTTCTACCCCTCCCTCCACCTCAATCTGGCCGACGACTACCTCAAGCTCGGCCAGTGCGACGCGGCCCGCACGCATCTGCGACGGGCCAGGGGAACTGCCGCCGCGCTCGCCGACGACAGTTACGGCGACGGCGTGTGGGCCGCCATCGGACGGCTGGAGTCCCGGCTGGGAGAAGGCGGCGGAGGAACGTGGACGCCGCCGAGGCAGCGGCCCTGAGACAGCCGGTCAACGC
>KL569273.1:40414-42682 GCA_000715635.1 Streptomyces violaceus | reverse complement strand
CAGCCGGTCAACGCCGGTACGTGTCACGGCAGATCGTCGCCTCGGGGCTGTCCGCCCGCCATCCGCCGTAGCGCCTGCCCAGAGCGCACACGTCCTTGTTCCCCGGGACCTGCTGCTGGATGTCCTGCCGTACCGACTCCGGGACGTCGCCGGAGACGCCGACGTGCGATCGCCGGGGGCTGCGCGGGGCCGGCTCGGGGCGTTCCGGGCGGGCGGGGTGCGGGCGGGCGTCGCGGGTGCCGGACGGCCGCTGCTCCTGCTGCGGCGAGGCCGCCGGGGGCGTGGCCGGCCGGGACGCGGAGGCGGCCGGCTCCGGGCGGCGGGACCCTTCGATGAGTTCCAGGGCCTCCCGGGCCGGTGCCTGCACGACCTGTGTCTCCGCCTGCTCCTGCGGCCGGGGCGCCGACGGCCGGGACGGGGCCGCCGGCGCGGGAACGGGGGGATCCTGGACCGTCACACAGCCGGAAAGGGCCGAGACCGCCAGGTCACCAGGAGCGTCGCTGTGGTCGTCGTTCGATGCACCCGCGCAACTCTGGTGCGTCCGGCCCCTGGTGGGACAGCGGACAGGCGGAGGATGCCCCGCACGGGTGATGTCCCGCCCCGTACGGAGGTCGCCGGTGGGTCGTGGGTGACGTCACTCGCCGGTCGAGCCGTCGAGGCGCTCACGGATCAGGTCGGCGTGGCCGTTGTGCCGCGCGTACTCCTCGATCATGTGGGTGTAGAGCCACCGCACGTTGAACCGCTCGCCGGTGCGGCGGTGTTTGCCCTCGGAGAGGTCGTCCAGGGCGAAGCGGGCGGCGTTGTTCCGGGCGTGTGCGATCTCGGCCTGCCAGGATGCGTGCGACTCCTCCCAGGTGTCCGCCTCGGTGAGATGGAAGTCGCGGTCCGGTTCGTCCTCGGTGTCGCTCCAGTAGAGAAAACCGGCGTCCTCGTTCACCAGCACCCTGCGGAACCAGTTCCTCTCCACGTCCGCCATGTGCCGCACCAGCCCCATCAGGGACAGCGGAGAGGGCTCCACGGAGGCGGTACGCAGCTGCGCGTCGGTGAGGCCCTCGCACTTCCAGGCGAGGGTCTGCCGGTGGTAGTCGAGCCAGCCTTCCAGCATGGCGCGTTCGGCGGCGTCGGTGGCGGGTTCGGTGCGCTCGATGGTCATGCCCGCATCCTTGCCCAACTCGCCCGGCCCGCCCAGGGGTTTTCAGTCGCCGAGCATCCCCGCCAGCAGCTCTCGCAGCCCGGCCCGCACCTCCTCCAGGCTCGGCGTCTCGGGACCGAAAGACCCCGCCACGCAGCTGAACATCAGCCCGTCCGCCCAGGCGATCAGCGACAGCGTGTGCCGGGCCGGGTCCGCCGAGCCCATCCCCGTGACCAGGGCGGTGAGCTGGTCCCGGAAGCGGGCGCCCGTCGCGTCGAAGGAGGCCCGCAGCTCGGGGCGGCGGGTCGCTTCCAGGGCCAGTTCGTAGCGGGCGAGCGTGAGGGCGCGGTTGTTCGTCAGGGCGCGGTGGGTCGCCAGGGCCAGGGCGTTCGCGAGGGAGTCGGTCCCGGACCGGGGGTCCGGCATCTCGTGCAGGGCCAGCACCCGGGCCTCGCGGTCGGCCAGGCGCCGCACCGCCAGTTCCAGCAGGGCCTGCCGGGTCCGCGCGAGGTTCGACGTGGAGCCCTGGGGGAGTCCGGCAGCCTCGTCGACCGCCCGGTGCGTGAGGCCCCGCATCCCGCGCTCGGCGAGCAGGGCGAGGGCGGTGTCGGCGACGAGGTCGGCGCGGGACGGACCGGTGGTGCGTACGGACATGGGGCTCACGCTACCGGTCTCACTACAGCTGTAGTAACGTCAATGGCGGACTACAGCTGTAGTCGACGCGGTTTCGAGGAGGAGCCATGGCACAGTCGAGGCGGGCCGTCGTGATCGGCGGCGGTATCGGAGGCCTGACCGCGGCGGCCGCCCTGCACCGGCGCGGCTGGCGTGTCACCGTGCTGGAGCGCGCCCGCTCGCTGGAGCCGGTCGGCGCCGCCATCTCCCTCGCTCCCAACTCCCTGCGCGCGCTGGACGTCATCGGTCTCGGTGACGAGATCCGCGGCCTCGCCGCCTGGGCGGGGGACGGCGGGCTGCGCACACCGTCCGGGCGGTGGCTCTCGCGCTCCTCGGCCGACGCCGCCGCCGAGCGCTTCGGCGGCCCGCTCGTGCTGCTGCACCGTGCCACCCTCGTCGAGCGCCTGGCCGCACAGCTCCCGCCGGGCGCCGTCCGCACGGACGCCGCCGCGACCCTCGCCGAC
>KL569273.1:39518-40204 GCA_000715635.1 Streptomyces violaceus | reverse complement strand
CGCCGCGACCCTCGCCGACAGCGGCGGCACCGACCGGCCCGCCCGGGTCACCACCGCGGACGGTGAGCTGGAGGCCGACCTGGTGGTGGGCGCCGACGGAGTCCGGTCCGCCGTCCGCCGCGGGCTCTTCCCCGGCCACCCGGGGACGGTGTACTCGGGGTTCACCACCTGGCGGGTCGTGATCCCCGTCCCCGGCGCCGAGTTCCCCTCGCACGAGACCTGGGGGAGGGGCCGCATCTGGGGCACACACCCGCTCAAGGACGGCCGCGTCTACGCCTACGCCGCCGCCATGACACCCGCCGGCGGACACGCGCCCGACGACGAGAAGGCCGAGCTGCTGCGCCGCTTCGGCGACTGGCACGACCCGATACCCGCCGTGCTCGCCGCCGCGCGCCCCGACGACGTCCTGCGCCACGACGTCCACCACATCGCCGAGCCCCTGCCCGCCTTCCACCGCGGCCGGGTCGCCCTCGTCGGCGACGCCGCGCACGCCATGCCCCCGACCCTCGGCCAGGGCGGCAATCAAGCCATCGAGGACGCGGTCGTCCTCGCCCACCACTGCGACGACCTCCCCGCCTACACCGCCGCCCGGCTACCCCGTACGACCGCCGTCGCACGGAAGGCCGTGCAGGTCGCCCGTCTCAACCTCATGACCAGCCGTGCCGGGATCGCCGTACGCGACACGG
>KL569273.1:38988-39335 GCA_000715635.1 Streptomyces violaceus | reverse complement strand
CTCCGCACCAGCCGTATGCTTCCGAGCAGACCCCGGCAGGCAACCGCTAGAGGAGAACACCCCGTGAAGGTCGGCTGCATCGGACTCGGCGACATCGCGCAGAAGGCCTACCTCCCGGTCCTCGCCTTCCAGCCCGGGGTCGAACTGCACCTGCAGACCCGTACGCCCGCCACGCTCGACCGGGTCGCCGACGGCCTCCACGTCCCGCGGGAGCGGCGGCACACCACCCTCGACTCCCTCCTGGACCAAGGCCTCGACGCCGCCTTCGTGCACGCGCCCACGCTCGTGCACCCGGAGATCGTGACCCGGCTGCTCGAGGCGGGCGTAGCGACGTACGTCGACAAGCC
>KL569273.1:37169-38774 GCA_000715635.1 Streptomyces violaceus | reverse complement strand
GAGATGTGTATAAGAGACAGGGCTGGTGGCGCTCGCCGAGCAGCGGGACGTGAGCCTCGCCATCGGGTTCAACCGGCGCTACGCCCCCGGCTACACGCAGTGCGCCGACCATCCGCGCGAGCTGATCCTGATGCAGAAGAACCGCATCGGGCTGCCGGAGGAGCCGCGCACGATGATCCTCGACGACTTCATCCACGTCGTCGACACCCTGCGGTTCCTGGCGCCCGGCGCGGTCGACGACGTGACCGTGCGCGCCCGCGTCCGGGACGGTCTGCTGCACCACCTGGTGCTCCAGCTCGCAGGGGACGGCTTCACGGCGCTGGGTGTGATGAACCGTCTCAGCGGTTCGGCCGAGGAGATCCTCGAGGTGTCCGGACAGGACACCAAGCGGCAGGTGATCAACCTCGCCGAGGTGGTCGACCACAAGGGGCAGCCGACCGTGCGGCGGCGCGGGGACTGGGTGCCGGTGGCCCGGCAGCGCGGGATCGAGCAGGCGGTGCTGACGTTCCTGGACGCGGTCCGTGCGGGGAAGGTGCTCAGCGCCCGGGACGCGCTGGAGACCCATGAACTGTGCGAGCGGGTCGTACGCGCGGTTCAGGAGCGGACCGCCTGAGCCGCAGGGTCCGTACGCCCTCGCCGGCGGCCCAGGCGGCGAGGATCAGCAGCGACCCGTGCACCGTCCAGTCGCCGAGCCGGACGTACGGCGTCGTGCCGTGGGCGAGGGGGACCTCGTAGACCTGCGCGGCGGACGCGTCCGTCCCCAGCCATGATCCGACCCGCTGTCCGCTCGGGCCGTAGACGGCCGAGACACCCGTCAGCGTCGCGTGGACCATCGGACGGCCGGTCTCCGCGGCACGCAGCGCGGCCAGTGAGGCGTGCTGCTCGGGCGCCCAGCTCTGCTGGAAGGTGGACGTCGACGACTGGCCGACCAGCACGTCGGCGCCTTCCCGGGTGAGGTGGCGGGTCATGTCGGGGAAGGCGGTCTCGAAGCACACCATCGGGCCGACGCGCAGCCCGTCCCCCACGTTCATCACGACCGGCTGGGTGCCCCGCCTGCGGTCCTCGCCCGCCGCCTTGCCGACGGAGGTGGCCCAGCCGAGCAGGGAGCGGGCCGGGATGTACTCGCCGAAGGGGACGAGCCGCATCTTGTCGTAGCGCTCGCCGGTCAGGCCGTCCGGGCCGACCAGGATGGAGCTCTTGTAGATGCCGGGCATGTCGGAACGCCGGGCGTCCACGTTGACCAGGATGCCGGCGTCCGTCGCGCGGGACAGCGCCGCGAGCCGCCGGGCGAGGTCGGGCCGGTCCCCGAGGTCGAAGCCGACGCTGCTCTCGCCCCAGACGATCAGGTCGACGTCCTGCCCGGCGAGCCGGCGGGTGAGCTGTTCCTCCCGGTCGAACCGGTGGTCCGCGCTCTTGCCGCCGTCGATGACGCCCGGCTGGACCACGGCGATCCTGACCTTGCCGTCGATGTCCGGGCGGGGCGAGAAGGACCAGGCCGCCGAGGTGGCGGCGGCCGTGGCGACGAGACCGGCCACGGCGGGCACGCGGGCCCGGCGGACCGCCACCAGGACGGCGACGGCGACGTTGACGGCGACGACCAGGAAG
>KL569273.1:36584-36970 GCA_000715635.1 Streptomyces violaceus | reverse complement strand
GCTGGAGCCGACCATGCCCCAGGGGCCGCCGAGGCCCTGCCAGGAGCGGACCAGCTCGACGGCCAGCCAGCCGGACGGCAGGACGAGGAGTGCGGCCGCGATCCGCCGCGACGAGGGCGCGCCGGCCAGCAGCCGGTGTGCGAGCCAGCCCCACAGGGCCCACAGGGCGCCGAGCAGCGCGGCGAGGACGAAGGTGAAGACGTGCAGGAAGGGCAGCAGCCAGTGGTGCATCGCCAGCATGAAGCCGAAGCCACCACACCAGCCGTCGTACGCCGCGCGTTTGCCGGTCGGCGCGGTGCGCAGCAGCAGGAGCCAGGGGACCAGCGCGACGTAGGCGCACCACCACAGGGACGGCGCGGGATAGGCGCTGTCTCTTATACACATCT
>KL569273.1:36107-36314 GCA_000715635.1 Streptomyces violaceus | reverse complement strand
GTCTTCATAGGCGCCTCCTACCCCGCGGGTGCCTCCAGTGTGCGCCCTGCGGACGATCTAGGACAGCGGACGCCGGGTCAGTTGATCACAGGTGTCTTCTGCCGCTCGGGAAGGCGCCGCCACTTCTCCTGGACGACCACCGCGCTCAGCCGCCAGCCGTCGTCCGTGCGCAGCAGGGCAAAGGCGTACCGGCCGCCGCACACGAAG
>KL569273.1:33290-35902 GCA_000715635.1 Streptomyces violaceus | reverse complement strand
AGAGATGTGTATAAGAGACAGGGTCGGGTGCGGGGCCCGCGGTGGCCATGGGGGCGACGTAGTCGGCCTGGACCTGGGCCGTGTCGCCGGTGTCCTGTTCCCAGATCCCGAAGCGCACTCGCCGGTTGACGATCAGATGCTGCCGCAGGGGGAACAGCCGCATGCTCTCTGCAAGCCAGTCGGAGACTGCCGTGGCCTCGCCCTCGATGCCGCCGGCCGAGCGGTAGTCCGCCCGCCCCTCCGGGACGAACAGGCCCCGGTACGCCTTCCAGTCACCGTCGTCGACCGCCACCGCGTAGTCGGTGATCAGTTCGTCGACCGCCAGCCGGTCCCTCACGGTAGCGAGCTCTACGCGCTGCGTCATCGGCTCAGTGTTGGGTATGGAGGGTGTGGAGCCAAGGGGTGTGACAGAAAAGGACAGTTGAGCGGGAGGGGCCAGAGGGAGATCAGGCAGATCAGGCCGCTTCGACGACCTCGCCGCGGATCGCGGCCGCCCACTCGACGACCAGGAACTCGTATTCCGCGCGCTCCTCGGCGGACAGCTTGCCGCCCGTGCGCCGCCACAGCGCACGGATCTCCTCGTTGACCTCGGCAGCGGACCGCACGGAACCAGGGGTCGAGAAATCGGGGGACATGCGGACAAGCCTAGGGGCACCCACTGACAGCCCGCTACCGGACGGCTACGGGATCCCTATGCGGTTGGTCACGAGACGCGCATCACAGGCCGGCGGGTCAGCCCGCGGACTCGGCCGCGTGCGGGCTCAGCGCACCCATCGACACCAGGACGATGATGAGGATGCCGAGGGCGATGCGGTAGTAGACGAACGGCATGAAGCTCTTGGTCGAGATGAACTTCATGAACCATGCGATCACCGCGTATCCGACCGCGAAGGCGATGATCGTCGCGAAGATCGTCGGCCCCCACGAGACATGGCCGCCCTCCGTCGCGTCCTTGAGCTCGAACAGGCCGGAGGCGAGCACCGCGGGGATCGCGAGCAGGAAGGAGTAGCGGGCCGCGGCCTCGCGCTTGTAGCCCATGAACAGGCCACCGCTGATGGTGGCGCCGGAGCGGGAGACGCCCGGGACCAGGGCCATGGCCTGGCAGGCGCCGTAGATCAGTCCGTCCCGGACGCCCAGGTCCTCCAGGGCCTTGCGCTGCTTGGGCGCGCGGTGGCGGCCGCTCTTCTCGTCCCGGGCGGCGAGCCGGTCGGCGACGCCCAGGACGATGCCCATGCCGATCAGCATCGTCGCGGTGATCCGCAGATCGCGGAACGGGCCCTCGATCTGGTCCTTCAGCGTCACGCCGAGCACACCGATCGGGATCGAGCCGACGATGACGAGCCAGCCCATCCGCGCGTCGGGGTCGCCGCGCAGCTCCTTGTTGGTGAGCGAGCGTGTCCACGCGGACAGGATCCGCCCGATGTCCTTGCGGAAGTAGATCAGCACGGCGGCCTCGGTGCCGATCTGGGTGATCGCCGTGAAGGCCGCGCCCGGGTCCTTCCAGTCCAGGAAGGCCGCCGTCAGCCGCAGATGCGCGCTGGAGGAGACGGGGAGGAACTCGGTCAGCCCCTGGACGAGTCCGAGGATGAGTGATTCGAACCAAGACATGAGGTAGCGGAGTCCAAGTGCCGATGCGGGACGGACGACGGGCACACCGGGCCGCCATATGAGATGACCGTGGGATCAGGTGTACCGAGGGGGAAGCGTAGCGTCCCCGGATGACCCCCTGGGACGCAGGGGTTTGGAAGGCGGTCCGCGGAGGGCCGGATCAGGCCGCCGTCGGGCCGGTCACCGTCCAGCCGGGCGCCTGGGGGCGGGCCGTGAGGTCCTCGTGGCGCACCTCGTCTCCGCAGGCCCGGCAGGTGACGGCCGGGGCGAGTGCCCGGCCGCAGGAGTGCTCGAGGACCATCGGGCGGTCGCTGTCCGTCCGCAGATGGCGGTCCCCCCACGCCATGAGGGTCATCAGCACCGGCTCCAGTTCCAGTCCCGCCTGCGTGGGCCGGTACTCGAAGCGCTGCGGGCGCTCGCTGTAAAGCTGCTTCGTCAGGATCCCGGCGTCGACGAGCCGGCGCAGCCGCGTGGCGAGGATGTCGCGCGGGGTGCCGATGTTGCGCACCAGCTGATCGAAACGGCCGTTGCCGAGGCACACCTCCCGCAGCACGAGCAGGGAGTACTTCTCGCCCACGAGCGCGAGGGTGTCGGCGATGGAGCAGGGGCGCGGGTCTTTGCTGGCGGCCATGGACCTCAGTCCAGAAGAGGGTTGGATTTTCCAACCTACCAGGCTACGGTGAGTTCGAATTTCCTACTCGCTGGTAGCCCCCGTTGGCCATGGAGGACCGCACCATGCGTGACGCAGTCATCGTCGAAGCCGTACGCACCCCGATCGGCAAGGGCAAATCGAACGGCGCCCTCGCGCACGTCCACCCCGTGGAGCTGCTCGCCCACACCCTGCGCACCCTCGTCGAGCGGTCCGGCGTCGAGCCGGCGCTGATCGACGACGTCATCGGCGGCACCGTCGACCAGGTCGGCGAGCAGGCCATGAACACCACCCGCTACGCCGTCCTCTCGGCGGGTTTCCCGGAGTCGGTGCCCGCGACCACCGTGGACCGCCA
>KL569273.1:31614-33110 GCA_000715635.1 Streptomyces violaceus | reverse complement strand
GTGCGGCTCCTCGCAGCAGGCCGTGCACTTCGCGGCGCAGGGCGTGCTCTCGGGCGCGTACGACCTCGTCGTGGCCTGCGGGGTCGAGTCGATGAGCCGGGTGCCCATGTGGTCGAACGTGCCCGCGGGCAAGGACCCTTTCGGCCCCGGTGTCGCCGAGCGGTACCCCGAGGGGCTCGTCCCGCAGGGCATCAGCGCCGAGCTGATCGCCGCCAAGTGGTCGATCGGCCGCGAGCGGATGGACGCCTTCGCGCTCTCCTCGCACCGAAAGGCCGCCGCGGCCTGGGAGAGCGGGCTCTTCGACGCCGAGATCGCGCCGCTGGAGGGCGTCACGCGCGACGAGTGCGTACGGCCCGGCAGCACCACCGAGATCCTCGCCGGGCTCAAGCCCGCCTACTACGACCCCGGTTTCGCCGAACGCTTCCCGCAGATCGAGTGGAACGTCACGGCGGGCAACGCCAGCCCGGTCAACGACGGCGCCTCGGCGGTGCTCATCACCTCGAGCGAGACGGCGGCCCGGCTCGGCCTGCGCCCGCTCGCCCGGCTGCACAGCTTCGCCGTCACCGGCTCCGACCCGCTGCTGATGCTGACCGGCGTCGTACCGGCGACCGAGAAGGTGCTGCGCCGGGCGTCGCTGACCCTCGACGACATCGACCTGTTCGAGGTCAACGAGGCGTTCTCCAGTGTCGTACTGGCCTGGCAGCAGGAGACCGGCGCCGACCTCGCCCGGGTCAATGTGCACGGCGGGGCCATCGCCCTCGGCCACCCCCTCGGCGCGAGCGGCACCCGTCTGACGACGACGCTCGTGCACGCGATGCGGGAACGGGGCGCCCGGTACGCGCTCCAGACGATGTGCGAGGCGGGCGGGCTCGCCAACGCCCTCGTCCTCGAACGAGTGTGACCGGGGCCGCACCCCGGTCACACCTCGTGTAACGGTTCGTCAGAGGCGGCGCAGCTGGTGCCGCTTGCGCCACGCCACCACCACGCCCACCAGCGCGGGCACGGCGATGCACGCCAGGGCGATCAGGAAGGCAGGGGACGTCGGAGTGGAGGCACGGGCGCCGGCGACGGCGTAGGCGGCGGTGTTCGGGATCGAGCCGAGGCCCGTCGCCAGCAGGAACGGCAGCAGGCCCATACGGGAGAAGGAGGCGCAGTAGTTCGCGGCCCAGAACGGCACACCGGGGAACAGCCGCAACGCCAGCATCGAGCGGAACCCGTGCCGGCTGAGCTGGCCGTCCACGGCCTTCAGCCAGCGTCCGCGCAGCAGCGGCCGCAGGGCGTCCTGGCCCAGCGCCCGGCCCAGGCAGAAGGCGATGCCGGCACCGAGCACCGTGCCCGCCATAGCCGTGCCGGTGCCCAGCTGGGAACCGAACAGCGCACCCGCCGCGAGGTTCAGCAGTGGCCTCGGCACGAACGCCACGGTGCACACGCCGTACGCCACCGCGAACACCACCGCCTGTCTCTTATACACATCTCTGAGCGGGCTGGCAAGGCAG
>KL569273.1:29665-31443 GCA_000715635.1 Streptomyces violaceus | reverse complement strand
GGCTCGAACAGCAGCACCGCGCACGCGCCCCCGGCGAGCAGGGCGACGAGCAGGGACAGCCGCGACCACGGGGAGAGCAGCACTCTCGTGCAGCGAGCGGCGAAACGGGTCGGTACGACGGGCGAGGCGGTCGTTGCCGGGGAAGCGGCGACGGCGAGCTCCGCGGTGCTGGCCCGGGGAGAGGCCGTGGCGGTGCCCCCAGAGCGGGTGGTGGCATCGAGCATCCGGCGACACTAACCGACAAATATGTGTGATCGCCGTATGGTTCGTCTCACGAGCGTCACAGGCAGCTGAACGCTTCCTTGCGTGCGGCCCCCCGAAAACCATTCGACGTGCGGTAAAGCGTCGGCAAGGATCGGCGTCATGTTCCGGCAGGCCTTCACCCTCGCAGCATCCGTGGTCACGGATGCCCCGAAGGCTGCCGTCGTAGCTCCCACAGCCGTTGCAGACGGCGCCCGAAGCTGACCCTCTCCGGTTCGTCCGGTCGGACCCCGCAAGGGGAGGGTCGGGCAGGTCCTCGGGGTCCCACTTCATGACTAGACGCTTCGAGGTACAGCCATGTCCAAGACGGCATACGTCCGCACGAAACCGCATCTCAACATCGGCACGATGGGTCATGTCGATCACGGCAAGACCACCCTGACCGCCGCCATCACCAAGGTCCTCGCCGGCCGCGGCAACGGCGCGTTCGTGCCGTTCGACCGGATCGACCGGGCGCCCGAGGAGGCGGCGCGCGGCATCACCATCAACATCGCGCACGTGGAGTACGAGACCGACACACGGCACTACGCGCACGTAGACATGCCGGGCCATGCCGACTACGTCAAGAACATGGTCACCGGCGCCGCGCAGTTGGACGGAGCGATCCTCGTCGTCTCCGCGCTCGACGGGATCATGCCGCAGACCGCCGAACACGTACTGCTCGCCCGGCAGGTGGGCGTCGACCACATCGTCGTCGCCCTCAACAAGGCCGACGCCGGGGACGAGGAGCTGACCGACCTGGTCGAGCTGGAGGTGCGCGACCTGCTCACCGCGCACGGCTACGGCGGTGACTCCGTACCCGTCGTACGCGTCTCGGGCCTGAGGGCGCTGGAGGGGGACCCGCGCTGGACGGCGTCCATCGAGGCGCTGCTCGACGCGGTCGACACGTATGTGCCGATGCCGGAGCGGTATCTGGACGCGCCGTTCCTGCTGTCCGTGGAGAACGTGCTGACCATCACCGGGCGGGGGACCGTGGTGACCGGTGCGGTGGAGCGCGGCACGGTGCGGGTCGGGGACCGGGTCGAGGTGCTCGGGGCTTCGGTCGAGACGGTGGTCACCGGGCTGGAGACCTTCGGCAGGCCGATGGAGGAAGCGCAGGCCGGGGACAGTGTGGCGTTGCTGCTGCGGGGGGTGGCGCGGGATGTTGTCCGACGGGGGCATGTGGTCGCCGCGCCGGGGAGTGTGGTGCCGAGTCGCCACTTCACCGCGCAGGTGTATGTGTTGTCCGCGCGTGAGGGTGGGCGTACGACTCCGGTTGCCAGTGGGTATCGGCCACAGTTCTATATCCGCACGGCGGATGTGGTGGGGGACGTCGACCTCGGTGAGGTCGGCGTCGCGCGGCCCGGCGAGACGGTTGTCATGACTGTGGAGCTCGGGCGGGAGGTGCCGTTGGAGGCGGGGCTCGGCTTTGCCATCCGTGAGGGTGGCAGGACTGTCGGGGCGGGGACCGTGACAGCGGTTGACTGAGGTTGTGGGGAGCTGCGGGGCGGTTGTGGCTGGTCGCGCAGTTCCCCGCG
>KL569273.1:26442-29475 GCA_000715635.1 Streptomyces violaceus | reverse complement strand
CTGGTCGCGCAGTTCCCCGCGCCCCTGAAGGGGCGCCGCAACCCAGGCACAATGAGATGGTGAACGAGTCCATCCCGGTAACCCTCGATGTCGATCACGGCACCGCCAAGCTCATGCCCGATGTCGACCGGGAACGCGCCTGGTTGCTGACCGTCGACGGGGCGCCTCAGTCGTATGTCGATCTGGACGATCCGACGCATCTGGAGTTCGAGTACACGCGGCGGCTCGGGCATGTGCTGGACGTCGTGGCGGAGCCGGGGCGCGTGCTGGACGTGGTGCATCTCGGGGGTGGGGCGCTCACGCTGCCCCGGTACGTGGCCGCGACCCGGCCGGGGTCCCGGCAGGACGTCGTCGAGGCGGACAAGGGGCTGCTGGAGATGGTGGCCGGGCATCTGCCGTTGCCGGAGAACGCCCGGGTCGCGCCGCACGCGGCGGACGCGCGGGACTGGCTGGAGAAGGCCGCGGCGGACTCGGCCGATGTGATCGTCGCCGACGTGTTCGGCGGTTCGCGGGTCCCGGCGCACCTCACGTCCGTTCCCTACGTCCGTGAGGCCGCGCGGGTGCTGCGGAACGGCGGGGTCTATCTCGCCAATCTCCCCGATGCGGCGCCCTTCGCCTTTCTGCGGTCCCAGCTCGCCACCCTGGCGACGGCGTTCGAGGAACTCGTGCTGATCGCCGAGCCGGGGGTGCTGCGGGGGCGGCGGTTCGGGAACGCGGTGCTCGTGGCGGGGCACCACGCGGTCGACCTGACCGCTCTGGCACGGCTCACGGCAGCCGACGCCTTTCCGGCCCGGGTCGAACACGGCGCCTCTCTGCGGCGGTTCATCGGGGGCGCGCGGGCGGTGCGGGACGAGGATGCCGTGCCGTCACCCGAGCCCCCCGACGGGGCGTTCGGTATCGGCTGACGCGTGCTCGACGCCGCCCTGGGCCACCGAGGTGGTCCTGCGCCGCAGGTCGCGTACGTCCGGTACGCACAGCGCGCCCGCCGTGACCAGGACGACCAGGCCCGCGCAGCCCCACAGTGCCGTCGTACGGCCGAACGCCTCCTCCGCCGGGCCCGCCCCGGCCGTGGCGAGCGGTGACAGTGCGACGGAGCCGAACCAGTCGTACGCCGAGACGCGGGAGAGCTTGTCCTCGGGGATCTCCTGGTGCAGTGCCGTCATCCAGGAGACGCCGAACACCTCCACGGTCGCGCCCGCGACGAACATCACCACGAACAGGACGCCGATGGGGACCGGGACGGCGAGTGCGGCCGCGGGCAGGGCCAGGGGGAACACGCACAGCGTGCCAGCGAGGAGCAGGCGACGGGGTTTCCAGCGGGTCATCAGCAGGGCGCCGGCGACCGTGCCCGCCCCGAACGCCGCCAGGGCGAGGCCCCAGGGGCCCGCGCCGCCGAGGTGGTCGCGGGCGACGAGCGGGCCGTACACCGCTTCGGCGGCGGCGACCACGGCGTTGGCGATCGAGAACTGCAGGACGATGGCCCACAGCCACGGCCGGCCGGCGAACTCCCGCCAGCCCTCCCGGAGATCGGCGAGCATGCCGCCGCCCGGTGCGCGCGGCGCGATGTGGCCGACGTCGAGGAAGGCGCGGAGCGCGCCGGCGAGCGCGAAGGCCGCGGCGTCCGCCGCGAGCACCCAGCCGGGCCCGATCGCGGCGACCATGGCCCCGCCGAGCGCGGCACCGCCCAGGGCGGCGCCCTGCATCGCCATCCGGAACACCGCGAACGCGCGGCCCGCCTGCTCGCCGTCGACCGAGGACATCAGCATGCCCTCGGCGGCCGGGCCGAAGAAGGCCTGGCCGGTCCCGCCCAGTGCGGCGAGCAGCATCATCTGCCACAGCAGGGGCTCCCCGGTCAGCACGAGCGCGGCGAAGGCGGCCTGCGAAAGGCAGTTCAGGGCGTTGGCCGCGACCATCACATGGTGCCGGGGCAGCCGGTCCGCTACGGCGCCGCCGATCAGCAGGAACAGCACGAGCGGGAGCGTCCGTGCCGCCGCGACCAGGCCGACGTCACCGCTGTCACCGCCCGCTTCGAGAACGGCGAACGCCGCCGCGACCAGGGCGCCGTGGCTGCCCAGGTTGGTGACGACCGCGGCGGCGGTCAGCAGGGAGTAGTTGCGGCCCGCCCAGGCGGGGCGACGGGTGGTGGTCGGCACCCCGTGACTATCACCGGGGCCCGGCCGCCTTGCCAAACGGATTATCGCGGCCCCGGCCGGTCACGCCCCCTTGGGCCCCTCCTTGGTGAGGCGCACGGTGCCGAGGATCTTCTGGATGGTCGCCTCGGACAGTTCGTCCTTGACGCCCTTGGCGCCGTACAGGTTCCAGGTGACGAAGTCGCCCGCGCCGTTCTTGAAGGCGAAGGTGATCGCTTTGCCGTCGCTGTCGCACTTGCCGTTCTGGGGGGTGTTCTCCGAGTGCGCCGTGGCGACGCTGCCCTTGATGCCCGACTTGGTGGTGTACGGCTTGGGCTTGGTGAACTTCACGCTCTTCTTGTCCGGCTGGGTGTAGCCGCCGAAGATCCACCACGGCACGCGGGTCTCGGCCGCCTCGTCCGTGGTCTTCGCGCCGTCCTCACCGCGGGTGCCGACGGTGGCCAGGGCGGTCTCGTCCTCGCGGCCGTCCTTGTCCGGGTCGCTCGTGCACCACTTGGACTTCAGGTAGGCGGGGGCGGTGACGCTGGTGCGATCCATCTCACCGTCCTTCTTCTCCCACTCGAAGCCCACGCTCGTACCGGGAGTCTCGATCTCCCAGTCGGCGGGGACGTCGAACTGGGTGCCGAAGCGCGTGTTGACGACGACCTTCCAGCCGGGGATGGTCGCCTTCTCCTCCTCACCACCGCGCGGGTTGCTGTCGGAAGCGGAGGCGCTCGGCTCGGTGGAGGATTCCTTGGAGGCAGCCGGGGCCGGCTTCTTGTCGGTCTTCCCGTCAGCCGTGTCGTCCTTGTCGCCGCCCAGCACCAGGAAGCCGGTGACGCCGGCCGCCACGACGACCGCCGTGGCCGCGATGATCGCGACCAGCTTCGTCCGGTTGCCGCCG
>KL569273.1:24719-26218 GCA_000715635.1 Streptomyces violaceus | reverse complement strand
TGCGGCGGCTGGGGCGCGCCGGCCGGCGCCGGGGCGCCCCACTGCGGCTGCTGCCCGTAGGCGCCCGGCTGCTGTTGCTGATAGCCCGGCTGCTGGTACGGATTCGGTTGCTGGTACCCCGGCTGCTGGTACGGGTTGTTCGCTTGCGGGTTCTGCTCGCCCCCGGGCGGCTGCTGTCCTGGCCACATGGGCAGTCACCCTAGCCGCGCCATGGACACGATTCGGTCACTGCCCGTGGACGGAGACGTAGCAACGCGGGGACGACGCGGCGCGAACCGGCGCGCAGCGGACCGATGCGGCGGTCGTCACATGGCCTGGTCAGCCGCCTCTACTCGTGAGTAACATTCGGGCATGAGCGCAGACCAGATGTCCATCGGCGAGATGCTCGCCGCCACGGTGCCCATGGCCCGGACCCTGAACCTCGAGTTCCTCGAGACCACGCCGGAGCGGGCGGTGGTGTCCCTGCCGGACCAGAGCGAATACCACAACCACGTGGGCGGGCCGCACGCCGGCGCGATGTTCACGCTCGGCGAGTCCGCGAGCGGGGCGATCGTGCTGGCCGCGTTCGGGGACCAGCTCTCGCGTGCCGTGCCGCTCGCCGTCAGCGCCGAGATCGCCTACAAGAAGCTGGCGATGGGCGCGGTCACGGCCACCGCGACCCTCGGCCGCCCGGCCGTCGAGGTCGTCGCCGAACTGGACGCCGGCGGGCGTCCCGAGTTCCCGGTGGCCATCGCCATCCAGCGGGCCGATGGTGCCGTGACCGGCGAGATGACGGTCCTCTGGACGCTGCGTCCCAACGGCTGAGCCCGCTGTCGCGTGGCTGAGGACCCGGCCGAGGGGTGAAACCCGGGCCGGGTCCCTCGCGTTGCCTCAGGCCGCGATGTGCCGGTGCGCGGGGGGTGCCGGGTGGGCGCCGTCCAGCTCCGCGACGAACCCCTTGAGCCACGCCGCGAACTCCGGCCCCAGGTCGGGCCGCTCGCAGGCCAGCCGGACCACCGTGCGCAGGTAGTCCGCCTTGTCCCCGGTGTCGTAGCGCAGGCCCTTGAAGACGACTCCGTGTACCGTGCCGCCCGTGGCCAGCTCCTGAAGGGCGTCGGTCAGCTGGATCTCGCCGCCCCGGCCCGGCGGGGTGCGCTCCAGGACGCCGAAGACGGCCGGGTCGAGAACATAGCGCCCGATGACGGCGTAGCCGCTCGGTGCGTCCTGCCGGGCCGGCTTCTCGATCAGGCCGGTGACGCGGACGACGTCCTCCTCGCCGGTGGGTTCGACGGCGGCGCAGCCGTAGAGGTGGATCTGCTCCGGCGGGACCTCCAGCAGGGCGACCACGCTGCCGAGACGGCGGTCGCGCACGTCGAGCATCCGGCTGAGCAGTGTCTCGCGCGGGTCGATCAGGTCGTCGCCGAGAAGAACGGCGAAGGGCTGGTCGCCGACGTGCCGGCGGGCGCACAGTACGGCGTGGCCGAGGCCGAGCGGGTCGCCCTGCCGGATGTGGTGGATGC
>KL569273.1:21693-24491 GCA_000715635.1 Streptomyces violaceus | reverse complement strand
AGGTCGCGCACCGCGTCCAGCCGTACGGTGTCGCCCTTGGCGGCGAGAGCCTGCTCCAGTTCGAAGGCGTGGTCGAAGTGGTCCTCGATGGCCCGTTTGTGCCGGCCGGTGACCATCAGGACGTCGTCGAGCCCCGCCGCGGCCGCCTCCTCGACGACGTACTGGATGGCCGGCTTGTCGACGACCGGCAGCATCTCTTTGGGCGTCGCCTTCGTGGCGGGCAGGAAGCGGGTGCCGAGGCCGGCGGCCGGGACGACCGCCTTGCGGACGGTGCGGTCGGTGCGGGCAGGGGTGACCGGGGTGGAGGGGTGGGGGGCGATCATGCGGCCCATGCTGACCCGCGGAGATGAGAGCGCGCCGAGAGCCACATGGGAGTGCGCTGTGAGTTGGAGATTTCGTGGACCAACCGCCTTTGTGTGCACACAACTTGAGGCCCGTCACGGTGTGGTTTTCGAATGCCGGTGCGGATACCGCCGGTAACATATCTGAATTCCCGGCGTTTTGAACTTGGGTCATCCGCACTCCTTGTTACCTGTGAGTCGCATGTGCGAAAGTGAGCCGCCTCACACCCAAGTCCGCTGCTGACGCGGCATAGGTATGCACCAATCACGCACCTGCTTTCCGACGGACGCGCAATTCGCATGCCGTCTGCGGCTGGAAGGAAATGGTTCAGTGCAATCCCCGTACCCCCCACGCCCGCCGTACCCGCCGCGACCCGGAGCGGGGCCCGCGGAGTCCGACCGCAATCTTCTCGCCCGGGTCGGCGAACCCGGTGAAGGACCGCGCGCCGTCGCGCTGTTGCTCTCGCGGCACTGGCGGGCCGTCTACGAGTACGCCGTGATCTGTCTGGCGTCCTCGGAGGACTCGGCGTCCATGGCGGCCGCGGCCGCTTTCCGCCGGGAACTCGCCGGGCCGGGCGGCGGTGCCCTGCGCCCGCGCCTGCTCGCGGCCGTGCGGGACACGGTCGGGGAGTGGGCCGCCGACGACGGAATTTCCGTCGTCCTGCCGGAACTCCGCAAACCCGTCGGCGCCCGAGGTCTGCGCGCCGCCCGGCCCAGGACACCCGAAAGGCGGCGCCTCGCCGAGCGCGCATTCCGGATCCTTCCCGGGGCTTCCCAATGCCTGCTCTGGCACACGGAGGTCGAGGCCGAACCCATATCCGTACCGGCCGGTCTGCTGGGGGTGGACCCCCGTACCGCGTCGGCCGCTCTGGAGCAGGCGCGCGAGCAATTCCGGACGGGGTGCGTACGGGCGCACCGGGAACTCGCGCCGACGCAGGAATGCCGGTACTACAACCGCTTGCTGGACGTTCCCATGCGCCGCGGCGGGGCTCTGCTGCCGGATGTGCAACGGCATCTCATGGCCTGCCGCTACTGCCGTCACGCCGCCGAGCAACTCAGCCATTTCGAGGGCGGTCTGGAGGACCTGCTCGTCGAGACCGTGCTTGGCTGGGGCGCCCGCCGCTACCTCGAATCACGGCCGGGCCGCGACGGGGTCCAGAGCGCCTTGCCCGTGGGTGGGCGCCACCGTCTGCGGACCCACGCCCTGCCGGCGGGCGGCCGGCTCGGGCCTCCGAGGAAACACACGAAGGCGCTGGTCGCCGCGGTCGGGCTGACCTCCCTGGTGCTGCTCGCGACCCTGCTGGCCGCGCGGGGCTGGTCGGAGGAAGGCGGCAGCGCCGACCCCCAGGCCACCTGGGGAGCGGTCAGCGGCCACTCTGTCGATCCGGGGGGCGCGGGAACCTCGTCCACGGAGTCGTCCTCGGCCGGTGTCCCGTCGGCCGCCTCCGCGGGCAATCCCGCCGAAGTGGCCCGCGGGCGGCTGCGCAACCTCGACGCAGGACTGTGCCTCGACGTCCGGGGCGGCCAGGTCCGGGCCGACGCCCGTATCGTGCTGACCGCCTGCTCCGACGGGTCCCCGCAGTGGTCGTACCAGGACGATGGCCTGCTGCGCAGCGCCGCCGACCCGACGCTCTGCCTCGGCTCCGGCACCGCCGGGGGGTCGGTCGACCTGGCCGGGTGCCTCGTGCACTCCGGAGTCGTGCGCTACGACCTGACCGTGCGCGGCGAACTCCTGCCGCGCGGCGGCAGGGGACTGGCCGTCGCCCCCGGAAAGGGCCGGCACGTGATCGTCACCGGGCGCGACGGGTCCGAGGCGCAACGCTGGGCGATGGAACCGGCGGTCGCCCGCGAGGAGGCGGGGGAGTCCCGGAAGCAGCGCACCCCGGACTCCCAGGTCGTGCCGCGGGAGAAGCAGCACGAGAAGAAGGGGCCGTACTCCGATGCCCCCTCGGCGCATCCGCCCCGGTCCCCGCGGGCCAAGTCCGAGCAACAGCTCCCGCCGGATCGGTACGAGCCGCGGATCGCTCAGGTGGCCTGCTGCGACGAGCCCGACCCGGGCCCCGACGACACGGCCGCGCCCGGCCCTGACGTACTGGGGCGGGCGACCGCCGGCGTGGCGAGGACCACGCTGACACTGCACGCCGCGACGCTTCCGTAGGGCCGGGGGACATCGGCTGAGGCATTCGGCCCTGCTGCCGTCGCCGGAGTCCCCTGGGGGCACCCGCAGGGGCAACC
Organism: Streptomyces violaceus; assembly: GCA_000715635.1. Classification (GTDB taxonomy): domain Bacteria; phylum Actinomycetota; class Actinomycetes; order Streptomycetales; family Streptomycetaceae; genus Streptomyces; species Streptomyces violaceus. The sequence goes on along the minus strand of KL569273.1, from coordinate 21,915 downwards.
CGTCCGGCCCCCTGGGGCCGGGGCCTCCAGCGGCCTCACCCCGGTCTCGTGGACCGAGGTTGGGGGCATCAGGCGGGTTGGCCCGTCCCTACTTGTGGTGGGCCGGTGCTTGAGGGCTGCTCGCCGGGGCAAGCCCGTCCCGCTTCCGTGGCCGGGGTTTCGGGGGTACCCGCAGGGGAGTCCGTTGGGCTCTGGGGGGGGGCGGGGTGTCCGAGGCCTGCC
>KL569273.1:20585-21453 GCA_000715635.1 Streptomyces violaceus | reverse complement strand
GGTTGGGGGCTTCTGGCGGGTTGGCCCGTCCCGCCTGCGCGGCCGGGGCTTGGAGGCTTCCGGGGGGCCCGTCCCATCTGCGGGCCGGCGCTTGGGGGCTGCTCGCTGGGTTGTCCCTGGCCCGCACCTGCGGCCGGGGCGTCGGGGGTACCCGCAGGTGTAGTCCGTCCGGCTCTGTGGGCGGATCTCCGTGCCTGGTCCCCGGGGTTGGGGGCACCTGGCGGGGTGGCTCGTGCGGGCCGGGGTCTTGGGGGCAACGGCCGGGTCCCCGTCTCGCTCTTGTGGCCGAGGCGTCGCGGGGCCCGGGCGGTCAATGCGTCCGGCCCTTGGGGCCGGGGCCGCCACCGGGGACTGCCCCGGCCTCGTGGACCGAGGTTGGGGGCATCTGCCGGAGCGGGCCGCCCCGCTCGTGCGGGCCAGGGTCTGTGAGGCAGCCGCCGGGTCGCCCCAGCCCCGCGGCCCGTTGCCAGGGGCCGGTCATGGGTCACCCGGCTGGGTGACCCCGGTGTCGGTTCGCGGGGCGAGGTTCACCCGACCTGCCCGTGGTGTCCGGCGAAAGGTGAAGGCCGGCCTGGCGCATAGTGCGTTCATGACCGACACCGTCTCCCGTTTCCCCCGGCGGTCCGCCCTTCGTCTGCTCGGTGGGGCGGTCGCCGTGGTCGCGGTGGCCACCGGCGGGTTCGCCCCGGCTTCCCGTGCTCACGCGCGGAGCGGACGCGGCCAGGGCTCCGGCGCCCGGGTCGAGGGGCTGCTCGCCCGGCTCACCCTCGACGAGAAGATCTCCCTGCTGCACGGCGCCACCGACCCACGCCCGCTCGGCCAGGCGGGCTACGTCCCCGGAGTGGCACGGCTCGGCATCCCGCCGCTG
>KL569273.1:19499-20346 GCA_000715635.1 Streptomyces violaceus | reverse complement strand
TCATCCCGCCGCTGCGTCTCGCCGACGGCCCGGCCGGTGTCCGCGTCACCCGGCATGCCACCGCCCTGCCCGCCCCCGTCCTGCTGGCCTCCGCCTTCGACCCGGACCTGGCCAGGCGCTACGGCCAGGTCATCGGACGGGAGGGCCGCGCCCTCGGCCAGGACGTGCTGCTGTCCCCGATGGTCAACCTCATCCGCACCCCGTACGCCGGCCGCAACTTCGAGACCTTCAGCGAGGACCCGCTGCTCTCCGCCCACCTGGTCGCCGCCGAGATCGAGGGCATCCAGGGCGAGGGACTCATCGCGACCGTCAAGCACTTCGCGCTCAACAACCAGGAGCGCGACCGCACCTCGGTCGACGTGCGCGTCGACGAACGGACCCTGCACGAGACCGAGCTGCGCGGCTTCGAAGCGGCCGTCGCGGCCGGCACCGGCGCGGTGATGGGCGCGTACAACAAGGTCAATGGCACCTTCGCCTGCGAGAACGAGGAGCTGCTCACCGGCGTCCTGCGCGAGCGCTGGGGGTTCACCGGCTGGGTGATGACCGACTGGTCCGCCGCGCACAGCACGCGCAAGGCCCTCATGGCGGGCCTCGACATGGAGATGCCCGACGGCACCCACTTCGGCACGGCACTCGCCTCGGCCGTGCGGGACGGCGGCGTGCGAGAACAGCACGTCGACCGGGCCGTGCGCCGTGTCCTGACCGTCATGGACCGCTTCGGACTGCTCGGCGGCACGGTGCCGCAACGCCCGGACCGTGACGCGAAGGCCGGCGCGGCCGTCGCACGCGAGGTCGCCGAGGCGGGCGCCACCCTGCTGCGCAACGCACACGGCACCCTGCCCCTCAC
>KL569273.1:17681-19330 GCA_000715635.1 Streptomyces violaceus | reverse complement strand
GCACACGGCACCCTGCCCCTCACCGCCGGCGGGAGCGTGGCGGTGATCGGGCCGACCGGCGCCCGGCCCCTGGTCAGCGGCGGCGGCAGCGCCCACGTCGTGCCCGAGCACGCCGAAAGTCCCCTCGACGCCATCCGGTCGCGCGCCGCACGGGTGACCTACGCACTCGGCGAGGACGCCTTCGGCAAGCCCTTCCCGGCGAGCTCGCTCGACCCCGCCTTCGACACCGAGGCCCAGCGCGTCGACGCCGGCCGGACCTGGACGTACGACGGCACCCTCACGGTGACCGAAGCCGAAGCCGGCGACGACTGGACGTTCGTCCTCCACTACTCCGGCACGCCCCCGCTCCGCCCGAAGGTCCTGCTCGACGGTGAGGAACTGTTCCCGCTGGTGCCCGGCTGGGACGAGTACTTCATGGGCGGCCTGCTCACCCACGCGGCCGACGGCCTGTCCGTGCGCCGCAAGACCTTGAAGCCGGCCAGGGGAACGCACCGGTTGTCGATCACCGCACCCGGCGGAGACACCGGCCAGTCGTTCCGGCTGCGCCGCATCACCGCCGCGACCCGCGCGCAGGACGTCGCTGAGGCCGTACGGGCCGCCCGTGCCGCCCGGGACGTCGTCCTCTTCGCCTACGAGGACGCCATCGAGGGCCAGGACCGCACGACCATCGCCCTCCCCGGCAACCAGGAGCGGCTCATTGAGGCCGTGACGGCGGCCAACCCGCGCACCACCGTCGTCCTCAACACCTCGTCCGCCACTTCGATGCCGTGGCTGGAGCGCACCGGCGCCGTGCTCCAGATGTACTACCCGGGCCAGGAGGGCGCGGCCGCCACCGCCGCCGTCCTGTTCGGTGACCGCGACCCCGGCGGCCGCCTCACCCAGAGCTTCCCCGCCGGCGACGCCCACCACCCCGTCGCCGGAGACCCCCGCCGCTACCCCGGCGTGGACGGCACCGAGCACTACAAGGAGGGCGTCCACGTCGGCCACCGCTGGTACGACGCCGAGGACGTACCGCCGCTGTTCCCCTTCGGCCACGGACTGTCGTACACGTCCTTCGCTTACGAGGACCCGGACGCGCACTGGACGGCCGACGGCCTGGACGTCGCCTTCACCGTCCGCAACACCGGTCGGCGCGACGGCGTGGCCGTGCCGCAGGTGTACGCGGGACCCGCCCCGGACCTCCGGCTCGACCAGCCGGTACGCGTACTGGCCGGCTACCGGCGGCTCGCCCTGCGGGCGGGAGAACAGCGGCGCGTGACCGTACGCGTCGAGCCGCGCACCCTGTCCTCCTGGGACCCGAAGGTCCACGACTGGGTGCTCGGCACCGGCCCGCGCACCCTGTGGATCGGGGCGTCGTCACGGGATCCGCGGCTGCGGACGAGCGTACGGGTGGGCGGCTGAAACCAGGCGTGCGGCGAGCAGCGCCTGCCGCCCGGCCGACAGGCGCCTGGCATCGAACCGGAACAAACTGGTACTCCTCCTGAGGCCGTCGCAGAATCCCCAGGGAGTCACTCATGCCGGAGGCCCCGCGCCAGGACAACATGACCGCACCGACCGACGAGGATTTGCGCAGGCTGGACGCCCACTGGCGGGCCGCCAACTACCTGGCGGCCGGTCAGATCTACCTGCTGGCGAACCCCCTGCTGACC
>KL569273.1:16830-17438 GCA_000715635.1 Streptomyces violaceus | reverse complement strand
ACCCCCTGCTGACCGAGCCGCTCAGGCCCGAGCACATCAAGCCCCGGCTGCTGGGGCACTGGGGCACCTCACCCGGGCTGAACCTGGTCTACACACACCTCAACCGCGTCATCAAGAACCGCGGTCTGGACGCCCTGTGCGTCTGGGGCCCGGGCCACGGCGGGCCCTCCGTGCTGGCCAACTCCTGGCTGGAGGGCAGCTACACCGAGAAGTACCCGGACGCGACCCGGGACGCGCCGGGCATGGAGCTGCTGATGAGGCAGTTCTCGTTCCCCGGCGGCGTGCCCAGCCACGTCGCCCCGGAGGTCCCCGGCTCGATCCACGAGGGCGGCGAACTCGGCTACTCCCTCGCCCACGCCTACGGCGCCGCCCTCGACAACCCGGGCCTGCTGGTCGCCAGCGTGATCGGCGACGGCGAGGCGGAGACCGGCCCGCTCGCCGGCTCCTGGCACGCCAACAAGTTCCTCGACCCCGTCCACGACGGTGCCGTCCTGCCCATCCTGCACCTCAACGGCTACAAGATCGCCAACCCCACCGTGCTGTCCCGCATCCCGGAAGCGGAACTCGACGCGCTCCTGCGCGGCTACGGCCACGAGCCCATCCACGTC
>KL569273.1:15202-16627 GCA_000715635.1 Streptomyces violaceus | reverse complement strand
ACGAGCCCATCCACGTCAGCGGCGACGACCCGGCCACCGTCCACCGCGCGATGGCCCACGCCCTGGACACCGCGCTCGACCGCATCGCCGAGGCACAGCGCGCCGCCCGCGAGCAGGGCGTGGCCGAACGCCCGCGGTGGCCGGTGATCGTGCTGCGCACCCCGAAGGGCTGGACCGGCCCGGCCGAGGTGGACGGCGAGCCGGTCGAAGGGACCTGGCGCTCCCACCAGGTGCCGCTGTCCGGTGTCCGCGACAACCCGGAACACCTGCGGCAACTGGAGGCCTGGCTGCGCTCGTACCGGCCAGAGGAGCTGTTCGACGCCGAGGGCCGCCCGGTCGCGGACGTCCTCGACTGCGTCCCCGAGGGCACCGGGCGGCTCGGCGCGACCCCGCACGCCAACGGCGGACTGCTGCTCCGTGACCTGCCGGTCCCGTCCCTGGACGACTTCGCCGTCCCCGTCGGCAAACCGGGCACGACGACGCACGAGCCCACCCGGGTCCTGGGCGACCTCCTCGCCCAGGTCATGCGGGACACCACCGACCGCCGTGACTTCCGCCTGGTCGGCCCGGACGAGACCGCCTCCAACCGGCTCCAGGCCGTCTTCGAGGCCAGCGGCAAGACCTGGCAGGCCGCAACGCTGCCGGTGGACGAGCACCTGGACCGGCACGGCCGGGTCATGGAGGTCCTCTCCGAACACCTCTGCCAGGGCTGGCTGGAGGGCTATCTGCTCACCGGCCGGCACGGGCTGTTCTCCTGTTACGAGGCGTTCGTGCACATCGTCGACTCGATGGTCAACCAGCACATCAAGTGGCTGCGCACCTCCCGGCGACTGCCGTGGCGGGCACCCATCGCCTCCCTCAACTACCTGCTGACCTCGCACGTGTGGCGGCAGGACCACAACGGCTTCTCCCACCAGGACCCCGGCTTCGTCGACCACGTCCTCAACAAGAGCCCCGAGGTCGTCCGGGTCTACCTCCCGCCGGACGCCAACACCCTGCTGTCCGTCGCGGACCACGCCCTGCGCAGCCGCGACTACGTCAACGTCGTCGTGGCCGGCAAGCAGCCCTGCTTCGACTGGCTGTCGCTGGACGAGGCCCGGGTCCACTGCGCCCGCGGCGCCGGCACCTGGGAGTGGGCGGGCAGCGAGGACGGCTCCCGGGAACCCGACGTGGTGCTGGCCTGCGCCGGTGACGTCCCCACCCAGGAGGTCCTGGCCGCCGCGCAGCTGCTCCGCCGGTACCTGCCCGACCTGGCGGTCCGCGTGGTGAACGTCGTCGACCTGGCCCGCCTGCTGCCCCGCGAGGAGCACCCGCACGGCATGAGCGACTTCGAGTACGACGGCCTGTTCACCACCGACAAGCCGGTGATCTTCGCCTACCACGGCTACCCGTGGCTGATCCACCGCCCTGTCTCTTATACACATC
>KL569273.1:14594-14954 GCA_000715635.1 Streptomyces violaceus | reverse complement strand
CCGCCGCACCGGCCACCAGCACCTGCACGTGCGCGGCTACAAGGAGTCCGGGACCACGACCACGCCCTTCGACATGGTCGTCCGCAACGACCTCGACCGCTACCGCCTGGTGATGGACGTCATCGACCGCGTCCCGGGCCTCGCGGTACGCGCCACGGCCGTACGCCAGCGGATGGCCGACGCCCGCACCCGCCACCACGCCTGGATCCGCGAGCACGGCACGGACCTGCCCGAGGTCGCCGAGTGGACGTGGAACGCCTGAGCCGCGGGGCACGTCCTGTAACCCGGTAGGCTTCCCGTGCCCGCAGGGAAGCTCAGGGAAAGGAACCCGCGTTGCACGTCCAGGAGTGGCTCGAAACC
>KL569273.1:12505-14371 GCA_000715635.1 Streptomyces violaceus | reverse complement strand
AAACCGTACCCGCCGTGGCCGTCTATGCACTGGTGGGAGTGGTCATCGGCCTGGAAAGCCTGGGCATCCCGTTGCCGGGCGAGATCATCCTGGTCTCCTCCGCGCTGCTCGCCTCCCAGCACGGTGACATCGACCCCGTCGTCCTCGGTGCCTGCGCCACGGCCGGCGCGATCATCGGTGACTCCATCGGCTACGCCATCGGCCGCAAGGGCGGCCGACCCCTGCTGGCCTGGCTGGGCAAGAAGTTCCCCAAGCACTTCAGCGAGGGCCATATCGCCACCGCCGAGCGCTCCTTCGAGAAGTGGGGCATGTGGGCCGTCTTCTTCGGCCGCTTCGTCGCCCTCCTCCGCATCTTCGCGGGCCCCCTCGCCGGGGTGCTCCGCATGCCGTACTGGAAGTTCGCCATCGCCAACGTACTCGGCGGCATCCTCTGGGCCGGCGGCACGACCGCGGTCATCTACTACGTCGGCATCGTCGCCGAGTCCTGGCTGAAGCGCTTCTCGTGGCTGGGCCTGGTCGCGGCGGTCCTCGTCGGTGTCACGTCCATGCTGGTGATCAAGCGCAAGGCGAAGAAGGCCCAGCCCGTGACGGCTGCCGCGGAGTAGAACGCCCTTCGCTTTCCTACGCGTGCACCTCACGATGTGCCTTCGCCAACTCGGCGTACATCGTTCCGTTGAGGGTGACTCCCTGCCGCTCCTCCTCGGTCAGCTCCCGCCGGACCTTCGCGGGAACCCCCGCCACCAGTGACCCGGGCGGCACGACCATCCCCTGCGGCACCAGCGCCTGGGCGGCGACAAGGGACCCGGCCCCGATCACGGCCCCGTTCAGCACCGTCGCCCCCATACCGATCAGACAGTCGTCCTCGACGGTCGCCCCGTGCACCACGGCGTTGTGCCCGATGGACACCCGCTCACCCACCGTCACGGGAAACCCCGGGTCGGCATGGAGCGTGCAGTTGTCCTGGACGTTGCTGCTCGCACCGACCGAGATCGCCTCGACGTCACCGCGGAGCACGGCCCCGTACCAGACGCTCGCCCCCGCACTCAGCGTCACGCCCCCGATCACCGAAGCCGTCGGCGCCACGAACGCCTCCGGATCGACCTGCGGCTCCCTGCCGCCGATCCCCGTGATCATCGCCCGCTGTGCCATGCCCGCCTCCAGAAACGTCGTAGACAACGCGCAAACCGTACGACACCCGGTGGGGCGAAGATCACAGGCCTCCGACGCCGCGGGGTGAGCTACCGCTGAGTACCGTGACCTCGTGCCGAAGCGCAAGAACACGTTCTCATCCTGGCGGCGGGGCCTCGCGCAGCGCGCCGTCCACGCGGGCTGGGCCTGGGTGCAGCGCACCGGCTCCGTCACGGCCGAGCATCCCGGGCGCTACCGCTTCGGCGCGATGGGAACCGGTACCAGGCTCGCCTTCCCGCTCGGCACCGTCTTCGGCGAACCCTGGATCCATGTCGGCGCCCACTGCATCATCGGCGAGCAGGTCACCCTCACGGCGGGCCTGATGCCCGACCTCGATCTCGGCCCCGACCCGATCCTGCGCCTCGGCGACGGCGTCGTCCTGGGCCGCGGCAGCCATGTCATCGCGGACACGACGGTCACCATCGGCAGCGACTGCTACTTCGGTCCGTATGTGTACGTCACGTCCACGAACCACTCCTACGACGATCCGCACGAGCCCATCGGCAAGCAGTGGCCGCGCATGGAGCCGGTGGAGATCGGGCCCGGCTGCTGGATCGGCACGGGCGCGGTGGTCCTGCCGGGCGCCCGGATCGGGCGGAACGTGGTGGTGGCCGCGGGCGCGGTCGTCCGGGGCGCGGTGCCCGACCACGCCGTGGTGGCGCTGTCTCTTATACACAT
>KL569273.1:10946-12299 GCA_000715635.1 Streptomyces violaceus | reverse complement strand
GGTGTCACGCCCGAGCAGCTGCGCGCGCTGTCGGACCTGGACGAGGAAACGGCGGCCCGGCTGGCCGAGCTGGACGAGGAGGCGGCGGCCGGCCTCGCGGAACTGGAGCCGGGCTCCTGACCTCAGCCCGATGCCAGGAGGACCGTCCCCACCAGGGCCAGCCCCGCGCCCGCGGCCTGCACAGCCCGCAACCGTTCCCGGAGAACCCCTCGCGCGGCCACGGCGGTCACCACCGGGTAGAGGGACGCGAGTACGGCGGCGACGGTGACCGGGCCGTGCTGCGCGGCGATCGAGTAGGTGCCGTTCGCGGCGACGTCCGCGAGGCCGACGAAGGCGAGCGCGGGCAGCGAGCGCCAGGGAAAGCCGTCTGCCGGGAGGGCCGGCGATCCGCGCCGCACCGACACCAGCAGCGCCAGTCCTCCGGCGGTCACGTTCGTCACCCGCTGCACGAACAGCGCGAGGAACAGCCCCGTGAGCGTGGTCGACGCCTCGGCGATCAGGGCCATCACCGCGCCGAAGCCGAACGCCGCGAGGAGGGTCAGGGCGATGGCCTGGCGCTGCACGGGGGCGCCCCGGAACTGGGGGCCGCCGGCGAGGCAGACACCGGCGACGGCGACCAGGATGCCGACGAACTGCAGCAGGCCGGGGCGCTCGCCCAGCACCAGGCCCACCCCGACCGGCACGGCCACGCCGATCGAGCCCAGCGGTGAGACCACGCCCATCGGGCCCAGCGCGAGCGCCTTGTAGAAGGCGAGCATCGCCACGGGCCCGACGAGTCCGGCCGCCACGGCGAACCACAGCTGCGGTCCCGCCTCGCTCCAGCCGCCGGTCGCCACCACGACCGCACCGAGCACGACCACCGCGATCGACTGCGAGACCACGACCACCGTCAGCGCGGGCGTGCGCCGGGTCAGCAGTCCGCCACCGAAGTCGGCCAGCCCCCACAGCAGGCTGGTGGCCAGGGCGAAGAGCGCTGTCATGGTACGGAAGCCTCGCAGTACAGTTCAGTGAACGATCAGGTCAACCACACCATAGTGCACTCGACTGCACTGTGTCATACACAATATTGGACGGAATGTGTCGGACCTCGAGCTGCTGACCCAGTCCCTGGCGCGCAGCGTCAAGCACTGGCGCGCGGTGCGCGGCTTCACCCTGGATGTGCTCGCCGCCCGGGCGGGCGTCAGCCGCGGCATGCTCATCCAGATCGAGCAGGCCCGTACCAACCCCAGCCTCGGCACCGTCGTCAAGATCGGCGACGCCCTCGGCGTCAGCATCACCACCCTGCTCGACTACGAGAAGGGCCCGAACGTCCACATCGTCCCGGCCGAGCAGGCCGTACGGCTGTGGCACACC
>KL569273.1:10530-10663 GCA_000715635.1 Streptomyces violaceus | reverse complement strand
CGACGCCGGCAGCTACAACCGGCTGCTCGCGGGCACCGAGGCACCGGGCCCGCTGGAGATGTGGGACTGGCGGCTCATGCCGGGCGAGAGCAGCCCGTCGGACCCGCACCCCGCCGGCACGACCGAACTGCTC
>KL569273.1:9694-10292 GCA_000715635.1 Streptomyces violaceus | reverse complement strand
GGCGGGGGAACTGACGCTCACCGTCGACGGAGTGGAGCACCGCGTGCCCGCGGGCTCGAGCGTCCACTTCGAGGCCAACGTCCCGCACACCTACGGCAACACCGGGGACGCGCCCATGGAGATGGTCATGGCCGTCTCGGTGCCGCCCGTGTCCTGAGACGCCCGATGGAGGCGGTCCGCTGTTGTTAGCGTGCGGGCATGCGCGCACCCATCGGACACTTCGACGACGCCCGACCGGCCCCCGCCTGCCTCGACGAACTCACTGGCCCCGTCGCCGACGCCGTACGCCACTGGCCGGGCAGCGTCCCCGCCGATCAGATCCTGTACGTCGACACCGACCCGCGGTGGGCCGACACCGCCGTCTTCGTGGAGCACTACGGCCGGGACCTGCTGGAGCGGTCCGCGAACTGCGTGGTGGTGACGGGCAAGCGCGCCGGCGAAACCACGCTCGCCGCATGCGTCGTGCTGTCCACGACCCGGGTCGACGTGAACGGCGTCGTGCGCCGCCGGCTCGGCGCCCGCAAGGCGTCGTTCGCCGGTATGGACACGGCGACCGGCGAGACCGGCATGGAGTACGGCGGCATCACCCCCCTCGGAC
>KL569273.1:8672-9496 GCA_000715635.1 Streptomyces violaceus | reverse complement strand
CGTACGTGCTGGTCGGCAGCGGCCGGCGGCGCGGCAAGCTGCTGGTCCCGGGCAAGGCGTTCGCGGAACTGCCGGGGGCCGTGGTGCTGGAGGGGCTCGGGGTCTCCTGACCTACGCCGCCGTGTGGTGGGCCAGGGCCAGATGCGGGTCGGCCTCGCCCGGGGCCGGTTCCGGGTCGGCGTGGACCAGGGCGGCGGTGAGGCGGGGCACGGCGTGCAGCAGCGCGTGTTCGGCGTCGACGGCGATCCGGTGCGCCTCGCGTACCGTCGCGTCGCCGTCCACCACGACCGCGACCTCGGCGCGCAGCCGGTGCCCGATCCAGCGCAGCCGCAGTTCGCCCACCCCGCACACCCCGGGGACCTCGGTCAGGGCCCGCTCGGCCCGGTCCACCAGGGCCGGGTCGACCGCGTCCATCACCCGCCGGAACACCTCCCGCGCCGCGTCCCGCAGCACCAGCGCGATCGCCGCCGTGATCGCCAACCCCACGATCGGGTCCGCCAGTTGCCATCCCAGGGCCGCGCCGCCGGCGCCCAGCAGCACGGCCAGTGAGGTGAAGCCGTCGGTGCGGGCGTGCAGTCCGTCGGCGACCAGCGCGGCCGAGCCGATCGCGCGTCCGACGCGGATGCGGTAGCGGGCCACCCACTCGTTGCCCGCGAAGCCGACGAGGGCCGCCACGGCGACCGCCGGGACGTGCTGGACCGGGCGCGGGTCGAGGAGGCGGTCGATCGCGGTCCACCCCGCGAAGGCCGCGGACGCGGCGATCGTCAGCACGATCACGAGACCCGCCAGGTCCTCGGCCCGGCCGTAGCCGTAGGTGAAGCGGC
>KL569273.1:7871-8462 GCA_000715635.1 Streptomyces violaceus | reverse complement strand
CGTAGGTGAAGCGGCGGGTGGCCGCGCGCCGTCCCAGCACGAAGGCGATCCCCAGCGGTACGGCGGTCAGCGCGTCCGCGGTGTTGTGCACGGTGTCCCCGAGCAGCGCCACCGAGCCGGAGACGGCCACCACGAGCGCCTGGGCCAGGGCCGTCACACCGAGCACCGCGAGCGAGACCCAGAGCGCCCGCATCCCGCGGGCCGAGGACTCCAGGGCGGAGTCGACCTTGTCGGCCGTCTCGTGAGAGTGGGGGGTGAGGAGGTGGGACAGCCGGTGGCGCAGGCTGTGATGGTGAGGGTGGGAGTGCTCGTGCCGGTCGCTCACGTGGGTCCCCTTCCGGTGTGCGGGAGTGGACGTGCGCACGCCCACAGGGCCATTATGTGCGTATGAGCGCACGCATGCACCTGTCACCTGCGCACGATGCGCATCCGCGCAGCCCCGGCGAGGAACAGTTCGCGCTCGCCGCCGAACTCCTCGCCCTCCTGGGGGACCGGACCCGGCTCGCCCTGCTGCACGCACTGACCAGGGGAGAGGCCGATGTCACGACCCTCACGGAGGCGTGCGGGGCGGCCCGCCCCGCCGTCAGTCAG
>KL569273.1:6838-7581 GCA_000715635.1 Streptomyces violaceus | reverse complement strand
CGCGGGCCTGGTGGACACACGCAAAGAGGGCCGCCGCGTGATCTACTCACTCCGCGACGGCCATCTGCGCCGGCTCGTGGACGAGGCACTGAACGTGGCCGACCACCGTCTCAGCGACCGCCCCCCGCACGACTGAGTCAGTACCGCGCGGCTGTCCCCAGATACTGCTCGGCGAAGGCCGCGGCCGCCGCGGGCGAGGTGAACAGGCGGCGCAGCCGGGCGAGCGTGGTGCCCGCGCGGAACGGGTCGCCCGCCGCCGTGCCGTGGTACACCTCGGACAGCCACTGCGAGAACTCCTGGTAGTCCCACACGCGCCGCAGACACGCCTGCGCATAGCCGGCCAGACCGCTGTCGTCACCCGTGGTCAGGTGGGCCACCAGGGCGTCACCGAGCAGGAAGGCGTCGTGCAGGGCGAGGTTCATGCCCTTGGCGGCGATGGGGGCGACCAGATGGGCCGCGTCGCCCGCGAGGTGGAGACGGCGTGCACCATCGGCTCGACCACGTAGTCGTGCATCTCCAGCACACGCTTCTCGATCAGCCGCCCCTCTGTCAGCGGCGCCACACCGGCCGCCCCGAGGCGCTGTTGGAGCTCCGCCCAGACGCGCTCGTGCGGCCAGTTCTCCGGGTCGTCGCCCGGCGGGCACTGGAGGTAGTAGCGGGTCACCTCCGGGCTGCGGGGCATCTGGCCCGCGAAGCCGTTCTCGTGACAGCCGAACAGCACGCAGTCGGCCGACGGCGGGGGC
>KL569273.1:5183-6675 GCA_000715635.1 Streptomyces violaceus | reverse complement strand
AGCCGACGGCGGGGCCTCGGCGAGCAGTGCCAGCCAGCCGATGCCGTAGTCGTGCCGTGCGACCTTGACCTGTTCGGGCGGCAGCGCGGCCCGCGTGACTCCGCGCGCCCCGTCGCAGCCGGCCACGAAGTCGCACTGCACGACCCGCTGTTCGCCCGTCCCGGGGCAGGTGTACGACACGGACGGCCGGTCGGTGTCGAGGTCGTGCAGTTCCACGTCCCGGACCCCGAAGCGGATCTCCCCGCCGCGCACGTCGGCGTACTCGCGCACCAGGTCCGTCACCAGCAACGGCTGCGGGTAGACGAAGTGATGACTGCCCGTCATCTCGCCGTAGTGGAACCGGTACCGCTCACCGTCGAAGCGGAACTCGCACGCGGTGTGCAGCTCCGCGCGGTCCAGCAGGTTCCGGGCGAGGCCCCGCTTCTCCAGGCCGCGTACGGCCCACTCCTCGATGACCCCGGCCCGGGGCCGCTGTTCGATGAACTCCCGGGTCTCGGTCTCCAGCACCAGGCAGTCCACGGAGGCGGCCCGCAGGATGTTGCCGATGGTCAGCCCTGCGGGCCCGGCGCCCACGACGACGACCGGGAAACGTCGGGAGGAGCCTGCGTCCGCGGGTGGGGAGGCGGGGGGCATGCGCTCATTATGGAGGGGGCGCGTCGGTCGTGACCGTCACCCGAGCCGCGGGATCTCGATCGCCGGGCAGCGGTCCATCACCATCTCCAGGCCCGCGGCCCGGGTGCGGTCGTACGCCGACTCGTCGATGACGTCGAGCTGGAACCACACCGCTCCGGCGCCCTTCGCGACCGCCTCGTCCGCGACCGCTCCGGCGAGGTCGCTGTTCACGAACACGTCCACGACGTCCACGTCGAACGGGATGTCCGCCAGACTCGCGTACCCCTGCTCGCCGTGCACGGTCTCCGCCTTGGGGTGCACGGGCACGACGCGCTTGCCGTACCGCTGGAGCACCGTGGCGACGCCGTACGCCGCGCGCTGCCGGTTCGACGACAGGCCCACCACGGCCCAGGTGTCGCCGAGCTCGGTGAGGATCCTGCGGACCGTTGCGTCGTCGCCGTACACCGGCGGCCTCCTCGGGAGTCGCGGAAGAGCTGCTCTCCGGGCAACGACGCAGAGTGCGCGGTCATTCCCCGACGCCCTCCGTGATAGCTTGCCGAGGCCAGTCGAACCCATGTACGTGGGTCAGGGAATCCGGTGCGAATCCGGAACTGACGCGCAGCGGTGAGGGGGACGGGCGGGGCCTCTGCCACTGAACGGCTCGTGTGCCGTACGGGAAGGCGCCTCGCACCGGGTGAACCCGAGTCCGAAGACCTGCTGGCGGCCCCCGCGGCCGGCCGGCGGCGGGGGAGCACCGTACGACCGGGCTCCGCGATCGGGCCCTCGACGCCTGAGGACTGGTTTCCTTGCCCCTCGCCCGACCCGCCCGTGCCGCCGTTCTGCTCGCGGCCTGTTCCCTGCTCATGACCGGCTGCGGGGG
>KL569273.1:2729-5002 GCA_000715635.1 Streptomyces violaceus | reverse complement strand
GTTCCCTGCTCATGACCGGCTGCGGGGGCTCGAAGGCCCCGACGGCCGAGGCGGCCGCCGCACTCGACAACTGCGGCCGGAAGGTCCGAGTCGACAAGGCGCCCCGGCACGCCGTCTCCCTCAACCAGGGCACCACCGAGATCCTGCTCTCCCTCGGCCTCGCCGACCGAATCGCCGGCACGGCCACCTGGACCGACCCCGTGATGAAGGGGCTGGAGAAGGCCAACGCGAAGGTGCCGCGCATCGCGGAGAACAACCCCTCCTTCGAACGGGTCCTGGACTCCGACCCCGATTTCGTCGCCGCGTCCTTCGTCTCCACCCTCGGCACGGGCGGCGTCGCCACCCGCGACCAGTTCGAGAAGCTCGGCGTGCCCACGTACGTCTCCCCGTCCGACTGCGCCGGCAAGGACAACTCGGGGGGCGGCGACGGCAAGCGCGACAAGGCGCTGGGCATCGAGGCCGTCTACGGCGAGGTGCGGGACCTCGCGACCGTGTTCGGAGTGAAGGACCGCGGCGACAAGCTCGTGGCCTCCCTCCAGCAGCGGATGAAGAAGGCCACGCGGGGCATCGACGCCTCCGGCGTCTCCCTTCTGTACTGGTTCGCCAACTCCGAGTCGCCCTACATGGCCGGCTGCTGCGGGGCGCCCGGCATCATGACCCGTGCCCTCGGCGCGAAGAACGCCTTCGACGACACACACGAGGAGTGGCCGCAGGTCAACTGGGAGACGGTCGCCGACCGTAACCCCGACGTCCTCGTCATCGGCGACCTGACCCGCGACTCGCAGACCGCCGAGTCCGCCGCCAAGAAGATCGCCTTTCTGGAGTCCAACCCGGTCACGAAGAGCATGGACGCCGTCAGGCACAAGCGGTACGTGCTGCTCAGCGGGCAGGCCATGAACCCGACGATCCGCACGGTCGAGGGCGTGGAGAAGGTCGCGGCCGGACTGCGTGAGTTCGGGCTCGTGAAGTGACCGTCCGCGGACCGGTGCTCGGTGTCGCGGGCGCCTTGCTGCTGGTGGTCTCCGTGGCCCTGGCGATCACCATCGGACCGGCCGACATCCGGGTCGGGGACGTGTGGTCCGTCGTCGCGGCGCATGTCGGGCTCGGCAGCTCCGACCTGACGCCGATCCGGGACGGGATCGTCTGGCAGCTGCGGCTGCCGCGCACCCTGCTCGCGGCCGTGTGCGGGGCGGGCCTGGCCGTGTGCGGGGCGGTGATGCAGTCGCTGCTGCGCAATCCGCTCGCCGATCCGTTCGTGCTCGGAGTGTCCTCGGGCGCCTCCACCGGCGCGGTCGTCATCGTCGTGCTGGGCGTGGGCGGCGGTGTCGTCCCGGTGTCCGCGGGCGCGTTTCTCGGCGCCCTGGTCTCCTTCGCGCTGGTCCTGCTGCTGAGCCACACCCTCGGCGACACCACCGACCGGGTCGTCCTCGCGGGCGTAGCCGCCATGCAGCTCTTCTCCGCGCTCACCTCCTTCGTCGTGCTGACCGCCGCCGACGCCGAGACGACCCGGGGCGTGCTGTTCTGGCTCCTGGGCTCGCTCGGCGGGGCCGGCTGGACCGACGTGTGGCTGTGCTTCGCCGTCCTGGCCTTGGCGCTGGTGGTGTGCCTGTCGTACGCCCGTACCCTCGACGCCTTCGCCTTCGGGCAGGATGCGGCGGCAGCTCTCGGGGTGTCCGTGGCCCGTACCCGCCTGGTGCTGCTGTGCGTCACCGCCCTGCTCACGGCCGCGCTGGTCAGCTCGGCCGGGGCGATCGGCTTCGTCGGGCTGGTCCTGCCGCACGCCGCCCGGGCCCTGACCGGACCCGGGCACGCCCGGCTGCTGCCGGTCACCGCCCTCGCCGGTGCGGTGTTCCTGGTCTGGGTCGACACCCTGGCCCGTACGGTTCTGGATCCGCAGGAGGTGCCGGTGGGGGTCGTGACATCGCTGATCGGGGTGCCGGCGTTCGTGGCGGTGCTCTACCGGACGCGGAGGGTGCGGTGACCGAGACACACGCCCGTGAGACGCAAGCGCCGGTGCGGACCGGGCTCCGGGCCGACCGGGTCAGCCGCCGTGCCGACGGGCGTCTCATCCTCGACGGAGTCGTCCTCGCGCCCGAACCCGGCTCCACCGTCGGCGTCCTCGGCCCCAACGGCTCCGGCAAGTCCACGCTGCTGCGGCTGCTGGCCGGGCTGCTCACGCCGACCGCCGGAGTCGTCACCCTCGACGGCACCCCGCTGGGCGACCTGCCCCGCCGTACCGTCGCCCGCCGCCTCGCCGTGGTCGAGCAACAGGC
>KL569273.1:2089-2525 GCA_000715635.1 Streptomyces violaceus | reverse complement strand
TCGTACGGCTGGGCCGCGTCCCGCACCGCCGCGCCTGGACACCAGCCTCGGCTGACGACGAGCGGGCGATACGCGCCGCCCTGGAGCGCACCGGCCTCGCCGCCCGTGCCGGCCAGCCCTGGCACACCCTCTCGGGCGGCGAACGCCAGCGGGTGCAGATTGCCCGCGCGCTCGCGCAGGAACCCCGGGAACTCCTCCTGGACGAGCCGACCAACCACCTCGACATCCACCACCAACTGGACCTGCTCGGCCTTGTCACCGGCCTGCCGGTCACCACCGTCGTCGCGCTGCACGACCTGAACCTCGCGGCCATGTACTGCGACCGGGTCGTCGTCCTGTGCGGGGGGACGGTCGTGGCGGGCGGCGCTCCGGGCGACGTCCTCACCGAAGAGCTCATCGCGGAGGTGTACGGGGTCTGTCTCTTATACACATCTCT
>KL569273.1:908-1941 GCA_000715635.1 Streptomyces violaceus | reverse complement strand
GCTCATCGCGGAGGTGTACGGGGTGCGGGCCGCCGTCAGCCGCGAAGGGCCCGAACAGCGGCCCCACGTGCGTTTCCTGGGCACGTTGGCCTGAGACCTGCCGGCCCTGGTGCCTTGCACGCCATTGGTGGGGTGCTTCCCGCCACGGTGGCCTGAAAATGCCGAACATGCCTGCGTGTGCCCGCCCACCCGCCTACGCTCGCCTCGTGCTGCGCATCATCGACGCCCGTAGCGGCGAGCCGGTCGACGCCGCCCCGGCCCGCCGGGGCCTGACCCGTGTCGAGGTGCACGCGCCCGGCTTCGACCCGACGAGCCTGCGGGTGCTGCTCGTCGCGGACCTGCTCGTCCGGGCCCTGGAGCTCGGCGGCACACCGGTGTGGGCGCTGCTGACCGGCGGGCGACAGCAAGCGGAGCTGCGCGCGAGCGCCGCGGCGCTCGGCATCCGGCCCTTCGAGGACAGCCCCGACGTGAGCGCGGGGCTGGGCGAGGCCCAGGTCATCCATGTCGCGGTCGAGGGCGGCCCGGCGACTGACGGCGTGCGGATCGATGTCGCCCCCGCACATCCCGAAGACCCGGACACGCGGGACGACATCGACCCCGGTGTCCTGCGTCTCGCCCTGCTCGCCCGGCATCACAGTGCCCCCGCCCGGCTGGAGGCGGCGGCGTTCGAGGAGGCCCGGGTCACCCTCGCCCGGTGGCGCGGCGCGGTCGCCGGTTGGGCCCGGCTGCCTTCGCGGCCCGTCCCCGACGAGGTGCGCCGACGGTTGCGCGACGCCTGGGAGGATGACCTGGACCTGCCCCGGGTGCTGGACGTCCTGCACCATGTCGAGACCGAGCCGGAGCTGCCCGACGGCGCGCGCTTCGAGACGTACGCGTACGCCGACCGGCTCCTCGGCCTCGACCTCACCCGCGACCTGGGATCCCCGTCATGATCGAGCGCGCCGGAGCCGGCCCTCTGCGGCGCCTGGTCGTCCTGCGGCACGCCAAGTCCGCCTGGCCCGTGGACGTCGCCGACCACGAACGCCCCCTCGCC
>KL569273.1:0-648 GCA_000715635.1 Streptomyces violaceus | reverse complement strand
GACCGGCGGCTGTACGCCGCGGGCCCCTCCGGCCTGCTCGCCGTCGTGCACGAGGTGCCGGCAGAGGTGGAGACACTGCTGCTGATCGGGCACAACCCCGGCCTGGAGGAACTGGTCCTGGCGCTCGCCGCCGACGGGCTCGACGACACCCTGGAGCGGGTCCGTACGAAGTTCCCCACCTCGGCGATCGCCGTCCTGTCCTGGCGCGGCACGACCTGGCGGTCCCTCACCCCCGGCACCGCGCTGCTCACGTCCGTGATCGTGCCCCGGGGCGCGAAGAAGTAGCCGCGGACCGGTCCGGCCCGCTCCCGGGCGCCCGCATAGGCTGGCCGGATGCAGGACGAATACCGCACGGTCGCCCGCGCGGGCGTGCACGAGACCGAGGTCAACCGCTCCCGCTTCCTGTGCGCCCTCGCCCCGGCGGCCACCGAGCAGGAGGCCCAGGACTTCATCGCCACGGTCCGCAAGGAGCACGCCGCCGCCAGCCACAACTGCTGGGCCTATGTCATCGGCGCCGACGCCTCGGTCCAGAAGGCGAGCGACGACGGCGAACCCGGCGGCACCGCCGGCGTCCCCATGCTCCAGATGCTGCTGCGCCGCGACATGCGGTACGTCGTCGCCGTCGTCACCCGCTATTACGGCGGCGTC
>KL569272.1:59607-59896 GCA_000715635.1 Streptomyces violaceus | reverse complement strand
CCAGCCGGCGGCGGCCGTCGCCAACGAGTACTTCATCGGCGCGATCAACCGGGTGGGCGTCGAGGAGTACGGCGACAACGACTTCTACGGGACGTCGTACTTCGTGGACCCGGAGGCCCAGTTCGTCGGCGAGGTGGCGAGCGACAAGGAGCCCGAACTGGTCGTCCGCGACCTCGACATGGCCAAACTCCGCGAGGTCCGCGACCGCTGGCAGTTCTACAGGGACCGGGCACCTGGAACGTACAGCCCGCTGACGGCCCCTTAGGGGCGCGGGGAACTGCGCGACCAG
>KL569272.1:58929-59375 GCA_000715635.1 Streptomyces violaceus | reverse complement strand
CCTTAGGGGCGCGGGGAACTGCGCGACCAGCCACGAGTAACCGTCACGTGCACACCGCGAGGAGCGATCGATGAGCCGTACAGTCATTCGCGGCGGCCTAGTAGTCACCGCATCCGACGAGATCCACGCCGACGTCCTGATCGAGGACGGCCGCATCGCCGCCCTCGCAGCCACGGGGACACCCGCCGCCGAAACCTTCACAGCAGACCGCACGATCGACGCCACCGGAAAGTACGTCATCCCCGGCGGCGTCGACGCCCACACCCACATGGAGCTGCCCTTCGGCGGCACCTTCGCCTCCGACACCTTCGAGACCGGCACCCGCGCCGCCGCCTGGGGCGGCACGACGACGATCATCGACTTCGCCGTGCAGAGCGTCGGGCACAGCCTCCGCGAGGGCCTGGACGCCTGGCACGCCAAGGCCGACGGCAACTGCGCCATCGACC
>KL569272.1:55226-58745 GCA_000715635.1 Streptomyces violaceus | reverse complement strand
GCCAGCCCGCTCAGAGATGTGTATAAGAGACAGACATGATCGTCTCCGACGTCAACGAACACACGCTCAAGGAGATGGACCACCTGGTGGAGGAGGGCGTCACCTCCTTCAAGCAGTTCATGGCCTACCCGGGCGTCTTCTACAGCGACGACGGCCAGATCCTGCGCGCCATGCAGCGCTCCGCCGACAACGGCGGCCTGATCATGATGCACGCCGAGAACGGCATCGCGATCGACGTCCTGGTCGAACAGGCGCTGGCCCGCGGCGAGACCGACCCGCGCTACCACGGCGAGGTGCGCAAGGCCCTGCTGGAGGCCGAGGCCACCCACCGTGCCATCAAGCTCGCGCAGGTGGCCGGTGCGCCCCTGTACGTCGTGCACGTCTCGGCGACGGAAGCGGTCGCCGAGCTGGCCCGGGCCCGGGACGAGGGGCTGCCCGTCTTCGGCGAGACGTGCCCGCAGTACCTGTTCCTGTCCACCGACAACCTCGCCGAGCCGGACTTCGAGGGCGCCAAGTACGTGTGCAGCACACCGCTCAGGCCCCGGGAGCACCAGGCCGCGTTGTGGCGGGGCCTGCGCACGAACGACCTCCAGGTCGTCTCCACCGACCACTGCCCCTTCTGCTTCGTGGGCCAGAAGGACCTCGGCCGCGGCGACTTCTCCAAGATCCCCAACGGCCTCCCGGGTGTCGAGAACCGTATGGACCTCCTCCACCAGGCCGTTCTCGACGGGCACATCTCCCGCCGCCGCTGGATCGAGATCGCCTGCGCCTCCCCGGCCCGGATGTTCGGCCTGTACCCGAAGAAGGGCACCATCGCGCCGGGCGCCGACGCCGACGTCGTGATCTACGACCCGCACGCCGAGCAGGTCATGTCGGCCGAGACGCACCACATGAACGTCGACTACTCGGCGTACGAGGGCAAACGCACCACCGGCCGGGTCGAGACGGTCCTCTCGCGCGGCGAACTCGTCATCACCGAGCGGGAGTACACCGGACACGCCGGGCACGGCGTCTTCACCCCGCGTTCCACCTGTCAGTACCTCAACTAGGAGTGGTGCGGATGGACTTCGGACTCGTTCTGCAGACCGACCCGCCGGCCTCGCGGGTGATCAGCCTGATGAAGCGCGCGGAACGGAACGGCTTCTCGTACGGCTGGACCTTCGACTCCGCCGTGCTGTGGCAGGAACCGTTCGTGATCTACAGCCAGATCCTGGCCAACACGACGAAACTGAAGGTCGGGCCGATGGTGACCAACCCGGGCACCCGGACCTGGGAGGTCACCGCCTCCACCTTCGCCACCCTCAACGACATGTTCGGCAACCGCACGGTCTGCGGCATCGGCCGCGGCGACTCCGCGATGCGCGTGGCCGGCCGCAAGCCCAACACCCTGGCCCGGATCAGCGAGGCCATGAAGGTCATCCGGGAGCTCGGCAGCGGCCGGGTGGCCGACCTCGGCGGCACCTCCGTCCGCTTCCCGTGGATCGGTGAGGGCGCCGAACTGCCCGTATGGATGGCCGCGTACGGCCCCAAGGCCCTGAAGATGGCCGGGGAGGAGGCGGACGGGTTCATCCTCCAGCTGGCCGACCTGTATCTCACCGAGTACATGGTCAAGGCCGTGAAGGACGCGGCCGTCGCCGCCGGCCGGGACCCCGCCGAGGTGACCATCTGCGTGGCCGCCCCGGCCTATGTCACCGAGGACGACTCACCCGAGGCGCTCGCCCACGCGCGTGAGCAGTGCCGGTGGTTCGGCGGCATGGTCGGCAACCACGTCGCCGACCTGGTCTCCAAGTACGGCGAGCACTCGGCCCAGGTGCCCGACGAACTCACCGACTACATCAAGGCGCGCCAAGGCTACGACTACTCCCACCACGGGCGCAGCGGGAACCCCGACACCCAGTTCGTGCCCGACGAGATCGTCGACCGGTTCTGCCTGATCGGCCCCGTCGAGCGGCACATCGAGAAGCTCAACGCGCTGCGCGCGCTCGGCGTGGACCAGTTCGCCGTCTACGACATGCACGACGCGCAGGAGGCCGTGATCGACGCGTACGGGACGCGGGTCATCCCGGCTGTCGTCGGCTGACGTACCCGCCCGGCACCACCTCCCCCTCGAACTCCCCCTTCCCGGCGGCCCGGGAAGGGGGCCCAGGACGCTCCCGAGCGCACCCCCCCATCGGCGTCACCCGCATGGCCTTTCCCGTCCCACCTCCCCTGATTGGCCTGGCACATGACCGATACCGCTCCCACGGCCACACCGCCGACCTCCCAAGTCACCCTCGCCGACGGCCGGGTGGAGATCGCCCCGGGCGCCCCCGCACCGACCGGTCCCTACGCCAACGAGGACCTGCTGCCGGTTCCCGTCGAGAAGCGCACCTGGACCACGTACAACTTCTCCGCGCTGTGGGTCGGCATGGCCCACAACACGGCCTCCTGGACCCTGGCCTCCGGGCTCATAGCCGTCGGCATGGACTGGAAGCAGGCGGTGCTCACCATCGCCCTGGCCAACGTCATCGTGCTGATACCGATGCTGCTCACCGGGCACGCCGGACCCAAGTACGGCATACCCTTCCCGGTCTTCGCCCGGGCCTCCTTCGGCATCCGCGGGGCCAACCTGCCCGCTGTCGTGCGGGCGTTGGTGGCGTGCGGCTGGTTCGGCATCCAGACCTGGATCGGCGGCGAGGCCATCTACTTCCTGGCCGGCAAGCTCATCGGGAGCGGCTGGACGGACGCCGCGGAGGTCGGCGGTTACGCCTGGACCATGTGGCTGTCATTCGCGATCTTCTGGGCGCTGCAGGTCGTCATCATCTACCGGGGCATGGAGACGATCCGCCGCTTCGAGAACTGGGCGGCGCCCTTCGTGCTCGTCGGCGCGTTCGTGATGCTGTGGTGGATGAGCGACAAGGCGGGCGGTTTCGGCCCGCTGTTCGACCAGCCCTCCAAGCTCGGCTGGGGCGCGGACTTCTGGAAGCTGTTCGCACCCGCCCTGATGGGCATGATCGGCTTCTGGTCCACGCTGTCGCTGAACATCCCCGACTTCACCCGCTACGGCAAGAGCCAGAAGGCGCAGACCCGGGGCCAGGCGCTCGGTCTGCCGACGACCATGACGCTCTTCGCCTTCCTGTCCGTGATGGTCACCTCGGGTTCGCAGGCCGTCTACGGCGAGGCGATCTGGGACCCGGTACAGCTCGCGGCCAAGACGGACAGCACGGTGGGCCTGCTCTTCGCGCTGGTCACGGTCCTGGTGGCGACACTGTCCGTCAACGTCGCGGCCAACCTGGTCTCACCGGCCTTCGACTTCTCCAACATCGCGCCCCGCAGGATCAGTTTCCGGGCCGGCGCCCTCGCCACCTGCGTCCTCGGTGTGCTGATCTTCCCGTGGAAGCTGTACTCGGACCCGCAGGGCTACATCTTCACCTGGCTCGGCCTGGTCGGCGGGCTGCTCGGCACCGTCGCGGGCATCCTCATCGCCGACTACTGGATACTGCGCCGCGCCCGGCTTGACCTGGCCGACCTGTACCGCAC
>KL569272.1:52151-54995 GCA_000715635.1 Streptomyces violaceus | reverse complement strand
AGATGTGTATAAGAGACAGGGCCTGGGCACGTCGATGCTGCTGTACCTGATGCTGATGGCGGCGAGAGGCAGGAACCGGACCGTCGTCTGACGCGGGTGGGCGCGCTGGAGGGCGATCAGCCCTTGCCGCCTTCGGCCTCCAGCGCGGCCACCGCTTCCTTGGCGGCCTTGATGGCGCCCTTGTTGATCGTGTCCGTACTGGGCGCCTTCTTCGACTCGAAGTCACTGCCGTTGTACGTGATGGTCACCAGCGCGTTGGACGCGCTGACGAACACCTGGCCCTCGCGGGTCTCCTGCTTGTCCTCGGTGGTGAGGTTGACGATGGAGTACGCGGTGTCGCCCAGGCCGGGGACGGCGCCGCCGCCGCTCTTCTCCTCGGTGTGCTTCTTGTAGGCCTTCTGCGCGGCCTCGTCCGACTCCAGCACCTCGTAGGACACGTCGAGCCAGCGGTAGTCGTAGCCCTCGAGCGCGTTCCAGGAGCAGGTGCGGCGCAGCTCCGAGTCCGTGGACGGGATCTCCTTCCCGGCCGTCTTGGCGCCCGGCACCAGCGACTCGACCGTCTTCTTCGCGACGCTCTCGCACGGCGCCGGCGCGGCCGAGTACGCCTTCGACACCGTCTCTGTCGACGGGCCGGACGCGGACTGGGTCTCGGTCTTCTCTTCGGCCGAGGTGTGCTCGGCGGCCTGCGGCGCGGCGAGCGGACCGGACGACAGAGCCCAGCCCATGGTGGCGAGCACGACCACCGGGGACAGGCGTGCGGTCAGGGCCAGGGGCAGAGGTAGGGAACGCACGGCGCCCTTCTGTGGGGGACGGACGGTGCGGAGCGGGCCCGCACGGCGGGACGGGACGACAGTTTCACACGAGTCCCTGTGGCACGGAAGTGCGAACTCGCTCCGTGCTTGCGTGGTGACGGTGCCTCACTGTCCGCCGCCGGGGTTTCGGTTGGTTCGGCGCAGGGTGGGTGATTTGCCCAGGCCGGGTGAGCACACAGTGTGCCGGAGTTTTGGCGGGGCCACGACAGGGGGAGGGGACGGGTGGTACGACCACGAGAGGTGACAGCCCGTATGTTCACGTCCCGCCCGACCCTCCAGGGCACCTTCGGCATGGTGTCCTCCACCCACTGGCTGGCCTCGCAGTCGGCGATGGCCGTGCTGGAGGACGGCGGCAACGCCTACGACGCGGCCGTGGCGGGCGCCTTCGTGCTGCATGTCGTGGAACCGCACCTCAACGGTCCGGCCGGTGAGGTGCCGATCCTGCTGGCCCCGGCCGGCGGCGAGGTGCGGGTGCTGTGCGGGCAGGGCGTCGCACCGGGCGGGGCGACCGTCGCGCACTACCGGGGCCTCGGTCTGGACCTCGTCCCCGGCACCGGTCCGCTCGCCGCCGCCGTACCGGGCGCGTTCGACGCCTGGATGATGCTGCTGCGCGACCACGGCACCAAGTCCCTCGGCGACGTCCTGAAGTACGCCATCGGGTACGCCGAGCACGGGCACGCGCCCGTGGAGCGCGTCGGGGAGACCGTGGAGACCGTGCGCGGGCTGTTCGAGACGGAGTGGACCTCGTCGGCCGACGTGTACCTGCCCGGTGGGAAGCCGCCACGTCCCGGCGAGCTCTTCGGCAATCCCGGGCTCGCCGCCACCTGGAAGCGGCTGCTCGGCGAGACCTCCGGGGCCGGCGACCGGGAGGCCCGGATCGAGGCCGCGCGGCAGGTGTGGCGCACCGGATTCATCGCCGAGGCCCTCGTACGCCAGGCCGCGCGCCCCACCCTGGACACCAGCGGCACCCATCACACCGGCACCCTCACGGCCGCCGACCTCGCCGCCTGGTCCGCGACCTACGAGACGCCGGTGACGTACGACTGGAACGGCTGGACCGTGTGCAAACCCGGGCCCTGGAGCCAGGGCCCGGTCCTCCTCCAGCAGCTCGCCCTGCTCCCGCCCGAGCTGCCGCGGTACGGCTCGGCCGACTACGTCCACCTCCTGGTCGAGGGCTGCAAACTCGCCATGGCGACCGGGAGGCCTGGTACGGGGACGCCGCCGACGTGCCGCTCGACGACCTGCTGTCCGACGGGTACAACACGGCCCGGCGCGCCCTCGTCGGCGAGCGGTCCGACCACGACCTGCGGCCCGGCAGCCCCGGCGGACGCACCCCGCGGCTGTGCGCGCACGCGCGCGTGGCGGCCGCCGCCCAGGAGGGCTTCGATGCCCTGGGCGTCGGCGAACCGACCGTCGCCAAGAGCCCGGCGTCCCCCGTGCCGGGCGAACCGGAGATCCTCGCCGACGGGACCACCCGGGGCGACACCTGCCACCTCGACGTCGTCGACCGCTGGGGCAACATGGTCTCGGCCACGCCCAGCGGCGGCTGGCTCCAGTCCAACCCCGTCGTGCCCGAACTGGGCTTCCCGCTCGGCACCCGGCTCCAGATGGCCTGGCTCGAGGACGGCCTGCCCAACTCCCTCACCCCCGGCCGCCGCCCCCGCACCACGCTGACGCCCTCCATCGCCCTGCGCGACGGCGTGCCCGTCATGGCGTTCGGCACCCCGGGCGGGGACCAGCAGGACCAGTGGCAGCTGCACTTCTTCCTCGCCGTCGCACTGCGCGCCCAGGTCCGTGGCGGCCCCGACCTGCAGGGCGCGATCGACGCCCCCAACTGGCACAACGACAGCTTCCCCGGCTCCTTCTACCCGCGCGGCATGCGCCCGGGGAGCGTCACCGTGGAGTCCCGCACCGACCCGGAGGTCGTCGCGGAGCTGCGGCGGCGCGGCCACGAGGTGACCGTCGGCGGCCCCTGGTCGGAGGGCCGGCTGTGCGTGGTCGCGCGGGATCCGGAGACGGGCGTCCTGTCGGC
>KL569272.1:48163-51939 GCA_000715635.1 Streptomyces violaceus | reverse complement strand
GGGCATGCAGGGGTACGCCGTCGGCCGGTGATCCCGCAGGGCCCGCCGCCGTCCGGCCCGCCCCGACACGTCGCTGTTCATCGTGATGCCATCCGGAGTGCACCCGGAGGGTGGGGATTGTCAGTGGCGCGTGTTGTCATGGAGGGGTGATCGACAGCAACGAAACCATCGAAGAGTTTCTCGCACAGCACGCCTCCGACGTCGAGGAGGCGATCCGCAAGGCCGCCGCCACCGAGATCATGCCGCGCTGGCGCCGGCTCGCCGCGCACGAGGTCGACGAGAAGAACGGACCGCACGACCTGGTGACGGACGCCGACCGCAAGGCCGAGCTGTACCTGACCGACGTCCTGGTCGACCTGCTGCCCGGCTCGGTCGTGGTCGGCGAGGAGGCGGTCCACGCCAACCCGGCGTCGTACGAGGCGCTGTGCGGCGACGCCCCGGTCTGGATCGTCGACCCGGTCGACGGGACACGGCAGTTCGTGCACGGCGACGCCGGGTTCTGCACCCTGGTCGCGCTGGCGCACGGCGGCACCCTGCTCGCCTCCTGGACCTACGCCCCCGCCCGCGACCAGTTCGCCACCGCCCAGCGCGGCAAGGGCGCCTACCTCGACGGCGAGCGGCTGTTCGCCGGTGTGCCGGAGCCCGGCCGGGACCTCCGCGTGGCCACCTCCCACCCGGACTACACGACGGACGAACAGAAGCACGCCCTGATCGGCCTGCGCACCGAGGGGGTGGCGCCGCGGCCGTGCGGTTCGGCCGGGCTGGAGTATCTCGCCATCGCCCGGGGCGAGTCGGACGCGACGGCCTTCTCGTGGGAAGCCGCCTGGGACCATGCCGCCGGGCTGCTCCTCGTCGAGGAGGCGGGCGGCACCCACCTGACCCGCACGGGCGAGCCGTTCCGCATCACGGGCGGCAACGACCTCCCCTTCACCGCGGCCCGCGACGCGGCCACCGCCCGCCACGTGGCGGGACTGCTGTCGGGCGGAGCGTGACGGTCACTGACCGTACACACCTGGTCGCTCGAACGGCGTTCCAGGCGTCCCGCAGGCGTTGTCCGGGCGAGAAATCACCCGCGGCCGGTGACTGTCAGTCCCCGGGCATATCCTGATCCTCAGTGGCCGTCGGCTGACGAAGGGGTCCGAGGTGCGGTCGATGCTCGATGCCGTCGTAGTGGGTGCGGGGCCGAACGGACTGACCGCGGCCGTGGAGCTGGCCCGCCGCGGCTTCTCCGTCGCCGTCTTCGAGGCCCGGGGCACCGTGGGCGGCGGAGCCCGCACCGAGGAGCTCACCCTGCCCGGCTTCCGCCACGACCCGTGCTCCGCGGCGCACCCGCTGGGCATCAACTCACCGGCGTTCCGCGCCCTGCCGCTCGAGAGGTACGGCCTGGCGTGGCTGCACGCCGAGCTGCCCATGGCGCACCCCTTCCCGGACGGCACGGCGGCCGTGCTGTCCCGGTCGGTCGGCGAGACGGCAGCCTCCTTCGGGCCGCGCGACGCCGGGGCGTACCGCAGGCTCGTCGAGCCCTTCCTGCCCAAGTGGGACACCCTGGCCCGGGACTTCATGTCCCTGCCGCTCACCGCGCTGCCCCGCGACCCGGTCACCCTCGCCCGCTTCGGCCTCGTCGGCCTGCCCCCGTCGACCCTGCTGATGCGCCGCTTCCGCGACGAACCGGCCAGGACGCTGTTCGCCGGGCTCGTCGCGCATGTCATGGCACCGCTCGGCGGCTTCGCCACCAGCGCCATCGGCCTGGTCTTCGCCCTCGCGGCGCACGCCCGCGGCTGGCCCGTCGCCCGCGGCGGCTCCCAGAACCTCTCCGACGCCCTCGCCGCCTACCTGCGGGACCTCGGCGGCAGCGTCCACACCGACTACGAGGTCAAGCGCCTCGACGACCTGCCGCCGGCCCGGGCGTACGTGTTCGACACCTCACCCACGGCCCTCGCCCGCATCGCCGGCTTCGGCGACCACTACGCCAACTACCGTTACGGCCCGGGCGTCTTCAAGATCGACTACGCGCTGGACGGGCCCGTGCCGTGGACCGCGAAGGAGGCCCGCGTCGCCGGCACGGTCCAGATCGGCGCGAACAGCGCGGAGATCGGCGCGGCACTGCGCGCGGCGTCCCGGGAGGGCCGGGCCCCCGACAAACCGTTCCTGATCACGGTCCAGCCGAGCGTCGCCGACCCCACCCGGGCCCCGGCGGGCAAGCACGTCTTCTGGGCCTACGGCCACGTCCCGCACGGCTGGACCGGTGACCTCACCGACGCCATCGAGCGCCAACTGGAGCGCTTCGCACCGGGGTTCCGCGACCGTGTCCTGGCCCGGGCCACCGCCGGCCCGCGCGAGCTCGCCGCCCGCAACGCCAACTACGTCGGCGGCGACATCGCCTCCGGCGCCGTCTCCGGACTGCAGATCCTGCTGCGCCCCAAGGTGACCGCGTTCCCGTACCACACCCCCCACCCGGCCGTGTTCATCTGCTCGTCGGCGACGCCGCCGGGCCCCGGGGTGCACGGCATGTCGGGACACAACGCGGCGAAGGCCGTATGGAGGCGACTGAGGCAGTCATGACCACCATCGAACTGGTCCGGGGCGACATCACCCGCGAGAGCGTCGACGCCATCGTCAACGCGGCCAACTCCTCCCTGCTGGGCGGGGGAGGGGTCGACGGTGCGATCCACCGGCGCGGCGGCCCCGCGATCCTCGAGGACTGCCGCAAGCTCCGCGCCTCCCACTTCGGCAAGGGCCTGCCGACGGGCCAGGCCGTGGCCACCACCGCGGGCGACCTGGACGCCCGCTGGGTCATCCACACGGTCGGACCCGTCTTCAGCGCGACCGAGGACCGCTCGGACCTCCTCGCCTCCTGCTACCGCGAGTCCCTCCGTGTAGCCGACGAACTCGGCGCCCGCACCGTCGCCTTCCCGGCGATCTCCACCGGCGTCTACCGCTATCCCATGGAGGACGCCGCCCGTATCGCGGTGGACACGGTGCGCACGGCGCTGACCGACGTCGAGGAGGTCCGGTTCGTCCTCTTCGACGCGCCGGCGTACGAGGTGTTCGCCGCACAGCTCCGCTGAGGCACCCGCGCACTCAGACGGGCTCGGGCTCGAAGTGCCGCATCAGGTCCCGGCCGGGCTGGACGACGCCGTAGCTGCTCTCCGGTACCGCGTTCCAGACTCCGGGAAGATCGCCCAACGGCTCCGACACGACCAGCCGGGTCTCCTCGGAGATGTGCCTCAGGAACGCGAGGTCGGGGTGGAGAGCGCGCACGTCGTCGACCCGGCTGCTGTAGTACAGCGACCGCGAGTTCCCGCCGCTGGAGTACCGGAAGAACCACACCCGTTCACCGTCGGTCACCGCGACCGTCATCTGAAGCGGTTGCGGCACTCCGTGCTCGTGCCCCAGCCGCTCGACGAGCCCCGCCATCCGGGCCACCGCGCCCGGCGGGTCGCCGTCGAGCCCGAACGTGAGGGCCACGTGGAACATCACCTCGGAGTCCGTCGTGCCCTCCAGCGACGGGAAGAGCGCCGGGTCCACGGTCAGCATGAGGTCCCGGCGCATGTCGTGGAACCCGGTGATCGCCCCGTTGTGCATCCACAGCCAGCGTCCGTGGCGGAAGGGGTGGCAGTTGGTCTGCTGCACGGCCGTTCCGGTGGAGGCGCGCACATGGGCGAAGAACAGCGACGAGCGGACGTGGTCGGCGATCTCCCGCAGATTGCGGTTGCTCCAGGCCGGACCGGTGTCGCGGATGACGGCGGGCGTCCGCAGATGCCACGCGTACCAGT
>KL569272.1:45268-47960 GCA_000715635.1 Streptomyces violaceus | reverse complement strand
AGCCGATGCCGAAGCCGTCGCCGTTGGTGGTCTCGACACCCATCCGCGCGTGCAGGCTCTGGTCGATCAGCGAGTGCTGCGGCCGGTAGAGGACGTCGTCGAGCAGCACGGGGGTGCCCGAGTAGGCGAGCCAGCGGCACATGGTCGGTACTCCCGTTCCGAGCCGCCCGGACCGTGCCGCACGGCTGCCTTGGTGGTGTGCGTGGCCTCAGCGAACCTCGCTCGCCCCGCGGGCGCATCGCCCGTCGCGGGTGGTTGCGCGGCAGCCGTCGAGGCCGGTCACGGCCCGGCCGCGGGGTGCGCAGGGGGGTGAAGCTTGAGATCCTGGGTGGTACGAGCGCTGCTCGTGATCCGACGGACGGCGAACAGGGTGGGCCCCATGGCCGTGACCGAGGAGACCGGTGCGGAACCGGCGTCCGCGAGCGTCGACCCCACGGGCGACCCGCTGCTGCGCACCCGGTTCGCCCTGCCGAAGCGGCCCGCCACGTTCCTGCGCCGCGACCGCCTGGTCCGGCACCTCGACCAGGCTCTCGGGACACCGCTGACGATGGTCAACGGGGCGGCCGGCGCCGGCAAGACCCTTCTGGTCGCCGACTGGGCCGCCGGCCTCACGGAACCGGTCGCCTGGCTCACGACCGACACCGCCGACCAGGCTCCCGGGATCTTCTGGGCGTATCTGCTGGAGGCGCTGCGCGCCGCAGGCGTGCTAGTGACGGGCGACGTCGGCTGCCCGGCGGAGGCGGCCCATGTGGACCAGCGGACGCTGACGTGCCTGGCCGCCGATCTGGAGCGCCGGGACCACACCACCGTCGTCGTACTCGACGAGTTCGACCGGGTGACCTCCCCCGAGATCGCGGAGCAGTTGCAGTTCGTCCTGCACCACGCCGGACGAGGCATGCGTCTGGTCCTGGTCTCCCGTACGGAACCCCTGCTGCCGCTGCACCGCTACCGGGCGTCGGGCGAGATCACCGAGATCCGGAACGCCGAGCTGGCCTTCACCTCCGAGGAGGCCCATGAACTGCTGTCGCGGCACGGACTGCACCTGCGGGCCGACGCCGTCCGGGCCCTCGTGGAGCGGACCCAGGGCTGGGCCGCGGGACTCCGGCTGTGCGCCCTGGCCGCCCGGCAGGGCACGGACCCCGACGCCTATCTGAAGCAGTTCGAAGCCGACCACAGCACGGTGGCCGACTTCCTGCTGGCAGAGGTGCTCGACCGGCAGACACCCGGCACCCAGGACCTGCTGCTGCGCATCAGCGTCCTGGACCGCTGCTGCCCCGACCTGGTGAACGCGCTGACGCTGCGCACCGACGCGGAGCCGATCCTGGCCGCGCTGCAACGCGAGAACGCGTTCGTCCACTACCTCGGACACTCCTGGTACAGCCTGCACCCCCTGTTCGCGGAGATCCTCCGCGCCCACCTGGGGGAGCGCTTCCCCGGCCTGGAGCCGGAGCTGCGCAGCCGGGCCGCGCGGTGGCTGCGGCGTTCCGGAGCCCTGCCCGACGCGCTCGTCCAGGGTGCCGCCGCGGACGACTGGGAGTTCACCGCCCGCGCCGTGGTCGACGACCTGGCCATCGGGCAGCTCTTCACCGGGCTGCGCTCCGAGGAGCTGTCCGCCCTGTTCGCACGGATGAGCCCCGAGGCCACCGGACCGGCGCCCGACCTCGTGCGCGCCGCCCGCGAGCTGGGCCGGCGCGATCTCGACCACGGTCTGGCCCATCTGCGCCGGGCCGAGGAGGAACTGGGCCGGGACGGAGCCGGTGCGGCACCGGTGCGGCTCAGCTGTGCCCTCCTGGAAGCCCTGGCGGCCCGGCTGACCGGCTCCCCGGACCGAGCGGAGCGTGCCGCCGAGCAGGCGACGCTCCTGCGGCGGGAGGTCCCCGGGCAGCTCCTCGACGAGCACCCGGAACTCACCGCCCTCCTCCTCACCCACCTGGGCTCCGCCCGTCTGTGGGCCGGGCGCTTCGACGACGCCCGTGCCGCCCTGTCGGCGGTGGCCGGATCCCCGGACGGCGCGGCCACGGCGCTGCCCCGGTGGGAGGCCCTCGGCCACCTGGCACTGATCGACTACCTCAACGGCTGGCTCGGACCGGCCGAGCACAAGGCCCTCGCGGCGGCGGGCCAGGCGGAGCGGTACAGCCTCCCGCAGTGTTCCCGGTCCGGCATCGGCCCACTGGTCCTGGCCGCCGTCCTCATCGACCGCGACGAACTCGACGAGGCGCAGGCGCTCCTCGACGAAGCGGCCGTCTCCCACCCGCTCGTCGACGACCCGGTGGTGCAGGCCGGCCGGACGCTCACCCGAGGGCGGCTGTTCCTGGCCCGAGGCGACGCCAGGGCCGCGCTGGCGGCAGCGGCGGACGCGACCGTCCCCGCGGCCGTGAGCTCACCCTGGGCGGAGGACCACGCCGCCCTGCTCGCGTCCGCCGCCCACCTGGCCCAGGGGCACCCCGAGCCGGCCCGGCAGGCCGTGGAGAGGGTGGCGCACCACCGGAGGGCATGTGCGGTCGAGGCGGCCCGCGTCCGGCTCGCGGCGGGCCACCCCGAAGGTGCGCTCGACCTGCTCGACAGCCTGCCGGAGAACGACCGGCCCGGCCCGGCGGTGACCGTCCGCGCCACGCTGGTACGCGCCCGGGCCGCCCTCGACACCGGGGACGCCGCCACCGCCCGTCGCCTGGTCGCCCGGGCACTCCTGGAT
>KL569272.1:44335-44979 GCA_000715635.1 Streptomyces violaceus | reverse complement strand
GGCCGGTACCGCGCTCCCGGGCTCGCCACACCTGACGGGGCACCGGAGCTCGCCGTCGAGGAGCTGAGCGCCCGTGAGCGTGACGTGGTGCGCCGCGTGGCCGAGATGATGTCGACGGAGGAGATCGCCGCGGACCTCCACGTGTCCGTGAACACCGTGAAGACCCACCTCAAGAGCATCTACCGCAAGCTCGCGGTCACCCGACGCGGCGAGGCGGTCCGCCGGGCGCGCGAACGGCGGCTCCTGTGAGAGGGACCCCGACGACGACCCGTGGCCCCGCGCGGGGTGCCGAGTGGCGGACCCGCGCCGACTACACCGGCGGCGTCTACGGCTCCATGCTCGCCGCCTCCGTGGTGATCGGCGTCGGAACCCTGGGTTCGCTGCCCCGGGTGGAACTGGTGGCGCTGCTGCTGCTGACCGGTGCGGTGTTCTGGCTCGCGCACGTGCACGCGCAGCTGTTCGGGGCGCGTCTGGCGCAGGGGGCGGTGGGCCGCCGGGCCGTGCTGCAGGTGTGCCGTGAGGAGTGGCCGATCCTGGAGGCCGCCGTCCCGCCCGCCGCCGTCGTGGCGATCAGCGCGTTGCTGCCCCTGGACATGCCGGGCACCCTGTGGCTGGCACTGTCCGTGGCGGTGGCGGGGCAGGTC
>KL569272.1:42461-44111 GCA_000715635.1 Streptomyces violaceus | reverse complement strand
CGGCTGGTCGATGGCCGCGGCGGCCCGGGCCGGCGCCTCCCGGAGGCAGATGGCCGTCTCCGCCTCGGTGAACCTGCTGCTCGGTCTGCTGATCATCATCTTCAAGATCGTCCTGAAGGAATGAGGCACCCGGCGCAGGTTCACCTGCGCCGGGTGAGGGCGGACGGTGCGCCAGGGCGGACCATCGCAAGGGAAGGGCGTGCACGGCCCGCCCCCACGCCGCCCCCCGCGGGAGAGCAGCTCATGCGCTACGAGATCCGTGTCGACGGACACATGTCGGAGACGCTGGCCAGGGTCTTCCCGGAGCTGGATCACGTGGTGATGTCCGGTCAGACGGTCCTGTTCGGCTCCGTCATCGACGAGGCCCACCTGTACGGACTGCTGACCCGCTTCCAGTCGCTGGGTCTCAGGGTCGTGGAGATGCGCCAGCTTCCGGAGTGAGCGTGCCGGAGTGAGTGTGCCGTAGTGACCGGGGGTCACAGGACCGCCGTGGCGATCCTGCCGGAGCGGGCGGCCGCGCCCAGCGCCGCGAAGTCGCGCTCGTTCTGATCGGCGTACGACTGGGCGAACGCGGCGAGCGCGCGGTCGAACCGGTCGCCGCCGCCCAGGTACGCCGCGATGGCGACGGGGTCGCCCGAGCGGGCGTGGGCCCGTGCCAGGCTCGCCCCGCACAGTTGCGCGAACAGGCGGAGCATGGCCGGGTCCATGGTGTCCGCACGCGCGATGCCCTTCCAGTCCCGCAGCTGGCGTACGTAGAAGTCCCGCTCGTGTCCGTCGAGGCCCACGGCGTGCGTCCAGCCCAGGAGGATGTCACTGGTCGTCTGGATCAGCCGCTGTCCCGCCACCACGCGACGGCCCTGGTTGTCGTAGCTGTCCCCGCCGGTCTGGGCGGCGAGCACCGAAGCCTGTGCCTCCTTGGCCTGGAGCAGCAGGGGATCGTCGTCGTCCCGGCCGAGCAGCAGCACGATCCAGCAGCGGGTGCCGACACTGCCGACACCGACCACCTTGCGGGCGATGTCCACCAGGCGGTAGCGGCGCAACAGGAACCGGTGCTCCGACGACAGACTGTCCGCATACCCCTCCAGGACGGCGAGCAGTTCCTTCTCCTGCCCGGGCGAGGAATCGGTCACCAGGTCCCGCAGCGGGGTGATCAGCGGTGGGTCCGGCGTGATCCGCCGCCCCTCGGCCGTGGTCCCGGTGAGCTTGGCGAAGGCCTGGAGGTGGGTGCGGGTGCGGGCCTTCGCCGTGGCCTCGGCGGTGCGGCGCCTGGCCTCCTTGGTCATCGACGCGGCCATCAGCTCCCGCATGCGGTCGGCGTCGTCCTGCGCGTACCAGATGTCCAGCGTGCGCATGCCGGCGAACTCCCGTATCCGCCGCCGGTAGGCGCGTACGCACGTCTCCACCGCGCCGTTCTGCTCCGCGGTGTCGAAGCCGTTGGCCCGGCCCGCGATGGCGAAACTGGCCGCCAGCCGTTTGACGTCCCATTCGAACGGCCCGGCCAGGGTCTCGTCGAAGTCGTTGATGTCGAAGACCAGATGGCGCTCCGGCGAGGCCAGCAGGCGGAAGTTCAGCAGATGAGCGTCCCCGCACAGCTGCACCCACAGCCCGGTGTCCGCGCTGTCTCTTATACACATCTCTGAGCGGGCTGGC
>KL569272.1:41304-42272 GCA_000715635.1 Streptomyces violaceus | reverse complement strand
CTGCCATGATCGCGGCGGCGCCCCGGTAGAAGCGGAAGGGGGACTCGAGCATGCGGCCGTAGCGGACCGGCACCAACTCCTGCACCCGGGTGGCCGACTGGCGCTCCACCACCTCGACCGGGTCGGGCCGCTCCGGCCCCGCCACGAAGCGGCTGTGGGACGAACGCGGCACACGCCGCCGCGCGCCCCGGCCCGACTCCGCCCGCTCGGCCGGGGACAGGAACGTCGTCACGGGGCTCGGTACGGTCATGGCTCAGCCCTCCGGCCGTGAGGAGAGATCCTCCGACGGCTCGTGGCCCCGCCTGCGCAGCCCGGCCTGGACCGCGCCGGCGAGGATCCGTGCCGCCACGCCCACCAGCAGCAGCCCGCCTGCCATCTGAAGCATCGTCAGCACCCGTCCCGTCTGGGAACGGGCGACGATGTCGCCGTAACCGACGGTGGCGAACGTGGTGAGCGTGAAGTACAGGGAGTCCGTCTTGGTCAGCGGCTCGCTGAAGGAACCCGGGGTGGAGTGCTCCAGCAGGAAGTAGGTGCCCGCGAAGAGCAGGAGGAACAGGACGAGCGTGGCGGCCAGGGCCTCGATGGCCTTCAGCCGGGGGAACGGCGAGTGGGTGATGGCCTGTACCTCCCACCAGAAGACCAGAACGACCACCAGCAGGCCGCAGACCAGCAGCGCCGAAGTGCCGCCCGTACTGCGCCCGTCCAGGGGCAGCACGTAGTAGACGGTGACGAGTCCGGTCGCGATGAGCGCCGCCCGCACCAGGACGGCGACCCTCGCGCGCCGCCTCGGGCCCTCTGGCTGCCGGTGTCGCTCCGGCACCTGCCGAGGCCGGGCGGGCTCGGTCCGGGCGGCCGCTGGATCGTTCATCTCATGTCTCTCGATCCTGTCGGGTGCGCTCTCCACCTCACCGCCACGGCGCCGGGTACGGATCACCCGCCGCGGGTGACCCGGCCGCCGGCGGGGCGCG
>KL569272.1:39347-41084 GCA_000715635.1 Streptomyces violaceus | reverse complement strand
GCCGGCGGGGCGCGCGAGGCTGGCCGCGTCGCCGATGGTCGCGGACGTGATGAGGAGAGAGCCATGACCATGCCGTCCGGTCAGGCACCGCGCACCGGGGCGGAGCCCCGGCCCGGGGCAACGGCGCCCGATCCCGCGCAGCTGCTGGCGGCCCTGGGGCGCTCCTGGACGTGGATCCTCGCCTCGGCCGTCGCGACCCTCGTGCCGGGCATCCTGGTCCTGGTCTGGCCGGAGGCGACCCTGCACGTCGTCGCGGTCCTGGTCGGCCTGTACCTGCTGGCGGCCGGAGCGTTCCGGTTCGTGGAGACCTTCGCCCGGCAGGAACAGGGCCATCGCCTGCCCAGCCTGCTCCTGGCCGTGCTGTGCGTCCTGGCCGGGGTGCTGTGCCTGAGAAACCCGCTGCAGACCGTCACCGCCTTGTCACTGATCGTCGGACTGGTCTGGCTGGTGTCCGGCATGCTCACCCTCTACACGGCCCTCGCCGCCCGGGACCTGCCGCACCGCGGGTTCGTCCTCGGCGCGGCCGTGCTCGGCATCGTCGCGGGCGTCGTGGTGCTGGCCCTGCCCGCGGAATCGGCCCGTGCGCTGACCCGGCTGCTCGGCCTGTGGCTCGTGCTGCTCGGGCTGGCCGAGGCGGGGCTCGCCTTCGCATGGCGGGCGGCGCTCCGCGGCACCGACACGCTCACCCGTCCCGGGTGAGGCAGCCCCGTCCCGGACATGGGCACGCTGAGAACGGCACGGAACGGCTGCCGGGCGTGCGCCCGGAACGGAGGAGTGACATGAGTGCGCAGACCTACCTGGCGTACGACTTTCCGTTGTTGAGCGCCTTCTGGGCGATGCTGTGGTTCTTCCTGTGGATCATGTGGTTCGTGCTGCTCTTCCGGGTCGTCTTCGACATCTTCCGTGACGACGATCTGAGCGGCTGGGCCAAGACCGGCTGGCTGGTGTTCTGCATCGTCCTGCCCTTCCTCGGCGTGTTCGTCTACGTCATCGCGCGCGGCAAGAACATGGGCCGCCGGGAAGTGTCCCAGGCCCGCGCGCAGCAGGAGGCCTACGACAACTACATACGGGAGACCGCCAAGGGCGGCGAGGGACGGGGGAGCAGCGTCGACGAACTCGCCAGGCTGTCCGAGATCCGCGCCCGCGGCGACATCACGGACGACGAGTTCCGCAGGGCGAAGGAGCTGGTCCTGAGCGGCTCCGGCCCGTCGGAACCCTAGCCCCCGACAGAAACGAGGCAGCAGGATGACCGCCACACACCCTACGCAGGCGCACACGGCGAAACGCGAGTGGGCCGTCGGTCTGATGGTCTTCGCGGCCGTCATGCTCATGATCGGTGGGATCCTGGGCATCATGCGCGGCATCGCGGCGATCGCCGAGGACGAGGTGTTCCTCTCCACCCCCAACTACGTCTTCGCGTTCGACCTCACGAGCTGGGGCTGGATCCATCTGGCCCTGGGCGCGGTCGCCGTGCTCGTCAGCATGGGCCTGTTCCAGGCGTCGACGTGGGCACGGGTCGGCGGCGTGGGCATCGCCGGACTCGTCATCATCGCCAACTTCCTCTCCCTGCCGGCCTACCCGGTCTGGTCGGTCGTGATGATCGCGATCTCCGGGTTCATCATCTGGGCCCTGTGCACGGTGAAGAAGGACGACGCCTGGGAGCCGTTCGAACAGACTCCGAGCAATCCGTGAGGTCCCCTTCGGCGCTCCGGGCAGGCGGCTGAGCCGGCTCGGAGC
>KL569272.1:38745-39134 GCA_000715635.1 Streptomyces violaceus | reverse complement strand
TCCCTCGCGCCATCAGAGATGTGTATAAGAGACAGGGTGATCGGGCCCGCCCGGATGCGTTGGTTTGCGCCGTGCGACCTGTGTGACCGGTGCGATTCGGGTGGGCGGTCGCGCCTCTCCGGGTGCGTCGGCTCGCGCCGTACGGCTTGATGCTCCGGCAGGCGGACGCGCCCGGGCGGGCGGACCTCGCTCAGGGGGGACCGGCCGCGCCAGCCCGGGCACGCCGCGCCAGCCCGGGCAGCCCGGACGCGCCCGGGCGGCGTCGCCGTCAGCGTGTCGTCGTACCCCCCGTCTCCGCCGGTCGCCGCTGCGACAGTGTGAGGCTCGGCCACGTGGCGATGTCGCGCTGCAGCTGGCGGTCGTGCGTGGCCAGGACGACCGCCGCCTCC
>KL569272.1:35686-38493 GCA_000715635.1 Streptomyces violaceus | reverse complement strand
TCCGTGGAGTGCAGCGCTTCGGTGAGTTCGTCGACCAAGGTGATGGACAGATGGTTGGTGGGCTCGTCCAGGAGCAGGACGTGGGGGCGGGACGCGAGGGCCAGGGCCAGGTCGAGGCGCCGCTGCTGACCCATCGACAGCTCGGCCACCGGCTTGTCGGTGTCGCGTGAGGTGAGCAGGCCGAGCGACCCGAGCCCCACCACGTCGCCCTCCTTCAGCACGCCCGCCGTGACGAGTTCAGCCGTGTGCGCCTCGTAGAGGTCACGGGCCCGCCGGTGCGTCGCCCGCGGCGACTCCTGCCCGAGCAGATGCAGCCGCACCCTGCGCGCCCGGTGCACCCGGCCCGAGCCGGGGGCCAGGCGCCCGGCCAGGACGGACAACAGCGTGGACTTGCCCGCCCCGTTCGGGCCGGTGACGGCCAGCCGGTCGCCGGACGTCACCGACAGGCTCGTCGGGTGGTGCAGCCGCCCGCCGACCGTCACCTCCTCCACCCGCAGCAGGACGACGCCCGGCCGCGCGGGCAACTCGGGCAGCGAGAAACGCTGGGGCGGCACCGGCGCGGTGACCTTGTGCCGGTCCAGATCGCCCTGGCGCCGGTGCACGGAACGCACCAGCGCACCGGCCCGGGTGGCGCGCTGATGCTTGCCGGTGCCCTTGTCCGGACGCCAGCCGGTGCTCAGCCGGTTCTGCGCCTCGGACAGGGCCTGCTTCAGACGGACGTGCTCGGTCTGCTGCTGCTCGTACTCCTCCTCCCACCGGACCAGTTCGGCCTCCCGCCCCTCGCGGTAGCCGGTGTAGCCGCCGCCGTACACGCCCGGCCGTCCGTCGCGGGTGGGGTCGAGATCGAGGATCGTGGTGGCCACGTCCGCGAGGAGAGCCCGGTCGTGACTGACCACCACGACTCCGCCGGCATGGGCGCGCAGCCTGGCGGTGAGGTACTCGAGCCCCGCCAGGTCCAGGTGGTTGGTGGGCTCGTCCAGGAGCAGGAAGTCGTACTCGGCGCCCAGCAGACAGGCCAGGCGGATCCGGTAGCGCTGGCCGACCGACAGCGTGGCCAGCGGGCGGGCCCGGTCGCTGACCGCACCGAGTCCGTCCAGGGCGACGTCCACCCGCCGGTCGGCGTCCCAGGCGTCCAGCGCCTGTGCCACCTCAAGGGCATGAGCGTAGGCCCCCTCGGCACCGGGACGTTCCGCCGCGAGCGCGTCCGCCGCGGCGTCCAGATCCCTGAGGGCCGCGCGGGCGTCGGCCAGGTACGCGTCGATGAAGTCGCCGACCGTGCGCTCGTCCTCGGCCGGCATCTCCTGCTCGGCCAGGGCGAGGGTGCCCACGCGGTGCACGGTCCCCTCGTCCGGGGCCAGGAGGCCGGCCAGGACGTGCAGCAGGGTCGATTTGCCGCGGCCGTTCTCGCCGACGACGCCCCAGCGCGACCTGGGGGAGACCTTGATGTCGACGTCGTGCAGCACGGTGCGGCCACCGCGGTCGACGCGGATCGCGGCGCAGGTCAGCTGGGCCCGGTCGCGGGCAGGCAGAACAAGGGTGGTCACGTTCTCTTCCTCCGTGAGGAGGCACACTTCACCCCCGGTTCGGGCGGGGATGCGAGCGGGCCATCGGATCCGACGGACGGCCGGCCCGGAACAAGGCGGGCCGTGGGCGACGTCGCGGCTCTCAACGCCTCGTGCGAGGGCGGAGCCGGTGGCCCGGATCAGAGGTAGAGAACGTAACTCACATACACATGTTAACAGTTGAACGCCGCGCGCTCAGGCGCGCGTGCGGACCAGCAGCAGCGCCACGTCGTCGTCGGGCTCCGGGCTCAACGCGCTGAGGAGGCTGTCGCTGGTCCGCTGCAGGCTGGGGCCCGCGTTCCGCAGGAGGTGGGTCAGCGTGCTGAGGCCGGTGTCGATCGGCTCCCCGCGCTTCTCGACCAGCCCGTCCGTGTACAGGGCGAGCAGGGAGCCCGGGGGAAGGTCCACCTCCACGGTGCCGAACTCCACGCCGCCCACCCCGAGCGGTACGCCCCCGGGCACGTCGATGAGCTTCGCGCTGCCGTCCGCCCCGGCGAGCACGGGCGGCAGATGCCCCGCGCTGGACAGGGCGCAGGTGCCGCGCCGCAGGTCGCACACGGCGTACACGCACGTGGCGATCGCGTCGCCGAGCGAGCCGGCGATGTCGTCGAGGTGCCGCAGCAGCTCGGCGGGCGGCAGGTCCAGCCGGGCCAGCGCCCGTGTGGCCGTGCTCAGCTGCCCCATGATCGCCGCGGCCTGGACGCCCTTGCCCATGACGTCCCCCACGACGAGCGCGGTGCGTCCTGGGCCCAGCGGCAGTACGTCGTACCAGTCGCCGCCGACCTCGCTGAGGGCCGGCCGGTAGCGGGCGGCGATGTCGAGTCCCTCCTGCTCGGCGGGCGCGGCGGGGAGCAGGCTGCGCTGGAGGGTCAGGGCGGTGCCGCGCTCGCGTCCGTAGAGGCGGGCGTTGTCGATGCAGATGGCGGCGCGCGCGGCGAGTTCCGAGGCGAGCAACCGGTCCCGGTCGTCGAAGGGGCGTTCGTCGACCGTGCGGTACAGGGTGAGCGTGCCGAGCACCTTGCCCCGGGCCACCAGCGGCACCGCCAGGTAGGAGTGCGCACCGGCTTCGTGCAGGGTCTGGGCGGCCCGCGCGTCCCGGGCGATGCGCCGCATCATCTTCGCGTCCACGCGCTCGACCAGCACGGGCCGGGCACTGCGCACGCACTGTGTGATGATCCGTGACGAACCGTAGGTGGCGAGTTCGCCGACCGGGTCGGCGGCGTGGATGGCGTCGGTGGGGTAGCC
>KL569272.1:34238-35450 GCA_000715635.1 Streptomyces violaceus | reverse complement strand
TCGGCGGGCGCGCCGCCCGACACCGGCGCGATGGTGCCGCGGGCCACGACGGACTCCAGCACGTCCACGGCGGCCAGGTCCGCGAGCTGCGAGACCACCACGTCGGCCAGTTCCCGGGCGGTCTGCTGGAGGTCCAGCGTGGTGCCGATCCGCACCCCGGCATCGGCGATCACCGACAGGTGCCGGCGGGCCTGGGCGACCTCGGCCGCGGCCTGCTGGCGCTCGGTGACGTCCAGAACGGCCATCGCGAGGCCCAGCACCCGCCCGTCGGTGTCCTCGATGCGGTGGTAGGACTCCGAGTACGCGCGGTCCTGGACGTCCGCCGCCGTACGGCCGATGGTCTGCTGGTCGAGCAGGGGGCTGCCGGTCTCCAGGACGTGCCGCATCCGGGCCTCGATGGCCTCCACGTCCAGGTCCGGCAGCACCTCGCCGACCCGGCGCCCCAGCACGGCCTCCTCGGGCACGCCGTTCATCCGCTCCAGCGCGGGATTGACCCCGACCCAGCGCAGGTCGTTGTCGAAGACGGCGATGCCGAGCGGGGTCTGGTTGACGAGGCTGTGCGAGAGGGCGAGGTCCCGCTCCACGTTCCGTACGGTCGTCGCGTCCGTGGCGAGGCCCAGCAGATGGGGCTGCCCCTCGGGGTCGAGGAGACGCATCGTGCGGAACTCCACGGCGCGGTCCGTGCCGTCCTTGTGCCGCAGCGGGAAGACACCGGCCCAGCGGGCCCCCGACCGGACCTGGGCGAACAGCTCCCTGCCCCGGGTCCGGTTCTCGGGCGCCACCAGGAGCGTGTCGGCGCGCCGGCGCAGGGCCTCCGCCGGCGTGTAGCCGAGCAGCTGCTCGATCTCCGGGCTCCACAGGGCGATGTGCCCGCCCGCGTCCAGGACAACGGCCGCGACCTTCAGCAGGTCCAGCAAC
Organism: Streptomyces violaceus; assembly: GCA_000715635.1. Lineage (GTDB taxonomy): Bacteria > Actinomycetota > Actinomycetes > Streptomycetales > Streptomycetaceae > Streptomyces > Streptomyces violaceus. Next base: position 34,532 of record KL569272.1, on the reverse strand, counting down.
CCGCCGGGCGCGGCCGTGACGGCATCGCGATCCGAGGTCGCATACCCGTTCATGCGAGCCGCTCCTTCCGGCGCGGCAAAAGGTCCGGCCAAGATCCGTTGCGCAGGCTGTCCGATGAGGTCACAGTACGTTCGGAGGAGCGGCACTGTCGCGCCGAAATGACAAAAAATCGAGGGTCGGAACGCAGTTCCGTACAGCGAGGGAGCGCCGTCTTGGGTGACTGGTCGTTGCGAGAGAGTCTGGACACGGCGTCGGGCACCGTCCGCTGGGACCGGCTCGGGGATCCCGGGGGCG
>KL569272.1:32949-34011 GCA_000715635.1 Streptomyces violaceus | reverse complement strand
GGCTCGGGGATCCCGGGGGCGAGCCGGTCGTGCTGCTGCACGGGACGCCCTTCTCGTCGTACGTGTGGCACGAGATCGCCCCCGCTCTCGCCGCCGCCGGGCACCGTGTGCACGTGTGGGACATGGCGGGCTACGGCACGTCCGGCATGTACCCCGGCCAGGACGTCTCGCTGGGTGCCCAGGGCGAGGTCTTCACCGAGCTGCTGGCGCACTGGGGCCTTCGGGAGCCGTCCGTCGTGGCGCACGACTTCGGCGGGTGTGTGGCCCTGCGCGCCCATCTGCTGCACGGGGCCCGCTACCGGCGGCTCGCGCTGGTCGACCCCGTGGCCCTGGAACCCTGGGGCTCGCCCTTCTTCCGGCTGGTCGCGGAGCACAGCCACGTCTTCGAGCAGCTGCCCGCGCCGCTGCACGAGGCCCTGGTGCGGGAGTACGTGACGTCCGCGAGCCACCTCGGTCTGCGTCCCGCCGCGCTCGACGCGCTGGTCCGGCCGTGGACGGGGGAGCGGGGCCAGGCCGCCTTCTACCGCCAGATCGCGCAGGCCGACCAGCGCTACACCGACGACATCCAGCCGCTGTATCCCACGATCGACCTGCCCGTCACCGTGTGCTGGGGCACCGAAGACACCTGGATCCCCTTCGCCAAGGGGCAGGAACTGGCCGGCCTGATCCCCGGCGCGCGGCTGGTGCCCGTCCCGGAGGCCGGCCACCTCGTCCCGCTGGACGCGCCTGCCCGGCTGACGAGCGCGCTGCTCACCTTCCTCGGAGGCTGAACCATCAGGACCGCACAAAGTCCGACGGGGTCATTGATTCGATTGTGTGCGAGTCCTAGGGTGTGCCTGCTCAGCAGTTGCTCCGTCACCGTCAGTTGACACGCATCCCAACAGAAACACCCATCACGGATGTGCAGTTGAGGATCGCGTCTGACGTGCCCTCAGTCCGTGCAGCACCCTGTCGAACCGAGGAAGGCCACGGTCATGCCGCACCCGCTCCCGTCTCCCGCCGACCGGCCCGTAGTCAGCCGCCGTCGTCTGCTCGAAGGGGGCGCCGCCGTGCTCGGCGCGC
>KL569272.1:32383-32778 GCA_000715635.1 Streptomyces violaceus | reverse complement strand
GCGCCGCCGTGCTCGGCGCGCTCGCCCTCTCGGCGTCGCCCACCGCATCGCACGCGGCCGGCCGGCGCCCGGCGGCGGCCGGCCCTCCGGAGTGGAACGACGGACTGACCGTGTACCGGGTGGGCACCGAGCCACCGCACACCACACTCATGCCGTACGCGGACCTCGGGCAGGCGCTGGACGCCGACCGCACGCGCTCGCCGTACCGGCAGAGCCTCGACGGCAAGTGGAAGTTCGCCTACGCCGACCGGCCCGACGACCGGGACACCGACTTCTACCGCACCGACGTCGACGACTCCGGCTGGGACACCATCCCCGTGCCCTCGGCCTGGCAGCTCCAGGGCTACGACTTCCCGATCTACATCAACATCACCTACCCCTGGTGGGGCCCCAAC
>KL569272.1:29473-32160 GCA_000715635.1 Streptomyces violaceus | reverse complement strand
GGCGAGGACGCGCAGCCGCCGGCCGCCCCGACCCGCTACAACCCCGTCGGCCAGTACCGCCGTACGTTCACCGTGCCGAGGAACTGGTCGGGCCGGCGCACCTTCCTGCACTTCGAGGGCGTCAAGTCCGCCCACTACGTGTGGATCAACGGCGAGTTGGCCGGCTACCACGAGGACTCCTACACCTCCGCCGAGTACGACATCACCCCCCACCTCAAGCCGGGCACCAACCAGATCGCCGTCGAGGTGTACCGCTACTCCGACGCCGAGTGGCTCGAGGACCAGGACATGATCCGGCTGAGCGGCATCTTCCGCTCGGTCCACCTGTACTCCACGCCCTCCGTACACCTGCGCGACTTCAAACTGGACACCCCGCTCGGCGACGACTACGCCTCCGCCGACCTCAAGGTCACCGCGCACGTCCGCGACTACGGGGGCGAGGGCGCGGGCCGCTACACCGTCGAGACCCAGCTCTACGACGCGCGCGGCCACGCCGTCTGGTCCCGGCCGCTCCAGCAGCCCCTCGACGTCCCGGCCGGCGACGAGGCCACCGTCGAGGCGTCCAGAGCCGTCCCCTCGCCGAAACTCTGGTCGGCCGAGCACCCGAACCTCTACACCGCCGTACTGCGCCTGCGCGACCCGGCCGGCAAGGTGGTCGAGACCCTCTCGCACCGGGTCGGCTTCCGTGAGTTCGCGCTCAAGGACGGCCTGATGCGCATCAACGGCAAGCCGGTCTCGTTCCGCGGCACGAACCGGCACGAGATGCACCCGGTCACCGGCTCGGCGCTCACGCGGGCCCAGATGATCGAGGACATCGAGATCATCAAGCGCCTCAACATCAACAGCGTCCGCACCTCGCACTACCCCAACAGCCCGCTGTGGCTGGAGCTCGCCGACGAGTACGGCCTGTACCTCGTGGACGAGACCAACCTCGAAACCCACGGCATCCGCGACGAGTACCCCGGCAGCGGCCACCCCGAGTGGACCGAAGCGTGCGTGGTCCGCGCCCAGAACATGGTCCACCGCGACAAGAACCACGCCTCGGTGGTCATCTGGTCCCTCGGCAACGAGGCGGGCGGCGGCACCACCTTCAACGCCATGTACGACTGGATCCGCGGCTACGACCCCACGCGCGTCATCCAGTACGAGGGCGACGACCGCCCGGGCATCAGCGACATCCGCTCCGAGATGTACGACAGTCCGCAGCGGGTCGAGCAGCGTGCCAAGGACACGAACGACAAGCGGCCGTACGTGATGATCGAGTACTCCCACGGCATGGGGAACTCCAACGGCAACTTCAAGAAGTACTGGGACATCGTCCGCCGCTACGACGTCCTCCAGGGCGGCTGGATCTGGGACTTCGCCGACCAGGCCCTGAGCTGGCCCACCCCGGCCCGCAAACTCCTGACCGAGTCCGGCCCGGGCACCCTGCGCGGCGAGATCATCGCGCCCGCCGGCACCTTCGACCGTGCCAAGGGCGTTTCCGGCGGCACCGTCTTCCCCCGCGACCCCCGCCTCGACCTCACCGGCTCCCTCACGCTGGAGGCCTGGGTCACCCCGCACGTGACCGGCTTCCACCAGCCCATCATCGCCAAGGGCGACACCCAGTACGCCCTCAAACAGTCCGACAGAACCCTGGAGTTCTTCATCCACGGCGGCGGCCAGTGGGTCACCGCGAGCTGGGCGCTGCCCGACGACTGGACGGGCAGGGAGCACCACGTCGCCGGCGTCTTCGACGCGGACGCGGGGACGCTCACCCTGTACGTCGACGGATCGGTGCGAGGCACCCGCACGACCAACCGGCGCCCCAGCGACAACACGGCGTCCCTGGCGCTCGCCACCGACGTCGACAACCCGACCCGGGAGTTCAGCGGCACCATCCGGCGCGCTCGCGTGTACGCCCGCCCGCTGAGCGCGGCGGAGCTGGCCTCGGACGACCGCGGCCCGGACGACGACGGTGTGCGGTTCTGGTTCGACGCCGCCACCGTCAAGCTCACCGAGAAGCGCCCGCGCGAGAAGACCTTCTACGCCTACGGCGGCGACTGGGGCGACAACCCCAACGACGGTGCCTTCTCCGGGGACGGCATCGTCACCGCCGACCGCGGCCACACGGGCAAGGCCGCCGAGGTCAAGCAGATCTACCAGGCGATCAACGCCGCACCGGCCCAGGGCGGCCCCGGTGCCGTCAAGCTCACCAACGAGTACCTGTTCACCAACCTCCGCGAGTTCGACGGCCGTTGGTCCCTCCTCGCCGACGGCAAGGTCGTCCAGCGCGGCCGGCTGACCCGTGATCAGCTCGATGTGGCGCCGCTGACCGGCAAGGACATCAAGGTGCCCGTACGGCTGCCGGCCAAGCCCGAGCCGGGCACGGAGTACTTCCTCCAGCTCTCCTTCACCACCAAGGAACCCGCCAAGTGGGCCAAGGCGGGCTTCGAGGTGGCCAAGCAGCAACTGGCCCTCGACGCGGGCAGCCCGGTGGTGAAACCGGCGCCTCTCAGCAGTGTGCCCACCCTGCGCCACACGGACGGGGACAAGACCCTCTCGGTCAAGGGCAAGAACTTCACGGTCACGTTCGACAAGAGCACGGGAACCATCACGTCGTACGAGGCGGCCGGCACGCGTCTGATCACCTCCGGCCCCGTCCCGAACTTCTGGCGGGCGCCCACCGACAACGACCGGGGCAACGG
>KL569272.1:28573-29266 GCA_000715635.1 Streptomyces violaceus | reverse complement strand
CACCGACAACGACCGGGGCAACGGCCACCACACCCGCAACCAGATGTGGCGCGACGCCGGGGCGAAGCGGAAGGTGACGGACGTGCGTGTGCGGCCGCTGGGCGACCGGGCCGTCGAGGTCACGGTCACCGGCACGCTGCCCACCGGCACGGAGTCCACGTACTCGACCACCTACACGGTCTTCGGCAACGGCGAGATCAAGGTCGACAACACCCTGCACCCGGGCGCCTCGAACCTGCCGTACATCCCCGAGGTCGGCACCCTGCTGTTCCTGCCGCGCCGGCTGGACCGGCTGCACTACTACGGCCGCGGCCCCGAGGAGAACATGTGGGACCGCAACAACAGCACCGACGTGGGCCTGTACTCCGGCACCGTCTCCGGGCAGTGGACCTCCTATCTGCGCCCCCAGGAGAACGGCAACAAGACCGACGTCCGCTGGGCCGCGCTGACGGACGGCGGCGGACGCGGACTGCTCGTCTCCGCCGATCCGCTGCTGGAGGTCAACGCCTCCCGCTTCACCCCGGAGGACCTGTCGGTCGGCGCCCGCCACGACTACCAGCTCACCCCGCGTGACGCGGTGGTCCTGCGGATCAACCACCGCCAGATGGGCGTGGGCGGCGACAACAGCTGGGGCGCGCACACGCACGACGAGTTCAAGCTGCTCGCCGGCCGCGACTACGCGTTCACCTACCG
>KL569272.1:26392-28326 GCA_000715635.1 Streptomyces violaceus | reverse complement strand
GACGGCCACCGAATAGAACCAACGGCGTGACAGCGGCGCCGCCTCAGTCGGCGGCGTCGCTGATGCCCAGGCGCAGGTGCTCCACGTGGTACACGGCCTGGTCGAGCAGCTCGGCGACATGGTGGTCGTGCAGCGTGTACACGACCGAACGGCCCTGTCGCTCGCCTACCACCAGCCCCAGGTTGCGCAGCAGCCGCAGCTGGTGCGAGCAGGCCGACTGCTCCATGCCCACCTCGGCCGCCAACTCGGTGGCGGGCAGCGGGCCTTCCCGCAGCCGCGCGAGGATCAGCAGGCGGGAGGGCGTGGACAGGGCCTGGAGCGTGGTGGCCACCTTCGCGACGTTGTCCGCGTCCAGGCGTACGCGCTCGCCGGCGTCCTGCGCGGTGGTGACGGCTCCATGACCCATGACGTCATCGTACCGGGCACACACGAACACATGAATGAATCTTCATCTGTCCCGGTCCGGGCAGGTCGATGTCGGATTCTCGCCAGACCCGCCCGCCGGTGGTGGCCGATGCTGGACGTATGCAGATGGGGATGCACACCGACACCGAGCGCTGCGTACGCGCCGTCCAGTCCAAGGACGCGCGCTTCGACGGCTGGTTCTTCACAGCCGTCCTGACGACCCGCATCTACTGCCGTCCCAGCTGTCCGGTCGTACCGCCCAAGCCGGAGAACATGGTCTTCCACCCGAGCTCCGCGGCCTGCCAGCAGGCCGGGTTCCGGGCCTGCAAGCGCTGCCGGCCCGACACCAGCCCGGGCTCCCCGGAGTGGAACCAACGCGCCGACCTGGTGGCCCGCGCCATGCGGCTGATCGCCGACGGCGTCGTGGACCGCGAGGGCGTGCCGGGCCTCGCCGGCCGGCTCGGCTACAGCACCCGGCAGGTCGAGCGCCAGCTCCTCGCCGAACTGGGCGCGGGCCCCCTCGCGCTCGCCCGGGCCCAGCGAGCCCAGACGGCCCGGCTGCTCATCGAGACGACGACCCTGCCGATGGCGCAGCTCGCCTTCGCCGCCGGCTTCGCCTCGATCCGCACCTTCAACGACACCGTCCGCGAGGTCTTCGCCCTGTCCCCGAGCGAACTGCGCACCCGTGCCCCGCGGCGGCAGGGCACGAGCATGCCCGGCGCGCTCTCCCTGCGGCTGCCGTTCCGGACCCCGCTCAACCCCGACAACCTCTTCGGCCACCTCGCCGCGACGGCCGTACCCGGGGTGGAGGAGTGGCGCGACGGCTCCTACCGCCGCACGCTGCGCCTCCCGTACGGCCACGGCATCGTCGCCCTCACCCTCACTCCCGACCACATCGCCTGCCGCCTCACCCTCAGCGACCTGCGCGATCTGACCGTCGCCATCAGCCGCTGCCGCCGCCTGCTCGACCTGGACGCCGACCCGGTCGCGATCGACGACCAGCTGCGCCGCGACCCGGTCCTCGCGCCGCTGGTCGACAAGGCACCCGGCCGGCGTGTCCCGCGCACGGTGGACGAGGCCGAGTTCGCCGTCCGGGCCGTGCTCGGCCAGCAGGTCTCCACCGCCGCCGCCCGCACCCACGCGGCCCGCCTGGTCACCGCGCACGGCGAACCGGTCGACGACCCCGAGGGCGGCCTCACCCACCTCTTCCCGGCACCCGAGGCCCTCGCGGCGCTGGACCCCGAGTCGCTGGCGATGCCCCGCACCCGCCGCACCACCTTCACCACCCTGGTCCGCCGACTCGCCGACGGCGAACTCCACCTGGGAGTGGAGAGCGACTGGCCGCAGAGCCGCGCCCAGCTCCTCGCCCTGCCCGGCTTCGGCCCCTGGACGGCCGACGTCATCGCCATGCGGGCCCTCGGCGACCCGGACGCCTTCCTCCCCACCGACCTCGGCATCCGCCGCGCCGCCCGGGAACTCGGCCTGCCGTCCACGCCCGCCGCGCTCACCGCACGCGCGGCGTCCTGGCG
>KL569272.1:23497-26163 GCA_000715635.1 Streptomyces violaceus | reverse complement strand
CCGCACGCGCGGCGTCCTGGCGTCCGTGGCGGGCCTACGCCGTCCAGTACCTCTGGGCGACGGACAGCCACCCGATCAACTTCCTCCCGGTATAAGGATGTTCGATGAAGCGCCACACCGTGACCGACAGCCCCTACGGCCCCCTCACCCTCGTCGCCGACGACGGGGTCCTGTGCGGCCTCTACATGACAGACCAGCGCCACCGCCCGCCGCAGGAGACCTTCGGCACCCGCGACGACACCCTCTTCACGGAGGCGGAGGAACAACTCGAGGCGTACTTCGCGGGCGACCTCAAGGAATTCACCGTCGAACTCCGCCTGACGGGCACCCCGTTCCAGCGCACCGTCTGGGAGCGACTGAGCCGCATCCCGTACGGCGAGACCCGCACCTACGGCGAACTCGCCGCCACCCTCGGCACTCCCACCGCCTCCCGAGCGGTCGGACTCGCCAACGGCCGCAACCCCATCGGCATCATCGTCCCCTGCCACCGCGTCGTGGGCGCGAACGGCAGCCTCACCGGCTACGGCGGCGGCCTGGACCGCAAGCGCCGCCTGCTGGAGTTCGAGAGCGCACCACGCACCCGTGCCGCCTCACCGGGCTGACGAAGGAGCAGGAGACACCCTCTGCCGAGCCTCGGACTCCTCAGTCCTCCCGAAGCCTCTTCAGCAGGGCCGGGAGCGCCGTGCCGATGGGTTCCCGGACGATCTCGTCGGCACGCTCGTCGTACGGCGTCGGCTCGGCGTTGACGATGATCAGACGGGCGCCGTGGTCGGCGGCGACACCGGCGAGGCCCGCGGCGGGCTGGACCTGAAGACTCGTGCCGACGGCGACGAACACCTGGCAGGCCTTGCTGATGGCGGCCGCCTCGCCGAGGACGACGGGGTCGAGCCGCTCGCCGAACATCACGGTCGCCGACTTCAGGACACCGCCGCACTCCAGGCACGGCGGATCGTCCTCACCGGCCTCGACCCGGGCCAGCGCGTCCTGCATCGGGCCGCGGACGTGGCAGCCGGTGCACACGAAACTCCGTGCCGTGCCGTGCAGTTCCAGGACCTTGCGGGCGGGCATCCCGGCGAGCTGGTGCAGCCCGTCCACGTTCTGCGTGATCACCCGCACCGGTACCCCCGACCCCTCCAGGTCGGCGATGGCCCGGTGGGCGGCATTGGGCTCGGCCTGCAGCGTCCGGTTCTTGCGCCGCATCTGCCACGACCGCCGCCGGATCTCCGGATCGCCCATGTAGTACTCGTACGTCACGAGCTTCTCGGCCTCCGGATCCCGCCGCCACAGCCCGTTCGGCCCGCGGTAGTCCGGGATCCCGGAGTCGGTGCTGATACCGGCGCCGGTGAGGAGGGCGACGAGGGGCTTGGTCATGTCGTCGAGGGTAGGCCGGGCCTCCCGGGGCGGCGAGTGGATATCGCGGTGACTGCCCGGTGCCCGTCAGGCCACCCGGTGGCCGTTCTCCAGCTCCGCCGTGCCCGAACCGTTCGCCAGGACGTCCAGGGCGGTGAGGACGCGGAGGCCGAGAGCGCCCGGGAGGTACTCGGTCAGCTCCTCGCGCGGTACGAGCCGCCAGGACAGCAGTTCCTCCTCCTGGAGGCGGATCGCCTTGAAGGCGTCCTCGCCGAGCACCCCGCCGTCGTACAGATACGCCACCAGCGGCGGACGTCCCGGGCCGTGCACCCAGTCCACCGCCAGCAGCCGGCCGAGCTCACGGTCGAGGCCGATCTCCTCGGCCGTCTCGCGCCGCGCGCCCTGCCGCGGGGTCTCGCCGTCGTCGGACTCGATCGTGCCGCCGGGCAGCGTCCAGCCGTCCCGGTAGTTGGGCTCGACGAGCAGTACCCTGCCCTCGCCGTCCCGGAACAGCGCGGCAGCGCCGGCCAGGACGCGGGGCAGGGACGCGATATAGGCGGCGAAGTCAGCAGAGGTGGTCATGGGGGCAGGGTAACCACTCCGGTCAGGCCGCCGGCTCCGCCAGCCGCAGCGTCCGCTCCGCCAGCTCGCTGATCCGCACACCGTCGAAGCCGAACACCGCACTGCGGACCGTGTCCTCCAGCGGGGCCTTCCAGTGGTCCAGGATGGCGGACGCCCCGCCGAACACGCCCGCCACCGAACCCGCGGTCGCGCCGTTGGAGTCGGTGTCCAGACCGCCGCGGACGGTCAGGGTGATGGTGCGCGTGAAGTCGCCGTCGCCGTAGAGCAGGCCGGCGGTCAGGACAGCGGCATTCGGAACGGCGTGGATCCAGCCCATCCCGACGGTCTCCTCGGCGATCGTGGTGAGCGTGTCCTCCCAGGACATCCGGGTGTCGTGCAGGGAGACCACCCGGCGTACCGTGCGGGCCAGGCGGCTGCTCGCCGGGATCACGGTCAGGGCCTGGTCGACGGCATGCCGCACGGTGGGCGCCGTGAACGCCGCCGCGATCAGCGCCGCCGCCCACATCGCCCCGTAGACCCCGTTGCCGGTGTGCGACAGCACCGCGTCCCGCCGGGCCAGCGAGGCGGCCCGGCGCGGCACGCCCGGGCAGGTCCAGCCGTAGATGTCGGCCCTGATCAGCGCCCCGATCCACTCCTGGTACGGATTGTCGTACGTCGCTGTCAGCGGCGGCTTGAGCCCGTCGGCCAGATTGCGGTACGCGGCCCGCTCGGCGGTGAACGTCTGCAGGTACGGC
>KL569272.1:22362-23260 GCA_000715635.1 Streptomyces violaceus | reverse complement strand
ACGGCAGCTGCCGTGGATCCGGCCGCGCACACACTGGCGCCACTCGGGCCGCAGCGCAATCGCGTCGTCGCCGGTGGGCTCGGGCAGGTAGTCGGTCAGGGGGAGGGCAGCGGCCTGTCTGAGGTAGCGGTCGATGCGGTCGCGTGTCCAGAGCTCGCCCTGCTCGACCGGCTTGCCGAGCATGTTGCCCGCGATGCGGCCCAGCCAGCCCCCGAGGATGCGGTCGGCGAGCGCTGCGTCGGTGTCGACGAGAGTCATGGTTACGGTCTACCCGTTTCCGCGGGATCGCCCGGGGGAGTGAGGCCGCTGGTCCAGGAGTCGGGCAGAGGCTGACGGCCGGGGCGTGCTCCGGTTAGGGTCACAACGGCGCGACTGGCCCTGACGCGCGTGAGGGCCCGGAGAGCAAGGGGAGTGCAAGTGGCGGACGCTGCAGTGAGCGGTACCCGAACGACGCAGCGGGTGCTCGTCGCCGCGGACAAGTTCAAGGGGTCGCTGACGGCCGTGGAGGTCGCAGAGCGGGTGACGGCGGGGCTTCGCCGGGCCGTGCCGGACCTCGAGGTCGAGGCGTTGCCCGTGGCCGACGGCGGCGACGGAACCGTGGCCGCGGCGGTCGCGGCCGGGTTCGAGCGCCGGGAGGTACGGGTCGCCGGCCCCGTCGGCGGTGAAGTGACGGCGGCGTTCGCGCTGCGCGACGGCACCGCGGTCGTGGAGATGGCCGAGGCGAGCGGACTCCAGCGGCTGCCCGCCGGGGTCTTCGCCCCGCTCACGGCGTCCACGTACGGTTCAGGCGAGCTGCTGCGGGCCGCCCTGGACGCGGGGGCCCGCACCATCGTCTTCGGGGTGGGCGGCAGCGCCACCACGGACGGCGGCGCCGGGATGCTGTCCGCGCTGGGCGCCC
>KL569272.1:21871-22122 GCA_000715635.1 Streptomyces violaceus | reverse complement strand
AGCCACAGCCGATCTGTCGGGCCTCGACCCGCGCCTCACCGAGGTCGAACTGGTCCTCGCCAGCGACGTCGACAACCCGCTGACCGGCCCGAAGGGCGCACCCGCGGTCTACGGCCCGCAGAAGGGAGCATCGCCTGACGACGTGGCGGCCCTGGACACCGCCCTCGCGCACTTCGCGAAGGTGCTGGAAGGGTCGGCCGGCCCGAAGGCCGCCGAGTACGCCGCCTCGCCCGGCGCGGGCGCGGCGGGGG
>KL569272.1:21418-21596 GCA_000715635.1 Streptomyces violaceus | reverse complement strand
GTTATCGGCTACGGCGCCCTGCTGCTGGGCGCCCGCTTCCGCCCCGGCATCGAGGTGATGCTCGACGTCCTGGGTTTCGCACCCGCGCTGGACCGTGCCGACCTGGTGATCACCGGCGAGGGCTCCCTAGACGAGCAGACCCTGCACGGCAAGGCCCCGGCGGGCGTCGCCGCGGCGG
>KL569272.1:18220-21179 GCA_000715635.1 Streptomyces violaceus | reverse complement strand
GAGGTCCTGGGCCGGTCCGGCTTCCGCCGGGCCTACCCGCTGACGGATGCGGAGCCGGACGTGGCGAAGTGCATCGCCGAGGCGGGCCCGATCCTGGAGCGAGTGGCAGAACGCATCGCCAGGGACTTCCTGACCTGAGCCGGACTCTGCCCGACCCGAGCCGGGCTCCGTACGCCGGCTGTCCCTCCCTCGACCGCACCTCCTGCCCGACCGATTCGGGCGGTGGGTGGGCATAGGCCGGGGGTCTGGGGGCGGAGCCCCCAGGGACAGCGACCGCCCCCGAACCCGCACAGCAAAGGGCCCCGAACCGAATCCCGGTCCGGGGCCCAAGCTGAATCCAACCGCTACGGCCTACGGAATCTGTGCCGCCCGCGCCTCCCGCCGGCTGCCGCGGAAGTTGTTCACCCGCCGAGCCGTCGCGAACAGCGGAATCACCGCACCCATGACCAGCTGAAGCGCACACCCCGTCTGCAGCAGCAGCTGCCCGCCCGGCGCGTCGAACGCCCAGGCAGCCATCAGTCCCATGCCCAGCACGATCCACGACAGCATCGCCACCGCGAGCCGCCCCCGCGGCTTCGGATACTCGACCCGGCTCACCATCAGCCACGCCGTCCCCAGGATCGCCAGCAGCGTCGCCACGAAGGGCAGCTCCAGCAACACGATGGACACGACCGTCAGCGCGCCGAACGGCGACGGCATGCCCTGGAACGTGCCGTCCTTCACCGTGACGCACGAGAACCGCGCAAGCCGCAGCACCACCGCCAGCAGCACGACGATCGCCCCGACCGCCGCCACCCGCTGGTGCGCGTCGTCGGCCACCATGCCGTACACGAGGACGAAGTACGCCGGCGCGAGGCCGAAGCTGATCAGGTCGGACAGGTTGTCCAGCTCGGCGCCCATGGGGGAGGAGCGCAGCTTGCGCGCCACCAGGCCGTCGAAGAGGTCGAAGACCGCCGCGCAGAGCATCAGGATGACTGCCGTGGCAGCGCTGTGACGGGCCATGCCGGTCTCCTGGCTGCCCGTGAGGTGCGGGATCAGGATGCCGGTGGTGGTGAAGTACACCGCCATGAAGCCGCACGTGGCGTTGCCGAGCGTCAGGGTGTCCGCTATCGAGAGGCGAAGGGAGAGGGGCATCTCCTCTTCCTCGTCCACCTCGTCGGCCTCCGGGACCCAGCCGGCCTTGGTGTCAGGATCAATCACGGTCAATGCGAGTCACCCCAGCCACGGTCTTCTGACCGACCTCGACCGCGACCTCCACGCCCTCGGGCAGGTAGAGGTCCACACGCGAGCCGAAGCGGATCAGGCCGATCCGCTCGCCCTGCTCGACCTTCGTGCCCTGGGGCACGTAAGGAACGATGCGGCGGGCGACCGCGCCGGCGATCTGGATCATCTCGATGTCGCCGAGCTCGGTGTCGAAGTGCCACACGACCCGCTCGTTGTTCTCGCTCTCCTTGTTGAAGGCGGGAACGAAGCCACCGGGGATGTGCTCGACCGACGTCACCGTGCCGGCCAGCGGCGCGCGGTTGACGTGCACGTTGAGCGGGCTCATGAAGATCGCGACGCGGGTGCGGCCGTCCTTCCACGGCATGATGCTCTGCACCACACCGTCGGCGGGCGAGATGACCCGGCCCTGGGTGATCTCGCGCTCGGGGTCGCGGAAGAACCACAGCATTCCCGCCGCGAGCGCGGTGGCGGGAACGGCGACGGCCTTGGCGGCGCCGGAGCGGCGGGCACGGGCCAGGCTGAGGGCTGCGGTGGCGACGGTCGGAAGGAGCCACGGCGATGCTCCGCGCGCGAGGCGTACGCCGGCCCGGCTGTCGCGTGGTGCAGAGGTTTGGCTGTGGGGCATGGATGACCTTCGTAGCGGATGAGGCCGCACTCTGACGGGGGACGGCGGCTTTCCGGCGATCGTAGCGGCTCGGGGCCGTAACTGGGTAAGCCAGGCAGCCGAGTCGGCGGCTGAAGAGTGCTGACGGGGTGTGATCTTCTTCTCCAAGAAAACACCCCGTATCCGGACATCTAGCCCTGGAATCGATACTCTTCGAGCAGTCGCCGACCGATGATCATTTTCTGGATCTCGGCGGTACCTTCACCGATGAGCAGCATCGGCGCCTCACGGTAGAGGCGTTCGATCTCGTACTCCTTGGAGAAGCCGTAGCCGCCGTGGATCCGGAACGCGTCTTCGACGACCTCTTTGCAGTACTCGGAGGCGAGGTACTTCGCCATCCCAGCCTCGAGGTCGTTTCGCTCACCGGAGTCCTTTTTGCGAGCCGCGTTCACCATCATCGCATGCGCGGCCTCGACCTTGGTAGCCATCTCCGCCAGCTTGAACTGGATCGCCTGGTGCTGGGCGATCGGCTTCCCGAAGGTGTGACGCTGCTGCGCGTACCGGACGCCCAGTTCGAACGCACGCTGAGCGACGCCGCAGCCACGTGCCGCCACGTTGACGCGCCCGACCTCGACGCCGTCCATCATCTGGTAAAAACCACGGCCGGTGGCACCGCCGAGCACGCGATCCGCAGGAATCCGCAGGCCATCCATGATGAGTTCGGTGGTGTCGACGCCCTTGTACCCCATCTTGTCGATCTTTCCGGGGATGGTGAGGCCGGGGCGGACCTCGCCGAAACCGGGCTCCTTCTCGACCAGGAAGGTCGTCATCGACTTGTGGGGCGCCGTGCCCTCGGGGTGACCTTCGTCACTCTTGACCAGAACGGCCACCAGAGACGACGTTCCGCCGTTCGTCAGCCACATCTTCTGGCCGTTCAGGACGTACTCCTCGCCGTCCTTCACCGCCTTCGACGTGATCGCCGACACGTCCGAGCCGAGGGCCGGCTCCGACATCGAGAACGCGCCCCGGATGTCACCGGCCGCCATCCTCGGCAGGAAGTGGTCCTTCTGCTCCTGCGTGCCGTGCTGCTTGAGCATGTACGCCACGATGAAGTGGGTGTTGATGATGCCG
>KL569272.1:14027-18052 GCA_000715635.1 Streptomyces violaceus | reverse complement strand
CGTGCTGCTTGAGCATGTACGCCACGATGAAGTGGGTGTTGATGATGCCGGACACCGACATCCACCCGCGGGCGATCTCCTCCACGCACAGCGCGTACGTCAGGAGCGACTCGCCCAGCCCCCCGTACTCCTCGGGGATCATCAGGCCGAACAGGCCCAACTCCTTCAGCCCGTCGACGATCTGCTGCGGGTACTCGTCGCGGTGCTCAAGCTCGGTCGCGACCGGGAGGATCTCCTTGTCCACGAAGTCGCGGACGGTGGACAGGATCTCCTGCTGGATGTCGGTCAGACCGGCGGTCTGGGCGAGTCGCGCCATGGCTACTTCTCCTGCTCCTTGAGCTCGGGGCGGCCGGGCTGCTCGCCGCCGCGCTCCTTGATGTAGGTCTCGGTCGGCACCATCACCTTGCGGCGGAACACGCAGACGAGCGTGCCGTCCTGCTTGTAGCCCTTGGTCTCGACGTAGACGATGCCGCGGTCGTTCTTCGACTTCGACGGCCACTTGTCGAGCACGGTCGTCTGGCCGTAGACCGTGTCGCCGTGGAAGGTCGGCGCCACGTGCTTGAGCGACTCGATCTCCAGGTTGGCGATCGCCTTGCCGGAGATGTCCGGGACGGACATGCCGAGCAGGAGGGAGTAGATGTAGTTGCCCACGACGACGTTCTTGCCGAAGTCCGTCGTCTTCTCCGCATAGTTCGTGTCCATGTGGAGCGGGTGGTGGTTCATGGTGAGGAGACAGAACAGGTGGTCGTCGTACTCCGTGACCGTCTTTCCCGGCCAGTGCTTGTACGTCGCGCCGACCTCGAACTCCTCGTAGGTGCGTCCGAACTGCATCGTCGTCACGCCTCCGGGATCTCGAACTTGCTGGTGCGCTGCATGCCGGCGGCGCGTCCCTTGCCGGAGACGACCAGGGCCATCTTGCGGCTGGCCTCGTCGATCATCTCGTCGCCGAGCATCGCGGAGCCCTTCTTGCCGCCCGCCTCGGACGTGTAGTAGTCGTACGCGTCCAGGATCAGCTCGGCGTGGTCGTAGTCCTCCTGCGAGGGCGAGAAGATCTCGTTGGAGGCCTCGACCTGGCCCGGGTGCAGCACCCACTTGCCGTCGAAGCCGAGGGCGGCGGCGCGCTGGGCGACCTCGCGGTAGCCGTCGATGTTGCGGATCTGGAGGTAGGGGCCGTCGATCGCCTGGAGGTTGTTGGCGCGGGCGGCCATCAGGATCTTCATCAGGATGTAGTGGTAGGCGTCCGCCGGGTAGCCGGGCGGCTGCTCGCCCACGACCAGCGACTTCATGTTGATCGACGCCATGAAGTCGGCCGGGCCGAAGATGATCGTCTCGACGCGCGGGGAGGCCGTCGCGATCTCGTTGACGTTGTTCAGGCCCTGCGCGTTCTCGATCTGCGCCTCGATGCCGATCTTGCCGACCTCGAAGCCCATCGTCTTCTCGATCTGGGTCAGCAGCAGATCGAGGGCGACGACCTGCTGGGCCGTCTGCACCTTCGGCAGCATGATGCAGTCGAGGTTCTGGCCGGCGCCCTCGACGACCGTGACGACGTCCCGGTACGTCCATTCGGTCGTCCAGTCGTTGACCCGCACGACGCGCGTCTTGCCCGTCCAGTCGCCCTCGTTGAGGAACTTGACGATGGTGTGCCGCGCCTCGGGCTTGGCGAGCGGGGCGCACGCGTCCTCCAGGTCCAGGAAGACCTGGTCCGCCGGGAGGCCCTGCGCCTTCTCCAGGAAGCGGGGATTGCTTCCCGGCACCGCGAGACACGAGCGGCGGGGACGCAGACGGTTGACGGTCATGCGGGGACCTCCAGGGGGTCGAGCTTGTTCGCTTTCCGGATCTCGTCGACGATGCGGCCGATGATTCCGGTGATGTCGAAGTCCTTCGGGGTGAAGACGGCGGCCACTCCGGCGGCCCTGAGCTGCTCGGCGTCACCGTTGGGGATGATGCCACCGGCGATCACCGGGATGTCTGTGGCACCGGCCACACGGAGCCGTTCGAGCACGTCCGGGACCAGTTGGGCGTGCGAGCCGGACAGGATGGACAGGCCGACCGCGTGCACGTCCTCGGCGAGTGCCGCGTCCACGATCTGCTCGGGCGTCAGCCGGATGCCCTGGTAGACCACCTCGAAGCCGGCGTCACGCGCGCGCACGGCGATCTGCTCCGCGCCGTTGGAGTGCCCGTCCAGGCCCGGCTTGCCGACCAGGAAGCGCAGCTTGCCGACGTCCAGGTCCTTGGCCGTCAGATCCACCTTGCGGCGGACCAGGGCGAGCGTGCTGCCCTCCTCGACGGGAACGGCCACGGGCGCCGACGAGACGCCCGTCGGGGCGCGGAACTCGCCGAACACCTCGCGCAGGGCCCCGGCCCACTCGCCGGTCGTCGCCCCGGCGCGGGCGCACTCCAGGGTGGCCTCCATGAGGTTCCCGGTGCCGCGGGCGGCCTCCTTCAGCCGCTCCAGCGCCTTGCAGGGGCGCGGGTGGTTGAAGGGCGGCTGGTAGCGGTTGTCGCGCCACTGCTGGAGCGAGGCGATGACGCGGGCCTCGACCTCCGGGTCGACCGTCTGGATCGCGGTGTCCAGGTCGGCGGTCAGCGGGTTCGGTTCGGTGCCCTCGAAGGCGTTGACACCGATGATCTTCTCCTGGCCGGACTCGATCCGGCCCCGGCGCTCGGCGTGCGAGGCGACCAGCTGCGACTTGAGGTAGCCGGACTCGACGGCCGCCATCGCGCCGCCCATCTCCTGGATGCGGTCGATCTCCGCGAGGGCGGACTCGACCAGTTCCCCGACCTTCGCCTCGATCACCTTCGAGCCCTCGAAGATGTCCTCGTACTCCAGCAGATCGCTCTCGTAGGCCAGCACCTGCTGGATGCGCAGCGACCACTGCTGGTCCCAGGGGCGGGGCAGTCCCAGCGCCTCGTTCCAGGCGGGGAGCTGCACGGCACGCGCGCGTGCGTCCTTGGAGAGGGTCACGGCCAGCATCTCGAGCACGATCCGCTGGACGTTGTTCTCCGGCTGAGCCTCCGTCAGGCCCAGGGAGTTGACCTGGACGCCGTAGCGGAAGCGGCGGTGCTTGGGGTTCTCGATGCCGTACCGCTCGCGGGTGACCTTGTCCCAGATGCGGCCGAAGGCGCGCATCTTGCACATCTCCTCGACGAAGCGGACGCCCGCGTTCACGAAGAACGAGATCCGGCCGACGACGTCGCCCATACGCTCCTGCGGCACCTGGCCGGAGTCGCGCACGGCGTCGAGCACGGCGATCGCGGTGGACATCGCGTACGCGATCTCCTGCACCGGCGTGGCGCCCGCCTCCTGCAGGTGGTAGCTGCAGATGTTGATCGGGTTCCACTTCGGGATGTGGGAGACCGTGTACGCGATCATGTCCGTCGTCAGACGGAGACTCGGCCCCGGCGGGAACACGTGCGTCCCCCGGGACAGGTACTCCTTGACGATGTCGTTCTGGGTCGTGCCCTGGAGCTTGGTGATGTCCGCACCCTGCTCCTCTGCGACGACCTGGTAGAGCGCCAGCAGCCACATGGCCGTGGCGTTGATGGTCATCGAGGTGTTCATCTGCTCCAGGGGGATGTCCTGGAACAGCCGGCGCATGTCACCGAGGTGCGCGATCGGCACACCGACCCGGCCGACCTCGCCGCGGGCGAGGATGTGGTCGGAGTCGTAGCCGGTCTGCGTCGGCAGGTCGAACGCCACCGACAGACCCGTCTGCCCCTTGGCGAGATTGCGCCGGTACAGCTCGTTGGACGCCTCGGCCGTGGAGTGACCGGCGTACGTGCGCATGAGCCACGGCCGGTCCTTCTGACGCTCACTCATGGACGGACCTCAGATGTTCCGGAAGCGGTTGATGGCGTCGATGTGCTTGGCGCGCTTCTCGTGGTCGCGCACGCCCAGGCCCTCCTCGGGGGCCAGCGCGAGCACGCCGACCTTGCCCTGGTGGAGGTTGCGGTGCACGTCGTAGGCGGCCTGGCCGGTGTCCTCCAGGGAGTACACCTTCGACAGGGTGGGGTGGATCTTGCCC
>KL569272.1:10446-13805 GCA_000715635.1 Streptomyces violaceus | reverse complement strand
CGTCGGGTGGATCTTGCCCTTCACGATGAGCCGGTTGGCCTCCCAGGCCTCGCGGTAGTTGGCGAAGTGCGAGCCGATGATCCGCTTCAGCGACATCCACAGGTAGCGGTTGTCGTACTCGTGGTTGTAGCCCGAGGTCGAGGCGCAGGTGACGATCGTGCCGCCCTTGCGGGTGACGTACACGGAGGCGCCGAAGGTCTCGCGGCCCGGGTGCTCGAAGACGATGTCGACGTCCTCGCCGCCGGTGAGTTCGCGGATGCGCTTGCCGAAGCGCTTCCACTCCTTCGGGTCCTGGGTGTTCTCGTCCTTCCAGAACTTGTAGCCCTCGGCGTTGCGGTCGATGATCGCCTCGGCACCCATCGCCCGGCAGATGTCCGCCTTCTGCTCGCTGGAGACCACGCAGATCGGGTTGGCCCCGCCCGCGAGCGCGAACTGCGTGGCGTACGAGCCGAGTCCGCCGCTCGCGCCCCAGATCAGGACGTTGTCGCCCTGCTTCATGCCGGCGCCGTTGCGGGAGACCAACTGCCGGTAGGCGGTGGAGTTGACCAGGCCGGGGGCGGCGGCCTCCTCCCAGCTGAGGTGGTCCGGCTTGGGCATCAGCTGGTTGGACTTGACCAGCGCGATCTCGGCGAGGCCGCCGAAGTTGGTCTCGAAGCCCCAGATGCGCTGCTCGGGGTCGAGCATCGTGTCGTTGTGGCCGTCGGAGGACTCCAGCTCGACCGACAGACAGTGCGCGACGACCTCGTCACCGGGCTGCCAGGCGTTGACGCCCGGGCCGGTGCGCAGGACGACGCCCGCGAGGTCGGAGCCGATGACGTGGTACGGCAGGTCGTGACGCTTGGCCTGCGGCGACAGCTTTCCGTACCGTTCCAGGAAGCGGAAGGTCGGCAGCGGTTCGAAGATCGCGGACCAGACGGTGTTGTAGTTGACCGAGGAGGCCATCACGGCCACCAGGGCCTCACCCGGCCCCACCTCCGGCACCGGAACGTCGTCGAGATGCAACGACTTGCGCGGATCCTTGTCCGCGGAAGGCGATCCCTCGAAGAGGTCGGCCTCTTCCTTTCGGACAACCATGCCCCGGTAGCTCTCGGGGATGCGCAGACCGGCGAAGTCTTCGGAGGTCGCTTCGCCGGACAATACGGCGCTCACTATGGCTTCCATGTCACTACCTCGATATGCGGGGCGTCACTGGGCGGTGCGGCGTTGTCGATCGAGGCAGGAGACGAATCCCGACTCGGGTCCTTGAGGACCGTAAAAGGCCGACCTGCCCGCCGAAACCCCTACATCGCGGCCTCGTGCCCCTAGGAGGCTTGGACGGGCGAAGCTCTCGGTGATCCTGATGAGCAGGAGGGCGAGCCAGCACAGGATGACGTGGGCGCGGATGCGTTCTTCGAGGCGGTGGTAGACGGGCCGCAGGTCGATGATCTGTTTCATGTCGCGCCAGCCGCGCTCGACTTCGAGCAGTTGCTTGTAGCCCAGGGCGATGTCCTCGGCGCTGAGATGGGGGTCCGAGCAGCGCAGGAGGTACTTCCCGTCGAGGTTCTCCTCCGCCTTGATCTTCGCTTGGTCGATGCGGAGCTTGCCGGCCGGGGTGGCGCGCAGGTAGCGGTTCAGGCCGGGCTTGTCGGCGATCAGCCCGCGCAGTTCGCCCCGCTTGAAGTCGCTGAGTTTGTCGGTGTCGGTGATCAAGTCGGCCAGCTGGGCAACGAGTTGTTCGCGCATGTGCCGGTCATGCTCGGCCGCTTCGGGGTTGTGGCAGATGACGAACCGGTCGGTGTCGGATATCCGTACTTCCTTCACGCGCATGTTCTCGCCGACGTCCTGGTAGCGGCCCTGCCGGGACAAGGCGGCCTGCACCTCGGGACTGCCGGAGCGGAGCTTCTCGCCGATGATGTAGGCGTGATCGCCCTTGCGCAGGTAGCGGCGGTTCTCGGCGGAGGAGAAGCCGCGGTCGGCCACCCACACGATCTTGGAGAGGGTCCAGTCCCGGATCTCGTCCTTGACCTGGCGGATCAGGGTCTGGTCGGAGGCGTTGCCCGGCCAGCACCAGCAGCGGACCGGGATCCCGTCCCGCGTGACCGCCATGCCGATGACGATCTGCGGCAGGTCGTCGCGGGAGTCCTTCGACTTGCCGTAGGTCCGGAACCCGGCCTGCGTCGCGTCGCCGTCTGCCTGGCCGCCCTCCAGCTTGCGGCCCGTGCTGTCGCGGGCGACCGGTTCGTCGGACTCCTCCAGCTCGAAGTAGGTGCTGGTGGTGTCGGAGGACAGCCGACTGGACGACGGTTTACTCCCGGAGAGCCTTCAGGCCCGGGACCTGGTGACGATCCTCGGGAACCTGATCGACAACGCCGTGGACGCCGCGCAGGGGAGCAGGCGGGCGCGGGCGACGGTGACGGCGTACACGGACGGTGCCGATCAGGTGCTGCGGGTCTCGGACACCGGGCCGGGGGGTGGATCCCGCGCACGCCGAGCTCGTCTTCCAGCGGGGCTTCTCCACGAAGCCGGGCGGGGCGAACGGGCGAGGGCTGGGCCTGGCGCTGGTGCGGCATGCGGTCGCGCGGCACGAGGGGACACTGTCGGTGCGGAAGGCCGACGCGGGCGGGGCGGAGTTCGAGGTGCGGTTGCCGCTGCGTACGGCGGAGAAACCTACGGCGGCGGAACGTACGGCGGTCGAGTCCGCTCCGGTGCCAGGAGGTGACGCATGACGGTGGACGGGCACCCCATTCGCGTGCTGGTCGTGGAGGACGACCCGGTGGCGGCGGACGCGCATGTCATGTACGTCGGCCGGGTGCCGGGTTTCGTGGCCGTCGGCAAGGTCCACACCGGGGCGGAGGCGCGGCGCGCGCTGGAACGGATACCGGTGGACCTGCTGCTGCTGGATCTGCATCTGCCGGACGTGCACGGGCTGCAGCTGGCGCGGACGCTGCGGGCGGCCGGGTACCACGCGGACGTGATCGCGGTGACGTCGGCGCGGGATCTCGCGGTGGTGCGGGAGGGGGTCTCCCTGGGCGTCGTCCAGTACGTCCTGAAGCCGTTCACCTTCGCGACGCTGCGGGACCGGCTGGTGCGGTACGCGGAGTTCCACGCGGCGGCGGGCGAGGCGAGCGGGCAGGAAGAGGTCGACCGGGCGCTGGCCGTCCTGCGGGCGCCGGGGGCCGGCCGCCCTGCCGAAGGGGCTGAGCGCGCCGACGCTGGAGCGGGTGACGGGCACCTTGCGGGAGGCCGAGGAAGGGCTCACGGCGGCCGGCGTCGCGGAGGCCGTGGGGATCTCCCGGATCACGGCCCGGCGGTATCTGGAGCATCTGGTGGCGGCGGGCCGGGCAGGACGGAGTCCCTTGTACGGACAGGTCGGCAGGCCT
>KL569272.1:8249-10252 GCA_000715635.1 Streptomyces violaceus | reverse complement strand
GGCAGGACGGAGTCCCTTGTACGGACAGGTCGGCAGGCCTGAACTGGTCTATCGGTGGGTCAGCAGCGCGCAGGGGCGCGGATAATGCCCATCGCGGGGGGAAAGCCTCCAAAACGGTCTAGAAAAAACCTGAGAAACTCCCATCCTTCGAGGCCGGCGTGCGGAATAATCGCTACTCGGTAAGCTTTCAACCGAGTAGCCTGAGCGACACCACGGGGGATATTGCGTGAGTGTCTACAGAACCGCCCAACTCCTTCTCGACATACGCCGGGCAGAGAAAGAGGGACCCATAAAGCTGGAACGGCGACGCGCCACGCGTCTGGCCGCGGCCGTGTCCCATGCCCGCACCCATTCACCCTATTATCGCGAGCTCTACAGCGGTCTGCCCGAATATGTCGGCGACACCACCACACTTCCCATAACGGACAAGAAAAGCCTCATGGGGCGGTTCGACGACTGGGTGACGGACCGTGATGTCTCACTGGAGCGGGCCGTCGCGTTCACCGACGACCCCGCACTCGTGGGGACGGACTTTCTCGGCAAATACCGGGTGGGCACCACGTCGGGCAGCAGCGGCGTCCGGGGCATCTTCGTGTTCGACAAGCGGAGCACGGCCGTCACCAGCGCGCTCGCCCTGCGTTCCTTCAAGAGCTGGCTTCGGCCGGCCGATGTGCGCGCCATCGTCCGGGGCGGCGGACGCATGGCGTACGTGATGGCGCTCGGCGGCCACTTCGCGTCCTCGACCGTGCTGCCGCGGTCCATCGTCAGGGACGGAAAGGGCAGCAAGACAGTGCGGGGCTTCTCCGTCTTCTCACCCCTGCCGGAGATCGTCGACGAGCTCAACCGGTTCCAGCCCAACATCCTGGTCGGCTACGCGGGCCAGGTGGCGCTCCTCGCCGGCGAGCAGGAGGCCGGCCGCCTGCACATCTCCCCGCGGCTGGTCGTCCTGTCCGCCGAGGGCCTGACGGAACAGGGGTACGAGCGGATCGCGCGGGTCTTCGACGCCAGGATCGCGAACAGCTACAGCGCCACGGAGTTCATGTCGGCCGCGGTCAGCTGTGCGCACGGCTGGCTGCACGTCAACGCCGACTGGGTCATCCTGGAGCCGGTCGACGCCGAGCACCGCCCGGTGCCGGCCGGTGAACACTCGCACACCGTGCTGCTGACCAATCTCGCGAACCGCGTCCAGCCGATCCTGCGTTACGACCTCGGCGACTCCGTCCTCACCCGGCCCGATCCGTGCCCGTGCGGCAGTCCGTTCACCGCGATCCGCATCAAGGGGCGCTCCACCGAGGCGCTCACCTTCCACGATGTCCGCAGTCGTGCGGTCGGCGTCCCGCCGGGGGCACTGGCTCTCGTCGTGGACATGGCTCCGGGGCTTGAACTCGCGCAAGTGGTGCAGACGAGCCGGACGGCCCTGAGTGTGCGGGTCAAGCCCGCGCGTGACGCCGACGCCGATCACGTGTGGGACAACGTGCGGTCCGAAGTCCACCGGTTCCTCGGCGAGCACGGCCTGCACGACGTCGAGGTCACGCTCGACACCGATGCGCCGCAGCAGTCAGCGGGCGGCAAGTACCGCCTGATCATCCCTCTGGACGAGGCGCGCGAAGACGTCACCTGACGGGCCGCCGCGGACCTGCTGTGAGGACCGGGCGAGGAGCGGCTGAGGACCCCCCAAGGCCCGGCCTTCCTATCCTCGACCTCGTCAAAGAAACGAGTTCGGGATCGCCAGGGGCTTATGTGATCAAAGTCGGCATCTTCGAAGCGTTCCCGATCTTTGCCCACGGCTTGACCGACATACTCGTCCGCGCGGGTTTCACGGTCATCGGCGTGCACACCGTGTGGGAGGAGCGTCGTACCACTGGTGCGGACGTTTTTCTCGTCGCCCGGGAAACCGTGCACAACACCTCGCCAGGCGCGTTCACCGCAGAGATCCCTCCCGGCGTACCGGTTGTTCTTATCGTCCCTGCCGGTGACAACCGGACCTTGGAGGAGTATCGGCG
>KL569272.1:4191-8036 GCA_000715635.1 Streptomyces violaceus | reverse complement strand
GGGGCAGCCGCCACGATCGACCGCAGTGCCCCGGCGAGTACCGTGGTCGAGGTGGTCAGAACCGTCACGTTCGACGGAATCGCACCCCATTCTCAACTCGCCGACCTGACCGAGCAGAACGTCGAACCCGGCGCACTGTCGCCCAGGGAACAACAGGTTCTCGCCCGGATCGCGGTCGGTCTGACGCACGGGCAAATAGCCCGCGCCCTGGCCATCAGCCCGCACACTGTCGACACGTACGTCAAGCGCATCAGATCGAAGCTCGATCTCGGCAACAAAGCCGAACTGACGCGCGCGGCGATGTTGAGCGGCCTCGATGCCGGGAGTGATGTTTGCGGTCAGGTGAGCGGCGTCGGGTAACCGGTTCGACGGGGGCGCCTTTTCAGTCCACCTTTCTCACGCCTCTTCGTTTGCGGAATTCTTATGCCCCTTCGTCTCCAGAATGGAGAACGTAGCCGTCGTGGGGCCGGTGGTCGCGGGAACGCCGTAGATCACTCATGACAAAAGTGCGCTGCAACCAGCGGTCCTGGCCGTCGTAGCGGGGCCGGAAAGCAGTGCGACCGTGTGCCGCCACCCTGTTGTCCACAACGGCGAGATCGCCGGGGATGAGATGAAACGTCTCGGCAGTGCTTTCGAAGAGCTCGCCCAACTCCAGAAGAGCGGCCGCGGCCGCCGATGTCCGGGGCGTCGTCGAGGCCAGGTCGACCCGGAGATCCGGGTCGTGCGGTGCGCCCGACAGGACGGCGTGAACGGGGGCCTGATCGCCGTCGAGGGCGAACGAGGACGGCGGTGCGGTCTGGAACTCCACGCGGAACAGCGTTTCCCGGCTCTCGTCGCTGAGCGCGGAGAGTACCTGCCGCACACATACCGTTCGCAGCCCCGCGACGCCTTCCTGGTCCGATCGTAGACACAACAGCGACACATAGTCGGGACGGTGTTCATGGAACGCGCTCTCGATGTGGAACGACAGCAGCACCGATCCGGGATTGCCCTGGATTTCCTCCTGCCCGGGAACGGGGACGACGTCCTGAACCAGCGCCCCGGACTTCTCCTCCCGGAAGGCCGCCGGGTCGCCGAGACCATGCGCCATGAGAAGCAGAACGGCGGCGGAGACGGTCACCGTGGACTGCACCGAGCCCCTTGCATTGGGGGTGGGCGGAAGTGCCCCGGCGCCAACCGGCAGACCGCGGAATATGAGAGCACCATGACGGCCGGAATCTCGGCGAAACTCGCGCATCGTACGCCGTAACTGCCGCGGCATGTCCTCCCACACCTCCCTGGCCAGCCGGACGAACCCCTCGCTGTCCACCCGCTCATGGCCGGCCGCACAGAGTCCTTCGGCTGTCCGGGCAACGGAATTCGCCTCGGCCCGGCTCAGCTCCACGACCGGGCTCCGCTCATCGACAGGTGCGGCAACAGTCATCACAACTCCTTGAGGGATCGCTGCCCCCCGTACTGGTTTAATTCGACGGCACGGCCGCCGGGCGACACCTCTTCTCCGGGTTAATCCTCGGTGCCGCCGCAGTCCTCGACATGTCCCGTAAAGACGGGACGTGATCCCCGCGGGTCTTCGATCAATTCCCCATGGCTCGTGCGCCGGTCTAGCCGGAAGCGTTCTTTGCGACCAGAGCATTGCCGAACATTGCCACAGGGTTGGCCTTCAGCCAGTAGCGGTCACGCCGGAAGGCATACGTGGGAAGCTCGACGGGCACGGCCGGCACGCCCAGCGCGGACAGCGTCCGCCGCCAGGCGACCGGTGCGCCACTCACGTGCGCCTGGGCAATGGCCCGCAGCACACCGTCACCGGGCCGCAGGCCCTCGTTCAGGGCGGCGGGCTCGGCTCGTGTCAGGGCGACGCTGCCGGCCAGTGCGCCGATGGCCGCCTTGTGGGTCTCCTGTGTCTCGTCTGTCTCGCGTTCTCGTGACCAATAGCCAGGCGTCAGCAGGCGCTCGTACACGAGTGGTTCACCGGTCGGGGCGGAGACGCAGGGCAAGCGCGCCGGGTGAAGCCTCACATGCTTCACCGCGCGCCGAAACTCCTCCTCGGCCGCCGGTCCCGCCGCCTTCGGCAGTCGGCCCGCGGCGACGACCAGGGTGGCCGCGTCCTCGAGGGTCAGTGTCCCGGCCGCGTGAACAGCGGCGATCAGGCCGAGGCCCTGCCCGGCCGAGACCTCCGGTTCGAGGCCCAGCTGGTGCAGCAAAGCGCCTGACGCGACCTCATGGGCGAAGGACGCCGCGCGAGTCACCACCGGATCGGGTGTCACCCCGTCCGGGTCCAGGCCCAGTGCGATGTCTCGCGTCGGGGATTCCAGGCCTGCGTAGGCGGCATCGAGGCACGCGCACGCCTCGTCCAGTGCGTCGGCGAAGGCCGGGAAGCGGTCGTACAGCTCCTTCGCGGCGCCCTTGCGTCGGCTTTCGGCTCCGAGGGAGCGTGCCCCCTGCTCCGTGAACCCTGTGAGATTCGTGATCCCCGTGAAGAGGAGCCCGGTCCTGGTGTCCGTCGCGGCCCTGCCGCCCACCATCTGCTCCGGGGCTTCGCCCCGCTGCACGGCCGCCAGCGCCGCCAGCAGCTCATCCCGGTCCTCGGCGAACAGCACGGCCCGGTGTTCGAACGCCGACCGGGTGGTCGCCAGAGACCAGGCGAGGTCGTGCGGCCCGGTCTCCGGGTGGTCTTCCATGAACTCCTTCAGCCTGCACGCCTGTTCCCGCAGCCCGTCACGGCTCCGGGACGACACGAGTACCGGCACCGGGCCGGCACGGTGGTGCTCCGAGGCAGGGGTGATCGCGGAGGTCTGGTCCGCGAACGGTAGTGGCGGCGTGTCCTGTTCGAGAATGATGTGCGCTTTGGTGCCACTGGCTCCGAAAGAGGAGACCGCGGCGCGCCGCGGCCGGCCCGTGTCCGGCCACGGCACCGTCTCGGTCAGCAGCGAGACCGCTCCGGAATCCCAGTCCGTCCGTGGCGAGCGGGATTCGGCGTACAGGGTCTTCGGCAGCACACCGCGGCGTATCGCCATGACCATCTTGATGACGCCGACCAGGCCGGAAGCCGCCTGCGAGTGACCGATGTTGGACTTGACCGTGCCCAGCCGCACAGGCCGGTCCGCCGGACGGTCCTGACCGTAGGCGGCCAGCAGCGCCTGCGCCTCGATCGCGTCGCCTAGAGGGCTGCCCGTGCTATGCGTCTCCACCGCGTCGACCTCGTCCGCGGACAGCCCGGCGTTCGCCAGCGCCTGGCGGATCAGCCGTTGCTGCGACGGACCGTTGGGGGCCGACAGGCCGTTGCTCGCACCGTTGTTGTTGACGGCGGATCCCCGGATCACCGCGAGGACCGGGTGGCCGAGGCGGCGGGCCTCAGACAGCCGCTCGATCATCACCATCGCCGCACCCTCACCCCAGCCGGTCCCGTCGGCATCCGCGGAGAACGCCCGGCAACGGCCGTCGGAGGCGATACCGCCATGGTCCGGCATGCCCATCGGGCTGGACAGCACGGTCACCCCGCCGACGAGTGCGGAGGAGCAGTCGCCCCGGCGCACCGCCTGACACGCCAGGTGCAGCGCCACCCCCGATGACGAGCATCCGGTGTCCGTCGTGAGGGTGGGACCCTCCAGGCCGAGTGCGTAGGCGATCCGCCCGGAGGCGAACATGGGGCTGACTCCCGTCCCGAGGAACGGTTTGACGTCCTCGGCGATCCCGTCCGGGCCCGCCCAGTACGCCTGGTAGAAGGTACCGACGTAAACACCAGTGCCGCTTCCGCGCATCGTCCGCGGGTCGATACCCGCCCGTTCGATCGCTTCCCAGGACATCTCCAGCAGCAGCCGCTGCTGCGGGTCCATCGCCAGCGCCTC
>KL569272.1:3778-3982 GCA_000715635.1 Streptomyces violaceus | reverse complement strand
TCGCCAGCGCCTCTTCAGCGGAGATTCCGAAGAACTCGGCGTCGAACTCGGCGGCGCTGTCGATGAATCCGCCCTTACGGATCCAGCGTCCGCCGGCCAGGTCCACCCCGAGTTCCGCCAGCCGCTCCACGGCCTCCCAGCCGCGGTCGCCCGGCAGGTCGGAGATCGCATCCCGGCCTGCCATGACCAGCTCCCACAGCTGCT
>KL569272.1:2870-3580 GCA_000715635.1 Streptomyces violaceus | reverse complement strand
GCCATGACCAGCTCCCACAGCTGCTCCGGTGACTCCACTCCGCCCGGCAGACGGCAGCTCATTCCGACGATCGCGACCGGGTCGTCGTCAGCACCCGTGACGACCGCGGCTGTCTCGGCGGCGGTCTCCGTCAGGGCATCGTCCTCGGTGCCCATCACCACCGCCCGGACATAGCGGGCCAGCGCGTGCGGCGTGGGGTGGTCGAAGGCCAACGAGACCGGCAGGCGCAGTCCGGTGACCTCGTTGAGCCGATTGCGCATTTCGACGGCGGTCACCGAGTTGAGGCCGAGGTCCATGAACTGCCGGTCGCCGTCCACCTCGTCCCCGGAACCGTGCCCGAGTACGGCGGCGGCCTGGGCCCGCACCAGCGCCAGTACCGTCCGGTGCTGCTCGGCGGGGGGCATCCCGGCCAGGCTGTCGGCCAAGCGGTCGGTCAGCGCGGAGCGGGACGCGGACTCCTCGTGGGTGCCTTCGTGAGCGCTTTCCGACGGGCGGTGGAGCTGTTGGACGTCGGACAGGTCGTCGAGGAACGGGCGGGGCCGGGCGGCTGTGTAGAGGGAAGCGAAGCGTCCCCAGTCCACATCGCTGACGGTAAGAGCGGTCTCGTCCTGGTCCAGCGCCTGGTGCAGGACCGAGATCGCCTGCTCCGGATCCATCGCGCGCATACCGAGCCGGGCGAACGCCTCTGCCACGTCTTCTTGGCCGGCCAT
>KL569272.1:1227-2639 GCA_000715635.1 Streptomyces violaceus | reverse complement strand
CAGTCCTTCGCCGTGCCACATGCCCCAGGCCAGCGAGGTCGCGACCGCGCCCCGTGCCCGACGCTGTTCCGCCAGCGCATCGAGATGGGCATTCGCCGCCGCGTACGCCCCCTGCCCACTGCCACCCCACACCCCGGCATTCGACGAGAACAGCACAAACGCATCCAGCCGACCGGAATCCAGCAACTCATCCAGCGCCGTCGCACCCAGCGCCTTCGCCCCCAGCGCCTCGGCGAGATCCGACACCTCAGCGTCCGCGAGAGCCACGAAACGTCCGGGAACGCCTGCCGCATGCACCACCGAACGCACCGGTGATCCTTCCGCCTCCAGGTTGTCCAGCAGCCCGGCCAGCGCGGCACGATCCGCCATGTCACAGGCGGCGAACGACACCCGGGCACCGAACTGCTCCAGCTGTGCCGCCAAGTGCGCGGCGCCCTCGGCGTCGGCTCCCCGCCGGCTCGCCAGCACCACATGCTCCGCGCCCAACGACGCCAGCCACCGCGCCACGTGACCGCCCAGGCCGCCCGTACCGCCGGTCACCAACACCGTGCCATCCGGACGCCACGGCCTCACCGCGGCCGAAGGCTCCAGCGGCGCACGCACCAGACGCCGCACGAACACCCCCGAGCCACGCACCGCCAGCTGATCCTCATCCCCCAGCCCGGCCAGCACCGCAGCCAGCCGCTGCGCCGCCGACCCGTCCACCACCTCCGGGACATCCACCAGGCCACCCCAGCGGTCCGGCTCCTCCAGACCCGCCACCCGGCCCAGACCCCACACCTGCGCCTGCACCGGCCGCGGACCCTGATCCACGCCCTCCACGCCGCCCGTGCCATCCGTGCCGTCCGTGCCGTCCACGGACACCGCGCCCCGCGTCACACACCACAAACGCCCCGGAATGCGTGCATCGCCCAGGGCCTGGAACAGCGTCAGCGTTCCAGCCAGCCCCGCGGACACCGCCCCGGACTCCTCCAGCGGGGACTCCTGCCACCCCAGGAACGACACCACCCCACCCACGCGGGACACCTCGCCGTCCGGCACCGCCGCGGCCAGCATCGCGGCCCACGCCCGGCGATCCGGCCGAGCGGTATCCACCTCCACCCGCCGCACCTCAGCACCCGCCGCCACCAACACCTCCGCAGCCGCCGACACCCACCCCTCCCGCTCCCCCAGCCCGGACACCAGCAACCACGTCCCCGACACACCCCCGGTCACCGGGACAGAAACCGCCACCGGACGCCACACCACCCGATACCGCCACGAATCCACCGAGCTACTACCAGCACCCCCCGACTCCACCTCCGACTCCAGCCAGTAGCGCCGCCGTTGGAAGGCATACGTGGGCAGCTCGACCTGTCGCCCGCCGGGCAGCAGCGCCGTCCAGTCGACATCGGCACCATGGACGTAGGCCC
>KL569272.1:0-999 GCA_000715635.1 Streptomyces violaceus | reverse complement strand
CGTAGGCCTGCGCCACCGAGGTGGCGAAGCGCTCCATACCACCCTCGTCACGACGCAGCGATCCCACCACGACACCCGGCACATCCACCGCGGCAATCGTCTCGGTGATCCCCGGCGTCAGCACCGGATGCGGGCTGCACTCGATGAACAGCCCATACCCCTGCGCCAGCAGACTCCGCGTCGCCGTCTCGAACTCCACCGGCTGCCGCAGATTACGCACCCAGTACTCGGCATCCAGACCCTCGGTCGACAGCCAGTCGCCGGTGACCGTGGAACACAACGGCACCCGCGACACCACCGGCTCCACCACCGCAAGCTCTCGCAGCAGTTCCTCGCGGATCTGCTCCACGTGTGCCGAATGCGAGGCGTAGTCCACCGGCACCCGCCGCGCCCGCACACCCTCTGCCTCACACCACGCCAGCAGCTCCTCCAACGCGGGACCATCACCGCTGACCACCGTCGACCCAGGCCCGTTGACCGCCGCCACACCCACCCGGTCCGGCCAGCGCTCCACCACCTGCTCCACCCACGCCCGGCCGGCCGCCACCGAGACCATGCCACCCAACCCCGACAGCCTCCGCAACGCCCGGCTCCGCAACGCCACCACCCGGGCCGCATCCCCGAGCGACAAACCCCCCGCCACACACGCCGCCGCAATCTCACCCTGCGAATGCCCCAGCACCGCCGCGGGCTCCACCCCCATCGAACGCCACACCCCGGCCAGCGACACCATCACCGCGAACAACACCGGCTGCAGCACATCCACCTGCTCCCACCGCTCAGCCGCCGCACCACCACCCCGCAGAACCTCACTCAACGACCAGTCCACAAACGGCGCCAGCGCCCGCTCACACTCCTCGATCGACCGGGCGAACACCGGCGAGGAGTCCAGCAAACCCACCGCCATGCCCCGCCACTGCGAGCCCTGACCGGGAAAGACGAACACCGCCCGCGCCTGCGCCTGCGCCTGCGCCACACCGGAAACCACCGACACCGACG
>KL569271.1:4276-4725 GCA_000715635.1 Streptomyces violaceus | reverse complement strand
GACGGGACCTTGCGGACACGACCTAGCGGGCGGCTCGGGCGGCGGCCCCGGTGGTCGCGTGGTCACGGACCGGCAGGTGGTAGACGTGGAACGCCCGCCCGATGACCGGCTGGGCGACATTGCGCACCCGTACGCCGCCGCTCGTCATGCCGTGCTCCGTGCCGGCGTGGGCGTGCCCGTGCACCGCGAGGTCGGCGCCGGCCGTGTCGATCGCCTCGGCCAGCAGATAGCTGCCCAGGAACGGATAGATCTCCAGGGGCTCGCCGGCCAGGGTGTCCGGGACGGGGGAGTAGTGGGTCAGGGCGATCCGCGCGTCACAGCCCTCCTCGCCGAGCTGCTCCAGCGACGCCCGCAGGCCGTCGGCGCAACGGCGTGAGTGCCTGACGAACTCCTTCATGACCGGCTCGCCGAACTCCCCGGCGCAGCGGCCGACGAAGCCGCCGCCGAAT
>KL569271.1:0-4039 GCA_000715635.1 Streptomyces violaceus | reverse complement strand
TGCCGGCCACGCCGATACGCGCCCCGCCGCACGGCACGACCGTCCCCTGGCCCTCGAGGACATGGGCGCCGGCGTCCCTGAGCACGGCCGTGACCTCGTCGGGCTTGTCGTCGTGATGGTCATGGTTGCCCAGGACTGCGACCACCGGGACCGCGAGGCCCTGGATCTCCCGCGCCACCACCCCGGCCTCCTCGAGGGTGCCGTGCCGGGTGAGGTCCCCGGCCAGCAGCAGAAGGTCGGCGCACTCGGGCAGGGTCTCGAACGCGGGGCGGAGCAGGCCCTGGCTGTCGGGCCCCATGTGGATGTCTCCGACGGCTGCGATGCGGATCATGTGAGTTCCTCCGCGTGGTCGGGGGAGGACGCCTCGGTGACCACGAGGTCGCTGTGCACCGGTATCCCGGCGAGCTCTTCGAGGGCGGTGCGCAGAATCTCGTCGCGGCAGGGGGCCGAGGGCACGGTGCCGGTGAGCAGCACCGTCCGGCCGCGGGCCTCGACCCGTACGCCCAGTTCACCGAGTTCGCCGGAGGCGAGGCGGTCCTGGAGGTGGGCGATGCGGTAGTCCAGGTTCTGCGCCGGCGGCGCGCCGCCCGTGTCCTGGGAACCGTGGGTGCTCATAGGTGCTCCTTCAGATGACGTTCAGACGCTCCAGGAGGAAGAAGAAGGCGGCGGGCATGGGCGCGTCCCCGCACTCGTGCCGCACCCGCTCCCAGTCGACCTTCTCGCGCAGGGCACGTGCGATGGGCAGGGCCGCGCCGAAGTCGCAGTGGTGCTCGGAGAAGGCGGCGACCAGGCTCCACAGCAGGTCGGTCGGGGCCAGCACGGGCATGCGCACCGAGTCGACCGAGACCTCCTCCGCCCGCTCCAGCATGTCCGCGCCGACCGGCCGGTCCGCCAGCTCGAAGATGATGTCGACCGGCTGGCCGAAACAGGTGGCCTTGATCAGCCAGTCCTCCGGCGGGGTGTAGACGGTCAGCCCCGCGTCCCGGAGCGTGACCGCCACGGCCTCTGCGTCCTCGGGGCGGATGGCGAAGTCGACGTCGTGCTGGAGGTTCTTCTCACCGCCGTGTGCGTAGACGGCCACGCTCCCGGCCAGCGCGAAGAGGTGCCCCTCCCGCTTCAGCAGGGCACCGACCTGTTTGGCCGCCTCAAGAATCGCCTGGTTGCGGTCCAGGGGCAGTTCCTGCGGCGGCTCGCCGGCCTGCGGGTCCTGGGGTGGCGCGGGCTCGGGCCGGTCCGGGGCCAGTCGGAGGTCGGGTATCCCCGGCCGCCGGACGA
Source organism: Streptomyces violaceus (assembly GCA_000715635.1). Classification (GTDB taxonomy): domain Bacteria; phylum Actinomycetota; class Actinomycetes; order Streptomycetales; family Streptomycetaceae; genus Streptomyces; species Streptomyces violaceus. The sequence continues at coordinate 2,764 of KL569271.1, read as the reverse complement.
GCGTCGCGTCATCACCGTTCTCCGTCATGACCACTCCATTCGCCGAACCGGACACTCCGCTGCCACGCGGCCCCCGGACCGATACGGCCCGCGTGCCTGCTCTGGGTACCCGACGCACCCACACCGACACGGACGGCTTCCTGAGATGCCCGGACCAGGGACTGCTTTCCGGCGATGCCGCGACGGGCTGCGGCGGCTGCTCGACCGGCGCGTTCCGAGCCGGAACGGCAGGCGTCCGCTCGACGCCCGGCGCGAGGGATACGTCGCCGGGGCGCCTCGCCCGGGCGACCGGTGGCCGGCGCGCCGCCCTGCCGGCTACATCGATGGATCTACCGGGTCAGTCGTGCCCTCCTCCTCGAGCGCTCGCTCGCTCGAGCCTCGGCCGAACAAGACAAGCGCCAACCATGTCGAAGACGGAATATGGGGCAAAGAGCTGGGAAACCGGTTGAAGTCGCTGAAGTCGCTGAACAACGCGCCTGTGGAGGTCGACATGAACCAGGAGACATCACGTTCGTCTGATCTTCCGCAGCCGTTGCGGGCCGTCGCCTCGGGCCTCCGGCATCTGCCGGGTGCGGAGCAGGTGGGCAAGGTGGCCGGAGGAGCCCTGGACAAGGTCGGCGCGGTGTCGCCGCGCGGCCGCCGGATGGCCGTCTACGCCGGTGCCGGTGTGCTCGGTGTGGCCGGTGTGGTGGAGTGGCCGGTGGCGCTGACCGGCGCCGCCGTCGCCTGGCTGACGCGGCCCCGGCCCGGACAGGAGCCCGACGACGCGTCACCGAACGGCGGCACGCGGACCGCCCGGACCGGCGAACGCCCCAAGGGCACCGGCGCCCAGGACACGCCGGACGATCAGGACACCTCCGCGTACGGCCCCGGCGGCAGACTGGCCGCGTCCCACTACCGGCACGACCCACCCGAACAGCACGTCCACGAACAGCCCGCCAAGGTGGGCGACACCGCCACCGCCTCGGCGCTGAAGCAGGTCGCCGAGGCCACCGCGCACCACGACGCACACGCCGAAGAACCGGACCGGGAACAGGCCGACCGGCAAGGACACGACAGCCGGCCTACCGGCTGAGTCGGGACAGCAGGAGATGCTCACACGCTTCGACGTCGCCCCGCTCGTCGGGGCCGTGGCCGGGGCGGCCGCAGGGGCCGCCCGCGGTACGGCCCAGGGCGTGACGTCCGTATACGACACCACACGGCGCGTGCGCAACGTCGCGCGCAACGCCCTGAACGGCGGACAGCACTGGAAGGCCGGCCCCCGCGTCCACCTCGCCCTGCGGCGCGCCGAGGGCGACGCCGGCGCGCTCGCCCGCACCATGGCCCAGGAACTCCTCGACCACCCGGACGTGCTCACGGCCTACTGGGACGAGGGACTGTCCCGCCTGGTGATCACCGTGGCCGAGGACGCCGTCACCGACCGCGTCACCGAGCAGGCCACCGCACTCGCCGCCCGCCTCGGCCTGGACGAGGGCGCCGACCCGAACGCCCGGGACACCAGTCACCCCGGCGACCCCGCCGAGGTGCGCGTCACCGCTGCGGCGATCCTGCTGGACGCCGCCGGAGCGGTCGGCGCCTTCGCCGGCCGGTCCCTGCGCCTGCCGCCCACCTCCCGCATCATCACCGCGACCGTCACCCTGCTGCGCGAGAACCCCCGCTTCAGGGCCTTGCTGCGGGAGCGATTCGGCACCTCCGGCATGGAACTCGTCCTCGCCGCCGCCAACGCCGCAGCACACAGCGTCGGCCAGACCCCGCTGGCGCTCGTGCTCGACGGCGTCCTGCGCGGCACCCAGCTGACCGAGGCCGTGGCCAGGGCCGCGGCCTTCGAGGCACTGCACGACGACATCTGCCACGGCCGCCGCACCAGCCTGCCCTGCCCACCGGACACCCGGCCGCCGCTCAAGGTGACGCCCGCCGCGGAGTACGCCTCCCACGCCAGCACCGGCAGCCTCGCCGGAGCCGCCGCCACCCTCCTCGTCACGCACAGCGCGAGCGACGCGGCCGAAGCGGTCCTCGCAGGATCCCCGAAGGCGGCCCGGTACGGACCGGCCGCCTTCGGTGCGACCCTCGGCACGTTCCTCGCTCACGCCGGGATCCTCCTGCGCAACGGGGAGCGCCTGCGGCAGCTGGAGATCGCCGACGCCCTCGTTCTGCACGCCGACGCCCTGCGCAGCCAGGGGGAGGACACCGAAGACGACTCCGACGGGCTGCCCGACGACCCGGTGCACCCCTTCGCCGAGGCCGTCCTCGACGCCGCCCGCAGGGCCGGACTCCACGTCGTGATCGCGGGCGGCTCCGACCTGAAGGACATCACCCGCCTCGCCGACGAGGTCGCCCCGAGCACCCAACCGTTCGGAGACGTCGTACGGGCCCTGCAGAAGGACGGGCACGTGGTGGTGACCGTGGCCCGCCTGACCGAGTCCGGAGACGGCCATGTCGCGGCCGGGCTGCCCGCCGGAGACGTGGCCATCGCCCTCACCGACGGACGGGCCGCCGTCTCCTGGGGCGTCGACGCGCTGGCCCCGGGCGGCCTCGCCGACGTCTGGAGGCTGCTGACGGCGATCCCCGCGGCCCGGCGCGTCGGACGCCGGTCGCAGACACTCGCCCGCGCGGGCGCCGCCCTGTCGGGGCTCCTGGTAGCCCGCGGCGGACAGCGCCTGGGCCGACTCGGTGTGTGGCCCCTCACCCGGCACGCCCCTGTCAACATCGCCGCCGCCAACGCCCTGCTCACCGGCTGGTTCGCCGCCGCCCAAGTGGCCCGGGC
>KL569270.1:45545-46937 GCA_000715635.1 Streptomyces violaceus | reverse complement strand
GGCTGACCAGCGGCTCCCCCATGACCGATGACGTGAAGCCGGGCTCGATCGGGCGAGGTGAGCCGCTGAAGGGCGCGCATCTGACGGTGACGTCGAAGTCGTTCACCGAGCAGCTGATCCTCGGCTCGATCATGGGCATCGCGTTCGAGGCGGCCGGGGCCGAGGTGATCGACCGCACCGGTATCCAGGGCTCCATCGGCAGCCGCGAGGCCGTCCGGAAGGGCGACGCGGACGCGGGGTACGAGTACACGGGCACGGCCTGGATCACGTACCTGGGCAACAGCAAGCCCATCCCCGACCCGCGCGAGCAGTGGGAGGCGGTGCGGAAGGACGACGCGCGCAACGGGGTGACCTGGCTGCAGCCCGCGGAACTCAACAACACGTACGCGCTGGCGATGAACCAGCAGAACGCGAAGAAGTACGGCACCAAGACCCTGTCGGACGTGGCGGAACTGGCGAAGTCCGACCCCGGGGCGGCGTCGCTGTGCGTGGAGGTCGAGTTCGCCAACCGGGCGGACGGGCTGCCGGGCATGCAGAAGGCGTACGGCATGAACGTACCGGCCCGGGACATCACGCAGATGGACACCGGGATCATCTACACCCAGGCGGCGAAGGGGAGTTGCACCTACGGGGAGGTGTACACGACCGACGGGCGCATCAATTCGATGAACCTCGCCGTGATGGACGACGACAAGAAGTTCTTCCCCAACTACAACGCCGCTCCGATGATCAACACGAAGACGTTGAAGGAGTGGCCGGCGATCGCCGATGTCCTCGACCCGGTGACGGCGAAGCTGGACAACGCGGTGGCGCGGAAGCTGAACGCGAAGGTGGATGTGGACGGGGAGGATCCGCATCAGGTGGCGCTGGACTGGATGGTGGAGGAGGGGTTCGTCAAAGAGGGGTAGTCGGCGGAGTTACAAAGAAACCCTTGCAAGGATTCCTTTGCAAGGATAGCTTTGCATCGTGACCGAAGCCCAGAACCCCCGAGTACGGCAACTCGACGCCCGATCCCTGCGCGGACTCGCCCACCCCCTGCGGATGCAGCTGCTGGACGCCCTGCGCTTCGGCGGCCCGGCCACCGCCTCGCAGTTGGCCGAGAAGCTGGGCGAGTCCAGCGGCGCCACCAGCTACCACCTGCGCCAACTCGCGGAGTACGGCTTCGTCGAGGACGCGCCGGAGCGGGGCAAGGGCCGCGAGCGGTGGTGGCAGGCAGTCCACCTAGGCCTCCGCTTCGACGACGCCCTGCTCAACGACTCGGACCCGGCCGTACGCGGCGCGGCGGACATGTACCTCCACGAGATCGCCACCACGCAGACCCGGGAGCTGTCGACGTGGCTGGGCAACCGCGACTCATGGCCCGAGGAGTGGAGCCGCGCCTGGGACATGAGT
>KL569270.1:43931-45363 GCA_000715635.1 Streptomyces violaceus | reverse complement strand
AGGAGGGGAGCCGCGCCTGGGACATGAGCAGCGACACACTGCGGCTGACGCCCGAACTGACGCGCGAGCTCGTCGAGAAGATGCACGCACTGGTCGATACCTACCGCGACCGCGCGACCGCCGAGGACGCCCCCGAGGCCGAGCAGGTCCGCTTCCACACCCACGCTTTCCCGATCAGGACGGACTGAGATGAACCCCGACATCCACCTCACCCTGCACCACACCCGCGCCGCCGAACTCCGAGCCGAGGCCGTAGCCCCTGGCCCCGTCAGGGCCGGACACGCTCGGGAAATCCGTACCCGTCTCGGCTGGACCCTCGTGGAGGTCGGGTTACGGCTCGCCACCCGGCCGGGGACGACAGCCGCCGCCCACTAGCAGCTCGGCACGGACCCCTTGCCCGTCTCCAGGGCCACCAGGGAACTCACCGTGCTCTTCAGCGTGGTCACCGGAATCAGCCGAAGCCCCTTCGGCAGCTCGGCCCGCGCATCCCCGCACTCCGCCTTCGGGACCAGGAAGACGCTCGCGCCGTCACGCCGCGCGGCCTGCGTCTTGAGGGCGACACCCCCCACCGCACCGACCGTGCCGTCCGCGGCGATCGTGCCCGTACCGGCGATGACACGGCCCCCCGTGAGATCCCCGCCGCTGCCGTCGCCGTCGAGCTTGTCGATGATCCCCAGGGAGAACAGCAGCCCGGCGCTGGGCCCGCCCACGTCGGCGAGCTTCAGGCTCACCTTGACGTCCTTGGCGTTCAGGCCGAGGTAGCCCAGCGCGGCCTGCGTCGCCGCGCTCTGGGACTCCTTCATCTGCTCCTCGTTGTGCCGCTCGATCTCCTTGACGCTGTCCCCGTTCGGATAGACGGCGTCGCGCGGCATGACCGCCTGGTCGGTGCGGAACCAGCTGTCGATGACGTCGGGGAGCGAGACGCGGGTGTCCGGGGAGGTCGCCTCGATGGTCGTCATGCGCAGTTGCCCGCGGGTGTCCCGGGCCGGTGCGCCCGAGATGGTGATCACCTCGGCGCCCTTGTTCTCTCCGAGCACGTTCGCCGTCATCCCCGGCTGCGCCACCGAGAACGGCAGCGGCGCGAACACCGCCGTGGCGAGCAGGGCGGCGACGGGCAGGGCACAGACGGCGATGGCCCGGGGGCGCGTGAGGCGAGAGAACACGGGATCAATCTAACTCGGGGGTGGGATCCGGCCCGGATCAGGTCGTCCGGACCCTGCCCGGTGACACGGCAGAGGTCAGCGCAACGCCTCGGCGACCTCCCGCGCCGCTTCGACGACCCGCTCCCCCACCCGCTCCGGCACCACGTCCGCCAGCATGACCACACCCACACTGCCCTCGACGCCCGTCACGCCCAGCAGCGGCGCCGCCGCCCCGCACGCGCCCGCCTCCAGCTCCCCGTGCGTGAGGATGTAGCCCGGGTCCGTCATCG
>KL569270.1:43175-43701 GCA_000715635.1 Streptomyces violaceus | reverse complement strand
CCGCGAGTATCGCCTTGCCGGCGGCGCCCCGGTCCAGGGGATGCCGGAACCCGGCCCGGTAGGCGACGTGATAGTCGGTCCAGGTCGGCTCCACCACGGCCACGGCGAGCGCGTCCGCCCCGTCGACCAGGGTCAGGTGGGCCGTGGCGCCGATGTCCTCGGCCAGCGACCGCAACGCCGGCATCGCGGCCTCCCGGACCAACGGATGGACCTGCCGCCCCAGACCCAGCACGCCGAGCCCGACGCGGGCACGTCCGCCCAGGTCACGGCGTATGAGCGCGTGCTGTTCCAGTGTGGCGAGCAACCGGTACACCACGGTCCGGTTAACGCCCAGCCGGACGGAGAGCTCGGTCACGGTCAGGCCGTGGTCCGTGTCGGCGAGCAGTTTGAGGACGCGCAGTCCCCGGTCGAGCGTCTGGGAGGTCTCCGCGGTCACGACGCCCACTCCTTAGTGGTGAGGTCGGCGGCCCTCTGGCGGCTGGTGCGTCACCGAGTCCCGTCGGCAACGCGCTTCAGAGGCCGCCGA
>KL569270.1:40966-42944 GCA_000715635.1 Streptomyces violaceus | reverse complement strand
CAGAGATGTGTATAAGAGACAGCTTCACGGCTGCGCTCCGCGGCGGCGTTGCCACGGGGCGTGTGCGTAGCCGGACAGTAGCGAAGCAGGTTCGCTGAGCGGAAGGCTCCGTCCAGAATCCGGGCACAGGCCAGGGGCAACTGGCTCCGTTTGCCCTCATACGCGCATCAGAAGCCTCAGAGCGTCCCATGGAGCACACACGACACCCACACATCCGGAACCTGGCATGGCAAGGCCGGCGAGGGCGTCACTTCATCCGGGTCGCCCACTCCTGCACCTTGGCGATCCGCTGCCGCAGCTGCCCCGCCGTCGCCTCCGCCGCCGGAGGCCCACCGCACACGCGCCGCAGCTCCGTGTGGATCACCCCGTGCGGCTTGCCGCTCTGGTGGACGTACGCGCCGACCAGCCCGTTGAGCTGCCGCCGCAGCTCCATCATCTCCTTGTGGGAGACCACCGGCCGCCGCTCGGCGGGCACTTCGAGCAGGTCGGCCTCCTCGTCCGGCTTCTTGCGGCTGTGCGCGATCTGCCGGGCCTGCCGCTTCTGGAGCAGCAGCTGGACCTGGTCGGGCTCGAGGAGACCCGGGATCCCGAGGTAGTCCTGCTCCTCCTCGCTGCCCGGGTGGGCCTGCATGCCGAACTCGGCGCCGTTGTACATGACCCGGTCGAAGACGGCCTCGGACTCCAGCGCCTCGAAGGAGAACTGCTCCTGCTCGCCGGTGTCCTCGTCCTGCTCCCTGTTCGCCTCGTCCATCTCCTTCTCGGACTCGGCGTAGGGGTCCTCCTCACCCTGCTTCTTGGGCTTGTCGAGGACGTGGTCGCGCTCGCGCTCCATCTCGTTGGCGAAGGAGAGCAGGTCGGGCACGGTCGGCAGGAACACGGAGGCCGTCTCGCCGCGCCGCCGGGACCGCACGAAACGCCCGACGGCCTGAGCGAAGAAGAGGGGGGTCGAGATGGTGGTGGCGTACACCCCGACCGCGAGCCGGGGAACGTCGACGCCCTCGGACACCATGCGGACGGCGACCATCCACCGGTCGGTGCTCGCACTGAAGTCGTCGATGTTCTTCGAGGCGCCGGTGTCGTCGGAGAGCACGACTGTGGCCTTGCTGCCGGTGATCTCGCGGATCAGCTTGGCGTAGGCGCGGGCAGAGTCCTGGTCCGCGGCGATGACGAGCGCACCCGCGTCCGGGATGGCCTTCCGCACCTCGGTCAGCCGCTGGTCGGCGGCGCGCAGCACGGAGGGCATCCACTCGCCGCGCGGATCGAGGGCCGTACGCCAGGCCTGGCTGATGGCGTCCTTGGTCATAGGCTCGCCCAGCCGCGCCGCGATCTCGTCACCGGCCTTGGTGCGCCAGCGCATGTTGCCGCTGTAGGAGAGGAAGATGACGGGCCGCACGACGTTGTCGGCGAGCGCGTTGCCGTAGCCGTAGGTGTAGTCGGCGGCGGACCGCCTGATCCCGTCGTTGCCCTCCTCGTACGTCACGAAGGGGATGGGGTTGGTGTCGGACCGGAAGGGCGTACCGGTCAGGGCGAGCCGGCGGGTCGCGGGCTCGAAGGCCTCCAGACAGGCCTCGCCCCAGGACTTGCTGTCACCGGCGTGGTGGATCTCGTCGAGGATGACGAGCGTCTTGCGCTGCTCGACCCGGTTCCGGTGCAGCATGGGCCGCACACCGACACCTGCGTACGTCACGGCGACCCCGTGGTACTCCCTGCCGAGCGGCCCCGCGCTGTACTCGGGGTCCAGCTTGATGCCGATCCGCGCGGCCGCCTCCGCCCACTGCTTCTTCAGGTGCTCGGTGGGCGCGACGACGGTGACCTGCTGGACGACGTGGTGGTGCAGCATCCAGGACGCCAGCGTCAGCGCGAAGGTCGTCTTGCCGGCGCCGGGGGTGGCGACCGCCAGGAAGTCCCGCGGCTGCTCCTGGATGTACTTCTCCATCGCGCCCTCCTGCCAGGCGCGCAGCTTGCTGGCGGTACCCCA
>KL569270.1:38796-40795 GCA_000715635.1 Streptomyces violaceus | reverse complement strand
TTCTCCATCGCGCCCTCCTGCCAGGCGCGCAGCTTGCTGGCGGTACCCCAGGGGGCGCGGCCGGGGAACGCAGGGGACAGGTGGTGGGAGTGCGCGGCGGAACTTGAGCTGGCGGTGGTAGTCACGGTCTCCGCTGGGGGTCGGGCGGCTCGGTCGAGAGAGCCTGACGGCTCGGCTACGTATGACAACCGGGCCACCCTACCGGCGCCCCACGGCTGTCAACGCGCGGACCCAGCCGGGTCAGCCATGGGTGGGACCGACGTCACAGCTCCCGCAAGCGGGTCGTCACCCAGGCCCCCACCAACGCCACTCCCGCCATCGGCAGGAACACCGCGGCGAAGGCGGCCGGATGCGAACCGGAAGCGTGCGCGGCCGTGTGGCTCACCGTGCCGCCCCCGAGGGCGGCGAACGCGGCGCCGCCGGCGGAGAGCAGGACGACGTTGGAAAGGCCGTCGGAGATCTGCAGGGCGGCGGAGTTGGAGCCGGCTTCCGCCGGGGCGGAGAGCTGGAGCAGGAGCACGCTCGTGGAGGAGATGACGAGCCCCATGCCCAGGCAGCCGAAGGCCCAGGCGACGGCCAGGGTCCAGACCGGCACGGAGTCGATCAGCACACTCGGCGCCGTGGCGATGGCCGCGGCCACCAGCAGCATCCCGACGGTCGTCAACCGCTCCCGGTACGCCTCGAACCGCGACCGCGACTGCACCCACGAGCCCAGCGCCCACGTCCCGCCGCCCGCGGCGAGCGAGAACCCGGCCAGTGTCGGACTGAGCCCGCGCTGGGTCACCAGCATCAGCGGCACGAACGACTCGGCGGCGATGAAGGATCCGGCGGCGACACCGCGCAGCAACACGACGGACGGCAGCCCGCGGGCGGCCCGGTACGTGCCCCTCGGCAACAGGCCGAGCACGGCAGGCACCAGCAGGGCCACGCCCACGGTGCCGGGCAGGAGGGAGAGGGGGCGCAGGTCCTGGGCGGCGTATTGGAGCAGCCCCGCGCCGAGGGAGATGGCCAGGGCGAGACGAATACGCCGACGGTCGAAGGACTTCGAGGCCGACTCACCGACCGGACCGGCGGCCCGGCGCCGTATCTGCGGCAGCGCGAGCGCCAGCGGGAGGACGACGAGCGCCGGTATCCCGACGAACACCCATCGCCAGCCCAGCTGTTCCGTCACCGTGCCGGCGGCGAGCGGGCCGACGATCGACGGTACGACCCAGCTCGCCGCGAAGGCCGCCATGATCGCCGGCCGCAGCCGCTCCGGATAGGCCCGTCCGACGACGACGTACAGCGCGACGATCACCAGCCCGCCGCCGAGCCCCTGCACGGCCCGCCCCAGGATGAACAGCCACATCACCCCGGCCGTCCCCGACAGCAGCAGCCCGGCCCCGAAGGAGGAGATACCGACGGCCAACGGCCCGAGGGGCCCACGCCGGTCGGACCACTGCCCAGCGAGCACCATCCCGAACAGACTCGTCGTGAAGTACCCGGAGAACGCGAACGCGTAGAGCGACACCCCGTCCAGCTCCCGCGCCGCGACGGGCATCGCCGTCCCCACGGCCGTCGCCTCGAAGGCGATCAGCAGCACGACGGAAACGATCCCGACGCTCAACGCCCGATAGGCCCGGCCCAGCACGGTCTCCTCGGCGACCGAGGGGGAGTCGGTGGCGTCTACGACATCTGCGACATCTGCGTCACGCGGCTTCGGGACGGTCATGACCGCCAGAGTAAGGGCCACGCAGCACATTGACCCCTGTCGCGAGACGGTCACTCGCCCCGACCTTGGTCGTACGACCAGAGCCGGACACGCCCTTCATGAACGCAGTATGGCAGTCCCGTTGCAGCCCGACCGATGCCCTTGAGCACCAGCTCATCCCCGGCCTACGGTCAGTGCACTGAGTCGGAACACGGCCGTGCGCCCGAGTGGTTCAGGGGCTCGCCTGCGCTGCATCCATCAGCGAGCTCCGCTCGCGGGGAGTTACGCGGGTTCGAATCCCGCCACGGC
>KL569270.1:35432-38534 GCA_000715635.1 Streptomyces violaceus | reverse complement strand
CTCCACCTGCCTGACCAGGCAAACCAAAAGGGCGGCACCCCCGAAGGGGTGCCGCCCTTTTGGCCGTCCGTCTCAGTTGCCGTCTCAGTTGACCCGACAACGCTCCCCGCTAGGTGGCTGGCCGGCTAGGTGGGCGCGGGCGTTCGGCGGCGACTGCTTGAGCGGCAACGGTTAACCCTCCCCTGGCTCGCAGGGCCTACAGACCCCTGGAGGGTCTTCGTACACCCCTTCACACTCACCATTTGGGCCGATGATGGTCACCTTGCCGGGCTCTGGATACGGGATCGGTTGCTCCCCACCTGCATCCCGCTTAAGGACGAGGTGGAATTCCGTGATGTCATCAGCACGCCTCTTCGATCCCAACTCCGTCAGGATGATTTCTGCGAGCCCGCGCAGATGGTCCTGTGCGGCCCCAGCAGTTCGCCGCGCTCTAAGAAGGCGCGCTTTGTCCAACTGAACGCGCGTGGGTTGAGACACAATAACCTCCCGGCCAAGTATGCGCTTCAGTGACTGAATAGACCTTTTTGTCGGAATTCAGTCAAGTGAACGCGCCGACAACTACGCGACTGGTACGAGAGCGTCAGCCGCGCCGTCGTCGTCATCGTCGGGCCCGTCGGACTCGCTCTTCCAAATCAGGCCGTCCACCTGCCTCGCGATGTCCGCCCTCACCGCGTCGACCATGTGCTGATACCGGGCGGCCATCGCGGTGGTCGACCACCCCATGAGGCCCATGACGGCGCGCTCGGGGACACCGAGGATGAGCAGCACCGTGGCGGCCGTGTGGCGCGCGTCGCGCAGACGCCCGTCCCTGACGTTCGCCTCCGTCAGAAGGGCCTTCCAGTCAGCCCAGTCCCGACGGTGGGACGGACTACGGCCGTGTTCGTCCGGGAAGACGAGCCGGTTGTCCTCCCAGCCCTTCCCGGCCGCCGCCCGCTCCTCTTCCTGCGCCTTGAGGTGAGCACGGAGTCGCCCGCCGCGCGCAGGCCACCGACAACAGCGACGACGAGGACGACGGCGAGGAGGCGTACCCGCTCGACGACGAGGACCAGGAGGACGAGCCTGCCCCCGCCGACGACGAGCCCAACGGTGACGAGTGACCGTCCAGCCCGCATTCGGAGAGCTGGGCCACCTCGACGACGCGGAGGTGTTCCGGCGGCTCCACGCTGCCAAGCAGGCGGCGGCCCGGGACTGCTGCGCGATCCGGCGACGCTAGGGCGCGGCCTCGATCCCGGCTACCGGATGCGCCCGCACCTGAAGGTCATCAGTCGGCCTAGAGAACGAGTGGGCCACATGGCAGCCCAGCGACGCCGACTCGCCCGGCCGTATCGACGCCTCCTGTGTCCTCGTGTACGGCCTGATCCCCGAGTTCAACAAGGGCGCCATCGTCCACGCCCCGCTGCCGACCGCCCCGCAGCCCGGCCAGCTCGGGCGCGGTCCGATGTCGGGGCCGGCATCGGCGTACGGCAGGAGAATCGGCAAGTGAAGATCAAAGGTCGTCCATTATGGGTGGGATCTGACTTCGGTCCGCGTCGTGCCGGTGGAGTCGCCGCGCGTTCTGGTCCGACGGATAATGGAGCTGTCTCCCAAGGGGGGTAAGGGGGCAAGGAGTCGGTATGGCCACCTACTACAGGGGGCTTGGCGTTGTCTGCATAACTGCCGCCCTGCTGCTCGCTCTTGCTGCTGCTGCGCCCGCTGCGGACGCCCTTTCGGCGGAGTCGCAACCCAGTCGGGTGCCGGCGAGGGCCCCTGCCATCTGCGTAGCGGACGAACCCGTCGCTCGCGCCCCCGGTTACGAAAACCTATATACCCACTACGCCGACGCGGTGTCTGGGTGCTCAGTGGTCACGAACAGCGGCAGCCTGCCCCTCCTGTTTTGGAGCGACCACGGCGGCAGGATCGATGCGCCTGTGCGTTCTGGATGGGTCGCCGAAACCACCGCCGAGCAGATCAGGGGATGGGTCTCGCCGGGCAGGGTGGTGGTCCTGCCCGGAGAATCCGCCGTGCTGTACGACCCGCCCCCCCTGGTACACCGTCGATGTGGTCCCCCTCCACGTTGCCCAACAGGCCCAATTCACGGCGACGTACGCCCGATTGGCTCAGGCCGCGCATGACGTAGGTCAATCTGTACCGCTGAATAACCCGTTGGGGATCGCTATCAAAAATTGCTCGGAGGCCGCGAGCCATACGTGGAATGAGCTCGGGCAGGGCACCGGAGTGGACACGCTGACGGATATCTTCGACCGGGCGAGGGGATTCAACTCGTGCAAGACCGCCTACAACATCATCAATCCCAGTTCCAACAGCCCTGATAGATTCCCGGGCTGGGAGCAATGGCGCCAAAGGGCCGCCAAAATCAACGCCGGGTGGAACAATCAGGCAGAAAGGATCACCGCGCGCGCCGCCAGGTTCCTGCAAGCGGTCCGATAGTGGCCGCCTGACTCATCCAGCCGACGTCTCTCCCATACGCATCCGTGCCTGCCGGACCAGAGCGCCTTCGTTCGGCGCTCAGCTTGCTGGCGCTCCATGGGCCTCGCTGTGTCTCCCCAGAGAAGTCGGCGCTTCCCAAGGAGTACGCAGTCACGCGTGTCCCGTGTCACTGAGAGGGAGTTTGAGCCCCATGGTGACAGTGGCGCAACCCAATATGACTCACACGTACGCATCCTGACGGACTATCGCATCAGTGATGCTGGCGAGACAGCTTGTTACCGTCGGCTCCGCGCCGGTGCGGGGTTGCCGAGAAGACCAACGGTGGCCCCGCTACGGAGCGGGCCACCATGGGTGTCCCGGACAGGCACTAGGTCGGTGACACCGGGATGCCCTTCCGATAGACGCGTTCTCCCCGGCGCCGAAAGATTCCCTGACAGCGGTAGGTTGACACAGCCGCTTCGCTCCCGAGAGCAGCCCTGGAAGGTCCCACTCCGTCTCAGTTTCCGTCTCGTTCACCGCCGTACGGGAGTGGTCGGGACCGTTCACCCGGCCCCGACCAGCGCAGCACACGTACGAGAACGAACGCCGCTGAACCTGTCCGGATCATGCGCTGACCAGCACAGACAAACCTGCAAAGCGAGTTACGTGGGTTCGAATCCCGCCATGGCCTCCACC
>KL569270.1:33459-35199 GCA_000715635.1 Streptomyces violaceus | reverse complement strand
TGCGTCAACCGGCGTCCGGAAGCGGCTCCCGGGCGGCTTCCTCGTCGGCCTTTCGCCATGCCCGGCGGGCGTTCTCCGCGCGTACGGCGTCCAGCCACCGCCAGAGGCCGATCTCCTCGAGTCTCAGACCGGGACAGGCGATCCGGTGCGGTACACGGCACACAGCACCGGGTGTGGGCTCGTCTGCGCGGCTGTTCCATGCCGTTCCGTTGGAATCGACGTACCAGCGATGCCAGGCGGGCACCATGTGTGCGGGGACCGGCATGTCCGGTTCGAGGAGAACATGCCAGCCGTAGTAGGTGATGCGCCGATCAGCGACGAGCCCGCAGTCGGGGCAGACGGGTGGGGCGGGCGGCTCGGGCCCCGTGGCACCTTCCATAGCGGCCTGGGCCCGGTCGGTCTTCTCCCACGGCTGCGGCACGCCCGGTGGCGCCTGCCGGTGTCCGTCGGGGTCGGGTAACGGGACGATGCTCGGCTCGGCTGTATCCCCCATGAAGCGAGCATCAGGGGGTGTTCAGGACCGGGGTAGGGCGCAATCAGGGCGCAACGGGAGCAGTCGGGTGGGGCAAGGCGCAGGTCATCGCTCCGCTCCCTCGCCCCGCTGTTGACCCTGACGCACGGGCAACCCCCCAACCTGATCCGCATGACTGCGACAGGCGACAGCACCACCCGGCACCTCACCGTCCGGCACGACGGCGTCACCATCCAGGTGTCCCGTGGCGGCCGGGGAAGACCCCTGATTCTGTGCCCGGGGCTGAACTGCACACAGGCCGATCTGCACGAGCTGATCGATCTGCTGCGGCGCGATCATGATGTCGTGGCCTTCGATCTCCGGGGGCACGGCCTCTCCTCCGCCGCCGAGCGGTACTCCTTCGACGCGTTTCTGGGCGATCTCCGTGCGGTGATGACGGAACTCGATCTGCCGTCGGCGCCCCTGCTCGTGGGGTACTCCCTGGGTGCGGATCTGGCGGTGCACTACGCGGCCGAGTGTCATGACGGCGTCGCCGGGCTTGTGCTCATCGACGGGGCGAATCCGCTGCCCGAGCCCTTCGTCACCGACATCGACCTCGTGGAGTTCCGGGAGATGGCGCGGCACACAGTCGAGCGGAACGAGGGCAGTGACCGTGCGCGTCAGGTGTTGCTCAGCGCCGAGGAGGTCTTCGAGCTGGGTCTTGAGATGGATGTGGTTCGGGCCGGGATTCTCGAGCGGTACCGGAGGGTTGATGGAGCTGTGCACATGATCATGTCCAGCGCGATCGCCGGCCGCGGCGGCGCGGGGCGTGCGCCACGGCACAACCGGCTCTGGCGGGACGGCGTCGAGCGGCTCGTCCGACAGCGGGCGAACGTCTTTGTCTCCTGGCTCGACGCCGACCACCGGCTGGTCTTCACCCACGCACCGGCCATCGCCGACATCATTCGGAGCGCACACCAGCCGGGCAGCGGGCCGGCCTCCTGAGCCAGACTGGGCCCATGCTGACCATCGGCGAGCTCGCGGCCTACGCCGGAGTGACCGTGCGCGCCGTGCGGCACTATCACGCCAAGGGACTGCTGCCGGAGCCCGAGCGGGATCACTCCGGCTATCGGCGGTACGACGCCGGGGCCGTGGTGGAGCTGATCAGGATCCGGACTCTCGCCGAGGCCGGGGTTCCGCTGGCGCGCGTGCGGGAGTTGCTCCAGGCCGGCGAGGAGGAGTTCGCCTCGGCCGTCGCGGACATCGACGGGCGGCTGGAAAGGGAGATC
>KL569270.1:32070-33264 GCA_000715635.1 Streptomyces violaceus | reverse complement strand
GAGACAGTCTGGTGCTGCCTCCTGAGGTGGTCGGGTTTCTCGACCGGCTGCGGGCGCTCGGCGTCGACGAGCGGATCGTCCAGGCCGAGCGCGACGGCTGGATCCCGCTGGTCGCGCGCTCACCCGAGCGGGTGCGGGAGTGGATCGCACGCAAGCGGGAGCAGATCGCCGATCAGGAGTTCGTCGACTTCTACTTGGACTTGAGCGCGGCTCTCGGGTGGAGCGACAACGATCCGCGGCTGGTCGAACTGGCCGACCGGGTGGCCGCCTACATCACGAGGCTGGCCGAGGAGCGGGGCGAGGGATACATCGGTGACCCGGGCGGCATCGAGCCGGCGCTCGCCGAGTTGCTGGACGCGTTCGTCGTCGACACAGTGCCGTCCGCCCGTCGGCTCATCGAGCTGCTGAAGCAGCGGGGCTGGGCCGGCTGGACCACACTCCAGCGCGTGAACCCGCCCCCTACAGCACCCCACCCGCCTCGTCCCGAAACACATCCGTCCAGTAATGCCGCCCCGACCTCCCCGCCATGACCCCCGTGGGGTCGACCGCCGAGAGCACCTGGAGCATCGTCATGGCCAGCTGGTCGTATGTGTCGGTCGTCAGCTCATGGTCCGACTGGGAGTCGATGGCGCGCTCGCGGTGCAGGAGCCAGAGGGTGAAGGCGAGGGTCGAGACGTCCGTGTTCAGCGGGTACAGCGTCGCCTCGGGCTCGCTCCAGTTCAGGACCGCGCCCGTCTCGCCGTCGACGACGATGCTGTTGTCGTCGACCAAGCAGCCGATCCGTATCAAGTGGTGTGCGCGGGAGGGGAGTCGCGTCGGGACCGCCGCGTCCGCGTAGTACTCGGCCAGCGTCGCCAGCGGTACGTCCGTGTCCAGGGAGAAGACATGGGCGTCCTCGGGCAGGCCCACTTCGCGGAGGAAGCGGCGGGTCGGCTCGTGTGTGAGCGTCGCGGGGAAGTCGACGTCCTCGAAGCGGGCCACCTTGCCGGGGCCGAACTCCTGGTCCAGCAGGCGGTGCGGGAGGTCCAGGGACAGGCCGGATGCGCCGCCGCGGCCCGCGACCAAAGACAAGGGACGGATGAGGGCCGCCATCTTCCAGAAGGGGGCCGGCTCGCCGTCCGTGCCGTCCCGGAAGACGGTCAAGAGGTGCTGGGACGCCTGTGCCACCGCCTTCGGGCTGTCTCTTATACACAT
>KL569270.1:31078-31853 GCA_000715635.1 Streptomyces violaceus | reverse complement strand
GAGGCGAACTGGCCGCGCAGGCCCGCCAGTTCGTCCGTCGCCTCCGCGAACCGCACCAGGGTCCGCAGGGAGGGGGCCAGGGGGCGGCGGTCCATCAGGTCGGGGCGGTCGTGCAGGAAGGACGTCGTCGAGATCTCGCCCGTCACGCCGTCCAGCAGGACCGACTCCGTCTCCAGGCCTCCGGGGCCCAGCAGTCCGCCTATCACCAACTGCTCTCGCAGCTCCGCCGACAGCCGGTCCGCCGGATCGCCCGTCGAGTCCGCCACCGTGCGCAGGCCCTCCCGGCGCAGCTCCGCGAAGCTCAGCACGCCGTTCTCGAAGGGCAGTCCGGGGCCGGTCAGCCAGTGCCGCGTCGACGCGTGCGTCACCCACGGGTCCAGCTCGGACTCGGTCAGGGTGATCACCGCGGAACCGGCGTCGGTCGTACTCATGGGCTCCCCCGCATGTGCTTGCTCACCGTCCCCATGGCGGAGCACGGCAGACCGCCCGGCCAGGCCCGGCAGCCGTCCCCCACTGCCCAGAACACTACGCGCCACCACTGACAACGCCCCGGAACAGCGACGCGCGCCCCGGCGACCACACGCGTCCGCCTCACAGGACGCTCAGAGCACCCTCGCGCGTTCCCTTTCCACCGGAATCGCCTCGACGGTCTGTCCCACCGTCAGCTCCGAGGTGTCCCGGCCGGACACGACCAGGACGACGCCGGCCGGAACGGGCGTCACGCCCGTTCCGTGACCACCGCGGCCTGTGGACGGATCGGCAGCCGGTTCACGGG
>KL569270.1:29891-30884 GCA_000715635.1 Streptomyces violaceus | reverse complement strand
GTGGACGGATCGGCAGCCGGTTCACGGGGCGGCCCGTGGCGGCCCGTACGGCGGACGCGACGGCCGCCGGGGACGTCACCACCGGCACCGCGCTGACCGCCTTCGCCCCGAAGGGGGCGACCACGTCCCGTTCCTCGATCAGCCGGACGATGCGGATGTCCGGCGCGTCGAGGGCCGTCGGGAGGGCGTAACCGGTCAGGTCCGGGTGGCGGATCAGGCCGCGCGGGGTGCGCAGGTTCTCGGTCAGCGCGATGCCCACGCCCTGGGTCACACCCGCCTCGATGCGGGCGGCCAGCTGGGCCGGGTTCAGGACCCGCCCCACGTCCTGGGCGACGGCCAGTTCCACGACCCGTACGGAACCGATCTCGATGTCGACGTCCACCACCGCGCGGATCGCGCAGAAGGACATGCCCACGAAGGCGTCGCCCTGGCCGGCCTCGTTCAGCGGCTCGGTCGGGTGCGGGCGGCACTGGGCGGTGGCCCACAGTTCCTTGCCGTCCAGCGCCTCGGTGACGGTCGTCGAGAGGACTCCGTCGTACGACGTGATCTTGCCGTCGTTGATCTGGAGCAGCTCCGTGGACATGCCGAACTTGTGGGCGAGCGGCTGGAGGAGCTGCGTACGGACCATCTTGGCCGCGCGCTCCACCGCACCGCCCGACACCCAGGTGTGCCGGCCGTGGCAGGCCGCGCCCGCCGTGGGCTGGTCGGTGTCGACCGGCGCCACGTGCACCTCGTCGACGCCGAGTGTCTCCTGGACGATCTGCCGGGCCAGGGTGGTGAAGCCCTGGCCGGTCTCGACGGCCGCGCACAGGACCGTCGCCACACCGTCGTGGACCTTCACGGTCGCCGTGGAGACCTCGTCCGCGCCCTCCGCGCCGAGCATGTGCACCATGCCCACGCCGTAGCCCACGCCCCGGCGCACCGCGCCCGGTTCGCCCGCGCCCTCGGGGCCGCCGGGCAGCAGCCACTCGTCCTCGGGCGTGTCCTTGGGCA
>KL569270.1:26995-29696 GCA_000715635.1 Streptomyces violaceus | reverse complement strand
TCCTTGGGCAGCGGCGGCAGCGGGAAGTCCCGTACGGCCTGGAGCAGTTCGGCGACCGGGGCCGGGCACGTCACCGTCTGGCCGGTCGGGAGCACATCGCCGGTGGCCATGGCGTTGCGCAGCCGTACCTCGGCCGGGTCGATGCCGAGCTTCTTGGCGATCTTGTCCATCTGCGCCTCGTAGGCGGCGCAGACCTGCATGGCCCCTTCGCCGCGTACGTGGCCCGACGGGGGGTTGTTGGTGCGTACGGCCCAGCCCTCGATGAACGCGTTCGGGACGACGTACGGGCCGCAGGCGAAGCCCACGGCGGCGGCGAGGGCCTCGGCGGAGCTGTCGGAGTAGGCGCCCGCGTCGAGCAGGATCTGCGCCTCGACCTTCACGAGCGCGCCCTCGGCGTCCGCGTGGTGGCGGTAGCGCAGGAGGGTGGGATGCCGGTGGGCGTGGCCGAGGAACGACTCCTCGCGCGTGGCCGTGAGCTTCACCGGGCAGCCGGTCCGCAGCGCCAGCAGGCCGAGCGGGAGCTGGAAGCCCTGGTCCTCGCGGTCGGCCGTGGCGCCGGGGACGCCGGTGACGACGACCTTGACGCGCTCGGGCTCCAGGCCGAAGGCGGCGGCGGCCGCGTCGCGGTCGGCGTGCGGGTCGGTGGAGGCGAGGTACAGCTCCACGCCGCCGTCCGGGCGCGGTACGGCCAGGCCCGCCTCGGCGCCGATGGGCGCGGGGTCCTGGCGGCCGATGCGGTACAGGCCCTCGACGACGATCTCCCCGGTCGCGTCCGGGTCGCCGTGGTGCAGCGGGATGTGCCGGATCAGGTTGCCGTCGGGGTGCAGGGGCTCGGCCTCGAAGGCCTGCTCCGGGTCGGTCACCGGGTCGAGCGCCTCGTACTCGACGATGACGGCGGCGGCGGCCATGCGCGCGGTGTCCGGGTGGTCGGCGGCGACGGCGGCGATGGGCTCGCCGTGGTGGCGTACGACCTCGGAGGCGAAGACCGGGCGGTCGGCCGTGCCCCGGCCGTGGAACGGGCTGCCGGGGATGTCCTCGTGGGTGACGACGGCGCGCACGCCGGGCATCTCGCGCGCGTGGGAGGTGTCGATCGACACGATGCGCGCGTGCGGGTGCGGTGAGCGCAGTACGGCCGCCCACAGCAGTCCCTCGGCCCACAGGTCGGCGGCGTACGGGAAGGTGCCTTCCGTCTTGGCACGGGCGTCCGCGGCCGGGAGGGAGACGCCCAGGCCGTGCGGCAGCGGTTCGGGGGCGGGGGCGGCCTCCGCGGCCTGCGCGGTGGCTGCTTCGTTGGTCACGCGGGGCCTCCGTCCTGGCCGTAGGGCTGGTCGTGCGGGTCCGGGGAATGCGGGCCCGGGGAATGCGCGTCCTGGGCGTGCGCGTCCGGGGGCGATCCGAAGGCCGACGGGTGGACGCCGCCGGCGCCCGGGCCCGCCTGGCGCGGGATACGGGCCTCGTCGCTGTCGCCCGCGGCGGGCGCGGCGTGTGTCTCGCGTTCGGCGACGACGTCCTTCACGGCGTCGACCACGCCCCGGTAGCCGGAGCAGCGGCACAGGTTGCCGCAGAGCGCCTGGCGGGTCTCCAGCTCGGTGGGCGCCGGGTTGCCTTCCAGGAGGTCGTGCAAGGTCATCGCCATGCCCGGTACGCAGAAGCCGCACTGCACGGCGCCGCAGCGGGCGAGCGCCCGCTGTACGTCCGAGGGCTGCCCGTCCTCGGCCAGGCCCTCGACGGTGCGGACCTCGCTGCCGGCGGCGGTCACGGCCGGGACCAGGCAGGACGCGACGAGCCGCCCGTCGACCTGGACGTTGCACGCCCCGCACTCGCCCTGCGAGCAGCCGTCCTTGGCGCCGGCCAGCCCGAGCCGCTCGCGCAGCACGTACAGCAGGGACTCGCCGATCCACGCGTCGGTGACGGGGCGGTCGGTGCCGTTGACGCGCAGGACGAAGGAAGCGAGGGGGTGTTCCTCCTGCGGGAGGGTGGGTGCGTCCTGGGGTGCGGAGGCCGCGTCGTCCGGTGCGCCGGAGGGGTCCTGCGGTGCCGGGTCGTCCGGGGACTCGCTGTCGGCGGCCTCCGGTCCGGCGTCCGTGTCCGCGTCCGCCATGGCGGGAAGGGGTACGGCGACGGGCTCGGCGGGGCTGTCAGCGGCCTCTGCGGCGTCCGGGGCGTCCTCGGCGGGCCCGTCGGCCTCACCGGCCCCAGGAGTGTCCTGTGAGGCCTCCTGGACGGCCTCCGGGGACACGGCGGGTTCGGCGTGTGCCTCGTACGGCTGGGCGGGCGCGGAGGGCGCGGGGTACTCGTCGTGGTGCCCGGCGGGGTCGGACGGTTCCGGTGCGTGGCCGGGTGCGCCCGACGGCTCCGCTGCGTGATCGGCGCCGTGCTCGACTCCGTGATCGGCGTCGTGCTCGACTCCGTGCTCGCCTCGATGATCGGCGAAGCCGGAGGGCTCCGATCCGTGGTCGGCGAAGCCGGACGGCTCCGGCGCATGGCCGAGCCCTCCGGGCTGAGGTGCGTGGCCGCTGCCCGGCGTCTGGTGCGTCGGGTCCGTCTCCTGCGGCAGGGGTCCGGCAGGCGCCTGCTCCGGGGCGTGTGCGCTCTGGTCCGGCGCGTATGCGGAGGGCGGTCCGGCGAGCCTCTGCTGCCCGTGTCCGTGGCCCTGCTCGTGTTCCTGCGGGAAGCCCGGCCTCTGTCTCTTATACACATC
>KL569270.1:26235-26761 GCA_000715635.1 Streptomyces violaceus | reverse complement strand
AGCTCGCCCGCCGCCTGTGTCGCCCACGGCGCGGGCGCGCCGCCCGGGAGCGTGGCCGGCGCGTTGCCGCCCCACTGCTCGACCAAGGAGGACGTGGTGAACTCGCCCGACTCGTCCGGAAGGTCGCCCCCGGCGACGGGGATGGACCACTGCCCGGTCACGTCATGGCCGGGCGCGGGCTCAGCCGCCGCGACCTCCTCGAAGTTCCACTGCCCGGTGGCTCCCGGGTTGTACGTGAACCGGTCGTCCCCGCCGTGCTGCCCCGCCCCGGAGTCGGATCCGTACGGAGTGCCGGAGCCGTAGGGCGCGTCGGAGCCGTACGGCGTGTCGGATCCGTACGGCTGCTCACCGACCTCGTGGCCCTGCTGCTGGTGCGCCGCGTACGGGTCGTGCGGGTCGTGCCACTGGGCGCCGTCGACGGGCGCGCCGGGCGCCGGCCACGCGCCCGTGGCGGCGGGGTCGGTGCCGGCGGTCGTGGCGGGGTCGACCGTTATCTGCGGCGGTACGTAGCCGTGGCCGGGCGCGG
>KL569270.1:23270-26046 GCA_000715635.1 Streptomyces violaceus | reverse complement strand
GCTGTCGGCGGCCAGCAGGGCGTCGACGCCCCCCTCGGGGAGTTCGACGAAGGCGGTGGCGCCGTCGTCGTACTCGCCCTGGGGCAGCGGGTCCCAGCGGCTGCCGCCCCGGGGTGTGCCCTGTCCGTGCTGGTCGTCGGTCACGACAGCGCCCTCCCCAGTGCTCGTCGGGCCAGCGCGGCGACGGTGCGCCGCAGGTGCAGTACGGCGGGCGGAAGCTGCGGTACGGAGCCGTCCTCGGCCGGCGCCGCGTCGGGGATGCAGGCCGCGGCGACGTACTCCCCGAAGGCGTTCAGCGCCTCCGGCACGATCGCGCGGTTGTTGTCCCAGTCGATGAGCCGGCCGACCCACTCCTCGGCCTGCAGGGGCCGCAGCGCCATCGGCGCTATGGCGCCCACCGCGCAGCGCACACCCCGGCGCGCGGGGTCCAGGACCAGGGCCACGGACGCCACCGCGCGTCCGGGGCCGGTACGGCCGGTCGCCTTCAGGAAGACCTGCGGGGCGTGCAGCAGCGGCACGCGCACGTAGCCGATGAGTTCGCCGGCGCGCAGCATGTCCATCCCGGCCAGCAGGTGCGACACCGGGATCTCCCGGCGGGCTCCGCCCGGGCCCGCGATGATCAGTGTCGCCTCCAGGGCGGCCAGGACCGGCAGCGCGTCACCGGTGGGGGCGGCCGAGGCGATGTTGCCGCCCAGGGTGCCCGCGTTGCGGATGTGCGGCGGGCCCGCGGCGCGTGCGGCGGCGGCGAGCGCCGGGATCAGGGCCGCGAAGTCGGGGCGTCCCATGCGCGCGTGGGTGAGGCCCGCGCCGAGCAGCGCGTGACCGTCCTGGTACTGCCAGCCGCGGATCTCGCTGATCCGGCCGAGTCCCACCAGCGCGGCAGGCCTGAGCTGCCCGGAGTTGACGGAGGCCATCAGGTCGGTGCCGCCCGCGACGGGCACGGCGGCGGGCACGGCGGTGAGTGCCGCGACGGCCTCGTCCAGCGTCGTGGGCAGCGTGACGGCCTGCGCCGCCTGCGGTGCGTGCGTGGTCAAACCGGCTGCCCCTTCCCGCTGCCCCACCTGGTCCCACCTGTGCTGCCGTACGGTACGTGCTGACAGGGCGGACGTGGCAACTCTGGCACATCTTGGCGAGAGCCGAAGACACGGGTCCGCTAGGAGGCATTCGCCCACCTCATCGGGGAGATGGTCCGTTTTCGTACGGGTTCACCAGTGCGTGCCGATTGGCACTTTCGGTGACCCTTGTGCGCATTTTCCGTGGCCTGTTCGAGCTGTTCGGTAGCCGCGAGCAGGTACTACCGGTGGGGCGGCGGACCGTCGATCGGGCGCCCCAGCACTCCGGGGCGCTGCTGCCAGGGCAGCGGTCCGGCAGGGGGCCGGTAGGCGACGCCCAGGGCGTCGAGTCGCCGGTAGTGGGCCGTCATCCGGTGCTCGAAGCCGGCGAAGTCCCGTTCCGCCGGGGCGGGCAGGGCGCTCCAGGCGACCTCGGCGAAGGCCGCGAGGCGGGGGAACGCCTGGTAGTCCACGCGCGCCTGGTCCTCCATCACCTCGGTCCACAGGTTGGCCTGGGTGCCCAGCACATGCCGGGCCTCCTCGGGCGTCAGCTCCGGCGGCACCGGCTCGAACCGGTAGACGTCCTCCAGGGAGCGCACCCACCCGATCGGTACCGGCTCGTCGGGGCCCGGGTCCTGACGGTGGTCCAGATACACCTGCTGCTCGGGGCACATGACGACGTCGTGGCCGGCCCGGGCGGCGGCGATGCCTCCGGCGTAACCGCGCCAGGAGGACACGGCCGCGCCCTTCGCCAGCCCGCCCTCCAGGATCTCGTCCCAGCCGATCAGCCGGCGCCCGCGCGCGGAAAGCCACGCGTCGAAGTGCCCGATGAACCAGGACTGGAGCTCGTCCTCGTCCGCGAGCCCGAGTTCCCTGATGCGCGCCTGGGCGGTCGCCGACCGCCGCCACTGGTCCTTGGGGCATTCGTCGCCGCCGATGTGGACGAACTCCGACGGGAACAGCTCGAGGACTTCCTCGAAGACGCCCTCGTAGAAGCGCAGGGTGTTGTCAGTGGGGGCGAGTACGTTCGGGTTGATTCCCCAGGTGTCCCAGACGGAGAGGCTGTTGGTGGCGATGACGTCGGTGTTGCCGAGTTCCGGGTACGCGGCGATGGCGGCCTGCGAGTGGCCGGGTACGTCGATTTCGGGGACGACGGTGATATGCCGCTCGGCGGCGTAGGCGACGATCTCCCGGATGTCGTCCCGGGTGTAGTAGCCGCCGTGCGGCTTCTCCTCCCACAGCGGCGAGGCGCGGTGGCCGGTTTTCGTACGGGCCCGCCAGGAGCCGATCTCCGTCAGCCGCGGATGCCGCTCGATCTCGATGCGCCAGCCCTGGTCGTCCGTCAGATGGAAGTGGAAGACGTTGAGTTTGTGCGCCGCCATCAGATCGAGGTAACGCAGGACGCCTTCCTTGGGCATGAAGTGCCGGGCGACGTCGAGCATCAGGCCGCGCCAGCGGAATCGGGGCACGTCCTCGATCGTGAGGTGCGGCACGGCCCAGACGCGGTCGCGGTCGAGCGGGGCCCTGCGGTACGCGTCGGGGCCGAGGAGCTGCCGCAGCGTCTGGGCGCCCCAGAAGACACCGGCCGCGCCGCCGCCCTCGATGAGGATGCCGCTGAAGTCGCTGACGAGGCGGTACTCCTCGGGACCGAGTTCGGGGTCGAGCCGGAGCCCGATGCCGTCGCCGCCGGCGTCGTCGAGTTCCCGCCCCTCGTGGAGCGGCAG
>KL569270.1:21691-23073 GCA_000715635.1 Streptomyces violaceus | reverse complement strand
GCCGGTGCCCTCCGTCCCGGTGCCGGCGGAGAGCCGGGAGCACGCCGTCAGCCGCACCTCGCCGGAGCCGGTGGCGGTGACGGTGGTGGTGGCGATGTCGCGGGGTGCCGGAATCAGATCGGTCACGTCAGTCCTTCACCGCTCCGCCCAGCCCGGAGACCAGGCGCCGCTGTACGAGTACGAAGAAGACCAGGACCGGGATCGTCATCACCGTGGAGGCGGCCATGACGCCGCCCCAGTCCGGGTCGTCGGGCTTGTAGAAGACCAGCAGCGCCATCGGCAGCGTCGACTGGGAAGTGTCACTGATGATGAACGACTTGGCGAAGAGGAAGTCGTTCCAGGCGGAGATGAAGGAAAACACGCTGGTGGCCACGAGGCCGGGCAGGACGAGGGGGAAAAGGATCTGCCAGAGGAATCGCGCCCGGCTCGCCCCGTCGATGTAGGCGGCCTCCTCCAGCGCCTCCGGAACGCCTTTCACGAACCCCCGCAGCATCCAGATCGCGAAGGGCAGCGAGAAGGCGATGTGGGGCAGGATCAGCGAGCCCAGCGTGTTCAGCTGGCCGAAGTCCCGCATGAGGAAGAAGAGGGGGATCGTGAGGGCTTCCACGGGCACCATCTGGGCCACCAGAAACATGATCAGCAGGGTGGTCCGGAGGCGGAAGCGGAATCGTGTCACGGCGGTCGCGGCGAGAAACGCGATCAGCGCGGAGACGACCACGACACAGGTCGCGACGACGAGGCTGTTGAGGAAGTAACGGCCGAATTCCTGCTGCCCGAGGACGCGCCGGAAGGAATCCAGGGAGGGCGCGAGAGTCCACGGCCGGGGCTCGCTGGACTCGATCTCCCCGGCCGGCTTGAAGGCGCTGAGCACCATCCAGTAGAGGGGGAAGGCGACGACGACCGCGATCAGCAGGGCCGAGGCCTCGGCGGCCAGCCGCCCCGGGCGGCGCACACGGGCGCGTAGAAGATTCACAGTTCCTCCCCCTGCCGGCGCAGCAGCCGCAGGTACACCAGCGTGACGGCGAGCAGGATCAGCAGCATCACGACGCCGATCGCCGAGCCGAGGCTGTACTGCGAGGACGCGAACGCCTGCTGGTAGGCGTAGACGTTCAGGACCATGTTCTGGCCCGCGATGCCGCCGCCGTTCGTCATGACGTAGATCTGGGTGAAGACCTTGAAGTCCCAGATGACCGACTGGATGGTGACGACGACCAGGATCGGCCGGAGCATCGGGGCGAGTACGGAGCGCCAGATGCGCCACTGCGAGGCGCCGTCCAGAGCGGCGGCCTCCAGCACCTCGGCGGGTACGGCGCGGATACC
Organism: Streptomyces violaceus; assembly: GCA_000715635.1. GTDB lineage: Bacteria > Actinomycetota > Actinomycetes > Streptomycetales > Streptomycetaceae > Streptomyces > Streptomyces violaceus. The sequence goes on along the minus strand of KL569270.1, from coordinate 21,753 downwards.
GGCGTACACGGTCACCATCACGAACGGGAAGGAGCACCAGACCACTTCGAGCAGGACGAGGA
>KL569270.1:17583-21531 GCA_000715635.1 Streptomyces violaceus | reverse complement strand
CACCATCACGAACGGGAAGGAGCACCAGACCACTTCGAGCAGGACGAGGAAGAAGGCGCTGATACGCCCGTACGTCCACGAGTGGTCGCCGAGACCCAGCATCCGGTTCACCGGGCCGAAGTCCGGGTCGAAGAGGAACAGCCAGACCGTGGAGCCGGTGACGGCCGGGGTCGCCCACGCGCCCAGCGCGGCCAGCATCAGCGCGAGCCGCGGTACGGCCCGCACACGCGTGAGGAGCACGGCGAGGGCGCAGCCGACCGCGAGCGTGGAGACGACGCAGGCCGCCGCGAACAGCACGGTCGCGAGCAGTACCTGCCAGAACTGCGGGTCCCCGAACAGCTCGGCGTAGTTCGCGAACCCCTGGAACGTGGTCGGTGCGCCGCCGCTGACCTGGGCCTGGGTGTACTCGAAGAACGAGATCAGGCCGAGTTGATAGATGGGGTAGACGAGCAGCCCGCCGAGCACGACGAGCGCGGGCGCGAGATACAGCCAGGGCGTCCAGCCTCCGGAGGCGCCGACGGATCTGCCGGGCGCGGCCCGACGCGACCCCGGTCGCCCGCTCCGCGCCCCGCCCACGACCGTGCCCGAAGGCCGACGCGGCGAACCGCCGCCCTCCTCGGCGCGGGCCTGGCCGGAACGATCCCCGGTTGGCCCGGCCGGGCCGCCGGGCGCTGCGGCGACGCTCGCGGGAGCGGGCGCGGCATGGCCGCCGGGCAGGTCACGCGCGGCTCCCGCCGAGACCTTCCCGACAGGACCGCCCGCGGCCCCCGCAGGCCCCGCGCGACCGAGTCCTGCCCCATCGGACCCGGCAGGACCGCCTTCCGCCCCAGCAGTCCCCGCCAAGCCGGCACCAGGCGGATCAACCCCGGCGGCGTCGGTTCCGGCCAGGTCGGCTCCCGCCGATTCCGTACGGTCGTTCATCCGGCTCACCCGGCGGAGCCGAACGCGCTGTTCATCTTCTTCGCGGCGTCCTCGGAGGCGGCGGGCACGTCCTTCTTGCCCGCGATGACCTCCTGGAACATCGTCGGCAGGACGAGCGAGGAGTCGATCTGGGCCCAGGCGGGTGAGGCGGGGACGAACTTGGTGCCGGCCGAGAGCGTCTGCACGAAGGGCTTCACGAACGGCTCCTCGGTCGCGACCCGCTGCCGTACGTCCGTGAAGGTCGGCAGGAAGCCCATGGCGCCGAAGAGTTCGGTCTGTGTCTTCTTCGAGGCGAGCTGTTCCATCAGCTCGACGGCGAGCGTGCGGTGCGAGGTGCTCTTCAGGACGCCGATGTTGTTGCCACCGGCGAAGGCGGGCGCGATCGAGCCGGACTTCACACCCGGCAGCGGGACGACGGCGTACTTGCCCTTGACCTTCCCGGCCTCGACGGCGGTGTGGCTGAAGTCGCCGCCGATCGCCATCCCGGCCTTCCCGGCGGCGAAGGCGGAGATCGTGTCGTTGCCGCCCATGCCCGCGCACTTGGCGGCCGGACAGTTGTCGTCGCCGAAGAGGGACGTGTACGCCTTGATGCCCTTCCGGGCCTGGGGGCTGTCGATGCCGGAGGCGTACGAACCGCCCTTGCCGTTGGCGAGTTCACCGCCGTTGGCCCAGACGAACGGCATCGCACCGTAGGTGTAGGCGCCGCCGACGACGAGCCCGTAGAGGCCGGGCTTCGCGGCGCGGATCGCGCGGGCGGTGGAGGCCAGTTCGTCCATCGTCTTCGGGGCCTTCAGACCCAGCTCCTCGAAGACGTCCGTGCGGTAGTACAGGGCGCGGACTCCGACGTAGAACGGGGCGCCGTACATCTTGCCGTCCACCGTCACCGACTGCTTCGCGGTCGGGTCGGTGTCCTTCGCCTCGCTCCAGTCGCCGAAGTCCTTCGTGACGTCGAGGAGTCCGCCGTCCTTCACATAGCCGGCCGTGTCGGTGTTGCCGTACTCCATGACGTCGGGAGCGGAGGCGGGGTCGTTGAAGGCCGCCTTGACGCGCTGGGCGCGGGTGTCGATCGGGATGTACTCGACGTTGACCTCGGTGCCCTTGTGGGCCTTCTCGAAGTCGGCGACGACCGAGTCGACGACCTTCTCCTTGGGGGTGTTGCCGACCTCCTGGAAGAGCCAGACCCGCAGCGCGCCGGTCTTCTCGTCCTTGTCGGAGGAGGAGTTACTGGTGGTCTGGGGCGCGCAGGCGGTGGCCAGCAGGGCGGCGAGCGCCGTGAGCCCGGCAAAACGGACGGACAGCTTCATGAAGTGCTCCTCCGAGGGGGTGTTGCAACATGCGCAATGAAGGTTTCGCTGTGCACAACACATCGGAGGCTAGGGACTGCATGAACACGACCACAAGAGGTCTCAACCACTCTGTGACCGGCTGACGCATCCCGCGCAACGCCCGGACAGCACAAAAGCCTCCAGGGTACGCAAAACGCACCCTGGAGGCTTTACGCCGTACAGGCCGGGCGCTACTTGTCGCCCTTGCCCTTGTCGTCGTCGCCGGAGCCCATGGACTCGTAGATCTCCTTGCACATGGGACACACGGGGTACTTCTTCGGGTCGCGGCCCGGCACCCACACCTTGCCGCACAGCGCCACGACGGGGGTGCCGTCGAGGGCGCTCGCCATGATCTTGTCCTTCTGGACGTAATGGGCGAAGCGCTCGTGGTCACCGTCACCGTGCGAGGTCTGCGGCGTCGGCTCTACGAGGGTCCCCGTACCAGTCCCGCGCTCGGGCTCGAGAGTGCTCATAGGCCCAAGGGTACTGAAGCTCACACGCATCAGTTGAGCGAAGGGTCGTCCGGATACGTCGCCACCATCGCCAGCTCGCCCCGCTGGCGGCGCAGGACCTCACGCCAGAGCCGCTCGGGGCACGGGGACGAGACATCACCGGGCTCTGACTCCACGACGTACCACGCGCCGTCCACCAGCTCGTCCTCCAGCTGGCCCGGGCCCCAGCCCGCGTATCCGGCGAAGATCCGCAGGGAGCCGAGGGCGGAGGCCAGCAGCTGCGGCGGGGCCTCCAGATCGACCAGACCGATCGCGCCGTGCACCCGGCGCCAGCCCAGCGGGCCGCCCTCCCCGGACGCGCCGCCGGGGACGACCGCGACCCCGAGGGCCGAGTCCAGCGAGACCGGACCGCCCTGGAAGACGACGCCGGGCTCGCCGGCGAGATCCCCCCAGCCCTCCAGGATGTCGTTCACATCCACCGGGGTGGGGCGGTTGAGGACGACGCCGAGGGAGCCCTCCTCGTCGTGGTCGAGGAGCAGCACCACCGCGCGGTCGAAGTTCGGGTCCGCCAGGGCGGGGGTGGCCACGAGCAACCGCCCTGTGAGCGAGGACACCTCGGTCATGGCAGACATGATCCCGCATCTTCCCTCTGCGTGGGGAGGCAATGAGGGGACGCGAGGGTACGCAGCTCAGGGCGCACCGGTGCGTCCCACGCGCACGAAAGCACCCGTGACCCCATGTGCCCGGCACGGAACGGTTCGTGTTGTGACAGAGCTATGACGTGTCTGGGTCTGACTCAGGCTTACAGAAGGGGGGTGGAGGGCGATTACCCTTTCCCTTCTGGCCCCTGCCCGACTCCACGGAACGCGAGATTCATGACCGTCAACGACGATGTCCTGCTTGTCCACGGCGGAACCCCGCTGGAGGGCGAGATCCGTGTCCACGGTGCGAAGAACCTCGTACCAAAGGCTATGGTCGCAGCGCTGCTGGGCAGCGCTCCGAGTCGGCTGCGCAATGTTCCGGACATCCGTGACGTACGGGTCGTACGGGGTCTGCTGCAGCTGCACGGTGTGACGGTCCGTCCGGGGGACGAGCCCGGCGAACTGGTGATGGACCCGACGCGCGTGGAAAGCGCGAACGTCGCTGACATCGATGCCCACGCCGGTTCGAGCCGTATCCCGATCCTGTTCTGCGGGCCGCTCCTGCACCGTCTGGGCCACGCCTTCATCCCCGGCCTCGGCGGCTGCGAC
>KL569270.1:16837-17402 GCA_000715635.1 Streptomyces violaceus | reverse complement strand
CGGCCCATCGACTTCCACTTCGACGTGCTGCGGCAGTTCGGCGCGCGTATCGAGAAGCGGGACGACGGGCAGTACCTGGAGGCGCCGCAGCGGCTGCGCGGTACGAAGATCCGGCTGCCGTACCCGTCCGTCGGCGCGACCGAGCAGGTGCTGCTGACGGCGGTCCTCGCGGAGGGCGTCACGGAGCTGTCCAACGCGGCTGTCGAGCCGGAGATCGAGGACCTGATCTGCGTTCTGCAGAAAATGGGCGCGATCATCGCGATGGACACCGACCGGACGATCCGCATCACCGGTGTGGACAAACTCGGCGGCTACACCCACCACGCCCTGTCGGACCGGCTCGAGGCCGCGTCCTGGGCGTCGGCGGCGCTGGCGACCGAGGGCAACGTCTACGTCCGCGGCGCGCAGCAGCGCTCGATGATGACGTTCCTGAACACCTTCCGGAAGGTGGGCGGGGCCTTCGAGATCGACGACGAGGGCATCCGCTTCTGGCACCCCGGCGGCCAGCTCAAGTCCATCGCGCTGGAGACGGACTGTCTCTTATACACATCTCTGATGGCGCGAG
>KL569270.1:12565-16610 GCA_000715635.1 Streptomyces violaceus | reverse complement strand
CCGCTGGTGGTGGCCCTGACCCAGGCCACGGGCCTGTCCATCGTCCACGAGACGGTCTACGAGTCCCGCCTCGGCTTCACCTCGGCCCTGAACCAGATGGGCGCGCACATCCAGCTCTACCGCGAGTGCCTGGGCGGCTCCGACTGCCGCTTCGGCCAGCGCAACTTCCTCCACTCGGCCGTCGTCTCGGGCCCGACCAAGCTCCAGGGCGCGGACCTGGTCATCCCCGACCTCCGCGGCGGCTTCTCGTACCTCATCGCGGCCCTGGCGGCCCAGGGCACGTCCCGGGTCCACGGCATCGGCCTCATCAACCGCGGCTACGAGAACTTCATGGAGAAGCTGATGGAGCTGGGCGCGAAGGTCGAGCTGCCCGGCAAGGCGCTGGGCTGACCTCACCCGGGCCGCACGCCCGCCCGGCTGGGGGTCCGGGGGTTATCCCCCGGGCAAGCACAGCATGGAGAAGCTGATGGAGCTGGGCGCGAAGGTCGAGCTGCCCGGCAAGGCGCTCAGATAGCACGCGCAGTGATGCCAAAGGGGCGGCCACCCGGTTCGGGTGGCCGCCCCTTTGGTGTCACTGTGCCTCGTACGCCGTCCGGGGCGTACGAAAAACAGGGATTACTTACCCTTGGCGGCTTCCTTGAGCTTCGAGCCCGCGGAGACCTTCACGCTGTAGCCGGCCGGGATCTGGATCGGCTCGCCGGTCTGCGGGTTGCGGGCGGTGCGAGCGGCACGGTGGGTGCGCTCGAAGGTCAGGAAGCCGGGGATCGTGACCTTCTCGTCGCCCTTGGAGACGATGTCGCCGACGACCTCGGCGAACGCGGCCAGCACGGCGTCGGCGTCCTTGCGGGTCACCTCGGCGCGGTCGGCCAGCGCGGCCACCAGCTCACTGCGGTTCATGTTGTTACTCCCGTGTTCATCTTGCCGTTGAGGCGTCAGATCGAAGCCGATGCTGCCAGGGTCCTCCGTGAGTCCCCGGACCGGGTCCGTCGTCAGACCCTCGCGCCCAGAGACGCATCCTGCCCCTACCTGCGGCGGGAAAGCCAATCCGGCACCCGCACGTGTCGTGAGTACACCCTTCGGGAGCCACACGAAAAGAGGGCCTGAGCCTGGCCGCCACGATAGGGCTCCGCTGCTCACAGAGGTCCTGCGACGCGCCGTTCCCCGGGCGGCCGTGGGGATACTCACAGTCAGAGGACCGACGCCCCCACCGCCTTGGCCGCCTCCCGCACGGCCCCGGCGACCGCGCCCGCGACCTTGTCGTTGAAGACGCTCGGGATGATGTAGTTCGGGTTCAGCTCGTCCTCGGTCACCACGTCCGCGAGGGCGGTCGCGGCGGCCAGCATCATCTCGGTGTTCACCGTGCGGGACTGGGCGTCCAGCAGACCGCGGAAGACACCCGGGAAGACCAGCACGTTGTTGATCTGGTTCGGGAAGTCGGAGCGGCCGGTCGCGACAACGGCCGCGGTCTCGCGGGCGATTGCCGGATCGACCTCGGGGTCCGGGTTCGCAAGCGCGAACACGATGGCACCGTCGGCCATGGCGGCCACGTCGTCGCCGTCGAGGACGTTCGGGGCCGAGACGCCGATGAAGACGTCGGCGCCGACCACGGCCTCCTTGAGCGTGCCGGTGAGGCCTTCGGGGTTGGTGTTGTCGGCGATCCAGCGCAGCGCGGAGTCCGGGGCGGCGTCCACCAGGTCCTCGCGGCCCGCGTGCACGACACCGTGGATGTCGGCGACGACGGCGTTCTTGACGCCCGCGGCGAGCAGCAGCTTCAGGATGGCCGTACCGGCCGCGCCGGCGCCGGACATGACGACGCGGATGTTCTCGATCGCCTTGCCCGTGACGCGAAGCGCGTTGGTCAGCGCGGCGAGGACGACGATCGCGGTGCCGTGCTGGTCGTCGTGGAAGACGGGGATGTCGAGGGCCTCGCGCAGCCGGGCCTCGATCTCGAAGCAGCGGGGGGCGGAGATGTCCTCGAGGTTGATGCCGGCGAAGCCCGGGGCGATGGCTTTGACGATCTCGACGATCGCGTCGGTGTCCTGGGTGTCCAGGCAGATCGGCCAGGCGTCGATACCGGCGAATCGCTTGAAGAGGGCCGCCTTGCCCTCCATGACGGGCAGCGCGGCCTTGGGGCCAATGTTGCCCAGGCCCAGCACGGCGGAACCGTCCGTCACGACCGCAACGGAGTTGCGCTTGATGGTGAGGCGGCGGGCGTCCTCGGGGTTCTCGGCGATCGCCATGCAGACGCGGGCCACGCCCGGCGTGTAGACCATGGACAGGTCGTCACGGTTGCGGATGGGGTGCTTCGACGCCATCTCGATCTTGCCGCCGAGGTGCATGAGGAAGGTCCGGTCCGAGACCTTGCCCAGCGTGACGCCCTCGATGCCGCGGAGTTCCTCGACGATCTCGTCCGCGTGCGCGGTCGACGATGCCGCGATGGTGACGTCGATACGGAGCTTCTCGTGACCGGATGCGGTGACGTCGAGGCCGGTCACCGAGCCTCCGGAGGACTCCACGGCGGTGGTGAGCTGCGAGACGGCGGTTCCGCTCGCGGGCACCTCCAGCCGGACCGTCATCGAGTAGGAGACGCTGGGCGCCGTTGCCATGGCCGACTTCCTCTGCTTTCACCTGACGCTGAGTTGTGCGGTCCGATCGTCGCACCTACCGCTGGGTAGCTGGTAGCCGCCTCCGATTGCGAACTTTTTGTTCGCGAAACAGGCCAGCAAAAAGAGACCCACGTCACGTCGGACGTGGGTCTCTGCGCAAGTCCCCTGTAGAAGTAGGTGGCACCGGCCCGCCATGCTCGCCTCGCGGCAAGTGGTCGCTCGTAGCGACGAAGGTTGGGCCCGGGGGCTTGGATCGAGCCGGTGCCACATCCAGGCTAACAAACAGATCCCGTAAGGCCATTCCTGTACCGGGAGTTCATTTCGCCGACAAGTGGGTATCCGGGCGCGGTCCGCCGGAAGGCCCGGATCAGTCCCTCAGCAGGTCCGGGACTCCCGCCGCGTCGGGCTCGTCCCGCTCCGCCGAGACGACCGTGAGCTGCTGGGTCGCCCGGGTCAGTGCGACATAGAGCACACGCAGTCCGGCCGGGGACTCGTCGGCGATCTCCGCCGGGGAGACCACGACCGTCGCGTCGTACTCCAGGCCCTTCGCCTCCAGGCTGCCGAGTGCCACCACGCGGTCGCCGAGCCCGGCGAGCCAGCGCCGGGCCTCCGCGCGGCGCTGCATGGCGACGACCACGCCGACCGTGCCGTCGACGCGCTCCAGCAGCCGGGCCGCCTCGTCGCGGACGGTTTCGGCGAGGGTGTTCTCGACGACCGTGAAGCGGGGTTCGACGCCGGTGGAGCGGACCGCCTTCGGGGACTCGGAGCCGGGCATGGCCAGGGCCAGGACCTTCGAGGCCAGCTCGGCGATCTCGGCCGGGTTGCGGTAGTTCACGGTGAGCTGGAAGCGGCGGCGCGGGCGGGTGCCGAGGGCCTCGTCGCGGGCCTGGGCCGCCTCGTCCGGGTCGGACCAGGAGGACTGGGCCGGGTCGCCGACGACCGTCCAGGTGGCGTGCCGGCCGCGGCGGCCGACCATGCGCCACTGCATCGGGGTGAGGTCCTGCGCCTCGTCGACGATGACGTGCGCGTACTCGGTGCGCTCCTGGGCGAGTCGCTCGGCCCGCTCGCGCTGGGACTCCTCGCGCACCGGCATCAGCTCCTCCAGGCCGGTGAGCTGGTCGAGCGGGTCGAGTTCGCGCTTCTTCCGGGGGCGGGCGGGGGCGCCGAGGATGGCCTGGAGCTCGTCGAGCAGGGCGATGTCGTGCACGGAGCGGCCGTCGCGCTTGAGGGAGCGGGCGACCTTGCGGATCTCGCCGGGGTTGAGGATCCGCCGGGCCCAGCGGCCGAGGCGCCGCTCGTCGGTCATGGCGTCCAGGACGGCCGCCGGGGTCAGCTCCGGCCACCAGGCGTCGAGGAACGCGATGAAGGCGTCCTCGGAGGTGATGTCCTCGTCGAAGGAGGAGCGCAGTTCGGCGGCCAGCTCCGGATCGGTGTGGCGG
>KL569270.1:11655-12427 GCA_000715635.1 Streptomyces violaceus | reverse complement strand
CCGAGCCGGACTGCTCCCACAGGGCGTCCAGGAGCAGCTTGCGGGCGCGCGGACGCAGCAGGTTCACGGGGGCGGTGCCCCCGAGGGCGGCGCGGCGGATGGCCTCCAGCTCCTGGGCCTCCAGCTCGAGGCGGCGGCCGAAGGCGACCACGCGCAGCCGGGTCGGCGCGTCGTTCAGCTCCAATGCGCCGCGGGCGGCCTTCCGCAGCACCTTGAGCATGCGGTACGAGCCCTTGGCGCGGGCCACGGACGGGGCGTCGTAGAGCGCGGCCTCGTTGCCCTCGACGAGTGAGCCGATGGCGCGGATGGCGACCTGGCCCTCCTCGCCGAGGGAGGGCAGCACGCCCTCGGTGTAGGCGACGAGCAGCGGGGTCGGCGAGACGATCAGGATGCCGCCCGCGTACCGGCGCCGGTCCTGGTAGAGGAGGTAGGCGGCGCGGTGCAGGGCCACGGCGGTCTTGCCTGTGCCCGGACCGCCCTCGACATAGGTCACGGAGGCGGCGGGGGCACGGATGACCAGGTCCTGTTCGGCCTGGATGGAGGCGACGATGTCGCGCATGGTGTGGCTGCGGGCCTGGCCGAGCGCGGCCATCAGGGCGCCGTCGCCGATGACGGGCAGCTCCTGGCCGTCGAGGTAGGCCGTCAGCTCGGGGCGCATCAGGTCGTCCTCGACGCCGAGCACCTTGCGGCCCTTGGAGCGGATGACGCGGCGGCGGACGACGCGGCCGGGGTCGACGGGGGTGGAGCGGTAGAAGGGAGCGGCGGCCGGGGC
>KL569270.1:9897-11482 GCA_000715635.1 Streptomyces violaceus | reverse complement strand
CCAGTCGATGACCAGCGGGGCGTAGTCCTGGTCGAGGACGCCGATGCGGCCGATGTGCAGGGTCTCGGCGATGTCGGCGGTGTCGTCCTGACGGACCGCGCCTTCGGCGGGCTCCACCGCGGTGTACGCGCCGTCGGGGCCCTTCTTGCCGTCCTTGCCGGTCAGCAGGTCGATGCGGCCGAAGAGGAAATCCTCGAACTCGTTGTTGAGCCGATTGAGGTGAACGCCCGCCCGGAAGACCTGCGCGTCCCGCTCGGCGAGTGCGCCGGGCGTGCCGACCTGGCCGCGCTGGGCCGCGTCGTTCATGAGGAACTCGGCCTCGTGGATCTTCTCCTCGAGGCGTCGGTACACCCGATCCAGGTGTTCCTGCTCGACGCTGATCTCTCGGTCTCTCAGAGAGTCTTCGAGCGCGGTTTCCTGTTGAGCCTGAGCGGCCACCGGGCCCCCTTCTGACGTGCATGGCAGCCGTCTACCGTACGCGAAGGGGACCCCGAAAGGCTACGCGTCGACCTCGACCAGGCGCTTGCCGTCGAAGGTCACGATCTCGAAGTGGTCGATCTCGTTCGGCTGGAAGGCGGCGCCGCCCTGGACGTACAGCGGCTCCTTGGCCTTCTCGGTCGTGGCGTCCGGGATGCCGTAGCCCCAGTTCGGGACGGACCAGGAGGAGAGGGTCTCGCGCTCGCCGTTCTTGCCGACCGCGACGAGGGCGCACTTCAGCGGGCCCTTGAGGTTCTTCGCCTCCAGGACCATGCCGGTGCCCCAGTCCTTCTTCTGGAGGGCGACCGTCGCGGTGACCTTGGTGGTCGGGTCGGTGGCCGTGATCTTGTCGGAGATGCCGTTGAAGGCTTCCTTGGCCGGGCTCGCGGCGAGCGGGCGGTTCTCCGCGCCCCCGCCGTCCCCGCCGCCGTTCGTCGCGACCGCGACGAAGGGACCGCCGACGATCAGCGCGGCGGACGCGGCCACCATGTAGAAGCTGCGGCGGCGCTTCTGGGCGCGGCGCTCGGCGACCTCGTCGACGAGCTTCTCCACCAGGCGCGGCCGGGGCTTCGCGGACAGCGACTCGCCGATCGCGGGCGTGCCGGAGCCGGGCAGGTCGGCGAGGGCGGCGAGCATCGGCTCCATGCCGGCCAGCTCGTCGAGCTGCTGGGCGCACCATTCACAGCCCGCGAGGTGGGCTTCGAAAACGGTTGCTTCGGCGTCGTCGAGGATGCCGAGGGCGTAGGCGCCGACGGTCTCGTGCTCGTTCGGCACCGGAGATTCCTGCATGGGTCCTGACATACCCATGCCTCCCGTACCGAACCCTTGGTTACCCCCGTAAACACTCATCACGCCGTCACCCCCCGCTCCTCCAGTGCGAGCTTCATCGAACGCAGGGCGTAGAACACCCTCGAGCGGACGGTTCCGCTGGGTATGCCCAGAGTCTCGGCCGCCTCATTGACGGTACGCCCCTTGAAGTACGTCTCGACGAGCACCTCCCGGTGGGCGGGGGTCAGGTCGTCGAGTGCGTCCGACAGAGTCATCAGCCACAGCGCCTTGTCGATCTCGTCCTCCGCGGGGATGACCTCTGTCTCTTATACACATCTCT
>KL569270.1:8250-9658 GCA_000715635.1 Streptomyces violaceus | reverse complement strand
GTCGATGACGATGCGCCGGGCGACCGTCACCAGCCAGGGGCGTACCGATCCGGTCGCCCGATTGAGCTGACCGGCGTTCTTCCAGGCACGGATGAGGGTCTCCTGCACGACGTCCTCGGCGCGCTGCCGGTCTCCGGCGACCAGTCGCAGGACGTATGCCAGCAGGGGACCGGCGTGTTCTCTGTACAGAGCACGCATCAGCTCCTCGTCGGGTTCCGAGGGCTGGGACATGCGATGTCGGGCCCTCGGTGCACGTTCATTGGCCACGACGGAATCCTTGCGCACGCCCACCTCCGGTGTCCGGGGGTTCCCCCAGTCGGTCGCTCCACATCCCGTACGGAAGTGAGCGGTTGGGCGTTCAAGGAGACGTGACAGATTTCTTCGAGATGACGTGACGAGCTGGACATGGGGTCACATTCCCACCCCGCGATCTTCACATTTCTGCCACACCAGCAAGATCAAGCCAGGCCTTCCCTACGGTGGCGTAGGTAAACGGTATGTAATCGAAATCACTTCGACAGTGCGTTCGCAGAAGTGTCATTTAGGACAAGGGAATTGAGTGCCGCTGCCACGCAACTGCCGTGCCGTGGTGGGCAAAAGGGATTTAAGCCCGTGCGAGTGCCGCGCGGCGGCGATGCCGGGCGACGCGTTCGCGGTTCCCGCAGATCTCACTGGAGCACCAGCGCCTCCTGCGCCCCCGGGAGGTGTCGAGGTACACGATCGGGCAGTTGTCCCCCTCGCACTGGCGCAGCGCCGCGCGGGCGACGGGGTCGGTGAGCAGGTCCACGGCGTCCCGGGCGACGGCCGCGAGCAGGGCGGCGCAGTCGGGCGGGCCGTCCAACCGCCGTATGAGCTCGCCGTCTTCGTCGCGGACGGCGCGGGGGGCGGGAGGCGCGGGGGTGGCCAGGTCGTTGACGCGCGCGAGTGCGAAGTCGTACGCCCGGGCCCGGGGCGCCGACCAGCCGCGCACCAACCTCCCGACCTGGTCGCGCAGTTCGCGGAAGGCGGCCGGCCAGGCGGCATCGGCGTGGGCCAGGACGGTGTCCGCCGGGACGAGGCCGGAGCCGGTGATCCAGGCGCGCAGCACGGCCACGGAGTCGAGCCGCTCCTCCGGATGCGTGGTGGAGAGCAGATCCAGGCAGATCCGCCCGGCATCGAACCGCAGCTCGTACGGGGCCGTGGCCGTACCCAATGCCATGTGCCTGTCACCGCCTAGGGGTTCACCCCGGTCGCGAGGGGGCCGGTGAGATGCCAGTGAGAGGGCTGGGAAACCGTTCCCTCTTACAGTGCCTGCCCACTCCCCCGCCGGAAACCCCTTCGCACCGGCCTGACGCCATCGGCCGGCCCGCCGGGGCATGCCTTCCGGCCGGCGGCCTGTGTCCGGCTTCGTACGCCGGTATCTCCGGGG
>KL569270.1:6773-7976 GCA_000715635.1 Streptomyces violaceus | reverse complement strand
CGGCCGGGCCGAGGCGGGTCGCCAGCGCCGCCGACCGCACCCTGGAGGGACCGCCGTCGGCGTCACCGAGGCCTTCCCGTCGGGCTCGCGGGCGCGCCCCGCGCGGCGGCATACGCCGGCCGGAGCACGCGGCGGGCGCCAATGGCGGTATCCCGCTCAACCCCCGCGCGGCCTCACGCGTCCGCGTACTTCGTGTCCGCCGCCGGGTCCAAGGCCAGGCGGTAGCCCCGCTTGACCACCGTCTGGATCAGTTTCGGGGCGCCGAGGGCCGTGCGGAGGCGGGCCATCGCCGTCTCGACGGCGTGCTCGTCGCGGCCGGCTCCCGGCAGGGCGCGCAGCAGCTCGGCGCGGGCGACGACCCAGCCGGGGCGGCGGGAAAGGGCGCGCAGGAGGGCCATACCGGCGGGCGGCACGGGCTTGAGGTCGCCGTCGACCAGGACGGCGTGGCCGCGGATCTCCACCCGGTGCCCGGCGATCGGCAGCGAGCGCGCCCGCCCGGGCAGCTCCTGGCAGAGGAGCTGGACGAGCGGGCCGAGCCGGAAGCGTTCGGGCTGGACCGTGTCGATGCCGTGGCCCTGCAGCGGCAGCGCGGTGACCGGGCCGACACAGGCCGGCAGGACGTCGTGGCCGAGTGCCGCCAGCACCTCGGGGAGCAGTCCGCGTTCCTCCGCCCGGGAGAGGAGGGAGGCCGCGGCGGGGGCGCTGGTGAAGGTCAGCGCGTCGACGCCGCGGGACACCATCGCGTCCAGGAGACGGTCGACCGGCCCGATGTCCTCCGGCGGCATCCACCGGTAGACGGGCACGCCGACGACCTCGGCACCGGCCGCGCGCAGCGACTCCACGAACCCGGGCAGCGGCTCGCCGTGCAGCTGGATCGCGATCCGCAGACCCTCGACGCCCTCCTCAAGCAACCGGTCGAGCACCTCGGCCATGGACTCCGATGACGGCGACCAGTCCTCGGTCAGCCCGGCGGCCCGGACCGCGCCCTTGACCTTGGGCCCGCGCGCCATGATCCGTACGCCGCCCAGCCGCGCCAGCAGATCCTCGCCCAGACCCCAGCCGTCCGCGGCCTCGACCCAGCCCCGGAAACCGATCGCGGTCGTCGCCACGACGATGTCCGGCACCTGGTGGATGATCTCTTTGGTCGCGGCCAGCAGCTCGCTGTCGTCGGCCTGTCTCTTATACACATCTCTGATGGCGCGA
>KL569270.1:2746-6583 GCA_000715635.1 Streptomyces violaceus | reverse complement strand
ACGGTGGCGCCGCGCCGCTGGAGCAGCGCGCCCAGCTCCTCGGCCCGGCGCGCGGCCGTGACGCCCACGGTGAATCCCGCCAGTGGGCCGTGTTCCGGTCGCTGTTGTTCCTCGTGCATGCTCTCGTCCCGCATTCGAGTCGTCGTACTCCATGGGTCCGGCGTACGTGTATGCCGATCGAGCCTGTCAACGGCTCGTGACAGGCTCGGATCGGCATGATGTCGGCGGTGTTACGTCACACCTTGGCGTAGCTGAGCTGCGGCTTCGCCTCCGAGGTCGCCGTCGTGACGGGTACCCGGGGAGTCGTACGCCGAAGGTATACGGCCCAAGTGACCACGAAGCAGACCGCGTAGAAGGCGAGGAAGGCGACGAACGCGCCGGTGCCGGAACCGTAGGAGAGGAAGGACTGGCGGAAGGCGAGGTTGATGCCGACACCGCCGAGCGCGCCCACCGCGCCGATGAGTCCCATGGAGGCGCCGGAGAGCCGACGTCCGTACGCCGCGGCCTCCTCGCCCTGCAGTCCCTTGGCCAAGGCCTTGTTCTGGAAGATGCCCGGGATCATCTTGAACGTGGAGCCGTTGCCGAGTCCGCTGAGCACGAACAGCACCACGAACGACCCGGTGAACAGCGCCAGCGACTTCTCCATGGAGGCACCGATCAGGACCGCAGTCGCGACGCCCATGCCGACGTAGTTCCACAGGCTGATCTTCGCGCCGCCGTACTTGTCGGCCATCCAGCCGCCCAGGGGCCGGATCAGCGAGCCGAGGAGCGGACCGATGAAGGTGACGTACGCCGCCTCCAGCGGGGTGCGTCCGAACTGGTTCTGGAGGACCTGCCCGAAGGCGAAGCTGTATCCGATGAACGACCCGAACGTGCCGATGTAGAGGAAGGACATGATCCACGTGTGGGCGTCCCGCACGGCGTCCTTGGCGGCGCCGGTGTCGTTCTTGACGTTCTCCAGGTTGTCCATGAAGAGCGCGGCCATGACGGCGGCTACGAGGATCAGCGGAATGTAGATCCCGAGCAGCACGCGCGGCCCGCCGCCGGCGCCGATGATCGCGAGCGCGGCCAGCTGGATCACCGGCACGCCGATGTTGCCGCCGCCCGCGTTGAGGCCGAGGGCCCAGCCCTTCTTACGCAGCGGGAAGAAGGCGTTGATGTTGGTCATGGAGGAGGCGAAGTTGCCGCCGCCGATGCCGGCCAGCAGGCCGACGAGCAGGAAGGTGGAGAAGGAGGTGCCCGGTTCCATCACGGTGAACGCGGCGACGGTCGGGACCAGCAGGAGGCCGGCGGAGATGATCGTCCAGTTCCGGCCGCCGAAGATCGCGACGGCGAAGGTGTAGGGGACGCGGACGACGGCGCCGACCAGCGTGACCATCGAGGTCAGCATGAACTTGTCGGCCGGTGTCAGCCCGTACTCCGGGCCCATGAAGAGCACCAGCACGGACCACAGGGTCCAGATCGAGAAGCCGATGTGCTCGGACAGTACGGAGAAGAAGAGGTTCCGGCGGGCGACCTTCTCTCCGGTCTCGTTCCAGAAGGTCTCGTTCTCGGGATCCCAGTGCTGGATCCAGCGTCCGCCCTTGCTCGGGGGTGCGGGTGCCGTGCCAGGGCTTGTCATGACGCCTCCACTTGCTCCGGGACTCGGTCGTACTACGAGGGGCTGTTCCCGAAGGTAGGGAGGGCTCGTTTCGTGACTGTGCCATCGAGTGACCGAGAGGGAACTTTGCTCTCACCCCGGGCCTGGGCGTGATGAGAGGTTCCGTGGCATGTGTCAGCGTGGCGGGTGCTGCCAGTGGGCGTTCTGCTCCTGGTGGGGCGGCTGCTGCGGCGCGTAGGGGCCGGGGTGCTGCTGCGGCGGGTACGGCGTGGCAGGGGGCTGCGCTCCGTACGGACCGGGCTCGGGCTGAGGCGGGTACGGGCCCGGGGCGGGCTGGGCATGCGGGCCTGGTGCGGGCTGGGCGTACGGGCCCGGTGCGGGCTGGGCGTACGGGCCCGGTGCCGGTGCCGGTGCCGGCCCAGGCTGCTGATATCCGTAACCCGCGGGAGTCCCCACGGCCGGACCGGGCATCCCGGGCGGCTGCCCCGGCGCACCCGCATACCCCGGCGCCCCAGCGCCCGGCGCCCCGGCCCCAGGCCCACCGCCGTACGGCCCGCCGCCGAAGGGGTTGCCGTGCCCGGGCAGCTGCGCCCCGGGCGGGAGGTATCGCGTCCGGCCGTTCTCGTCCGTCACCGGCATGAAGCCGGCCGCCTGCAGCCGGGCGGCGAACTTCACGTTGCGCTTGCGGGTGACCAGGAGGCCGATGCCGAAGATCGCCATGAAGAGCAGCCAGACCACGCCCGCCGCGACGAAGTCGAAGGGCTCCCCGCCGGTGCGGAGGGCGAGGATCACGCAGCCGACGGTGAGGCCGATAGCCGCGTAGCCCATGCGCTTCTCGGCGCTCTTGCCGGTGAGGTCGAAGTTGATGCGGGCCTTGAGGAGCTCGAAGGCGTCGGGCACGAGCGGCGGGAGGGAGACGCCGTCGGCGGCGCCCGGGTACTGCGCCCAGTTCTGCGCGGCCCGGCCCCGGGCGTGCGGGCTGGGGTCGGGCAGGATCAGCATCGTGAGCGCGCCGTTGCGGCCGCTGCTCTGCCGGACGTCCGCGTACTCGTAGCCGAACTGCTGGGCGACGAAGGCCAGCCGGGCGAGCTTCTTCACGGACGCCATCGGGCTGGTGAGCTCGACCGGTTCTCCGCTCGCCATCAGCCGCAGCATCTTCTGTGTCTGCCGCTTACTCATCCCACCGCTCCCCCGGTCACTCACTGATCGCAGCCGTTCACCTGCGCGACCCGGGCAGTTTTCCACACCGGAGAAACGCCGGGGGAACGGGGATCAGCCGCCGCGTACCGCTCGCCTCCTGCTCCCCCGAACCCTCACCCGGGGCTCACTCCTGGGCCACAACCGGGGCCTTTGCTTCGCCGCCAGGTCCTCCACCCAGCCGAACGCCAGGACACAGCCGCCGAGCAGCACCCAGACCAGGACCAGCACCGGCCATGGGCTCTCCAGCAGGCCCGGGACGTTCTGCTCCAGCACGGTGACACTCCACAGCCGGTCCCACTGGGTCGCGGCGATCAGGATGCAGGTGTTGTGCCACAGATAGATCGTCACGGCACGGGAGTTGAGCAGGGTGATCGGCCCGGCCCAGCGGCGCAGCCTGGGCGGCCACTCGGACCAGGACGGGCTGATGTGCAGCAGCAGGAACACCGTGCCGAAGGACCACAGGGCCTGGGCCAGTGGCATGCTGTCCAGGTCGTTGCCGGTGCCGAAGTCGTGGCGCAGGGCGTACCAGAGGCCGGCCAGAGCGATGACGGGGGCCACGGACGGGACGATGTAGCGCGGCAGCCGCTTGAGGATGCCCTCCTGGTGGGCCATGCCGAGGATCCAGCAGGCGCCGAAGGTGGAGAAGTCGGTGAGCGCCGAGGGGAACCGCTCGCCGGGCAGTGCGAGGTAGCTCTGCTCGAAGGCGACCGCCAGGGCGATCGGCGCCAGGAGCGTGACCACCGGCAGGGCGCGCAGGGCCTTCAGGAGCAGCGGGGACAGCAGGACGAACCAGAGGTAGGCGCGGATGTACCAGAGCGGGCCGGCGAGTTCGGCGGCCCAGTCCTCGCCGATGAAGCCGTGGACGCCGGGCAGCCCCTCGGCGTACGGCGGGTCGCTGAGCGGAACGATCCAGAAGGTGAGGTGGAGCCACCACCAGCCGGGATGGCCGTCGGCGTCCGGCCCCCAGCCCTGGAGGACCATGCCGGTGACGCCGACGACGCCCAGCAGCCACAGCGGAGGCAGCAGCCGCCGCAGCC
>KL569270.1:0-2540 GCA_000715635.1 Streptomyces violaceus | reverse complement strand
ACCGCGGATCACCTGCGCCGGCGGCCGCTTGAGCGAGCGGGCCATGAGGTTGCCGGCGAGGGCGAACATCACGCCCATCGACGGGAACACCAGCGGCAGCCAGGCCCAGCCCGTCAGGTGGTACAGCACGACACGGAACAGGGCGAGAGCGCGCAGCAGGTCGAAGTACCGGTCGCGGACGGGGCCGCCGGCGGCGGTCCGCTCCTTCTCCGGGGCCGCCGCGGCGACGACATCGGGATGCGTGGTCATGCGACCGGCCTCCCGTCCATCTGCCGCTGGGGCGTGGCCGATCCGGCTCCGGGCAGGCCCACCGCGCCCGTGCGCCGCAGCTTCTGCCAGCGCAGCCGGCCGCCGGTGAGGGCGGTGATCCAGGACTGGAGCAGCACGACGTACATGAGCTGGCGGTAGAGGAGCTGCTGGAGCGGGAGCGAGATCAGATGGGTCATGCGTTCCTTGTCGAGGTGGAACGCGTAGGCCGCGCACACCCCCTGCACCGCGAGGACGCCCAGCCAGGCGCCGATGGTCTTCTCCGTCGGGCCGAACACCAGCCCGTACAGCAGGAACACGTCGATCAGCGGGGCCAGCAGCGGCGCCACGACCATGAACATCGACACCAGCGGCATGCCCACCCGGCCGAAGCGGCCCGAGGGCCCCCGCTCGACGAGGGACCGGCGGTGCTTCCAGATCGCCTGCATCGTGCCGTACGACCAGCGGTAGCGCTGGGACCACAGCTGCTGGACGGACTCCGGGGCCTCCGTCCAGGCGACGGCCTTCTCCGCGTACACGACGTGCCAGCCGTCGCGGTGCATGGCCATGGTGATGTCGGTGTCCTCGGCGAGCGTGTCGTCGCTCATGCCGCCGACGCGTTCCAGCGCGCTGCGCCGGAACGCGCCCACCGCGCCGGGGATGGTCGGCATGCAGCGCAGCACGTCGTACATCCGGCGGTCGAGGTTGAAGCCCATCACGTACTCGATGTGCTGCCACGCGCCGATCAGCGAGTCCCGGTTGCCGACCTTGGCGTTGCCCGCGACGGCACCGACGCGCGGGTCGCCGAAGGGCTGCACGAGTTCACGGACGGTGGTCGGTTCGAAGACGGTGTCGCCGTCCATCATCACGATCAGGTCGTACTTGGCGTTGGCGATGCCCCGGTTGAGGGCGGCGGGCTTGCCCGCGTTGAGCTGGCGGACGACGCGTACGCCGGGCAGGCCGAGGTTCTCGACGATGCGCGCGGTGCCGTCGCTCGACCCGTCGTCGATGACCAGCACCTCGATGGGGTGGTCGCTCGCGACCAGGGACCGGACCGTCTGCTCGATGCACTTGGCCTCGTTGTAGGCGGGCACGAGGACGGACACCGGTTCCGTGATGGTCTCGCCCCAGCGGAAACCGCGGCGGCGGACGCGGCGGGCATGCGCGACGGAGAGGATCAGCATCAGACCGAGACGCGCGAAGACCAGCACGCCGACGACGGCGAGACCGGCGACGAGGACCCCGGTCGTCTTCTCGGAGGCCTGCACCAGGAAGACCCAAGCGTCGCCCTTCACCGCGTCGAGACCACCGACCGGCGTGTGCGCACTGGGCGCTTCCAGGGCGGCGGTGAGGGTGTCGAAGCGGTAGCCCTGGTCCTGCAGCCCGGTGATGTACCGGTCGAGCGCGGCCACGGTCTGGGAGCGGTCGCCGCCGGAGTCGTGCATCAGCACGATGGCGCCCTGGCCCTTCTTCGGCGTGGCGTTGCGGATGATCTGGGCGACTCCGGGCCGGCGCCAGTCCTCGCTGTCGGTGTTGTTGACGACGGTGATGTAGCCCTTGCTGCCGATGTACTCGGTGACCGGCCAGGACCTGTTGTCCATGTTCTGGGAGAACGACGAGTAGGGCGGGCGGAACAGCGAGGTGCGGATGCCGGCCGCCCCGGCCAGCGCGAGCTGGTTCTGGGACAGCTCCCAGTCGACGCGGCTCTTGCTCTGCAGCGTCAGGTCCGGGTGGTTGAAGGTGTGCAGCCCGATCTCGTGCCCCTCGTCGACCATGCGCTGGACGAGGTCGGGGTAGCGGGAGGCCATGGTGCCGGTGATGAAGAAGACGGCGCGGGCGTCGTGCTTCTTCAGCACGTCGAGGACCTTGGGCGTCCACTGGGGGTCCGGCCCGTCGTCGAAGGTCAGCACCAGCTCGTGGTCCGGGAGTTCGAGACTGTTCTGCTGTCCTTCCCGGGTGTCGATGACGGGCCCGCCCTCGAGGATCTTCTTCGGGACCTGGTCGCTGGACGCGGGCGGCCCGACGCGGTGGTCGGCGAGGATCTCGCTGTGCACGTATCCGCGCAGCATGAGCATCGCCATCAGGGCGACGAGGAGGAGCAGGGGCAGCAGCAGGCGCATGGGCAGGCGGCGGCGCCTGGAGCCGTCACGGGCTCGGGACGGTCGCCCGGAACGGCGGGTACGGGATGCCATGGGTGGTGGTACTCCGGGTGGTGCGGGGAGCGGGTGGTACGGGACGGGTACGGCGGACCCGGCGGTTCGGCAGCGCCCTGCAGGGGCGCGGGGAACTGCGCG
>KL569269.1:8033-9843 GCA_000715635.1 Streptomyces violaceus | reverse complement strand
GCCACTGCGCGGAAGCGGCGGCGGGTTTTCCCATCGCTCCGAGCAGGCCGGGGCGCCGTGGAGCGGGGGCGGATCTAGGCTGGAAGGAGCCGCTGGAAACCAGCCCTGGCGGGATGGCTGTCCGGACGGAGGCTTGACGCGTGGAAATGGCCGGCACAAAGGACGCCCCCACTGCCGCGGTCGTCGTGGACCCGGACGGCGTGGTGAGTGGCTGGAGCGAGGGCGGGCGGCTGCTGCTGGGCTGGACGGCCAAGGACACCGTCGGGCGTCCTGTGGCCGACCTGCTGGTCGATCCCCCACCCGCCGGCTTTCCCGAGGGCTACGGCGCCGGCCCCGACCCCACGGGGTTCATTGCCCTGCGCCACCGGGACGGTTCCACGGTGGACGCCGTGCTGGCGGCGCAGCCGCTGTTCGGCCCCGACGGGCGGGCACTGGGGCACGTGGTGACCGTCCAGCGCTGGGGACGCCGCCCGGTGATCGCCGACCGGGCCTTCGAGCAGTCCCCCTTCGCTCTGGGTGTCTACGACCCTGAACTGCGGTTCCTGTGGATCAACGCCTCCTCGGGCCGGGTGATAGCGCACTCCGAGGAGCAAGTGCTCGGTAAGAAGTACCGCGAGCTCTTTCCCGAATTTGACCGCGAGCTGTTCCCCGAAAGGGACGACAAGCCCTACACCGACCAGCTCTCCGACGTGGCGAGGACGGGCAAGCCCGCGCGTCTCATCACCGTCTTCCGCCCGCTCGGCAGCAACTACGCCAACGCCTGGGCCACCAGCATCTGGCCCGTCCGAGATGCCGAGGGAAGGGTCCGCGCGGTCGCCAACTGGGGATTCGACATGAGCGCCGAGTACTGGGCCCGGCAACGCCTGCTCATCCTCAACAAGGCCAGCGGCGGCATCGGCCGGACACTCGACGTGATCGGCACCGCCCAGGAACTGGCCAGGACCCCGGTGCCGGGATTCGCCGATCTCGTCAGCGTGGATCTCTTCGACGAGGTGCTGCGTGGAGAGGAACCGCCCTCCGCGTCCGCGTTCACCCGCGGCGAGCCCATCCCGCTCAGCCGTGCCGCCCAGCACAGCGCGAGGGGGGACACCGACCGGGCCCCCGGGCCCACGATTCCGGTCAGCCACGCTCCCGGTTCCGTAGCCGCCCGCTGCATGGCCACTGGCAGCTCCACCGTCGAGCTCGCCGCTGAGCCTGGCCAGGGAGGCGAATGGGCCTTCGGGCCCGGGCTCGCCGCCGACCCGGCCCACTGGCCACCGGGCAACCCGTTGATCGACGGGTCCATCGCCGCGGACGGGCTGACCGGCAGGATCACCGTGCCGCTCCGGGCGCGCGGCGCGCTGCTCGGCGTCGTCACGTTCTCCCGCAGCGACCGGCCCGAGGCCTTCACCGCCGACGATCTGATCCTCGCCGAAGAACTGACCGCCAAGGCAGCCGTCGCCATCGACAACGCCCGTCGGTACTCGCGCGAACGCACGACCGCACTGACCCTGCAACGCAGCCTGCTGCCGCAGGGGCTGCCGAATCAGGAGGCGGTCGAGGTGGCATCCCGCTACCTGCCCGGCGGGGCCGGCGCCGAAGTGGGCGGTGACTGGTTCGACGTCATTCCGCTGTCCGGCGCCCGGGTCGCCCTGGTCGTCGGCGATGTAGTCGGCCACGGCCTGCACGCCTCGGCCAGCATGGGCCGGCTGCGCACGGCGGTGCGCACCCTCGCCGACGTCGACCTGCCACCGGACGAGCTGCTGACCCACCTGGACGACCTGGTCCTCCACCTCGCCAGCGACCTCCAGCCCGCCGACCACTTCCAGCC
>KL569269.1:4249-7897 GCA_000715635.1 Streptomyces violaceus | reverse complement strand
CCGGCGAGTCCGGGGCCACCTGCCTGTACACCGTCTACGACCCCGTCTCCCGGCGCTTCACGCTGGCGAGCGCCGGCCATCCCCTGCCCCTGATCATCTCCGCGGACGGCACCAGGACACCGGTACCCGCCCAGCCGGGACCACCGCTCGGTATCGGTGGGCTGCCTTTCGAGGCCACCGAGCTCGGGCTGCCCGAGGGCAGCCTGCTCGCCCTCTACACCGACGGACTGGTGCGAAGCCGCAAGCGCGACGTCGACCAGAGGATCGCCGAACTGCAGCGGATCCTGAACCACTCGGCCACCTCACTGGAGATCCTGTGCGACACGGTGATGGACGCCATGCTTTCCGAAAGCCGCACCGACGACGCCGCGCTGCTGCTCGCTCGCACTCACGCCCTGGATCCCCACCACGTCGCCGACTGGGACGTCGGACCCGACCCCGCGCAGGTGCCGGGCGCCAGGAAGTTCGCCGTCGACCAGGTGGACGCCTGGGGCCTGGAGGAGGCGGCCTTCGTCACCGAACTGGTCGTCAGTGAGCTGGTCACCAACGCCATCAGATACGGCGAGCCGCCGATCAGGCTGCGGCTGATTCGTGATACGTCCCTGATCTGCGAGGTCTCCGACGCCAGCAGCACCGCCCCGCACCTACGCCGGGCCCGTGCCTTCGACGAGGGCGGCCGGGGCCTGTTGCTCGTCGCCCAGCTCACCCAGGGGTGGGGCACCCGGCACACCACCAGCGGCAAGACGATCTGGTGCGCGCAGGCCCTCCCCTAGCCTGAGCCGCGCCCGGCTCCGAGCCCCGCGGGGCGTCGCGGCCTCGCGGTGGCCTTCTCCACCGGTGCCCGAGCCGCGGAGAGCGCGCGGTTGACCGTGCGCTCGGTCGCCGAGGGTCGCCGTTTGGCCGGGCGCCTGACCAGCCGCCCGGCCAGCTCCTCGGCCCTCGCGAGCCGTTCGACCTCGCCGAGCCCCGGCTCCAGCATCCCGATCAGCACCCGAGCCGGCACGGCGGCGTGCACGCGGGCGATGTCGCCGTCGCGGCCGTGGAAAGACCCCGCGTCGTCCTCCGCGGCTCGGCCGGCTCAGCCGAGCAGGTGCGCGCTGCTGACCGGTTCGCGCCGCTGCTGCCCATTGATGCGGTGCCGCTCGATGGACGAGCGCCGGTACACCCCCTGCCGCACCCGCTGGATCTCGCCGATGGGCCGGTGCTCCTCGCGTGAGCGCCACGGTGTGATCGACGTGGCATCAGCAGCCGCCACGTTGTCGTCCCCGCCCACTTCCCGGAGGTGTTGTCCACAGGCATGCGGGCCAGTTCGGTGTTGAGCTGCACCTGGAGCTCGAAGGAGTCTCGCGCTCGACCGATGTGCCGGTGCGCTGCGCCACCTGTGCGACCACTGCGTCATGCCGCCCACATCAATTCCGAAATGTGACCTACGGCAGACTTACAGGCATTCCAACCAGTCGGTATGGTGCGCCGCCTGAAGCGTCCTTTCCCGTTCACCTCACGGATCCGAGCCGTAGTGGAAGGCCAGGCGATGACATACGCCGACGAGAACCGGTACCCACCCTCAGCACAGCCCCGTGGGCTCCCTCCTCGACACGAGACGTACGGACAGAACCCGTGGCCGGAGCCGTACGGGCACGACGCCCCGCGATACGACTCGTACGGGCGGCAAGCCCCATGGGACGCCTCCTACGCGCACGAGACCCATCGAGACGACGCCGACCTCGCCGCCCTCCGCTCGGCCTACCGCCTGCTCCGCCGGATCTCCACGCTCACCGCACTCGGCTCCTTCGTGGTGTACGTCGTCCTGTCCTGCTACGCGCCCGGTCTGATGGGATCCAAGGTCACCGGGGAGCTGAGCCTGGGCATGGCCTTGGGCATCCTCCAACTCGTCGTCACCTTCGCGGCGGTCTTCTGGTACGGACGCAGCGCACAACGCTCCGTGGATCCGCTGGCCCGCGCCGTCAGGGAGCGGGCGGTCCCCGCCGGCCGGCACGCGGGGATGGCGAGATGAACGACTTCAGCTCCGGGACGCAGGCCCTCGTCCTGGTTCTGTTCACCGCGCTGGTCACCGTCACGCTGCTGATGTGCGTCATGGCGGGACCGGACCGCGACGACCTGGCGAACTTCTACACCGGCTACCTGTCGCTCACCCCGCTCAAGAACGGCCTGGCGATCGCGGGCGACTACATCTCCGCCGCCACGGTGCTGAGCACCACCGGGATCATCGCGCTCTCCGGATACGACGGCTACGTCCTCGCGGTCAGCACCGCCCTGTCCCTGGTGCTGCTGATGTTCCTGCTGGCCGAACCCCTGCGCAACGCCGGCAGGTTCACCATGGGCGACGTCCTGGCCCGCAACATGTCCGGACGGGCCGTGCGTATCGCCGCCTGCCTGGTGACACTCACGGCGACCCTGCCCTTCCTGGTCGTCCAGCTGTCCGGAGCCGGGTCGCTGCTCACCTTCATCCTGGACATTCCGTTCGCTGCGGGCGCCAGGACGGCGTGCATCGTCATCGTCGGCACTCTGATGATCATCTATGCGGCGATCGGCGGTATGCGGGGCACCGCGCTCATTCAGATGATCAAAATCGTGCTCCTGCTCGGCACCAGCATCGTCGTCGCCGCTCTCGTACTCAACCGCTTCGACTGGAGCCCCGGCGACATCCTCAGGGCAGCCCAGCACGGCAGCGGCGCGGGCCCCGCCTACCTGCAGCAGGGCCTGCAGCTCGGCACGTCCACCGGTGGCCGGCTGGACTTCGTCAGTCTCCAGATCACCGTCATCCTCGGCGTGGCCTGCCTGCCACACATCACGATGCGCCTGTACTCCGCGCAGGACGTACCAGCCGTGCGCCGCTCCATGTCATGGGCGGTCGGCACGGTCACCACGTTCTGCCTGCTCGTGATCATCATGGGTACGGGCGCGGCGGCCCTGGTGGGATCGCAGCACATCACCGCGGCCGACCCGCACGGCAGAACATCGGTGCTCATGCTGTCCCAGATGCTCGGCGGGGCCCCCGGCTCCGCGGGCGCGACGATCCTGTACTCGGCCGTGGCAGGCATGGTGTTCATCACCCTGCTGTCGTCGGTCGCGGGGATGACCCTGGCCGCGGCTTCGTCACTCGCCCACGACCTGTTCGCCCACGCTGTGCGGCGGGGACAGGCCGAGCCCCGTACCGAGATGACGGTGGCGGCGTGGACGAGCGTGGCCGTGGGGATCGTCGCCATCGGGCTCGCCACCATGGTGCAGAACTGGGACGTCGGCGTGCTGACCACGCTGGCCATCTGCATCGGGGCGTCGGCGGTGGCACCCGCGCTCACCTACTCCCTGTTCTGGCGAGGGTTCACGCGCACCGGCCTGCTCGCCACCCTCTACGGCGGCGCGGCCTGCGCGTTGCTGCTCATGGTCTTCTCCAGGGCCGTTTCGGGCACGCCGTCCGCCGTCTTCCCGCATGCCGACTTCGACCTGTTCCCCATGCAGTCCACCGGGCTGGTCTCCATCCCGTTCGGCTACCTCGCGGGCTGGCTGGGCAGCCGTCTGGACCACCGTCGCCGTGCCGCCGACAGCCGTGAGCAGCGGCGCCGGTACGAGGAGAGCGAGGCACGGCTTCTCGCCGCGGCCGAATGACCACGGCGGCGCGGGCGGGCC
>KL569269.1:0-4054 GCA_000715635.1 Streptomyces violaceus | reverse complement strand
GGCCGGCTCCCGGCGGCCTCCCGCGCCGGCCGCGGCCCGAGACGGTCAGACGGGCGTGCCGGTCAGCGGTTGTTCGGTCCACACGGTCTTGCCCTCGCGGGTGTAGCGGGTACCCCAGCGTTCGGTCATCTGGGCCACCAGGAACAGGCCACGCCCGCCCTCGTCGGTCGTACGGGCGTGGCGCAGGTGCGGTGAGGTGTGGCTGGTGTCGCCGACCTCGCACACCAGACACTGCTCACGGATCAGCCGCAGGGTCGCGGGGCCGCCGGCGTAGCGATAGACGTTGGTGACGAGTTCGCTGGCGACCAACGCGGTGGTGAACGCCAGGTGCTCCAGACCCCACTCGGTCAGCTTGGCCGAGGTCAGCGCCCTGGCGCGGCCGGCGCTGGCGGGCTCCGGCGGCAGACGCCAGGAGGCGACACTGTCCGGTGGCAGCATGCGGGTGCGGGCGATCAGCAGGACGACGTCGTCGCTGGGGCGCGAGGGCACCAGCGCGTCGACCACCGCTTGGCAGGTGCGCTCCAGGGCGCCCGCAGGGCGGGCGAGCGCTGCGCACAGCCTCGTCAGGCCGACGTCGGCGTCGATGTGGCGCTCGCCGATGATTCCGTTGGTGTACAGGCTCAGCAGGCTTCCCTCGGCCAGTTCGATGTCCCGGGCCTCGAACGGCAGGCCGCCCAGGCCGAGCGGTGGGCCGGCGGGCAGGTCGACCAGGGCCACCTGTCCATCGGGAGCGGTCACCACCGGCGGCGGATGACCGGCGCGGGCGACGGAGCAGCGTCCGGCGACCGGGTCGTACACGGCGTACAGGCACGTGGCGCCGACGACCTGCTCACCCACGGGCCGTTCGCCGACCGCTTCCTGTTCGGCCGCCAGCAGGTTGACCAGGTCGTCGAGGCGGGAGAGGACCTCGTCCGGTTCCAGGTCGAGGCTGGCGAGCGTATGGACGGCGGTGCGCAGCCGGCCCATGGTGGCGGCGGCATGAATGCCGCGTCCCACCACGTCGCCGACGACGAGGGCGACCCGGGCCCCGGACAGGGGAATGACGTCGAACCAGTCGCCGCCCAGGCCCGGGCCCGCGCTGGCCGGCAGGTACCGCAGGGCCACCTCGACGGCCGACTGGTCCGGAACCGCCCGGGGCAGCAGGCTGCTCTGCAGAGTGAAGGCGGTCTGCTGCTGCTGCGTGAAGCGCCGGGCGTTGTCGATGGCGACGGCGGCGCGCGAGGCGAGTTCCTGAGCGAGGGTGAGATCGTCCGTCTCGAAGGCATCGGGGCGGCGCGAGCGCCACAGGGTCATCACACCGAGCACCAGGCCGCGCGCGGCAAGAGGTACCACGATCAGGGAGTGGGCGCCCAGGTCCGGAGCCTGGGCCCCCTGACGGCCTGCCGCCGCGACCCAGCCGGGCGGGAGAACCGGCTCCAGGACGGGCCGGCCCTCGGCCAGGCATCCTGCCTGCGGTGTGCCGGGCCCGAACTCCACGGGCTCGCCCTCGGGGTGCGGCGGGCCGGGTTGCTGGGCACCGACGCCGCAGGTCCCCAGCCGGACCACAGGCCCTGTCACGGCGCGCGTCGGTTCCTCACCGCGCGTCACCGCCTGAAGCAGGTCCACCGATGCGTGGTCGGCGAGGTGGGGCACCATCACTTCGGCCAGTTCCCGCGCGGTCTCGGCCACGTCGAGCGTGGTTCCGATACGGCTGCCCACCTGGTCTAGGAGCGCGAGCCGGCGCTGGGCCCGATGGCGGTCGGTGATGTCCTCGATCATCTCGGCCACACCCAGGACGCGGCCGGAGGGATCCTCCATCCGGAAGGACGAGACCAACGCGACCCGTTCCCGTGCCGGATCCTGCTCCAGGCGAACGAACTGCTCGGAGTAGACCAGCGGTTTTCCGGTCTGCATCACCTGGCGCACACGGTCCACAGCCTTGCGCGCGTCGTCGGAGAGGAGCATCCGGCCGGTGGACATCCCCTGAAAGTCCGCTGCCGGGACGCCGCTGAACCGTTCGATGGCCCGATTGACCCGGAGGATCCTCTGGTCGGGACCGTGGACGACCAAGCCGATCGGGCACTGGCGGTACAAACCGTCGAGAACCGCGCGGTCCCTCTGCCATTCGAGGACGTCACCCGCGAGTGCCCCCGCAAGAAACCACTCACGGCCCCGGTCACCGCGTGACAGCTCATGGGCCCTGAGCCCCAGCTCCACGAGCTGCCCGTCGCGGTGGCGCAAGGGGAGCACGCCGAACCAGCCACCGGCTCTCCTGCACTGCGCCGCGGCCTCTGTGACAGCCGGGAGATCACCAGGATCGACAAGTACCTCGATCGCCGGACGGCCGATCACGGCTGTGTCCGGATGGCCGAGCAGCTCCTGAGCCCGCCGGTTCCATCCGACCACCACCCCCCGGTCGTCGAGCACCACCAAGGCAGCGAGGTGCACGGCGAACGGATCGTCGTGGCTTTCGCTGAGCTCCGTCATCGGCTTCTCCACCGCTGGACACCACCGTGTGCTCGGTCGCCGATGTTCTGATGACCCTGTAAGCCTATTGAAACCCGGCGGAGGCCGCGGCCTTGTCCGGCGCGCGGCGCGGCGTGGCGGGCATGAGGGATTACGGCAGGCCTTGCTGCGGCGGGCGTCGCGCGGGCCGGTTCCCAGGGGTCGGTGCCCCGACCCCTGGGAACCGGCCCCGCAGGCTCACTTCGCCAGCGGGCCGAACTCCTTGCGGGTGTCCACCGGCTTGCCGAACAGCTGCCACCGCTCGCCCTTGAACCGCATCAGCTGCATCGTCTCGATCGGGAAGGCGTCATCGGACCCGGTGGAGAGGGTGACACCGGGGAGCAGCATGTCCACCTCGACGTCCTTGAGATTGCGCACCGCGTCCCGCAGCCCCTCCCTGGTCGGGCACTTCATCGCGTCCAGGGCCTTGTGCAGGCTGGAGGCGGCGGCCCAGCCGTAGGCGTTGAACTGGTTGGCCGGGTCGGAGCCGGGCGCGTGCTTGCGCAGCGCTTCCCGGTAGGTCTTCATCTCCGCGTCGTCCGCCCACTGCGGGTCGGCGGGGTCCTTGAAGTAGGTCGCCGAGACCACGCCCTGGACGTTCTTGAACCCGACGGGCTTGAGCACGGTGGCGGACGAGGACACGTTGTTCACGATGTGCAGCGGGTTCCACTTGGTGTTCTTGGCATCGGCGGCGAGGGCCTGGCTGCCGAACTTCGGCGTGGTGATGTCGAGCAGCACCTCCGCCTCGGACCGGGCGAGGCTCGTCATCTGCGCCGAGACGGACGGGTCGGTGACCTCGTAGCTCTCCTCGGCGACCACCTTGATGCCTCTGCCGGCGACGGCCTTCTTGAACCCGCCCAGCAGGTCCTTGCCGAAGTCGTCGTTCTGGTAGAGGACGGCGACCTTGGCCTTCGGCTTCTCCTCCTTGAGGTATTTGGCGTACACGCGTGCCTCGGCGACGTAGTTGGGCTGCCAGCCGGTGGTCCACGGGTGCTTGTCGTCCGTACCCCAGACGGAGGCGCCGGTGGCGACGAAGGGCTGCGGCACCTTCCGCTTGTCGAGGTAGTCCCACACGGCGGCCGTGGACGGGGTGCCCAGGGTCTGGAAGACAGCGAAGACCTTCTCCTGCTCGACGAGTCTGCGAGCCTCCTCGACCGCCTTGGGCGGCTGGTAGCCGTCGTCGCGGACGATGAACTCGACCGTGCGGCCGTCGATGCCGCCCTTGTCGTTGACGTGCTTGAAGTAGGCGCTCACGCCCTTGCTGATCGTGCCGTACGCGGAGGCCGGTCCCGACAGCGGGTAGATGCCGCCCAGCTTGATGCTCTTGTCGGTGATGCCGGTGGTCTGCTGGCCCTGGCACGCCCCGTCGGCGGCGGCGTCCTTGTCGTCCTGCCCGCGCTGGCTGTTGCAGGCGGTGGCGAGGAGCAGGGCGGCGGAAGCGGCCGCGGCCGCCCGCACAGTGGTCTTCTTGCGCATGTGATTCATTCCTTTTCCGTGCGGGGCGGTGCGCCCACGGGTTCGGCATCGGCAGGGGCGGGATCCGCCGGGGTGGGGGGCGCGGAGGGTTCGT
>KL569268.1:1324-5450 GCA_000715635.1 Streptomyces violaceus | reverse complement strand
GTGGGCGGGTGGGAGAAAATCCTCGTGGCCCCAAGGGAAACCCGCCAAGCCACCGCAGCCCAGGCGGTACGCGACGCGGAGGGCCCAGCCCTCGTCGTCACGTCGAACCCCGCCCTCTGGCACGACACAAAAGACGCCAGAGCCAAGCTGGGCCCCACCCACCTCTACGACCCCACCCACCTCTGCGACACCCCGTCCCGCCTCCACTGGTCCCCCACAGCCGGCTGCGAGGACAAGGCAACGGCGACCGCGAGAGCCACCGCGCTCCTCACCCCCGTCCGCCCCACCGCCAAACTCGACCAAGCCCTCAGCGACACAGCCGAGATACTCCTGCGGAGCTACCTGCACGCCGCGGCCATCGACGGCCGCACCATCCGCCACGTCCACCGCTGGTCCCAGGGCACCCAGATCCAGGACGCCGTACGCATCCTCCGTACGAATCCCAAGGCCGCCCCCGGCTCCGCGGGCGAACTCGAAGGCGCTCTCACCGCCCACCCCGAACGCCGGGACATGGCCCAGCAGTTGACCACCCGCGCCCTCACGGCCCTCTCCACGGTCAACATCCGCGAGGCCTGCACTCCCAATCGAAGTGATGCCCTCGCCCTGGATTCCTTCGTCCACGAAGGGGGCACGCTTTATGTGGTGGGGGAATCCATCGAGGACCCCAGGACGAAGCCGGGCGCGATGCCCCTCCTGACGGCCCTCGTCTCCAGCGTGGTCGAGCGCGGCCGGCACATGGCCGAACGGTCATCCTCCGGTCGCCTCGACCCACCAATGACGCTCGTCCTGGACGACGTCGCAGCCGTGGCTCCGCTTCCCCAGCTGCCGGAGCTGCTGGCCACCGGAGCGGACCGGGGCATGCCGACCCTGGCCCTGCTCCGGTCCCGCGAACAGGGCCGCGCCCGCTGGCCACACGACGAACTGCCGGTCTAGGCCCCCCCGGGTCTCACTCCCGCTCGAGCACGAACTCCAACTCCCGCTCCCCCGCGTCCCCCAGCGGCACGGTCACCCCACTCGGCAGGAACCCCGCCCGCCGATAGAACCGCTGCGCCCGACCGTTCTCCTCGTGCACGATGAGCCGCACCCGCTCGAGACCCTGCGCCCACGACCACTCCAGGGCCGCGTCGAACAGCACCTCGGTCAGCCCGCTCCCGCGCTCCTCGGGCCGTACGAACACAGCGACGACGTGCCCCTGCTTCCGCTCCACCTCGAACCCGGCCCAGTCCGTCGTCCCCGGCTCCTCCACGAGCACGGTCAGCGTCCCCACCCACTGCCCGTCCGGCCCCTCGGCGATGATCTGCTGCGCCCGGTCCGCCCCCTCGGCGGCCCCCGCCGTCCGCTCCTGCCAGAAGGAGTCCGGCTTGGCCACGGCCTCCTCGTACGTCTCCAGGAAGGCCAGGTGCGCCACCGGGTCCCGCAGCGCCGCGAGCCGCAGCTCCTTCGCCGCAGGCCACTCATCAGCACGGACGGACCGGATCACATAGCTCATGCGGGCCACGGTAGTACCCGGGTACGACACCCCTCACCCCGATTACCGCCGCAGGTCCGACGCCCGCCGCCCCCGCACGCACGAGCATCGAAGCATGCTGACGGCACACGAACTGACCAAACGCTACGGCGGCCGGACGGTCGTCACGGATCTCTCCTTCACCGTCCGCCCCGGTACCGTCACCGGCTTCCTCGGCCCGAACGGCGCCGGCAAGTCCACGACCATGCGGATGATCCTCGGCCTCGACGCCCCCACCCGCGGCCACGCGACCGTGGGCGGACGCTCCTACGCCGCCCACCCCGCACCCCTCACCGAGGTCGGCGCCCTGCTGGAGGCCCGCTCGGTCCACCCCGGCCGCACCGCCTACCACCACCTGCTCGCCCTCGCCCACACCCACGGCATCCCCCGCGCACGCGTCGAACAGGTCCTCGCCCTCACCGGCCTCACGGACGTCGCCCACCGCCGCGTCAAGGGCTTCTCCCTCGGCATGGGCCAACGCCTCGGCATCGCCGCAGCCCTCCTCGGCGACCCGGCCACCGTCGTCCTCGACGAACCGGTCAACGGCCTCGACCCCGAGGGCGTCCTGTGGATCCGCACCCTCCTCAAGTCCCTCGCCGCCGAGGGCCGCACGGTCTTCGTCTCCTCCCACCTGATGAGCGAGATGGCCCTCACCGCCGAACACCTGGTCATCATCGGCCGCGGCCGCCTCCTCGCCGACACCACGGTCACCGACTTCGTACGCGACTCCGGCGCGGGCACCACCAAGGTCGTCACCCCGGAGGCCCACACCCTCGTACGCCTCCTCACCGCCCCCGGCGTCGACATCACCACCGACACCCCCGGCACCCTCCACATCCGCGGCACGGACGCCGAACACATCGGCCGCACGGCGGCCGCCCACGGCATCCCCCTCTACGAACTGACCCCGAGCACCGCCTCCCTGGAAGAGGCCTTCATGGACCTCACCCGCGACGCGGTCGAGTACACGGCGACCCTGGAAGGAGCGGCAGCATGACCACGACGGCCCTCCCCTACCGCGTGACCCCGGCCCGCGTCCTGCGCTCCGAGTGGCACAAACTCCGGACCCTGCGCTCCACCTGGATCACCCTCGCCGTGACCAGCGCCCTCACCGCCGCCATGGGCGCGGGCCTGGGCGCCGCCTACGACGGCAGCGGCGAAGGCGAGATGGACACGGTCCTCTTCGTCCTCCTCGGCACCCAGTTCGCCCAGATCAACCTCGGCGTCCTGGGCATCCTGGCCACGGCAGGCGAGTACTCCACCGGCCAGATCCGGGCCACCATGACCGCCGTCCCCCGCCGCCTGCCCGTCCTGTGGTCCAAGGCCGCCGTCCTGGCCGCGGTGGCGTTCCCCCTCACCCTGGCGACGAACCTCCTCACCTTCCCCCTCGCCCAGTCCTTCCTCTCCGGCACCGACCAGTCCGCCTCCCTCGGCGACCCCGGCGTCCTGCGCGCCCTCGCCGGCAACGCGGCCGGCCTCACCCTGCTCGCCGTCCTCGCCCTCGGCATCGGCGCCCTGGTCCGCTCGGTCCCGATGGCCATCGGCGCCTTCATCGGCCTCGTCATGATCCTCCCGGAGATCCTGGCCATGCTCCCGTACGAGATCGTCGACGACGCCGTCCGCCACTTCCCCGGCAAGGCCCTGGAAGCCCTCACCACCGCCCAGCCCCTGCCCGGCGCGACGTCCCCGAGCGCGGCCCTGCTGGCCATGCTCCTGTGGACGGCGGCGACCCTCGCGATAGCGGCGACGGTCCTACGCCGCCGAGACGTCTGACACGCGGCATCGGAACCTTCACGATGGACCCCGTGACGGAAGACCGGGCGCCGGAGCCCCTCACCGAGTACGCCCACCGCATCACCCGCAAGGTGCGCGCCTTCGACCAACGCCACCCACTGCTGTGGGACCTGCACTTCACCGGCTTCTGGGTGGTGGCGGCGCTGATCGACTACGGCGGCGGTGGCTGGCGCCACAACGCCCACAACCTGGACGTCCCCGGCTGGCTCCTCTTCACCTTGAGCCTCGGCCTCTCGGTCCCCCTGCTCCAGCGCCGCACCCACCCGGGGGCCGTCCTCGCCGCGACAACCCCCTTCGCCCTCGTCAACGCATGGACCGGCGTGGCCCTCCAGGCGTCCCTGCTCCAGCTGGTCCTCATCTACCACGTCGCTCTCCGCCGCACCCTGCACGACCTGTGGTGGGCGACAGCCCTGGTGATCACCCCGGTGTTCGTGTCGACGGCACGCTACGGAGAGGGCAGCTGGGAACAGCAGATCGGCTCCCTGCTGATGTCCATCACCGTGGCCGCCCTCATCGGCATCACGGTCCGCACCCGCCGCAACTACACCGAGGCCCTGGAGGACCGCGCCCGCCGCCTGGAGACCGAACGCGACCAGCAGGCCCAACTCGCCACCGCCGCCGAACGCGCCCGTATCGCCCGCGAGATGCACGACATCATCGGCCACAACCTCTCCGTCATCACAGGTCTGGCCGACGGCGGCAGATACGCGGCCGCCAAGTCCCCCGAACGCGCCGCCCAGGCCCTCGACGCCATCGCCACCACCAGCCGCCAGGCCCTGACCGAACTCCGCCGCCTCCTCGACGTCCTGCGGGAGGAGGAGAAGA
>KL569268.1:0-1158 GCA_000715635.1 Streptomyces violaceus | reverse complement strand
AGGCCCTGACCGAACTCCGCCGCCTCCTCGACGTCCTGCGGGAGGAGGAGAAGAACCAGGCCGAACTCACACCCCAACCCGGCCTCACCGACCTCGACCAACTCATCGACGGCGTACGCTCCGCAGGCCTCCCCGTCCGCACCACCACCCACGGCACTCCCACACTCCCCCCGGGCCGCCAGCTCACCGTCTACCGCGTCATCCAGGAAGCCCTCACCAACACCCTCAAACACGCCGGCCCCGGCGCCACAGCGGAGATAGAGCTGTCCTACGAGGAGAAGGCCGCCGTCACCGTGCAGATCACGGACACAGGCCACGGCCGCACAGCGGACGTTCCTCCCCGAGACGGTCGTGGACTACCCGGAATGCGCGAGCGAACCGCCCTGTACGACGGCACACTTGAGGCCGGCCCTCGCCCTCACCCTGAGCAGGGCTGGCGCGTCCGTCTCCACCTCCCGGAGGAATCCCCGCAGTGACCACGGTCCTCATCGCCGACGACCAGCCCCTCCAGCGCTTCGGCTCCCGCATGCTCCTGGAGAGCCAGGACGACATGACGGTCGTCGGCGAGGCCGCCAACGGCAGCGAAGCGGTCCGCATGACGGCGGAGCTCCACCCCGACGTCGTCCTCATGGACATCCGCATGCCCGGCCTGGACGGCATCGAGGCGACCCGCCGCATCGCCGCCGCCGGCGACCGCACCCGCATCCTGATCGTCACCACCTTCGATCTGGACGAATACGCCTACGCCGGCCTCCGCGCCGGCGCCTCCGGTTTCCTGGTCAAGGACGCCCAGCCCGAGGAACTCCTCTCCGGCATCCGCGCGGTGGCCACCGGCGACGCGGTCGTCGCCCCCAGCCTGACCCGCCGCCTCCTGGACGCCTACGTCCACCACCTGCCGACCGACCCCTCGGCTGAGGACCTGACACAGGAGGACTCACGCCTCGCTTCCCTCACCGACCGGGAACGGGAAATCCTCACGGTCATCGGCAAGGGCTGGACGAACACGGAGATAGCCACCCGCCTCCACCTGGCCGAGTCCACGGTGAAAACCCACGTGGGCCGCATCCTCGCGAAGACGGGCTCGCGGGACCGTATTCAGGCGGTCATCCTGGCGTACGACACGAAATTGGTTGAGCCGTCGTGACCGCCCTGAAACGC
>KL569267.1:28148-32279 GCA_000715635.1 Streptomyces violaceus | reverse complement strand
GGCACCCCGTTCCGCCGGGCTGCGGACACCCCCCGGCCCCAGCCGTCACGGCGAGTACCTCGCACCCGGCTCCGCCTCGGTCTGTCGGCCCTCGTCGGCCGTCGCGTGGCCGAATCCAGCCCTCACCTGACCCTCCGCCCCACCGTCGTCTTTCGGTCGTGCCCGAAATTCTGGCGGTCGGCCCGTCCGTGTTCGCCCCCTCGACCGTGCGCACCTCACCAGCTACGTCGCCCCAGCCGCTCGCCGGCCCCAACGTCCTGCCCCGCCCGGCACCCACCTCCCTCGGTAAGAAATTCTTGTCCGAATCATTGACGCACTCTCAGCCCCTCCGTACCTTGTGCCAGCAAGCGCTTACTTGAAACGATTCATGCGAGCGGGACGACGTGCGGGGAGGTCCAACCGTGGTGAACGGCAGGAATGTTGAGAGACGTACGATCCTGAAGGCGGCCGGGGCCACGGCGGCCACGCTGGGGCTGGCCGCGACCACCGGCTGCGGTGGTGACGGAGGGGCCTCCGCGGACGGGACGGTGACGATTCGTTATGCGTGGTGGGGAGCGGAGGACCGCGCCCAGAGAATCAACAAGACCATCGCGCTCTTCGAGAAGAAGTACCCGAAGATCAAGGTGAAACCGGACTTCCAGCCCTATCTCGACTTCTGGAAGAAGTTCAACACCCAGGCTTCCGGGGGAAATCCGCCGGACGTCTTCCAGAATGCCATCGGCTTCCTCCGCAAATACGACGCGAAGAACGTGCTGCTCGATCTCAGTGAGCAGGCCAAGGCCGGCAACCTCCGGATGGAGGGATTCCGGGCCGGTCTGGAGAAGTTCGGCGAGATCGACGGCAAGCTCCTCGGCGTCCCGGTCGGTTCGAACTCGATGGCGTTGGTCATCGACAAGCCCGTCTACACCCGGGCGGGCGTCAAGCCCGAGCAGGGCTGGACCTGGGACGACTTCGACGCGGCGATGAAGAAGATCCGCGACAAGGCGGGCCGCGCCGGCGACAGCGGCATGTACGGCGTCATGTACCTCTACGACCTGTACCTGCGCCAGAACGGCAAGGCGTTCTTCACCGAGGACGGGCTCGGCTTCACCGAGTCGGACCTGACGGACTGGTGGACCAAGGCCGAGAAGGGCGTCAAGGAGGGCATCTACGCCGATGCCAAGAAGGTCGTCCAGAACAAGCCCAAGTCGGCGGTCGCCGCCGAGCTCGCCGGCGGCGAGTTCACCTGGGACAACTTCACCGTCCGTTACACCTCCGAGGGCAAGAGCGAGTACGGCCTGGCCCCCATCCCGACGACGGACGGCAAGAAGACCGGCCAGTACCTCGGCTCGCTCATGCTGAGCGCTTCCAAGCGCACCCAGCACCCCAAGGAAGTCGCCCAGTTCATCGACTTCATGGTGCACGACCCCGAGGTCGCCAAGATCATGGGCTACGACCGCGGTGTGCCCGCGACGCAGGCCCAGTACGACGCGTACCAGCCGACCGACGAGGTCAACAAGGCGATCGCCGCCTACGAGGAGTCCCTCGTCAAGGCCGGAGTCCTGGAGCCCATCACACCGCACCCGAACGGCGCGGACATCTGTGAGTCCGCGTTCCTGCGCATCGCCGAGGAACTCGCCCTGGGCAAGAGGTCGGTGGACGAGGCCGTCAAGCAGTTCTTCACCGAGTCGAAGACGGCTCTCGGCACCTGATGGGAACCACCGTGACACACGCCCCTGCGATGGAGGGCCTGTCCCAGGACTCCGAGCCGCGGCACGGTCCGGTGAAGCCCGCGCGCCCCGCCGCCCTCAAGCGGCGGCGGCGCCGGGAGAACCTGGCCGGCTATCTCTTCATGTCCCCGTGGATCGCCGGGTTCCTGCTGCTCACCGCGGGCCCGATGGTCGCCTCGCTCTACTTCGCGTTCACCGACTACAACCTGTTCGACGCGCCCAAGTGGATCGGCTTCGGCAACTTCTCCGAGATGTTCGGCGATCCTCGCTGGCGTCACTCGGTGCAGGTCACGCTCTGGTACGTCGCCGTCGGTACGCCGCTGAAGCTGCTCGCGGCCCTCGGGGTAGCGCTGCTGCTCGCCCAGAGCCGGCGCGGGCAGGCCTTCTACCGGGCCGCCTTCTACGCACCGTCGCTGATCGGGGCGAGCGTCTCCATCGCGATCGTGTGGAAGGCGATCTTCTCGGACGACGCGATCGTCGACCGTACGCAGAAGCTCTTCGGCGTGGACGTCGGCGGCTGGACCGGCGACCCCGACATGATCATCTACAGCCTGGTGGCGCTCACCGTCTGGCAGTTCGGCGCCCCCATGGTCATCTTCCTTGCCGGCCTCAAGCAGGTCCCGCGCGAGCTGTACGAGGCCGCCGAGGTCGACGGGGCGGGCAAGATGCGCCGGTTCTGGAACATCACGCTGCCGATGATCTCCCCGGTCCTCTTCTTCAACGTCCTGCTGGAGACGATCCACTCCTTCCAGATCTTCAGCTCGGCGTACATCGTCGGCGGCGGCGCCGGAGGCAACGCCTGCGGCCCCGCGGACGGTTCGATGGTCTACACCTGCTACCTCTACGTCCAGGGCTTTGAGAACAGCCGGATGGGTCTGGCCTCCGCCATGGCCTGGATGCTGCTCGTCGCGGTCGCCCTGGTGACGGCGGTGCTGTTCTGGTCCCAGAAGCGCTGGGTGCACTACGAGGAGGGCGCCCGATGAGTGCGCAGGCCACCGACATCAAGCCCGCCGCCGGAGCCGGGGCGCTGAGGCGCAGGCTGCCCGGCTCCCTCGCCTGGCACATCGGGTCCCTGCTGATCCTCGCGGTGATCCTCTACCCGGTGATCTGGGTGGTCGGCGGGTCCTTCAAGAAGAGCGCGGACATCGTCGGCAGCCTGGACCTCTTCCCGGGCGACCCGGTCATCGCCAACTACACGAGCCTCGCCGACGGCATCGCCGACATCTCGATCTCCACGTTCTTCTTCAACTCACTCTTCCTCGCGGTCGGTTCGGTCATCGGCATCGTGGTGTCCTGCTCGCTGACGGCCTACGCCTTCGCCAAGATCCGGTTCGCAGGGCGGAACCTGCTGTTCACGCTGATGATCGGCACGCTCCTGCTGCCGTACCACGTGCTGCTGATCCCGCAGTACGTGCTGTTCCGCAACATGGAGCTGATCAACACCTACACGCCGCTGCTGCTCGGGAAGTACCTGGCCACCGAGGCGTTCTTCGTCTTCCTGATGGTGCAGTTCATGCGCAACATGCCCAAGGAACTGGACGAGGCGGCCCGCCTCGACGGCTGCGGGCACCTGCGGATCTACTGGTCGATCGTGCTGCCGCTGAGCCGGCCGGCCCTGATCACCAGTGCGATCTTCACCTTCATCAACTCCTGGAACGACTTCATGGGCCCGCTGATCTACCTCAACGAGCCCGACAAGTACACGGTCTCCCTCGGCCTGAAGATGTTCGTGGACCAGGAAGGACTGGCCAACTACGGCGGCATGATCGCCATGTCGCTCGTCGCCCTGCTGCCCGTCCTCGCCTTCTTCCTCGCCTTTCAGCGCTATCTGATCGACGGCATGGCCACGTCGGGTCTGAAGGGCTGAGGTGTACCGACCATGGCCCAGACGCGCGTGAAGGAACGGGGGGAGTCGGCTCTCGCCGAGCGGTTCGCCGTGTTCGCCGAGTGTCTGCTGACCGGCGTGTGGATCGCGGTGGCCTCGCTGGGGGTTGTGACGTACCCCGCGGCCTTCGCCGCCGGGGCACGGCATCTGCGGCGCCGTACCGCCCACGAGGGCGGTGGGTGGCGGGAGTTCGTCGCCGACTTCCGCAGGGCCCTGCGCGGAGGGTGGCTCGCCGGGCTCGCCGGATGGGCGGCGGTGGCCGCGGTCTGGGTGGACGTCCAGGCGGCCCGGGCGGGCATTCCCGGCGGGCCGCTCGTCGGAGCGGTCGGGGTCGTCGCGCTGATCGCCGTCGTCGTGGCGGGGCTGCGTGCGGCGGCGGTCTGGGAGCCTGACGCCCGGTGGCGGACGCTGCTCGCGCAGGCCTGGCGCCGGACGGTTCTCGACCCCGCCGGGTCCTTCCTGATCATCACCGGGCTGGCCGTGGTGGCCCTGTCCGCCTGGTTCGTCGCGCCGCTGGCGGTCCCCGTCCTCGGGGCC
>KL569267.1:26653-27914 GCA_000715635.1 Streptomyces violaceus | reverse complement strand
CCGTGGAGGAGCGGTACCGGCACCGCTGACCGGCGGTGCCCCCTCATCTCAGGTCGGTGCCTCCGGGCGCCGCGCCTCGCACTGTCATGCCCCTGATCAGCGCACGGATTTGCTTCCCGTACGGACAAGGAAAGGCAGCATCTCTATGTCTCCCATCCCCCGCAGGTCCCTCCTCAAAGCGGCCGCCGTCGCCGGAGCCGCCGCCCAGTTCAGCTGGGCCCTGGGTGCGCAGGACGCGCAGGCCGCCCCCAGAGCCGAGCCTGCCGACGCCGACCCGGTGACCCTCGACTGGCTGGAGGAGGGCGGGCTCGGCGCGGCCCCCGGCTCCACCGTCGGCGTCCCCTGGCCGAAGGGCGCCTACGAGAAGGACCAGACCTTCGCGCTCACGGACGCGGGCGGCAAGGCCGTTCCCGTGCAGTCCTGGCCGATCGCCTACTGGCCCGACGGTTCCCTCAAGTGGACCGCGCACGCGGTCGGTTCGGGCGACGGCAAGCTCACCCTCGCCGCCGGCACCCCCGCCGCCCCCGAGAAGAAGGTCACCGTCGACAAGAGCGGCGGCACCATCGACATCTCGACCGGCGTCATCACCGCGAAGATCGGCAAGTCCGGTTCCACCATCGTCAAGTCGGTCACGCGGGGCTCGACGGAGATCGCGAAGAACGGCCGGCTCGTGCTGATCCGCCAGCCCGAGCTCGAGGACGAGGACCAGGGCGCGGTCAAGACCGAGCGCTTCGACGGCGCCGTCTCCAAGGTCGAGGTCGAGCAGGCGGGCCCGGTCCGCGCCGTCGTCCGGATCGACGGCAAGCACCGCAAGGGCGGCCGCAGCTGGCTGCCGTTCTCGATCCGGCTCTACTTCTACGCGGGCGCCGACTCCTTCCGCATGGTCCACACCCTCACCTTCGACGGCACCCAGGAGCCCGCGAAGGCGAGCGGCGACTTCATCCGCGGACTCGGCGTGCGCTTCCAGGTGCCGATGCGGGACAAGGCGTACGACCGTCACATCCGCATCGGCGGCGACGGCACCGGCCTGCTCCGCGAGGCCGTCCAGGGCATCACCGGACTGCGCCGCGACCCCGGCGCTGCCGTACGCACCGCCCAGTTCGAGGGCAAGAGGCTGCCCGACGCGGCCACCTGGGACCAGCGGGTCACCACCCGCCTCCAGTACATCCCCGAGTGGGGCGACTACACCCTCTCCCAGCTCTCCGCCGACGGCTTCACGGTCCGCAAGCGGACGAAGAAGGGCCACGGCTGGATCGGCGCG
>KL569267.1:23621-26407 GCA_000715635.1 Streptomyces violaceus | reverse complement strand
CTTCGGGTACGTGGGCGGCGCGAGCGGCGGATTCTCCTTCGGCCTGAGGGACTTCTGGGAGAAGTTCCCCGCCCAGCTCGACATCCGCGACGCCCAGACCGACACGGCCGAGGTCACCCTCTGGCTCTGGTCGCCCGAAGCACAGCCCATGGACCTGCGCTTCTACCACGACGGCATGGGCCAGGACACCTACCCCGAACAGCTCGAAGGCCTCAACATCACCTACGAGGACTACGAACCCGGCTTCGGCACCCCCTACGGCATCGCCCGCACCAGCGAACTCCTCTTCTGGGCCCACGACTCCACGCCCGGCGCCGAGGCGATGGCCCAGCAGGTCGAGGCCGTACGCACTCCTCCGCAGCTCGCCGCTCCGCCCCAGCAGCTCATCAAGGCCGGCGTCTTCGGCAAGCTGTTCTCCGCGCCGGACCGCTCCACCAGCGCCAAGGCGAAGATCGAGGATCACCTGGACTTCCTCTTCACCTACTACAAGGACCAGGTGGAGCAGCGCCGCTGGTACGGCTTCTGGGACTACGGCGACATCATGCACAGCTACGACCCCAGCCGTCACCAGTGGTGCTACGACGTCGGCGGCTACGCCTGGGACAACTCCGAGCTCTCGCCCGACCTGTGGCTCTGGTTCGCCTACATGCGCTCCGGCCGCGCCGACATCTTCCGCTTCGCCGAGGCCATGACCCGGCACACCGGCGAGGTCGACGTCTACCACCTCGGCAAGTGGGCGGGCCTCGGCACCCGGCACGGTGTCCAGCACTACGCCGACAGCGCCAAGCAGCAGCGCATCGCCAACACCACCTATCGCCGCTACTACTACTTCCTCACGGCGGACGAACGCGTCGGCGACCTCATGCACGCGACCGTCGACTCCGACGAGACGTTCCTCGTCCTCGACCCCATCCGCAAGATCCGGACCGAGCCGTACACCCCCGACCGCAACGCCCTGTCCATCGGCTTCGGCACCGACTGGAGCGGCCTGGTGTCCGCCTGGCTCACGGAGTGGGAGCGGCGCGGACCCAAGTGGGAGAAGGCCAAGGCCAGGGTCCTGTCCACGATGGAGACCATCGCTGCCCAGCCCAACGGCTTCGTCCAGGGCAACGCGCTCTACGACCTGGACACCGGGAAGTTCGCCATCGCGGCGGAACCCAAGGTCGGAGTCTCGCACCTGTCGGCCATGTTCGGCCTGGTCGAGCTGTGCGCCGAGCTGATCGACCAGATCGACATGCCGAAGTTCAAGGAGGCGTGGCTCGACTACTGCCGCTACTTCAACGCCACCAAGGCCGAGCAGAAGGCCCGTTACGGCTCCGACTTCGGTTCCCTGCTGCTCTTCCAGGGGCACTCCCGGCAGGACGCCTACGCCGCCGTCCAGGCGGGCGACGACAAGCTGGCCGCCCGTGCATGGCGGCAGTTCTACAACAGCGCCGACACCTGGGACTACAAGGAGTCCACCGACTGGTCCACGAAGAAGATCGAGGGGCCGACCGGCCTCGTCCCCGGCAGCGAGGCGGCCTGGGTGTCCACCAACGCCACGGCGCTGTACGGCCTGGCGGCGATCCAGAACCTGGCGCTGGTCGGGGACAAGATGCCGTAGCCGTTCCGCAGGAGACGGGCTAGTTCATCCTCCCGAGGACCTCCCGTACTCGCCGGACGTCCCTGATCCGCTGCTCGTACGTCGCCCCGAGTGCGAGCAGCAGGAGTCCGGCGAGGGCGGGAGGCGCCCAGCGGGGAAGTGCGCCAGTCACCTGCACGACGTACGGGGCGAGTTCGTGCAGCGTGACCAGGGCCAGCACCGAGCCGCCCAGCACCAGCGGCGCCTGGAGGTGGTGCCGCGCTCCCAGCAGAGTGACCAGCAGTGCCGCCGTGCCCAGCAGCAGCGGTCGTGTCCAGTGCGGGTCGGCCCAGGCCGCGACGAGGCTCGGCAGGAGGGTGGCGGCGAGTCCGGGGCCGTACGCCGTCCAGGAGGACGCCCGCGGCTCGCGGCGCCGGCGCAGGGCGCCGACGAGCAGTGCGGGCACGGTCACCGGGAGCGTGTAGGCCTCGGGTGTGCCGACGTCCCAGGCGGCCAGGCGTACCCAGGAGGCCAGCACGAACAGGGCCGTGGCCGCGTAGCCGACGGGACGACGGCCGGGACGCAGAGCCGTGCCCGCGGCGATCACCCCGCACAGGGCCAGCACGAGGGCGAGCAGCGGCGGATCGGTGACGGCGAGGCCCACGGCGAGCAGGCCGGTGGCGGCTCCCGCGATCTCGACCGGCACGGTCGCCCGGTGCTCACCGAGACGCGCCGCGAGCAGGGCGGCGGCCGCGGGGACGGCCAGGACCAGCAGGGCGGTTCCGGCCGGCGGCCAGTCCGCGGCGGCACCGGTCGCCGAGGCCAGGGCGGCGGCGTACACCAGGGCGGCCGGAGCCGTGACGGGGGCGGCGCTCGCCCGCCATGAGGCCGCGGCGAGGAGTGCCACCAGCACGGACAGCACCACGAGGGTCGCGGTCTGGGAGGCGAGAGCGGTCAGGGCGAGGCTGACGGAGGTGACCAGGGCGAGGACGAGAGCGGTGAGTCGCGCGGGCGGCACAGTGGCCCGGCGCACGTACAGCGCGGCCGCCGTCATGACCCCCAGGACCGACATCCCCGCGACATACGGAATTCCGAGAACAGCAGGAAGCATCAGCGCCGTCGCCCAGAGGAGGCCCAGCGCTCCGAGCCGGGCCCGCGCACGCCACCGCTCCGTACGGACCGCCAGGGCGAGTACGGCCGCGACGGCGGCCAGCACGGCGGGAGC
>KL569267.1:22949-23387 GCA_000715635.1 Streptomyces violaceus | reverse complement strand
GGGAGCCGCCACCGAGTCCGCAGGCCAGGGCGCCTCGACGGTCACCGCGGTGCGGGCGTCCGAAGGAGCGCCGCTCCACACGCGGCCCACCCAGCCGGCCGGTCCCAGCAGCACCACGGTGACGACGGGCAGGGTCCACAGCAGCGCCAGCGCCTGTACGACGCCGGAGGCCCAGGCGAACCCCCGCCGAATCGCGTCGGGCAGCCGCCCGGCCCGCACCGCCGCCAACAGGGCGATCCCGCACACCAGATGGGCCGGAACCGTCCACTCCGATGGCAGCCCGGAGCGAGCGACCCCACCGAAGGCGCCCACGGTGAGCAGCCCCGAGGCGATCGCGAGACCAAGGGGGTGCCGCGTGCCCGGGCCCCGCCAGGCCGCGCCCAGCGCGATCGCCGCCGCGAGCAGGAGAAGCCCCCCGGCTCGGGCAGCGGCGCCCGG
>KL569267.1:22468-22726 GCA_000715635.1 Streptomyces violaceus | reverse complement strand
ACCAACGACAGCCAGCCCGCGGCCAGGACGCCCCAGCCGCCCATGCCGTACGCACCGACGACAGCGGCGATCCGCACCGACCCGGCCGTCACCCGCAGCGCCGCCACCACGTCGAGCCCGGCCGTCACCAGCAGCGCGGCCGTGATCACGTACGGACCCGCGTCGGCGGCCAGGGCCCACAGCAGCAGCGGGAACTGGGCCGCGGCCAGGGCGGAGGGCAGGGGCAGCCGCAGGGCTGCCGTCGCCGGAAGCAGGCCG
>KL569267.1:21124-22221 GCA_000715635.1 Streptomyces violaceus | reverse complement strand
AGGCCGTACGCCGACCAGATCACCGCGAGCACCGCTGACGCGGCAGCGACGTACCCGGTCCCGTCCGTCCCGGTGAGAGCGGCCTCGTGCAGCGCGTACGCGTCCAGGACGGTCAGGGCGAGCCCGAGCCCCGCCACGGACTCGGCCGTCGACCGCAGCCCCCGCTTCAGCAGAAGCACCGGCCCGGCGAGCGCGGCCAGCGTGACCGCGCCGAGCACCAGCGCCCGCCCGGCGATACCCATATGACCCCAGCTGACCAGCGTGAACACCGCGGCCGCGAGCGTGAGCAGTACACCGCCGAGGACCAGGAGGACGTTCTGCACGCTGGGCGCGGCGGTCTCCGGGTGGGGCGGTGTCGCGGGTGACAGTGCCACCGGCGGCGGCTGCTGGGTCCGTTGCAGGGCAAAGACCAGCCAGGCGCGACGTGTCAGCAACTGGGCCCGGCGGGCGTCCAGTTGCCGGAGTTCGGCATCGAGGAGCCGCAACTCCTCGGCCGGGGGCGGAAAGTGCGTCATGCCTGGCAGTGTGGCCCGCGTCACCTCGTACGGCATGAGTGCGGATACTCAGGCGCGTACTCAGACAAGCCCCCACCAGGAGTGGGCAGACTGCGGGCATGGACTGGAACCACTACCGCTTCCGCAGTCTGTGGCCCCTGACCGCGCCGCCCGCCACCGTCTACGAGGCGCTGGAACGGGCCGAGGACTACCCCCGCTGGTGGCGCCAGGTCCGGCAGGTGACCCGGCTCGACGAGACGACCGGCGTGATCCGGATCCGCTCCGTCCTGCCGTACGACATGACCTTCACGGCACGGGAGGTGCGGCGCGACCCCGCGGCCGGTGTGCTGGAGACCGCCCTGTCCGGGGACATCGAGGGCTGGGCGCGCTGGACGGTCACGCCGCTCGGGCCGGGCAGCCTCGCGCGGTACGACC
The DNA here is from genome assembly GCA_000715635.1 of Streptomyces violaceus. GTDB lineage: Bacteria > Actinomycetota > Actinomycetes > Streptomycetales > Streptomycetaceae > Streptomyces > Streptomyces violaceus. The sequence continues at coordinate 21,292 of KL569267.1, read as the reverse complement.
AGGTCGTGAGCGTGACCAAGCCGCTGCTGAGGAGGCTCGCCGTACCGGGACGGCCCGTCTTCCGCGCCAACCACACGCTGATGATGCGTTCCGGGCGGCGCGGACTGGTCCGGCACCTCGAAGCGGTTTGAAGGAAACGTGCCGGGGCCTGTATTGTTCAGTCCGTTC
>KL569267.1:20602-20863 GCA_000715635.1 Streptomyces violaceus | reverse complement strand
CCCAGTATCGCCCACCGGAAACAGCCGGTCCGTCTCAGACGGACCGGTTTTTTCATGCCCGAATGCCCCGGACCAGGTGCTCAGGCCGCCGCCGGAAGGTCCGGACGCAAGGGCCAGGCCGGGTCGACCGACTCCTCCACACCGCTGCGCGCGAACCACGCCTGAAGTCCCCGGGCCTGCGCCGCGTGCCACACCGCCTGCAGGGTGTGCAGTTCACCGGGGGCGAGCCGCTCCAGCCGGGACGCGAACCGGCGGGCCCCC
>KL569267.1:19917-20363 GCA_000715635.1 Streptomyces violaceus | reverse complement strand
CGGGTGACCTCCAGCGCCGCCACGGCATCGGCCGCCGCGTCGTGCGCGCCCTCCAGCGTGACGCCGTAGTGCGCGCACAGGTCGGTCAGCGTGCGGCGGCCCTTGCGGTAGCGGTCCAGGTGCTTGTCCAGGACCCTCGGGTCGAGCACGAGTAGCGGCGCCGGCTCGAACCAGCGGTCCAGGCCCGAGGCGCGATGGCGGCGCAACTCCCGGTCCAGCAGGGTCAGATCGAACGGCGCGTTCATCACCACCACCGGGCGGCCGGCGTGGGCCTGCTCGGCCAGCACCTCCGCTATCTCGTACATCACCGGCGCCGGCCACCTGCCGTTGTGCTGCAGGTGCTCCTCCGTCAGCCCGTGCACCGCCGTCGCCTCTGCGGGCACCGGCACACCCGGGTTCACCAGCCAGCGGCTGACCCGCGGCCGGACGCCCGGGGCGTCCTGGAC
>KL569267.1:19281-19692 GCA_000715635.1 Streptomyces violaceus | reverse complement strand
GGCCGACACGATCCGGTCGGTCTCGACGTCCACGCCCGTCGTCTCCGTGTCGAAGGCGGCCAGCGCCCCCTCGTACCAGCACGTCGTCATAGCCACACAACCCCTCGCTCACCTTCGGCAGTTGACGCACCGTCCGCTGCCCGATTCGGTGATACCCGGGCTGTTTGCGTACTACGCCGGAAGGAGACAACAGGAGTACGGGTTGTTGCAGTTCAGCGGCCCGCCACGGGGACTCACTTGTTCTGGAAGGCTGTTGGCCATGGCCATTGCGCAGCCCGAACGGGGCGGGCTGCTGCCCGAGCGCACGGCTCCCTCCCGCGGCACTCTCGCCACCACCGCCTGCATGGAGACACTGCAGGTCGGCTATCTGCACGCCGTCGCGGCGGCCGCCGGCTGCTCGCTGTCCCAGCT
>KL569267.1:18280-19038 GCA_000715635.1 Streptomyces violaceus | reverse complement strand
CACCGGCTGCTCGCTGTCCCAGCCGTTTCCCGACAACGGCATCGACTGGCACGTCAGCCACAGCGCCCCCGGGCACACGGTCGACGACGAGGTCACCATCAAGGTGCAGCTCAAGGCCACCTACCAGGTGCCGCCCAACCCGCCGGGCCGCACCTTCTCCTTCACGCTCGACAACGCCCACCTGGCGAAACTCGCTCGCACACCCGTGTCCGTGCACAAGATCCTGGTGGTGATGCTGGTGCCGCGCTCCCAGGACGACTGGCTGCGCGCCGGCCACGACCGGCTCGACCTCAGGCACTGCTGCTACTGGACCAACCTCGCCGGCCAGCCGATCACCGGCCGCGGCCGCACCACCGTGCGCATACCGACCGCACGCATCTTCGACGACCGGGCCCTGTGCGAGATCATGACGCGGGTCGGGACGGGAGGGAAACCGTGACGCACCGCCCGACCGAGGAGCCACTGAGGGCCGTGCGGCCCCACCCCGTCGACTCCTGGAGCGGCCCTCAGCCCGAGCCCCGCGAGGTCGACCCGGCCGCGCTGAGCGCCCTGCTGCGCCGGCACGGCTGGCAGCGACGCGGCGGCGCCCCCGGACGCTACGGCCGCTGGACCCCGCCCGGCCCCGGCGGCAGTGGCACGAGCCTGCTGGTGCCGGAGAGCCGCGCCTTCCCCGACAGCGAGGACCTCCTCGGCGAGGCCCTGCTCGCCCTGTCCCGCAGCGGCTCGCCCTCCGCCCGCGAGGTCCTCGTCTCCCTCGT
>KL569267.1:14599-18039 GCA_000715635.1 Streptomyces violaceus | reverse complement strand
CTCGCCGCACGCGCGCGTGCCGGCTATCACGGCGCCCGCCATCGGCGCTCCGCCGCCGCCTCCCTGGAGAACGTCCTCGTCGGCTCCGCCTCCGACGGCCGGCTCACCGCCTTCGTGCCCGTCGCCGGCGGCCGCCCCGTGGCCGTACGCCTCCACCAGGCGCTGTACGCCGCCCGTGAGGCCATCGACTACCAGCGCGCCACGGGCGGCATGGACGCCTTCGACGCCGCGGTCGAGGCAGGGGTGAGCCATGAGCTCACCGAGGCCCTGGTCGCCCTCGTCCGGGGCACGGAGGGCGCCCGGATCGCCGTCGAGTGGGCCCCGGCGGCCGGTGTGCCGGAGGGCTGCGCGCCCTCCGCCGAGCCCGTCGAGTTCTCGCCCGGCGACCTGCCGGTCCTGCGCGAGGCGGGCGCCCGCTATCTGCGCGAGGAACCCGCCGTGCCGGTACGGATCACCGGAGCGGTGGTGCGGCTGCGCAGGTCGGGGCCGCGCGGCGAGGGCACCGTACGGCTGCGCGTACTGGCCGGGGCCGAGGTCCCGAACGTCCGGATCACCCTGGACGAGGAGGCGTACCGGATCGCCGGGCACGCCCACCTCGTCGGACTGCCGGTGCGGGTGCAGGGGCGGCTGGAGAGCCAGGGCGGTTTCCGGCGCCTGACCGGTGCCCACGGCGTCGTACCGGTGCAGGTCGACGACGCCGAACGGGACCGGCTGATGAAGGCGCTCCAGGAGAACGCCGGGATGGCGGCCTTCTTCGAGGAGGCCTGCGGAGGCGATAGCGGGGACCGCGAGGACTGATTTCGCGGTGGGCGGTCCGGGGTCGGTACGATCCATACTCGTGCGCGCTCCCGTATGGCGCCGCAGCCCCCTTCAGTCAGGAGAGACCGGTGTCAGACGTCCGTGTGATCATCCAGCGCGATTCCGAGCGGGAAGAACGCGTGGTGACGACGGGCACTACGGCCGCCGAGCTCTTTGCCGGCGAGCGCTCGATCGTCGCCGCGCGCGTGGCCGGCGAGCTCAGGGACCTGTCGTACGCCCTGTCCGAGGGCGACGAGGTCGAGGGCGTCGAGATCTCCTCCGAGGACGGCCTGAACATCCTGCGCCACTCCACCGCGCACGTCATGGCGCAGGCCGTACAGGAGCTCTTCCCCGAGGCCAAGCTCGGCATCGGCCCGCCCGTCAAGGACGGCTTCTACTACGACTTCGACGTCGAGAAGCCGTTCACGCCCGAGGATCTCAAGGCCATCGAGAAGAAGATGCAGGAGATCCAGAAGCGCGGGCAGAAGTTCTCCCGCCGTGTCGTCACCGACGACGCCGCCCGCGAGGAGCTGGCCGGCGAGCCCTACAAGCTGGAGCTGATCGGCCTCAAGGGCTCCGCCTCGTCCGACGACGGCGCGGACGTCGAGGTCGGCGCCGGTGAGCTGACGATCTACGACAACCTGGACGCCAAGACCGGCGACCTGTGCTGGAAGGACCTCTGCCGAGGCCCCCACCTGCCGTCGACCCGAGCGATCCCGGCGTTCAAGCTGATGCGCAACGCCGCCGCCTACTGGCGCGGCAGCGAGAAGAACCCCATGCTCCAGCGCATCTACGGCACCGCCTGGCCCACCAAGGACGAGCTGAAGGCGCACCTGGAGTTCCTCGCCGAGGCCGAGAAGCGCGACCACCGCAAGCTCGGCAGCGAGCTGGACCTGTTCTCCGTCCCGGAGCAGATCGGCTCCGGCCTCGCCGTCTTCCACCCCAAGGGCGGCATCATCCGCCGGGTCATGGAGGACTACTCGCGGCGCCGCCACGAGGAAGAGGGCTACGAGTTCGTCTACACCCCGCACGCGACGAAGGGGAAGCTCTTCGAGACCTCGGGCCACCTGGACTGGTACGCCGACGGCATGTACCCGCCCATGCAGCTCGACGAGGGCGTGGACTACTACCTCAAGCCCATGAACTGCCCGATGCACAACCTGATCTTCGACGCGCGCGGGCGTTCCTACCGTGAACTGCCGCTGCGCCTCTTCGAGTTCGGGACGGTGTACCGGTACGAGAAGTCGGGCGTCGTGCACGGCCTGACCCGGGCCCGCGGCTTCACCCAGGACGACGCGCACATCTACTGCACCCGCGAGCAGATGTCGGAGGAGCTCGACAAGACGCTCACCTTCGTCCTCGGCCTGCTGCGCGACTACGGCCTGACCGACTTCTACCTGGAGCTGTCCACCAAGGACCCGGAGAAGTTCGTCGGCTCGGACGAGGCCTGGGAAGAGGCCACGGAGACCCTGCGCCAGGTCGCCGAGAAGCAGGGCCTGCCGCTCGTCCCCGACCCGGGCGGTGCCGCCTTCTACGGCCCGAAGATCTCCGTGCAGACGAAGGACGCCATCGGCCGCACCTGGCAGATGTCGACCATCCAGCTCGACTTCAACCTGCCGGAGCGCTTCGACCTGGAGTACACGGGCCCGGACGGCGCCAAGCAGCGTCCCGTCATGATCCACCGCGCGCTGTTCGGCTCGATCGAGCGCTTCTTCGCGGTGCTCCTGGAGCACTACGCGGGCGCCTTCCCGGCGTGGCTGGCCCCTGTCCAGGCGGTCGGCATCCCGATCGGCGACGCACACGTGGAGTACCTGGAGAAGTTCGCCGCCGCGGCCAAGAAGAAGGGCCTGCGCGTCGAGGTCGACTCCTCCTCCGACCGCATGCAGAAGAAGATCCGCAACGCCCAGAAGCAGAAGGTGCCCTTCATGGTCATCGCGGGCGACGAGGACATGTCCCACGAGTCCGTGTCCTTCCGCTACCGCGACGGCTCGCAGGAGAACGGCATCCCCTTCGACGAGGCCATCGCGAAGATCCTGAAGGTCGTCGAGGAGCGCGCTCAGGTCTGATCAGACGGTGCACGGGCCCCCGGGGAGATCCCGGGGGCCTTTGCCGTCCCCCCAGCTCGACGCCATATGCTGCACTGCATGACGAGTGAGCCGGAGCAGCAGCTGGGAGTAGGGACGCAGGACGCGTTCCAGCGTCTGTGGACGCCCCATCGGATGGCCTACATCCAGGGCGAGAACAAGCCGACCGGCCCGGGCGCCGGCGACGGCTGCCCCTTCTGCTCGATCCCGGCCAAGTCCGACGAGGACGGGCTCGTCGTCCGGCGCGGCGAGCAGGTCTACGCGGTGCTCAACCTCTACCCGTACAACGGCGGTCACCTGATGACCGTGCCCTACCGGCACGTCGCCGACTACACCGACCTCACGGCGGGGGAGACCGCCGAACTCGGCGAACTCACCAAGCAGGCCATGACGGCCCTGCGCACCGCCTCCGGCGCGCACGGCTTCAACATCGGCATGAACCAGGGCACGGTCGCGGGCGCGGGAATCGCGGCGCACCTGCACCAGCACATCGTGCCGCGCTGGGGCGGGGACACGAACTTCATGCCGGTGGTGGGACATACGCGGGTGCTGCCGCAG
>KL569267.1:13974-14332 GCA_000715635.1 Streptomyces violaceus | reverse complement strand
TTTGAGGACGAGGCCGTTCAGGCCGATGGGGGTCTGGGGGCGCAGCCCCCAGGGACACCAACCCCACCTGCCCGCGGATGATCGGCCCGACCGCCGGAGGCTTACGCGTCGTAGACGTCGGCCTTCTTTGGCGAAGCCTCCTGCACCGCCCCACTCAGCGCCGCCGACCTGGACCCGAACTTCTCCACATCCACCCCGTTCTCCCGCAGCACCTTCAGCGCCGCCGCATGCACCACACGCAGCACAGGCGTAGCCGCCCGCAACGCGTCGTCGGCCATGAAGCGGTGCCGCCACGGCTGGTCGGCCCAGGCATGCCGCAGACCGAACGGCTCCGGGAGCGTCAGACTGCCGCCGAGCC
>KL569267.1:12251-13751 GCA_000715635.1 Streptomyces violaceus | reverse complement strand
GGTACCAGGTCAGCGGGGCGCGCGCGGCCAGCCGTACCACCTCGTCGGCGTCGATCAGGGGGAGCTTCACGGTGCGGGTCTCCCAGAACCGGAGAGCCTTCTGCACCGCCTTCTCCTTGGCCGCCGGCTTCTCGTTGAACAGCGGGTTGACCGGCCCCAGGGCGTGTCCGGTGACCTCGATGCGCAGGGTGTCGTGGAGCACGGTCACCGTGATCAGCATCGTGATCACCAGATGGCCGTCCCAGAGGGTCCACTGCACGCCGAGGTAGTGCCGGTCGCCGCTGCCGAACTGCTGCTTGTTGCAGATGTCCTGTATGGCGTGCGTCCGGACCGTGTACGCGTCGACGTCCGTGCCGCTCGGCCGGGACACTTCCGTCGCCTTCTCGCCGATCGGCGTGACGATCCAGTGCGTGATGGACGGCTTGGGGAAGCCGCCGGTGTTGATGGACGTGCGCTCCAGCATGCCCAGGCCGCCCTGGATCGCCACGATGACGTCCCAGCTGCGGAAGGGGTGGAACTCCTTGTCCGGATCGGCGGAGACCAGCTCCTCGGCCAGCTGCCAGCTGCCCCACCGCGTGCCCATGCCGAGTATGCCCTTGGGGCCGGCGTAGAAGACCGAGTTGGACCGCTGCTCCGCGCCGAGGCGGGCCAGCTCCTTGCGCACCTGCTCGGCCGCGTCGCCCGGGTTGCCCGGAACGGCTTCGGGGATCTTGGCGCCCACGCCGCCGCCCGACAGCAGGCTCGACCAGCGCTCCCGCAGGTCACGGGCCGTCCGCTCGCAGATCTGCTTGGCCCAGAACCAGCCGACGACCGGCATGATGATCGCCGCGCGCCCGTACAGGGCCCAGAATCCCGTGAAGGGCATTTTGATCAGGAACAGCACGGCGAGCGCGCCCACCGCGACCAGCAGGGTCGTGGCGAGGGCGCCGGCGCGCTTGTCCTCGCGCTTGGCCATGGTGGTGCGCAGCGTGAACACCAGCAGCCACACGAGGAAGCCCGGCAGGAAGAGCACCCCGCAGATGACCGTGATCGCCGAGAGCCAGTTGTCTCGGTCGCGGCGGATGCGGTGGGCCGCCAGGCAGTGCTCCACGACGACCTGGGGTTCGATGCCGAAGGACTGGATGACGGGGTTGCGCCCCGCACCCAGCATCCGGTCGATGATGGCGCGGGAAAAGGCCTCGCCGAACCTGGGACGGAAGATCTTCGCCCAGGGGCGCGGCGGTTTCACCTTGGACTGGTGCCACTCGTTGTCGGCGTTCAGGATCTTGGTGACCTCGTCGTCCCGGTACGCCGCCGCGGCCAGTGCGTAGGTCGCCGCCGTCTGCCCAGCCGAACCCGCCAAAGGCACCTGGGCCCCTGGGCTGAAGTCGAATCCGTCTGTCACTGCCGCCCCCATCGCTGCCGCATCCGCATCTGCGGCCTTCCCGACTTCCGCGCTCCGCACACCTGTTGATCAGGTCATCAGCGTATCCGCACGCACCGACATCCGTCGGCGGGCGG
>KL569267.1:8750-12057 GCA_000715635.1 Streptomyces violaceus | reverse complement strand
ATCAGAGATGTGTATAAGAGACAGACGGAGGGAAGCCCTCACGAGGGCCACTTGGTGGCTCCGGGCGCGAACTACGAGGCCTTGCGCTCCTCTTCACGCACCCGGTCCGCGACCTGCTGCGGCATCGGCTCGTGCCGCGCGTACCGACGGCTGAACCCCGCAGTGCCGTGCGCCATCGACCGCAGGTCGATCGCGTACCGGCCGATCTCGATCTCGGGCACCTCGGCCCGGATCAGGGTGCGCCCGCCGGGTGTCTGCTCGGTGCCGAGCACCCGGCCGCGCCGCCCCGACAGGTCGCTCATCACGGCGCCCACGAAGTCGTCACCGACCAGCACCGACACCTCGGCCACCGGCTCCAGCAGATGAATCTTCGCGTCGGCCGCGGCCTCCCGCAGCGCGAGCGCCCCGGCCGTCTGGAAGGCGGCGTCGGAGGAGTCCACCGAGTGCGCCTTGCCGTCCAGGAGGGTCACCCGTACGTCGAGGAGCGGGTAGCCGGCCGCTACTCCCTTGGCCGCCTGGGCCCGTATGCCCTTCTCCACCGACGGGATGAACTGCCGGGGCACCGCGCCGCCCACGACCTTGTCGACGAACTCGATGCCGGACCCGCCGGGCAGCGGCTCGACCTCGATCTCGCAGATCGCGAACTGCCCGTGCCCGCCGGACTGCTTGACATGCCGGCCGCGTCCGCCCGACTTGACCGCGAAGGTCTCGCGCAGGGACACCTTGTGCGGCACGACGTCGACCTGGACGCCGTACCGGCTGCGCAGCCGCTCCAGGGCCACGTCGGCGTGCGCCTCGCCCAGGCACCACAGGACCACCTGGTGGGTGTCCTGGTTCTGTTCGAGCCGCATCGTCGGGTCCTCGGCCACCAGCCGGGCCAGCCCCTGCGAGAGCTTGTCCTCGTCCGGCTTGCTGTGCGCCTGGATGGCCAGCGGCAGCAGCGGGTCGGGCATCTGCCACGGCTCCATGAGCAGCGGATCGTCCTTGGCGGACAGGGTGTCACCGGTCTCGGCGCGGCTCAGCTTGGCCACGCACGCCAGGTCGCCCGCGATGACGTGCGACACCGGACGCTGCTGCTTGCCGAACGGCGTGGACAGGGCGCCGATCCGCTCGTCGACGTCGTGGTCCTCGTGTCCGCGGTCGGCCAGTCCGTGCCCGGAGACGTGGACCGTCTGGTCGGCGCGCAGGGTGCCGGAGAACAGGCGGATCAGCGACAGCCGGCCGACGTACGGGTCGGAGGAGGTCTTCACGACCTCGGCGACCAACGGCGCGTCCGGGTCGCACGGCTTGAGCTCGCGCGGCTTGCCGTCGATCGTCGTCACCCGCACCGTCTCGTGCTCCAGCGGCGTCGGGAAGCCCCGCGTGATCAGCTCCAGCACCTCCACCGTGCCGAGCCCCTGCCGGGCGCCGTCGGGCGCGGGGGCGGCGGCCAGGACGGGGAAGAAGACCCCGCGCGCGACGGCCCGCTCCAAGTCCTCGATCAGCGTTCCGACGTCGACCTGTTCCCCGCCGAGATAGCGGTCCATGAGGGTCTCGTCCTCGCTCTCCGAGATGATCCCCTCGATCAGCCGGTTGCGGGCCTCCTCGATCAGCGGCAGCTCGCCCTCGCCCGGCTCGGACTCCTTGCGCTCGCCGGTCGAGTAGTCGAACAGCTTCTGCGACAGCAGGCCTATCAGCCCGGTCACGGGCGCGTGCCCGTCGGGCGCCTGCGGGCCGTGCAGCGGCAGGTAGAGCGGCAGCACTGCGTCGGGGTCGTCCGCGCCGAAGGCCTCCGCGCAGATCCGCGTCATCTCCTCGAAGTCGGCGCGCGCCGCCTCCAGGTGCGTGACGACGATGGCCCGGGGCATGCCCACGGCCGCGCACTCCTCCCACACCATGCGGGTCGAGCCGTCCACGCCGTCCGAGGCCGAGACGACGAAGAGGGCCGCGTCCGCCGCTCGCAGACCGGCCCTGAGCTCACCGACGAAGTCGGCGTATCCGGGGGTGTCGAGGACATTGACCTTGATGCCGTCCCACTCGACGGGCACCAGGGAGAGCTGCACCGAGCGCTGCTGCCGGTGCTCGATCTCGTCGTAGTCGGAGACGGTGCCGCCGTCCTCCACACGGCCCGCCCGGTTCACCGCCCCCGCTGTGAGCGCGAGGGCCTCCACCAACGTGGTCTTGCCCGATCCGGAGTGGCCGACCAGCACCACATTCCGTACGGACTGAGGGTGGTCGGCCGCTCGTGCCCTGCCGGCGGCCCCAGGGTGTGTCTGTCCTTTGTCGCCCATGATCCTGCCTCCCGTGCACGGTGAGGTCACTGTGGGCGCGGACACGCGGGATCCGCGTGCATGGCGGCTCCGGCGACGCCCGCGGTCATTCGACCTTCCCACTCCCGTCACGGTGCGTCCATACGAAGGACGCGATGGCGCCGCCCACCAGCGGCTCGCCGGATCCCCCGAAGGGGTCCGGGTGCCCGCCCCTCGCCCACACGCGCGCGTGGCTACGATGGGCCAGCCGGTGGCCAGCAGGGGCCATGCGGCGACACCGACCCTCGGGAAGGCCATGCTGAACAAGTACGCGCGTGCATTCTTCACGCGTGTCCTCACACCGTTCGCCGCGTTTCTCATCCGGCTGGGCGTCAGCCCCGACGCCGTCACGCTCATCGGCACCGCCGGCGTGGTCGCGGGCGCGCTGGTCTTCTACCCCATGGGCGAGTTCTTCTGGGGCACGGTCGTGATCACACTCTTCGTCTTCTCGGACCTCGTCGACGGAAACATGGCCCGCCAGCTCGGCCGCTCCAGCCGCTGGGGCGCCTTCCTGGACTCCACGCTCGACCGGGTCGCCGACGGCGCGATCTTCGGTGGCTTCATCCTCTGGTACGCCGGGGGCGGCGACGACCTCGTCCTGTGCGCCGTCTCGATCTTCTGCCTGGCCAGCGGCCAGGTGGTGTCGTACACCAAGGCCCGCGGTGAGTCGATCGGTCTGCCGGTCGCCGTCAACGGGCTCGTCGAGCGGGCCGAGCGGCTGGTGATCTCGCTGGTCGCGGCCGGGCTCGCGGGCCTGCACGCCTTCGGTGTGCCCGGCATCCAGTACCTGCTGCCCATCGCCCTGTGGATCGTCGCCGTGGGCAGCCTCGTCACGCTGATCCAGCGGGTCGTCACGGTCCGCCGGGAGTCCGCCGAGGCCGAGGCGGCCGCGCAGGACAATGAGGGCAAGCAGCACAACGCCTCTCACGGGAGCGAGGCGGCCACGTGAACGCACAGGACCGGCTGACGGACGCGCTGTACGGCCTCGGCTGGAGCACGGTCAGGAAGCTCCCCGAGCC
>KL569267.1:6649-8595 GCA_000715635.1 Streptomyces violaceus | reverse complement strand
TGTATAAGAGACAGGAGCCGGTCGCCGTACGGCTCGGGCGCACCATCGCCGACCTCACCTGGAAGCAGCGCGGCAAGGGCGTACAGCGCCTGGAGAGCAACTACGCGCGCGTGGTGCCCGACGCCGGCCCCGAGCGGCTGGCCGAGCTCTCCCGCGCGGGCATGCGCTCCTACCTGCGCTACTGGATGGAGTCCTTCCGGCTCCCCGCCTGGAGCAAGGAGCGGATCAAGAGCGGCTTCGCCGTCAAGGACATCCACTACGTCACCGAGGGCATGGCATCCGGCAAGGGCGTCATACTCGCCCTGCCGCACCTGGGCAACTGGGACCTCGCCGGCGCCTGGGTCACCACCGAGCTGGGCATCCCGTTCACGACGGTGGCCGAGCGCCTGAAGCCGGAGACGCTCTACGACCGGTTCGTCGCCTACCGCGAGGGCCTCGGCATGGAGGTCCTGCCGCACAGCGGCGGCACCGCCTTCGGCACCCTGGCCCGGCGGCTGCGCGACGGCGGTCTGGTCTGCCTGGTCGCCGACCGCGACCTGTCCGCCTCCGGCGTCGAGGTCGACTTCTTCGGCGACACCGCCAGGATGCCGGCCGGACCGGCCCTGCTCGGCCAGCAGACGGGTGCCCTGCTGCTTCCCGTCACGCTCTGGTACGACGACTCGCCCGTGATGCAGGGCCGCGTCCACCCGCCGGTCGAGGTGCCCGAGTCAGGCACGCGCGCCGAGAAGACGTCTGTCATGACACAGGCGCTGGCCGACACCTTCGCCACGGGGATCGCCGACCATCCGGAGGACTGGCACATGCTGCAGCGCTTGTGGCTCGCCGACCTCGATCCAGCGAAGGGATCCACGTGAGGATCGGCATCGTCTGCCCGTACTCCTGGGACGTACCGGGCGGCGTCCAGTTCCACATCCGTGACCTGGCCGAGTACTTCATCCGCCTAGGCCACGAGGTGTCCGTCCTCGCCCCGGCGGACGACGACACCCCGCTGCCGCCGTACGTCGTCTCGGCCGGGCGCGCGGTTCCGGTGCCGTACAACGGCTCGGTGGCCCGGCTGAACTTCGGCTTCCTCTCGGCGGCCCGGGTGCGCCGGTGGCTGCACGACGGCGCGTTCGACGTGATCCACATCCACGAGCCGACGTCGCCCTCGCTGGGCCTGCTGACCTGCTGGGCGGCGCAGGGCCCGATCGTCGCCACGTTCCACACGTCCAACCCGCGCTCCCGGGCCATGATCGCCGCGTACTCGATCCTCCAGGCCGCCCTGGAGAAGATCAGCGCGCGGATCGCGGTGAGCGAGTACGCCCGGCGCACGCTGGTGGAGCACCTCGGCGGGGACGCGGTGGTGATCCCGAACGGCGTCGACGTCGACTTCTTCGCCGAGGCCGAGCCCAAGGCCGAGTGGCAGGGCGACACGATCGGCTTCATCGGGCGCATCGACGAGCCCCGCAAGGGGCTGCCGGTGCTCATGAAGGCCCTGCCGAAGATCCTCGCCGCGCGCCCGCAGACCCGGCTGCTGGTCGCCGGGCGCGGCGACGAGAAGGAGGCGGTGGAGACCCTCCCGGCTGAGCTGCGCTCCCGCGTCGAGTTCCTCGGCATGGTCAGCGACGAGGACAAGGCGCGCTTCCTGTGCAGCGTCGACCTGTATGTCGCGCCCAACACCGGCGGCGAGAGCTTCGGCATCATCCTGGTCGAGGCCATGTCCGCCGGAGCCCCGGTCCTCGCCTCCGACCTGGACGCCTTCGCGCAGGTCCTGGACCGGGGAGCGGCCGGCGAACTCTTCCCGAACGAGGACGCCGACGCCCTGGCCGACGCCGCTGTCCGCCTGCTGGAGGACCCGGCGCGGCTCGCGGAGCTGCGTGAGCGGGGGAGCGCGCATGTACGGCGCTTCGACTGGTCGACCGTCGGCGCGGACATCCTCTCCGTCTACGAGACGGTGACGGCGGGCG
>KL569267.1:5231-6329 GCA_000715635.1 Streptomyces violaceus | reverse complement strand
GGCTGCGCCGGCAGCGTCCCGAACACCCCCGGTACGACACCCCGCAATCCCGGGTGAGCGCACCGGTAGCCTCTGGGCCGTGACCGCAACCCTCATCTGGATCCTCGTCGCCCTCGTGGTGATCGGCCTGTACCTGAGCTGGACGGCCGGGCGGCTCGACCGGCTGCACGCGCGCATCGACGCCGCACGCGCCGCGCTCGACGCACAGCTGCTCCGCCGCGCCTCCGTCGCCCAGGAACTGGCCACCTCCGGAGTGCTCGACCCGGCCGCCTCGATCGTCCTCTACGAGGCCGCCCACGCCGCCCGGCAGGCCGAGGAGGAACAGCGGGAGGTCTCCGAGAGCGAGCTGAGTCAGGCACTGCGCGCCGTGTTCGCCGAATCCGCGCAGGTGGAAGCGGTACGCGAGGCGCCCGGGGGGGAGGAAGCGGCCCGGGAGCTCACCGAGGCAGTCCGCAGGGTGCCGATGGCCCGGCGCTTCCACAACGACGCCGTACGGGCGGCCCGGGCCCTGCGCCGGCACCGCAAGGTGCGCTGGTTCCGGCTGGCCGGTCACGCGCCCTTCCCGATGGCCTTCGAAATGGACGACGAGCCTCCGGCGGCTCTGGTGGACCGGGCTTCCTAGACGTTTCTGCTGAGTGCAGAGTTTTCAGAATCGGCTTGTTTCTGCTCATCGCCAAACCGCCCTCATTCGCAGCGGAACAAAATCATTGCGTGGCTCGGCGAAAGTGGGTTAACGTCTTGCCCGGCCAGCCTGACCAGCTGGCCGGGCAGCGTGCCGGAGGGGACCAAAGGGGCAGTGATGCTTCGGCGGACCGGGCGCTCCCTAGGTGCTCTTATTTGTGGGGGAACTCAAAATGTGGACGTCTGTACTGCTGTGCTGCCGAGTGCGTCTTCGGCCCGTGGCGCGGTAGGCATGTTCCTTTTCCTGTGACGCTTCAGCGTTTTTCGGACTGGCTGTTTTCTCTGGACCTCGTATTTCCGGTTGCTCGAGGGCGCCGTCTGATTCAGGGTTTTCAACTTCGCGTCTGCGTATCACTGATCGGCGGCGTACGAGTGCGGGTCGGCGACGACCGGCGACGCACCCCGTCCGCATACTCC
>KL569267.1:3096-5015 GCA_000715635.1 Streptomyces violaceus | reverse complement strand
GCCGCATCCCCTGCCCCGCCCTGCTCATTTGACGGGCTGCCCGTACGTGGCGGCAGAAAGGTTTCTTTACACCCATGAACAACAAGCACATCGCTTCCGCACGTGTGGGGCGGATCATGGCACGCGGCCTCGTGACCGCAACCGCCCTCGCGGCCGTCGCCGGCGCCGTCGCGCCGGGTGCGGTCGCCGACAGTGCGTCGGACGTCGCCGCGACGGATGTCGCGGCCCGTGCGGCGGGCATCGGGACGACCGACGCCCAGCGTGTCGAGGCCGCGGCCGTGGTGCGTCTCGACCCGACCGCAGAGGTGCTCCTGCTCAGCGACTACGACTTCATCCACGCTCTGTGGCAGAAGGCCAGTGACTCGGGCGAGAGACTGGATGCGGTGCGCACCGCCGCCGAGCAGGCGATGGCCAGCACGGACGCCCAAGATCACGTGAGCTTCATCGTGACCGGCGTTCATGAGGCGTACCGGCTCGACCAGCAGCGCGAGCGGGAGAAGGCCGAGGCCGAGCGGGCGGCTCGGTTGGCCAAGTCCCAGGTCCTGCTCACCATCGGCATCCCCAGCACTCCCGAACTGCTGGCCCTCAGCGACGACAACTTCATCCGGGCCGTCGCCAAGCACGAGGCGTCCGGTCCCGAGGTGCGGGCCGCGGCACTGCAGGCACTGGTGGGTGAGCCGGAGGACTGGCGGGAGTTCATCGTCAACGGCGCCCGCGAGGCGCACAAGCGGGACGTGGCCAAGGAACTGGAGGACCTGGCCGAGAAGGACCGCTTGGAGGCCGAGCGCCGCAAGGAGCTCGCCGCGCGCAAGAACGCCGCGGCCCTGTTCCGTATCACTCCCTCCGAGGCCATGCTCGGGCTGAGCGACGACAACTTCATCCGCGAGCTGCTGCGCCTGGCCGCCACCGACCTGCACGGCACCGAGCTGTATGCCGAAGGGCAGCGGGCCACCCGCAGCTCCGACCCGGCCGTGTGGAAGGCGTACATCCACACCGGCGCCGACGCCGCGTACAAGCGCGACGACGAGAACCGGCGCAAGAAGCTCGCCGAGGCGAACCGCAAGCTCGCCCTCCAGATACAGGCCGCCGCCGAGAACGGCGGAGTCAACCCCAACCTGGCCGCCGCTGCCAAGAAGGCCCTGGCCGGCAGCGATGACGACGTCGCCGTCTTCCTGAAAGCGGACACCCAGTACCGGCTCAAGCGCCAGTCCCTCAGGGCGTGGGGAGACGGTGAGTACGCGCGCCAGACCAGCGCGGACCGGGGGAAGGTCGTTCTCAACGACACGCTCAAGAGCAGCAGCGCACTGGCCGACCGCGAGGACGCCACCTGGGTCATCGTGCCCTCCCTCGCGAGCCAGCCCGGCTGCTACTCCTTCGAGTCCGTGCGCAAGCCCGGCTACTACATCAGGAGCGGCAAGGCCGAGAAGAACGGACTGCGCGTGGAGATCGCCGCGGACGACCGGAGTGCCACGTTCCGGAAGAGTGCCACGTGGTGCACCCGGCCGTTCCCTGCGCGTCCGCTGCCCACGCCGCTCAACGGTGTGTCCTTCACGCAGGCCGCCGGTAGCGGCGTGAACTGGCTCGCGCCCACGACGACGGAGGTCTACGCCCGATCCGAATTCTCCTTCCCCCTGCCCGGTGGGGTGCCGGGCGAAGCCCAGCCGGTGCGTCCGGCGGCCTGGCGCATCGCCGCACCGCTGGCGCCCTGACGAGACATCGAAGCGGATGCCGGCGCCGGTGCGCCGACGCCGGCGTCGCGCGCGAGCGAACTCGGAACGACGAACGACGGTGCACGTACCCGCCAAGGGGAGAGGGCAGGAGTGGTGGCAGATTCCGCCGGTCACGGCGTGAGACGTCAGAGATGGGCCGTGTCCGCGCTGGTGGTCGGGGTACTGGCTGTCTCTTATACACATCTCTGA
>KL569267.1:941-2837 GCA_000715635.1 Streptomyces violaceus | reverse complement strand
GGTCTGCCCGCGGAGATCCGTACGTCGGCGTGGAACGCGCTGCGCAGTACGCGGGGCGACGCCGCGATCGCGGAGTGGCTGGCCCCCGGGGGCGGTTACGACGCGGCGAAGCAGCGCCTGCGTGACGCGCGGTCACGGAACCGGGCGTTCTGCGAGCGGGTGGTGAGCACGCATCCGGCGGCGTTCTCCCCGCAGGTCCGATCGGCTGCCGAGCGGGCACTGAAGGGCACCGACGCCGATCGGGCCGCGTTCGTGAAGACCGGCTACGCCGAGGCGCAGCAGCGTGACCGCGTGATGCGGGAGGCTGATGCGCAGCGCCGTCTGGAGGTGGCCGAGAAGGACCGTGCCTTCGTGCGGGCGGTCGCGGAGGGCGATCCGGGCGAGCAGGTGCGGGTGGCGGCGCAGTGGGCGCTGCGCTCCGGCTCCTCGGACGCGGACGTCGCGGAGTTCTTCGGCTACGGCTGGGCGACGGGCGCGGCGTTGGACGTGGAGGCGTACCGGCTTCGGGTGGCGGACGGGGAGGTACGGCGCCAGCACGTGCTGTCGTTGCTGGTCGCGCAGGCGGTGGCCGCCGAGGAGGCGTTGAAGTCGTCGGCCGACGCGGCGAAGGCGCGTGCCGAGGCCGAGCTGGCTTGGCGGGCGGTCGCCGAGCACGCGAACGGCGCCCAGAAGGCTTGGCTGGCCGAGCAGGAGGCGGCCAGGGCGCAGGCGGAGAGCTGGCAGAACATCGCCCGGCTGTCCAAGGAGAGCGCGGACGCCATCTGGGAGAAGATCACCGCGCCGGCCGAGGCCCGGCAGGGCGACTGGGCCGCGGAGCAGACGGAGGCCGCCCTGACGGCCGCCTTCTGGAAGGACATGGCAGACCGGGCCCGGGACAGCGAGAACCGCGTCAAGGGCTGACGCCGCGGGCCCGGCGCACACCGCGCGGGGCCCGCCCACCGGGCCGACGGCCCTACGGAAGCCGCCCATTGCTGCCGGCTTCGCCGCCGAGGTCCCGGTCACCCCTGCCCGCGTATTGAGGGCAGGGGCTTTTTTTGGCCGAATTCCTTTGGCCTGTCCGCTTATTGAAGGAGTTCCCGTGAGGGGAAGATTCCGGCCGAGATCCGGAACATTACGCTGGCGTGTGCCCGGAATGATGGGCAAGGCGGTGTCCACCGTCATGGCCCTGGCTGTCCTCGGTGGTGTCGCCGGGGAAGCCCGTGCCGTCACACCGGAGAAGTCCGGTCACAGGGTCGAACTGACTCGGATTCTGGCCGGATTACCGAAGACGGCGACCGATCCGGCGCCGGCACATTCTGCTCTGGACGAGATCAGTGCGGACCGCGACCGGCAATTAGTGGAGGACTTCGCGGAGTTCGACGAGGAGGAGGAAGTCCGCGAGGCCGCCAAGAAGGCGTTGGAGAGTACGGACCCCAACGCGATCCGGGACTTTTTGGAGCGTGGAGAAGCCGAGGCGCGACAGCGCGCCAAGGACAAGAGGGACGCGGCCGATGTCGCCAACCGCCGCCATATCGAGGCGCTGCGCGGCACGGGCGGCCCGTTCTTCAACGCGGAGGTCGAGCGGGTTCTGAAGGGCACGGCCCGCGACCGCGCCGATTTCCTGGCCTTCGGCGCCGAGATCGCGCGGCAGCGGGACAAGGCGACGGAGCAGAACGACAAGGAACGCGCGGCGGAGAACCGCAAGCGGGTCGAGATGCTCGTCGCAGTCGGTGGTCCGGAGGTGAAGCGGACCGCACAGGCCGCCCTGGCAACGGGCGACGACAAGGTGATCGCCGAGTTTCTGGAGAAGGGCTATCTGGTCGCCGCGCAGAAGGACGCGGATGACCGGGCCGCGCACGAGAAGGCGCAGAAGGAGGCGCTGGAGGCGGCGGAGCGGCTGCGCGAGCTGGCGGAGAA
>KL569267.1:0-783 GCA_000715635.1 Streptomyces violaceus | reverse complement strand
CGGCCGCCGGTGCCCGTACCAAGCTGATCGCCGCACACGGCAACGCGGTCAAGGCGCTCAAGACCGCGTCGAACGCGATGAGCGCGGCGGGCGCGCAGTCCCGCGAGGCCGACCGGATGCTCGCCGCCGACCGGGCCGGCAAGCGCCTGTCCGACTACGGGCCGGTCAAGACCGAGATCGCCCGGCAGGTCGGTATCGCCGAGGACGCGGCCAAGCAGGCGCAGGTGGCGGCGGGCCAGGCCAAGGTGCAGGCCGATGTCCTGGTCGAGACGGGGCTCACCCACGGTGTCCAGTGGTCGGAGGTCGCCTCCGGTATCGCGGGTGCGGCGGACGCGGCGGCCAAGGCGGCGGCCACCGCGCAGCAAGCGGTGGAGGCAACGGCCGCCGATGCCGCCGGGCTGAACTCCAAGAACCAGGCCGAATTGCACGCCCGGCAGGCCGCCAAGTGGCGGGAGAACGCCGAGGAGCACGCGAAGGCGGCGGCCCGGCTCGCCGATGCGGCGGCCAAGCAGGCGAAGATCGCGGCGGACGCGGCGGCCAAGTCCCGCCAGGCCAGGATCGAGGCCGAGCAGGCCGAGAAGCAGGTGTGGGACCACGCCAAGAAGACGCGCGACGCGCGGATCGAGGCGCAGCGCCAGGCCAAGATCGCATCCGAGCAACGGGCGATCGCCGAACGCGAGCGTGACCTGGCGGCGGCCGCACGGGCACGGGCCGAACGCGAACGCGATGTGGCCGCTCAGGCACGTGCGCGTGCCGAGGCCGAGGCACGGACTGCCTCGGCCA
>KL569266.1:19968-20175 GCA_000715635.1 Streptomyces violaceus | reverse complement strand
GACTCCAGCTCGGCGATGCGCCGCTCCAGCTCGTCCGAGGGCGACAGCAGCCCGCGCACCATGGCCCGGTCGGCGTTGGCCAGCCCTCGCGCGATGAACGGCAGCACCGGCCACAGCACGAACAACGAGGTCAGCGTGATGGCGAAGGTGAGGACACCCCACGGCAGCCGTATGAACTCGTACAGCACCGCACGCCAGCCCACCGGG
>KL569266.1:18605-19639 GCA_000715635.1 Streptomyces violaceus | reverse complement strand
GGCTCGGCTCGTCCACCCGCACCCCGAGCAGCGCCCTGGCCCGCGCCCGCTCCAGCTTGCCCAGCTGTCGCGCGCCCAGGAGTCCGGCCGCGAGCAGCGGGAACCCGACCACCGTGACGGTCAGCCCGAAGCCGGTGGACAGCACCGTCACGGCATAGGTGAATCCGAGCAATGAGACCGGAAGGTTCGCCAGGAGGTGCGCGATCTCCTTCCAGGTGTGCCGGTCGTAGGCGAACCGGGGCGGTGGCGGGCGGTCGTCCTGCCCGGCCGTCGTCGAGGCCGCCTTCGCGCCGGTGGACGGGAAGCGTTCGGTCATATGCGTCAGCGTGCCCGGCCGCGGGCAGCCGCGCCATGAGGTGGACCGCCAGGATCGACTGAGGAAAACCCCACCCCCCTGTGCCAGGGCGTGACGGGCTGCTTACCCTGCCTTTATCAGGGCCTAGACTCCCGTGCGTACAGATCGTCGAACAGCGGCGTCCGGGTGAGCCGGGAGATCGTCGCGGGACCAGGTCCGAGTTTCAAGGGAGCGAGGGACGGACGTGCCGGAACCGACCGTCGTCACCACGACCGTCGTCGCGGCGGACTACTTCCAGTCCTATTCGGTCGTCGGACTGCTCGCCGTGGTCGGCGTGCTGTTCGTCGCCGTCGCCTTCGGGGCCGGCCGCCTGCTGCGGCCCGTGGTCCCCACGCCCGAGAAGCTCCTGACGTACGAATGCGGCGTCGACCCCGTCGGCGAGGGCTGGGCCCACACCCAGGTCCGCTACTACGTCTACGCCTTCCTCTACGTGATCTTCGCCGTCGACTCGATCTTCCTGTTCCCCTGGGCGACCGTCTTCGCCGCCCCCGGCTACGGGGCGGCGACCCTGGTGGAGATGTTCATCTTCCTCGGCTTCCTGGCCGTGGGCCTGCTCTACGCATACAAGAAGGGCGTCCTGGCATGGACGTGACCCCCGACGTGACCCCCGCCGGCCCTGAACCCGTGCTGCTTCCGGAACCGAAGCGGCTCGGCGCCCTAGCGCGCCTCGCACCCGAGC
>KL569266.1:17266-18457 GCA_000715635.1 Streptomyces violaceus | reverse complement strand
GATGAAGGTGATCCTCAACTGGGGCCGCCGCTACTCGCTCTGGGTCTTCAACTTCGGCCTTGCCTGCTGCGCGATCGAGTTCATCGCCGCGTCGATGGCCCGCCACGACTTCATCCGGCTCGGCGTCATCCCGTTCGCGCCGGGCCCGCGCCAGGCCGACCTGATGGTGGTCTCCGGCACGGTCACGGACAAGATGGCGCCGGCGGTGAAGCGCCTCTACGAGCAGATGCCGGAGCCCAAGTACGTCATCTCATTCGGCGCGTGCAGCAACTGCGGCGGCCCGTACTGGGACTCGTACTCCGTCACCAAGGGCGTCGACCAGATCATCCCCGTCGACGTCTACGTCCCCGGCTGCCCGCCCCGGCCCGAGGCGCTCCTCCAGGGCATCCTCAAGCTCCAGGAGAAGATCGCCCGCGAGTCGCTGGGGGAGCGGTACGGCACGGGACGCCCCTCCGCGGCGGCGCTGCAGAGCGGCTTGGTGCGGCCACCGTCCGAGGGCTCGGGGGAGGGACGATGACCGCGGTCGGCTGGCTGCCCGCCGACGTCGGGGAACTCTTCGGTACGGACGCCACGGCCGAGGAGTCGTACGAGGTCCTGACGGTCGACGTCCCGCCGGCGACCTGGATCTCCGCCCTGGAGACCGCCCGCGACCGGCTCGGCTGCACCTACTTCGACTGGCTGAGCGCGGTCGACGAACCGGGCACGGGCTTCCGCGTCACGGCCCACATCGCGGCCCTGTCTCCCCTCCGCCGCCTCCTCCTGCGTACGACGATCCCGCACGAGACCCCCGCCCTGCCCTCCGCGGTCGGTGTCTACGCGGGCGCCGCCTGGCACGAACGCGAGACGCACGAGATGTTCGGCATCGCCTTCGAAGGCCACCCGGCACTCGACCACCTGCTCCTGCCCGACAGCTTCGAAGGCCACCCCCTGCGCAAGGACTTCGTCCTGGCCTCACGCGTCGCCAAAGCCTGGCCCGGCGCGAAGGAACCCGGCGAGTCGGAACACGGCGGCCCCAAACGCCGCCAGATGCTCCCACCCGGCGTCCCCGACCCGAACGAATGGGGCCCCCTGAAGGGCCAACTCCCCCCGGCCCCGGCCCGCCCGACCCGCGGCACGGCCCGAGCAGCAGGCGACCGCCCGGCCCGCGCTGCCGGCGAACGTCCCGTGCGGCGGGCACGCACGGCGGGGGAG
>KL569266.1:16837-17044 GCA_000715635.1 Streptomyces violaceus | reverse complement strand
CCCGGGCGCCCGCCGGTGACGCGGCTCCTCAGGCTCCGGCTGCGCCGCGCCGTGCGCGTTCGGCGGCGGAGGGTTCGGCGAGTCAGGCTGCTGAGGGTTCGGCGAGTCAGTCTCCGCCCGGGGAGTCGCCTGCTTCGGCTCCGACGGGGCCGCGTCGTAACCGCACGGCGGGGGAGGGTTCGGCGAGTCAGGCTGCTGAGGGCTCGG
>KL569266.1:12479-16612 GCA_000715635.1 Streptomyces violaceus | reverse complement strand
ACGCCCAGCGGCTCGGAATCCCCGGCGACCCGCCCTGAGCCCCCGACGCCGGGATCCGACTCCCCGACGACCGGTTCAGAAGCAGCGGCGCCCGGCACCGAGACGCCGGCCACCGGGCAGCCGGAGTCTCCCGCCGCCGAGGCCGAATCTCCGGCTCCGTCGGCCGGACCGCGTCGCGCGCGCAGCGCATCGGAGGGCAGTTCGAGCCAACGCGCCGCGTCCGGCCAAGGCGACAGCCAGCCGGGCCGGTCCGCCCGCACTCCGCGCAGCTCGGACGCCCCCTGGCACCATGCCCGCCCGGCCTTCGACGAACCGGAACCGGAACCGGCACCCGAACCGTCGCCCGAGACCGCGCAGTCGCCGACCCCCGAGCCCTTGGGCGACTCGGAGACCCCCGAGCCCTCAGAGACCACAGAGACCCCAGAGACCCCAGAGCCCACGGACAACCCCGAAGACCCCACAGGAGGTACGCGGTGAACGACGCGCTCGACGTCACCCTGCGACTTCTGATCGTCTTCGGCGTCTTCCTCACCTTTCCCCTGATCATCGGCCAGACCGAACACAAGGTCATGGCCCACATGCAGGGCCGCCTCGGCCCCATGTACGCCGGCGGCTTCCACGGCTGGGCCCAGCTGATCGCCGACGGCGTGAAGTTCGCGCAGAAGGAGGACATCGTCCCCGCGGGCGCGGACCGCCGTATCTTCCAACTGGCCCCCGCCGTCGCCCTGCTGCCGTACCTCCTCGTCCTGCTCGCCATCCCCATCGGCCCCGACGAGGGAGCCGTCGGCCAGGTCATCGACGCGGGCGTCTTCTTCGTCCTGGCCGTCATGGGCGTCGGCGTCCTCGGCTCGCTCATGGCCGGCTGGGCGTCCGCGAACAAGTTCTCCCTCCTCGGCGGTCTTCGCACCGCCGCCCAGCTCCTCGCCTACGAACTGCCGATGCTCCTCACCGCCGCCTCGGTGGCGATGGCGGCCGGCACCGTCTCGCTCCCCGGCATCCTCGACGCCTTCGAGTGGTGGTGGCTGCCCTGGCAGATCGTGGGCGCGATCGTCTTCTTCGTTGCGGGCCTCGCCGAACTCCAGCGCCCGCCCTTCGACATGCCCGTCGCGGACTCGGAGATCATCTTCGGCGCGTACACCGAGTACACCGGCCTTCGTTTCGCCCTCTTCCTCCTCGCCGAGTACGCCGGAATCGTCGTCCTGTGCGGCCTCACCACCGTCCTCTTCCTCGGCGGCTGGCACGGCCCCTGGGGTGCCGACGGCCTCGGCTGGGTCTGGACCCTGCTGAAGACCGCCGTCCTCGCCTTCCTCGTGATCTGGCTGCGTGTCACCTACCCGCGCCTGCGCGAGGACCAGCTCCAGAAACTCGCCTGGACCCTCCTCGTCCCCCTGTCCCTCGCCCAGATCGCCCTCACCGGCATCGTCAAGGTGGTGATCAACTAACCATGGCCCCCATCCCCGGCTCCGGCCTCGCCAAGGGCCTGGCCGTCACCCTCCGCACGATGACGAAGAAGTCCGTCACCGCGCAGTACCCGGACGCCCAGCCCGACCTCCCGCCCCGCACCCGCGGTGTGATCGGCCTGTTCGAGGAGAACTGCACGGTCTGCATGCTGTGCGCCCGCGAGTGCCCGGACTGGTGCATCTACATCGACTCCCACAAGGAGACGGTCCCGGCGGCGACCCCCGGCGGCCGCGAGCGCAGCCGCAACGTCCTCGACCGCTTCGCCATCGACTTCTCCCTGTGCATGTACTGCGGTATCTGCATCGAGGTCTGTCCCTTCGACGCCCTGTTCTGGTCCCCGGAGTTCGAGTACGCCGAGACCGACATCCACGACCTCACCCACGAACGTGACAAGCTCCGCGAGTGGATGTGGACCGTCCCGGCCCCGCCGGCCCTCGACCCCGCCGCGGAGGAGCCGAAGGAAGTCGTCACCGCCCGCAAGACCGCCGAGAAGCTCGCTGCCCAGCAGCAGCCCGCGCCCACCGAGTCCGCCGCCGACCAGCAGGCACGCGCGGCGGAAGCCCCCACCCGCCCGGCAGGCGACTCCCGGCAGCAGACCGACCAGCCGAGGCAGCGGCCCGCGGACGGGCAGGAGGGACAGGAATGACCCTGGCCGCAGCCGCCACGACAGCGGCACAAGCCACCACCACGGCAGCGCACGCCACCACCTCGGCCGCCGAAAGCCACGGCTTCCTCTCCCCGACCGGCGTCGAGATCGCCTTCCTCCTCGTCGGCCTGGTCACCTTCGCCGCCGCGATCGTCACCGTCACCACCCGGCAGCTGGTGCACGCCGCCCTGTGGCTGGTGGTGACCCTCGGCGGCCTGGCCGTCGAGTACCTCCTGCTCACCGCCGAGTTCATCGCCTGGGTGCAGGTCCTCATCTACGTCGGTTCCGTCGTCGTCCTCCTCCTGTTCGGACTGATGCTCACCAGGGCCCCGATCGGCCGCTCCCCGGACGCCGACTCGGGCAACCGCTGGGCCGCCCTCACCGTGGCCCTCGCCGCGGCCGCCGCCCTGGTCTGGGTCGTCGTCGACGCCTTCCGCACGACCTGGATCGACCTGGACGGCCCCGCCGCCGGTTCCACCGAGGCCACCGGCGCGAGCCTCTTCCAGAACTGGGTCCTCCCCTTCGAGGCCCTCTCCGTCCTCCTCCTCGCCGCCCTGGTCGGCGCCATCGTCCTGTCCCGCAAGGCGAAGGCCGACGCGGCGACCGCGCCCGAGAGCGCCCCAGCCGAGGGCACCCCGGCCGGCCGGAGCGAGAAGGAAGGCACCCGCTGATGCACCTCGCCTATCCCGCCGTCCTCTCCGCCCTTCTCTTCTGCACGGGCCTGTACGGCGTCCTCGCCCGCCGCAACGCGATCCTGGTCCTGATGTCGGTCGAGCTGATGCTCAACGCCGTCAACCTCAACCTGGTCGCCTTCGACGTCTGGCTCAGCAAGACCGCCGAGGAGACCCTGCACTCCGGCCAGGCCCTGACCCTGTTCACCATCGCCATCGCCGCCGCCGAGATCGGCATCGGCCTGGCGATCGTCCTCGCCGTCCACCGCAACCGCGGCACCGCGGACATCGACAGGCTCCGCGACACCGCCGAACGGCACGACTCCGACGGCCCCGACCACGACGCCCTCACGGCCGAGCAGTCCGACGAGGCCCAGAAGGCTGAGGCCACCGCGTGACCACGACCACCCTCGCCGTCCTCGTCCCTCTCCTTCCGTTCCTCGGCGCCGTCGCCGGCCTGCTCCTGGGCCGCACGGCACCCGGCTTCGTCCGCCCGCTCGCCGTGCTGCCGACCCTCGCCTCCCTGGTGCTCGCGGCGCTGGTCGCCGTACGTCAGGGCGGTGACACGGCCGTCAACGCGGCCACGGAACTCACCCCGACCGGCTCGGTCCCGATCGAACTCGCCCTGCACATCGACGGCTTCGCCGCCCTCGTCGCCGTCGTGGTCGGCCTCGTCGCCTCCTGTGTGCAGATCTACTCGACGGGCTATCTGCGCGACGACCCGCGCTACTCCTCGTACGCCGCTCTCGTCTCCCTGTTCACCTCCGCGATGTTCCTGGTCGTCTACTCCGGCGACCTGATCGTGCTGCTGGTCGGCTGGGAAGTCATGGGCATCTGCTCCTACTTCCTGGTCGGCCACTACTGGGAGACCCCGGAGGCCCGCGCCGCCTCCCTCAAGGCCTTCCTGGTCACCAAGCTCGGCGACGTCCCCTTCCTCATCGGCCTGTTCGCCCTCGCCACCGACGCCGGCTCCTTCCGCATCACGAAGGTCCTCGGCGCCGTCGCGAGCGGCTCGCTCGACCACCCGACGCTGATCGCACTGCTGCTCCTCGCGGGCGTGGCCGGCAAGTCGGCGCAGTTCCCGCTGCACACCTGGCTCCCCGACGCGATGGCGGGCCCGACCCCCGTCTCCGCGCTGATCCACGCCGCGACGATGGTCGCCGCCGGTGTCTACTTCATCGCCCGTCTCCTCCCGGTCTTCGAGGCCTCCCAGGCCGCGATGGTCGTCCTCGCCGTCATGGCCGCCGTCACGATGGCCGGCTCGGCGCTTGCCGCGCTCGCCCAGGACGACATCAAGCGCGTCCTCGCCTACTCGACGATCGGCCAGCTCGGCTACATGACCGGCGCCCTCGCCG
>KL569266.1:9467-12285 GCA_000715635.1 Streptomyces violaceus | reverse complement strand
CCCTCGCCGTCGGCGACCGCGGGGCCGCCGTCTTCCACCTCCTGTCCCACGGCGCCTTCAAGGCGCTGCTGTTCCTCGCGGCCGGCGTGATCATCCACGCTGCCGGCACCAACTCGCTCGCCGCCATGTCCCGCATGCGGAACCTGCGCGACCGCGTCCCCGACGCCTACTGGACGATGACCGTGGCGCTGCTCGCGCTCGCCGCGATCCCGCCCTTCAGCGGCTTCTTCTCCAAGGAGGCCGTCCTCGGCGTCGCCGAGCACGTCGTCACCGGACACACCGAGCACGCCCCCGCCGCCGCGGGCTGGATCGTCCTCGTCGCCGGACTGCTCACGGCCGTGCTCACCGCCGCCTACGCGATGCGCCTGTGGCTGCTCGCCTTCCGGGGCCGGGGCACCGAAGCCCCCGACCACGGCAAGGAGCCGCTGACGATGACCGTCGTGCTGTGGGTCCTGGCCGCCCCCTCCCTTGCCCTCGGCGGATTCGCCTTCCGCCTGCTGCCCGACTGGTTCGACGGCCGTGACCTCGGCCCGACCCTCACCACCTCCGTGCTCGGCACCGGCGTGGCCTTGGTCGGCGGCATCGTCACCTACGGCGCCTGGCGGCACACCACCGTACTCGCGGCCCGTGTCCCGCTCGGCGCGGTCGCCGCCCACCCCGAGGGCGACGCCGCCCAGGTCGAGGCGGAAGCCATCGCCACCCACGAGCCGGCCTACGGGGACATCGCCTACGCGCCCGACCCCGCCGACCCGGGACGGCTCCTGCTCGGCCCCCTGCACCGGCACGCGGCCGCAGGCTTCCACCTGGACGCCGTGTACACGGCGCTCTTCGTCCGCCCGGTCCAGGCCGGAGCGAGCCTCGTCCGGTTCCTCGACCGCGAGGTCGTCGAGACCTACGTACGCGGTGCGGGTGCGCTGCCCCGCTGGCTCGGCGCCGCCGTACGGCGCGCCCAGACCGGCAACGTCCAGACCTATGTGAGCGCGCTGCTCGCCGGCACCGTCGTCCTCGCGGTCGCCGCCGTCCTCGTCGCCACGGGAGCGTGAGCAGGCGTGATCGATATCAACGAGTCCGTGATGCAGGTCCTTCTGGCGTTCATCGTCGTCGGCCCGCTCCTCGGCGCCGCCGCGGCTCTGCTGCCGGCCCCGCCCGGACTGAAGGGGAAGTCACCCGAGCAGGCCGTGCTCCGGCACGGCGTCACCGTCACCGGCGCGGTCCTCATCGCGGCGATCGTCCTCGCGCTCGGCTTCGACCACGACCAGCCGTCGAAGATGCAGGCCAGCACGGACATCAGCTGGATCCCCGCACTCGACGTACGCATCCACCTCGGCATCGACGGCATCTCCCTCCCCCTTCTGGTCCTGACCGCGCTGCTGACCTTCCTCTGCGCGCTCTACTCGTACTTCAAGCAACAAGATCAGCGGCTGACACCGCGGGCCGAAGGCCCGGCCCCGAAGGCGTTCATCGCCCTGCTGCTCGTCCTCGAGTCCGGCACCCTCGCGACCTTCGCCGCCCTCGACCTGCTGCTGTTCTTCCTCGCCTTCGAGATGGTCCTCATCCCGATGTACTTCCTCATCGCCCGCTGGGGCGGTGAGGGCCGGAGCCAGGCCGCCTGGCGGTTCATCCTCTACACGCTGCTCGGCTCCGTGGTCATGCTGCTCGGCCTGCTCCTGATCGGGCTCAAGGCGGGCACGTTCGACATGATGGCACTCGCCACTGACAACGGCCGGTCGCTGAGCACATCCGTGCAGGTCATCGGCGTTCTGTCGATCGGGATCGGGCTCGCGGTCAAGACGCCGATGTGGCCGCTGCACAGCTGGCTGCCCGACGCCCACACCGCCGCGCCGACCGTCGGCTCGGTCCTGCTGGCCGGTGTCCTGCTGAAGATGGGTACGTACGGATTCGTTCGAATTCTGCTCCCCATCGCGCCCGACGGCTTCCGCACCTTCGCGCCCTACCTCGCGGCGCTCGCCGTCGTCGGCATCATCTACGGATCCCTGGCCTGCCTGGCCCTCGCCAAGCAGGGCGCGAAGGGCGATCTCAAGCGCCTCATCGCCTACTCCTCCGTCGGTCACATGGGCTTCGTCCTGCTCGGCATCGCCACCATGACCCCGACCGGTGTGAACGGCGCCCTCTTCGCCAACATCGCCCACGGCCTCATCACCGGCCTGCTCTTCTTCCTGGTCGGCGCGCTGAAGGACCGCACCGGCACCACCGACCTCGACACCCTCGCCGAGGAGACCGGAGCCGCGCTCTACGGCAAGGCCCCGCGCCTCGGCGGCCTGCTCGCCTTCGCCGCGGTCGCCTCGCTCGGCCTGCCGGGCCTGGCCGGCTTCTGGGGCGAGATGCTGGCACTGTTCGGCGCGTTCCAGCCCGCCGCGGGCCTCAGCCGACCCGCCTTCCTCACCTTCATGGCGATCGGCGCGTTCGGCACCCTGCTGACGGCCGCGTACCTGCTGATCGTGGTCCGCCGCGTCTGCATGGGCGCCCTGCCGCAGGACGCCCCGAAGCTGACCGACGTGCGCTCGTACGAGTTCGCGGCCTGGACCCCGCTCGTCGCCCTCACCGTCGTCGCGGGCCTGTGGCCCAAGGCTCTCCTCGGCCTGAGCGACCCGGCCGTCCAGCAGCTCCTCGCAGGAGGCACCCGATGAGCTTCCCGGCCCAGCCCCTGGCCGCGTCGCTGGTCCAGTCCGTCGACTGGCTCGCGATCGCGCCGCCCACCATCGCGGCGGTGGTCGGACTCGTCGTCCTGGTCGCCGACCTGTTCGTCGCCGAGCACCGGAAGACGCTGCTCGGCTGGTCGTCGGTGGCGGGCCTGGCT
>KL569266.1:6260-9328 GCA_000715635.1 Streptomyces violaceus | reverse complement strand
GTGGCGGGCCTGGCCGCCGCCACACTGATGCTGCTGCCCCTCCTGGACGGCGACCGCAGCACCTTCTGCCTGACCGGCGACGCCACCGTCTGCAGCTACACGGCGGACCGCTTCACCCTGGTCATCCAGTTCCTGGTCCTCGGCGGGGCCCTTCTCACCGCCCTTCTGTCGGTCACCGCCCTGAAGGAAGGCCGCAAGGAACTGCCCGAAGGGGAGTACTGGTTCCTGCTGCTGTCCTCCGCGGCCGGCGCCGCCCTCCTGCCCGCCTCCCGCGACCTCGCGACCCTGATCGTCGCCCTGGAGGTCGCCTCCCTGCCCGCCTTCGCGCTGGTCGGCCTGAAGTACGGCGACCGGAAGTCCTCCGAAGCGGCCCTGAAGTTCTTCCTGTCCTCGGTCACCGCCACCGCGGTCAGCCTCATGGGCATCAGCTTCGTGTACGCCTCCACGGGCACCCTCTACCTCACCCAGGTCGCCGACCGCATCCAGAACGTCGACGGACAGCTCCACACGCTCGCCCAGACCGGCGTCGTCCTCACCCTCGTCGGCTTCGCCTTCAAGACGGCCGCCGTGCCCTTCCACTTCTGGGTGCCCGACACCTACGTGGGGGCGCCCCTGCCCATCGCCGCCTACCTGTCGGTCATCGGCAAGGCGGTCGGCTTCAGCGGCCTGATCCTCGTGACGGTCGTTGCCCTCCCGTCGTACGCCGACCTCTGGGGCCCGGCCCTGGCGGTCCTGGCCGCGCTCACCATGACCGTGGGCAACGTCGGAGCCCTGCGCCAGCAGGCCACGCGCGCGTACAGCGCGGTCCGCCTGCTCGCCTGGTCGTCCGTCGGCCAGGCCGGCTACCTGCTCGTACCGATCGCCGCCGCCGCGTACTCCGGGGACGCCGAGAAGTCGATCGGCTCCACCGTGGCCTACGCCCTGATGTACGGCGCCGTGAACCTCGGCGCCTTCGCCGTGGCCGCGCTCGTCGGCCGTACGAAGTCCCTCAACCGCGTCGCCGACTACCGCGGCCTGTACGCGTCGAGCCCCCTGTCCGCCCTGCTCCTGGCGTTCTTCCTGCTCTGCCTCGCCGGACTGCCACCGGGCATCATCGGCCTCTTCGCCAAGGTCACCGTCTTCGCGGCGGCCGTCGACGCAGGCCTCGGCTGGCTGGCCGTGATCATGGCCGTCAACGTCGTCATCGCGCTGTTCTACTACCTCCAGTGGACGACCCTGCTCTTCCGCGCCCCGGAGGGTGAGCCCGAGGAGCATCGCGTCCCCGCCCCTCTCACCGCCGCGATCGCCCTGACCGGTGTCCTTGGCATCGTCCTGTCCGGGGCACCCCAGCTCGTCCTGCGCTTCACCGACACCGCCCTCTTCTGAACGACAGCCGCTTTCGCCACGCGCGCGTGGGGCACCCGCCTCCCCACGCGCGCGTGCCGCTTCCCGGCGCCGTTCACCCGGACGGCCCGTACTCGCCGCCGCACGCACAAGGGAACTAGTGCTCCCCGCCTGGCGTTGACCAGTACGGGAGGGTCCACTGGACGTGACACCACGGCACCAGTGGCACCGCAGATCACCGAGCAAGGGTCCCCCTGCCGCACCACTTGGAGGGCGTACCGTGCACCGCCGGCACAACGGGCTCAGGACCGCAGTCCTCCTCGGGGGACTGTCCGCCGTCATCATCGTCATCGGCAGCTTCTTCGGCCGCATGGGGCTCGTCATCGCCGTCCTGGTAGCGCTGGTCACCAACGCGTACGCCTACTGGAACAGCGACAAGCTGGCACTGCGCGCGATGCGGGCCCGCCCGGTGGGAGAGTTCGAGGCCCCGGGGCTCTACCGCATGGTCCGCGAACTCTCCACCCAGGCCCGCCAGCCCATGCCGCGCCTGTACATCTCCCCGACGGAGGCGCCCAACGCCTTCGCCACGGGCCGCAACCCGCGCAACGCCGCCGTGTGCTGCACCGACGGCATTCTGCGCCTCCTGGACGAGCGCGAGCTGCGCGGCGTCATCGGCCACGAGCTCAGCCACGTCTACAACCGCGACATCCTCATCTCGTCGATCGCCGGTGCCCTCGCCTCCGTGATCATGTTCCTGGTCAACTTCGCCTGGCTGATCCCGATCGGGCGCTCGGACGACGATGACGGCCCCGGCCTGCTCGGCATGCTGCTGATCATGATCCTGGGTCCGCTCGCCGCCTCGCTCATCCAACTGGCCATCAGCCGCTCCCGGGAGTACCAGGCGGACGCCTCAGGCGCCCAGCTCACTGGCGACCCACTCGCCCTGGCCAGCGCCCTGCGCAAGCTCGAACTCGGCACGAAGCAGCTCCCGCTGCCCCCCGAGCCGCGTATCGAGACCGCCAGTCACATGATGATCGCGAACCCGTTTCGCCCCGGCCAGGGCCTCTCGAAGATGTTCTCCACGCATCCGCCGATGGCGGAACGCATCGCACGCCTCGAGAAGATGGCAGGTGGGAACCAGTGAAGACCATCCTGAACGTCATATGGCTCGTCCTGAGCGGCTTCTGGCTGTTCCTCGCCTACATGCTCGCGGGCCTGCTCCTCTGCATCACCATCATCGGGATCCCGTTCGGCATCGCGGCCTTCCGCATCGGCGTCTATGCCCTGTGGCCCTTCGGGTACACGACGGTCGAGCGCCGTGAAGCGGGCGCGCCGTCCTGCGTGGGCAACGTGCTGTGGCTGGTGCTCGCGGGCTGGTGGCTGACCCTCGGCCACATCGCCACCGGCATCGCCCTGTGCGTCACGATCATCGGCATCCCGCTCGGTATCGCCAACTTCAAGCTCATCCCGGTCTCGCTGCTCCCGCTGGGCCGCGACATCGTCCGGTCGAACGAGCCGTTCGCGGCCCGCTGACGGCGAGGCAACCCAGCCCGGTTTCCACAGGCCGGGCGTTATCCACAGGCCTGCCCGGCTGTCAGCGGCGGCCTGCATGATGAACCCATGACCGCGATCGAGCAGTTGCCGACCCGAGTAACCGCCAGGACCCACAAGCCCCGCTCAAGGGACCGGGCTTCGCATCCCGAGCCCGCAGACACGGTGAGAGGACCCTGACCGGCGGCAGCCAC
>KL569266.1:2824-6026 GCA_000715635.1 Streptomyces violaceus | reverse complement strand
AGCCACAAGGCCCGACGTGTGGCAGTCACCGGAGCCTGGCCGGCGGCAGTCACCAGAGCCGGACGGGCAGGGGCCAAGAGAGCCTGACCGGCAACAGCCGCGAAGCGTCCGCCCCCACCAGCGTGATGCCCAACGCCAGCGGAATCGCGCGCGGAATGGTGCGCGCGGGGTCGCGTACCTCCTCACCGAGGGTCGCGATACGGGCGTACCCGGCGAACGCGAAGAACAGCAGGCCGGCCGCCTCAAGCACGCCGCCCGCACCGCCCGAGGCCCCGATGTCCAGCCGCCCGGCATCGGCCTCACCGGACACCAGACACCCGACCACCACGGAAGCGAGGACAGCCAGGACCACCGCCACGATCACCCGGTCAACCACGCGGACTTCCGTACTCTCCCCGAGCCGCTCACGCCCGTAGACCTACGTGCCGCCCGAGGCGGGATACAGGGCGGCGAGGCGAGCCGGCGACATGGCGTTGCAGTAGGCGACCACGGCGGCGACGGCGAGCCCGAGGAGCAGCCCGGACCCGGCCGCGTGCGCAGCGGGCGCGAGGGCGGCGAAGATCCCGGCTCCGATCATCGAGCCGAGTCCGATGACGACGGCGTCCCCCACGCCGAGGGTACGGCGAAGCCCGGAACCGGAGGCTGACATGCGTCGCACCCTGCTGATCAGTGCAACCGGCGGGCGTCGCCAGGGCGTCCTCCCCACCAAGACGGCGTGAGAGCGCGCGGCAAGGACGACGCGCGCGGTACGCCCGACGTACGACGCACCAGCACGGCCTGCCGGGAGCAAGATCACATGGCCGGGACAGTGCGGGCACAGCGTGAAAGGGCAGGTTCACGGCATGACCATTATCAGCTGGATCATCCTGGGACTGTTGGCCGGAGCCATCGCGAAGTTCCTGCTGCCGGGGCGCGACCCGGGCGGCCTCATCGGCACGACCCTGATCGGCATCGCGGGCGCGTTCATCGGCGGCTGGATTTCGGCCCGCTGGATGGACCACCCGGTCACCAAGGACTTCTACGACGGCACGACCTGGGCCGCGGCGATCGGCGGATCGCTCGTCCTCCTGGTCGCCTACCGCCTCCTTTTCGGCAACTCGCGCAGCTGAACGCGCCCACTGACCGCAGTCGGCAGACGAGAAGGGTGGACACCAGCAGGTGCCCACCCTTTCTCGTACCTGTGCAGACCATGAGCCCCGAGGACCCGACCGGACCTACCGGTAGTTCACGAACTGCAGGGCGAAGTCGTAGTCCTTGCCCTTCAGCAGGGCGATGACGGCCTGCAGATCGTCACGGTTCTTGGAGCTGACCCGCAGCTCCTCGCCCTGCACCTGCGCCTTCACGCCCTTCGGGCCCTCGTCGCGGATGGTCTTCGCCACCTTCTTCGCGTTGTCCTGGGAGATGCCCTCCTTGATCGAAGCGAAGATCTTGTACTCCTTGCCGGAGAGCTGGGGCTCGCCCGCGTCCAGAGCCTTCAGCGAGATGCCACGCTTGATCAGCTTGGACTGGAAGACGTCGAGGATCGCCTTCACCCGGTCCTCGGAGTTCGCCTCCATGAGGATCTGCTCACCGGACCACGAGATCGAGGCGCCCACGCCCTTGAAGTCGTAGCGCTGCGAGATCTCCTTGGCGGCCTGGTTGAGTGCGTTGTCGACCTCCTGCCGCTCGACCTTCGAGACGATGTCGAAACTGGAGTCGGCCATGTCCTGTGGCTCCTTGTATCGGGGTGCGTATCGTGCGTACCGGCGTACGTGGGCGGCCGCCGGTCCCGTTCAGGTCCCGGGCCGCATCCGGACAAGCCTAGCCACCCCCCGCGCTCCGGGCGCCGATCAATCGGGTGGCGAAGCACCCCGCCACATCAGGTATTGTTTACGTCGTTGCCACGGAGCGCCGCCGAAAAGCGGCTCGCCGGGCAGCTACCCCCGGCGGTGTGCCCGAGCGGCCAAAGGGAGCAGACTGTAAATCTGCCGGCTCAGCCTTCCCAGGTTCGAATCCTGGCGCCGCCACACTGGGGAGAACCCCCTTCCTCTGCGGAGACGCAGAGGAAGGGGGTTTTCGTATGCGGTGGCCGCGGAGGCGGCGCTTCTCGGAGCAGGGTGATGCGTCTCTCACCCGGCGGCTACGGCACAAAGGCGGCAAACGCCTGTGGCGGCTGCGGGAGTTCGGGCGGCGATCTGCGTGGCCCGTCAGGGTGCCTGCGACGCCCTGAAGGGTCCAACGGAGCGCGGCCACGCTGCCTGCCTTCTCGCTGATCCACTCCACGGAGACAAAACGAAAGGCAAGGAGTCACGCACTCCTTGCCACTCTCAACTTATAGCGTGCGGGGGCCCTTGCGGCAAGCCCCCGGTCGTGCCGCAGAATCTTCGGCCTGGAGCCAGAAACAGGCGAAAAATGGGGTTTGCCGTGATTGATGTGATCATTGTCGGCGGTGGACCGACCGGCATGATGCTGGCCGCCGAGCTGCGGCTGCACGGCGTGCACGTGGTCGTGCTGGAGAGACTGGCGGAGCCGACCGGGCAGTCCCGGGCACTCGGTATCCATGTGCGCAGCATCGAGCTGATGGACCAGCGCGGTCTGCTGGAGCGGTTCCTCCTGCTCGGCCGGAAGTACGAGACCGGCGGATTCTTCGGCGGCATCAGCACGTCGTGGCCCGACCGGCTGGACACCGCGCATTCGTACGTGCTCGGCATCCCGCAGAGCGTCACCGAGCGCCTGCTGACCGAGCACGCCGTCGAGATCGGCGCCGAGATCCGGCGCGGCCGCGAGCTGGTCGGGCTGGGTCAAGACGACGACGGTGTGACCGCCGAACTGGCCGACGGCACACTGCTGCGCTCGCGCTACCTCGTCGGCTGCGACGGCGGCCGCAGCACCGTGCGCAGGCTGCTCGGCGTGGGCTTCCCCGGAGAGCCCGCCCGGCACGAGACGCTGCTGGGCGAGATGGAGGTGGTCATGCCGCCGGAGGAACTGGCGGCCGCGGTGGCCGAAGTCCGCAAGACCGAGTGGCGGTTCGGCGCCATGCCCCTCGAAGGCAGGACGTACCGCGTCATCGTGCCGGCCGAGGGGGTGACCGCGGACCGCACGGTTCTGCCGACCCTGGAGGAGTTCAAGAAGCGGCTGCGGCACTTCGCCGGCACGGACTTCGGCGTGCATTCGCCGCGTTGGCTGTCCCGGTTCGGCGACGCCACGCGGCTGGCCGAGCGCT
>KL569266.1:2150-2651 GCA_000715635.1 Streptomyces violaceus | reverse complement strand
GTTCGGCGACGCCCCGCGGCTGGCCGAGCGCTACCGCGTCGGCCGCGTGCTGCTGGCCGGCGACGCGGCGCACATCCACCCGCCGACCGGCGGGCAGGGGCTCAACCTCGGGATCCAGGACGCGTTCAACCTCGGCTGGAAACTGGCCGCCGAGGTGCGCGGCTGGGCACCGGAGGGGCTGCTGGACAGCTACCAGGCCGAACGGCACCCGGTGGCCGCGAACGTGCTGGACAACACCCGTGCGCAGATGGAGCTGTTGCTCTCCGAACCGGGGCCCCGGGCCGTGCGCCGGCTGATCGAGGAACTGATGGACTTCGAGGAGGTGAACCGGTACCTGATCGAGAAGATCACCGCGATCGCGGTCCACTACGACTTCGGCGAGGGCCACGAACTCCTCGGCCGACGGCTGCGGGACGTGACGCTGAAGCGAGGTCGCCTCTACGAGCTGATGCGCGGCGGCCGCGGGCTGCTGCTCGACCAGACCGGCCGGCTGTCTGTGGC
>KL569266.1:1802-1910 GCA_000715635.1 Streptomyces violaceus | reverse complement strand
GTGGCGGGCTGGGCGGACCGGGTCGACCACGTCGTCGACGTCAGCGAGGAACTGGACGCGCCCGCGGTCCTGCTGCGACCGGACGGCCATGTGGCCTGTCCCTTATAC
>KL569266.1:847-1549 GCA_000715635.1 Streptomyces violaceus | reverse complement strand
GCCTGGGCCGGCGAGGACCAGCGGGAGCTGCTCGGCCGACTGCCGAGGTGGTTCGGCGCGGCGACGGGCTGAGCGCGTCCTGGTCTCACATGAACTGCTCGCCCGGATGCCCAACTGGTTCGGCGTGGCAGTCGGGCGAGCGGGCAAGTCCTGAGCGACCTGACACGGGCGGCGCGCACCCGGTCGTACGTAGCCTATTGATTGACTTAAGCAACTGGAATGTCGCGGCCCCGTAGACGAGCAGACGGAAACCCAGCAGACGAAGGGAGCAGGCGCGAAGCAGGGGACAGGCGTACTCGCGCCGCACACGCGGGCACACTGACCCCATGTCCTCCCGCCGCAGAATCTGCCCCGAGTGCCGCCGCGAGATCGCCGTCGTCGCCGGGCGGTACGCGCGCCACGACCCGCCCGGCGCCCGGGAACACGGCGAACTCATCTCGTGCCCGGGCTCCCGCCGACAGGCCCGGCCCGGCGCGGAGCAGCCGTCCCTGGACGGCTACGCGGTGCCGGACTTCCCCGGCCAACTGCCCCTGTTCTAGGCGTACTCCAGGAACTCCCCGCCGACCGGCGGAGGAGGGCCGGCCGCGAACCGCCGGGCCCGGCCCCTCAGTTCCCCGCCACCGACTTCACCGCCACGGACACCGGCGCCGGTCCGCTGATCAGCTCCAGGGTGAGCCCGGCCGTCGCGGCGGTGTCCACCAA
>KL569266.1:0-635 GCA_000715635.1 Streptomyces violaceus | reverse complement strand
CCCCGCCAGTACGGCGGCCACGTCGTCACGCGGAATCGGCCCGCGGCCCGTGCGCGCCTCCAGGCGGACGAGCCCGGTGCCGGCGTCGTCGGTGAGCTGACCGGGCCGCAGGATCGTCCAGTCCAGGGCGTTGAGGCCGCGCACGTACGCGTCCGCCTCGCCCTTGGCGCGCTGGTACACGTCGAAGATCTCGTCGCCTTCGTGCTGCGGGTCGGCGCCCATGGACGACACGACCACGAGGCGCCGTACGCCCGCCTTCACCGCCGCGTCCGCGAAGAGGACCGCCGCGGCCTTGTCCACCGTGTCCTTGCGGGCCGCCCCGCTGCCCGGGCCCGCGCCCGCCGCGAAGACCGCCGCGTCGGCACCCCGCAGCCGGTCCGCGACCTCGTCAACGGACGCCGACTCCAGGTCGAGCACGACCGGTTCGGCACCGGCCTCCCGCAGATCGTCGGCCTGTTCGGCCTTGCGGATGATGCCCGCTACCTCGTCCCCGCGCGCGGCGAGCAACCGCTCCAGCCGCAACGCGATCTGACCATGACCACCAGCGATGACAATGCGCATGCCTTCGACCGTACGCCCGGACGCCCCCATCCGCCGCACGACTTCGGCCACGCCCCCACCGACCCCCGCCCCTG
>KL569265.1:7547-11224 GCA_000715635.1 Streptomyces violaceus | reverse complement strand
GCACCCCGCTACGCCGGGCTGCGGTCCTCCCCGCTCCAGCACCAACGCCCAGCACCAGACAGCCAACCTTGCAGGTCACGCCCCTTTGTCAGTCCCACCCCCTATCGTGCAAAACCATGACCACCCCGCGCCCCACAGCAGAGCTCTCCGCAGACGAGGCCCGCCGATTGGCCCTCCGCGCCCAAGGCTTCCTAGGCGCCCCGGACCGCCGCTCCGGCGTCCGCGGCATCCTCCGCCACCTGGGCGCGATACAGCTCGACACCATCTCGGTCCTGGCCCGCTCCCACGAGCTCGTCCCGTACGCCCGCCTGGGCGCGGTAGGCCGGAAAACAGTCGAGAACGCCTACTGGAAAGACACTCACGCCTTCGAGTACTGGTCCCACGCGGCCTGCATCCTCCCCATCGAGGAGTGGCCCCACTTCGCCTTCCGCCGCCGCGCCTACCGCAACCGCCCGCACTGGAACCACGAACTCCCGGACGGTGTCCACGACCAGGTCATCAAGCAGCTCCGCTCCGAAGGCCCCCTCACCGCCACGGAGTTGGGCGGCGCGAAGAAGACGAGCGACTGGTGGGACTGGTCCGGCACGAAGGTCGCCGTCGAACGCGCCCTGATGTACGGCGAGGTGGTCTGCGTGGAGCGCCGCGGCTGGAAGCGCCTCTACGACCTCGCCGAGCGCGCCGTCCCGGCCTCCCTGTTGCACGACGAACTCGACGACACCGAGTGCCTGCGCCGCCTGGTCCGCTTGGCGGGCAAGTCCCTCGGCGTCGGCACCCGCGCGGACATCGCCGACTACCACCGCCTCAAGGGCGAACAGGTCGACGCGGTGATCGCCGACTCGGGCCTGGTCCCGGTCACCGTCGAGGGCTGGTCCAAGCCGGCCTGGGCCGACCCCGCGGCCCTGGAGACACCTCCGCGCGGCCGCCACCGCACCACCCTCCTGTCGCCCTTCGACTCCCTGATCTGGGAGCGGGCGCGCACGGAGCGGATCTTCGGCTTCACCCACCGCCTGGAGGCCTACGTCCCCAAGCAGAAGCGGGTGTACGGCTACTTCGCGATGCCGGTCCTGGCCGGCGGCCGGCTGGTCGGCCGCGTGGACCCGGCCCGCGAGGGCGGCACGCTGGTGGCCAGGCAGGTCACCCTCGACGGCCCGAAGGCGGTCCCGGCCGTCGCCCAGGCCCTGGCCGAGGCCGCGACCTGGGTGGACTGCACGGACGTACGCGTGGAGCGGGTCGACACACCGGCTCTGCGCGAGCCCCTCGCGAAGGAGATCGCCCGCATCCTCGGCTGAGCTCTACCGGATCACCGATTCACCGATTCACCGGATCTCGAGAATCTTCTCCCGCATCGCGTACACCACCGCCTCCATCCTGGAGTGCAGCTGCAGCTTCTCCAGGATGTTGCGCACATGGTTCTTCACGGTGTTCTCGGAGATGAACAACTCCTTGGCGATGTCACGGTTGTTCATCCCCGTCGCGACGAGTTTGAGGACTTCGAGTTCGCGGTCCGTCAGCCGCGGCGCGGGCACCAGCCGGCGCTCGTCCGTGCGCTGGATCATCGACTTGAACTCGGTGAGCAGCTTCGACGCCATGGACGGGCTGATCTGCGACTGCCCGTCGGCCACCGCGCGAATGGCGGTGGCCACCTCGTCCGTCGAGATCTCCTTGAGGAGATAGCCGGTCGCGCCCGCCTTGATGGCCTCGTAGAGATCGGCTTCCTCGTCGCTGATCGTCAGCATGATGATCTTGGCGCTGGGTGCGACTTCCTTGATGGAGGTGCACGCCTCGATCCCGCCCCGCTTGGGCATCCGCACGTCCATCAGAACGATGTCGGGCAGCAGGTCGGCGGCCTTCTCGACGGCCTCGGCGCCGTCGCCTGCCTCCCCGATGACCTGGATGTCCTCCTCGGCCGCGAGCACGATCTCCAGGCCACGGCGGAACAGGGCGTGATCGTCCACCACAAGGACTCTGATCGGTTCCTTGCGTGGAGTCTCCGTGTCCGGGCCCATGCCGACGACGCCGTCGTCGGCATCCTCGTCACGCATCGGTCCGAAGCTGTCCGCCATCGTTCCTCCCCCTGAAGGCTGCGGCCTGTGGTCCTGAGCCATCGCCAACCCAGAGCAACGACCCACCGGTTGGGTCGTGGCCACCATGATTTCATGCCCGGACGGCGCCGGGACGACCGAGCGGGGCGCGCAGTGGTCGCACAGGGGTGCCCCTGGGGGCGCACACGCGCTCCAGGGGCACCTGCTCCGCTGTCACCCGGCACGGTCAGCCGCCGAGCGCACCGCCCGCATCGGGGGCGTGCACCTGTGTGACCATCGTGTCCGTGCTGAGGTGGATCACGCCGTAGTCGTAGGCGTGCCGCCGGTAGACGACACTCGGTTCCTTGGTCTCGGAGTCGACGAACAGGTAAAAGTCGTGCCCGACCAGCTCCATCTCGTAGAGAGCCTGGTCGAGGGTCATGGGGGCTGCGACGTGGGTCTTCTCGCGGACGACGATGGGGCCGTCACCCTGTACTTCCAGTGAGCCGATCTTCTTCGTGGGCACGGCTTCGGGCTCTTCGTCCGGAGTCGGCACCAGGCCGTTGCCGTTGAGCGTCGCCACGCCCGGGACGTGATCGGCGACCTCGGCGGCCGGGATCCGGCGCGAGCCACGGCGCGAGAACCGCTTGTCGTGTTGCCTGCGCAGCCGTGCTTCCAGCTTTTCCGCCGCCAGGTCGAGCGCCGCGTACGGATCGCTCGCCGCTGCCTCCGCCCGGATCACCGGACCGCGGGAGCGGAGCGTGATCTCCACTCGGTCACAGCGGTCGGCCTGCCGGGGGTTGGGCTCCTTGGACACCTCGACGTCGAGGCTGATCACCTTGCCATCGAGCTTCTGGATCTTCTCCAGCTTCAGCTTCTCGGCCACGTGCTTCCGGAACCGCTCGGGCACCTCGGTCTTGCGGCCCTTGACGACGATGTCCACGCAGAACTCCGTTCCCGGATCACTCCGCTTCGGTGCGGAGCATCTCCCTTTTGCACCAGGTTCCGGTGAGGCCCGGAACCTCGGACACTCGGTGACTTCCACCTCCTCCCCCGTGAGCGAGATCTCCACTCCACCGTCGCGAGTGATGAAGAAAAACCCGCAGCACGGCATTCGGATTTTCGAGGTGTGGCCTGCGGCTTTCCCTCTCAACCGAACATATCTCGCCCGGACGGATGTCGTCACCCTCTACTGCGGCGTACCTCCGTTCAGGTGAATAGGCCCTCTCGTTACCTGCAACGACGCAAGTTCTCAGTCAGTTCCGGTTTATTTCGAAAGAGTCCGGCGATGCCGCGACCACAGCCGCGCACACCACGTCAACGACTCCGCCGGTGCCGCCCGCGCCCGTGATTCCCTGCCGGGCGGGCCATCGGCCCGTCCTCTCTCGCGTTGATCCGACGTTCTGTTCTTCTCTGCTTTCCCACGTCTCTCCCCTGTACACGGCCCCAGTCCCCGCAGCGTTCGAAACCAGCCCCGCCACCGACCGCACGGCACGCGCGGCTTCCGCCAGGGACGCCCCCGTGGTCATCACGTCGTCGACGAGGACGACCAGGCCGTCGGAGAGCAGCCGGGCACCACCGGACGCCACCGCCAGCGCGCCCGCGAGATTGTCCAGCCGCTGCCGGGAGTTGAGCCCCTGTCTCTTATACACATCT
>KL569265.1:6607-7339 GCA_000715635.1 Streptomyces violaceus | reverse complement strand
GCCGCAGCACGCCCAGCGCCCTGGCCGGCACCCCGCTCCGCCGCAGCTCGCCCGCCGCCGCGAGCGCGATCCGCCGCGCCGGGTCATGCCCCCGGGCCCGCACGGCACGCCGCCCGGACGGAACGGGCACGAGCAGCACAGGCGCCCTGACGCCCCGCGACCACGCCCCTCCGGCCCCGGGCCAGGACCCACTCCGCTCTCCTGGGAGCCCCGCCCGTACCGCTCCCGCCAGAGCCGCCCCGAGCGGACCGGCCAGCGCCAGAGCACCCCGTTCCTTGTGGGCCAGCAGCGTCGCCCGTACCTCGTCCGCGTACCGTGCCGCCGCGTGCACCACAGGCAGCCCCGATGGCTCCGGCACCGGCCGCACCCGATGCGCC
Source organism: Streptomyces violaceus (assembly GCA_000715635.1). Classification (GTDB taxonomy): domain Bacteria; phylum Actinomycetota; class Actinomycetes; order Streptomycetales; family Streptomycetaceae; genus Streptomyces; species Streptomyces violaceus. The sequence goes on along the minus strand of KL569265.1, from coordinate 6,962 downwards.
ACGGCTCCGCTCAGCACCTCACGGCACTTCGCGCACAGCACCGTACGAGGCTCCCCGCAGCCCCCGCACTCGCCCGGCAGCACCAGGTCGGTGAGGTCCCGCCACCACCCCCGCATGGCCACCACTGTGCCAACAGCGACGGCCCCCTGCCACCCCTGTGGAAAACTCGGGAAACTCCCTGTGGACAACGCACCGGCCCGGGCCGGCTGCCGGCCTTCACCGCCCTCGCCAGGACGCCTCACATCCCCACCGGGACACCTCACCCCGGATAAACCGGCGCCGTCCCCTCGGTCACCTTCTGCCACTGCGCGCCCGAAGGCAGCCGGACGATCCCGTCCCTGTCTCTTATACACAT
>KL569265.1:4324-6374 GCA_000715635.1 Streptomyces violaceus | reverse complement strand
CCATCAGAGATGTGTATAAGAGACAGGACCTGGACGTACCGCATCTGCTCCACGCCCCCGTGCTCGCGCCCGACCACCACGAGCCGGCTGTCCCCGGCCCAGGACATGGCCGTGACCTCCTCCAACTCCGGCGTCGCGGAGCGAAGCTCGACCACCCTGACGGCCGGCTTCTCGCCCTGCTTCTCCTCCCGCTCGATCAGCCCGATGAGCAGGGTCTTCTTGCCGCCCTTCTCCACGACGAGCGCGATCCGCACCCCGTCGGCGGCCACCCGCACGGACTGGATCCGCCCGTCCAGGTGCGGCGTGCGCACCTCAAGCGGATCGCCCTTGCCCTCCTCGAGCAGAAGCAGCCGGGGGTTGTCCGGGTCACGGTCGGCCACCCACAGGCCGTCGTCCGCGTCCCAGCTGGGTGTCGTCAGCCGGTCCTCCTCTGCCGGGCCCTGGCTGCGCAGCACCGGCTCGCCCAGCGAACCGCCCGAGACCAGCGACCCCACGTACAGCGACCTGCCGTCGAGGCCGACACCGGCCGCGGTGTGCTCGTCGCGCGACACCGCCACCGACCGCAGCGCCGTGTCGCCCTCACCCAGCGCCCCCGGCGCCGTGTCCGGCTTGGTGTCGCTGCTGCCCGCCGGGATCCGTACGAGCCGGTCCTTGGCGTCGACGAAGTACAGGTAGTCGGGGTGGCGCGCCGAGGTCCGGAAGGCCGCCGCATCGGCCGCTTCCTGCGTGAGCGAGCACAGCTCGGCCCCGCCGGCCAGCAGCTCGACCTCGTCCACCGCGGGGCTGAGGTTCCGCAGCGTGAAGAGCGTCTGGGCCGCCATCTCCTGGCATCTGTTGGTGCCGATGCCCGCGGCCTTGTCGTTGAGCGGGACCGTCAGCTTGTTCCGCTCGTCGGGCGTCAGCGCTCCGGCATCCTTCGCCAGCGCCGTACCGGTGGGGACGCTCGACCTGACCACCGGCCCGAGCCACCGCGTGGGCCCGTTGAGCAGGGAGCGCACCATCTGCGTCATGGGGTCCACGCGGCGGCGGACGTAGACGGGGTCGGCGACCGCCGTGGGCTGCGTGTTCGCCCCGGCCGCCATGGTGTTGGAGGCGAAGTAGTACTTGTTGACGGACATGTAGTTGCGCTGGAAGTCCGACTGGCCCATGAGAACGCCCTGGGGCAGCGCGTCGATCCGCCACTGCCCGCTCTTCTCGTCCTGCGTCAGGTGCACGGTCCTGCCGTAGGCCCCGGTCGCCGGCGCGTACGACTGCTGCGCGTCCACGGTGGCCACCTTGGTGCCGGTCAGCGTGTACGAGATCTCGCCGGTGTCCTCCCGCCCGCCGGCACCCTCGGCCTTGGCACCCGGCCCGTCCGTGAGCACCGTGGTGGACAGCTCCGGCCGCCAGGCCTTCGCGGCCTCGCCGGTCAGGTACTGGCGCGCGGTCTTGTAGTGCGGATCGTCGCTGGTGAGTGCCTCCAGGAAGCCCTGCACGATCTCCGAGGGCGGCGCGTCCTCCCCCGGCGGCACGGCGAACACCCGTACCTGGGTGTCCTGGCGCGGTGTGGACTCCACACCCCGCAGATCCCCGCTGTCCGGCATCGAGGCACACCCCGCCAGCACGAGCACGCCACCAGCGGCGTACGCCATCACGCGCGCGGGCGTACGCCGGCCGCGCCCCTCGCGGTCAGCGCCCACGAGATGCCTCCCCTTGCCTGTCCGCGTCTCCCGGCTCGGCTTCCCTGCCCGAGCCCGCGGAGCCGTTGTCCTTGTCCCGCGGCCCGCTCCCGACCGGGTCGGGGGGCGTCCCCGCAGGGCCACTGCCGGCCCCGTCACGAGCCGTTCCGGCCGGTTCACCCGCACCCTGGTCACGAGCCGTCCCCGCCGTACCACTCGCACCGCCGGCACCGGGCGGGCCCGCCGGGCCCTCCGCACCCCCGCCGCGAGCCGACTGCTCCGCTGCCGTTGATTCGTCCTGCCGCCGCATGCCCGAGGCGGGCCGCGGCACCACGCGCGCGCCGTTGCCGGGCAGCGCCGTCGGATCGGCTGTGGGGGCCACGGTGGACGCC
>KL569265.1:0-4168 GCA_000715635.1 Streptomyces violaceus | reverse complement strand
GGTATCGGGTTCCGCGCCGGACCCTGCGGCACCGGACCGCCCGCCGGCTGCGCCGGCACGGTCGCCCGCTTCTCGCCGTCCCCGCCACCGCACGGCAGACCCGCGTCGTCGAGCCCCCGGTTGCGCCGTGAGTCCTTGGGCTCCAGCGGTATCGGGGAGCCCCGCAGCGGCTCGTCCGCGGTCCTGGGCAGCGTCAGCCGGAACTGCGAGCCGCCGCCCGGCTCGCCCCACGCCTGCAGCCAGCCGCCGTGCAGCCGCGCGTCCTCCAGGGCGATGGACAGCCCCAGCCCCGTACCACCCGTGGTACGCGCGCGTGCCGGATCGGCCCGCCAGAAGCGGCTGAACACCCGGGTCGCCTCGCCCGGCTTCAGCCCGACCCCGTAGTCCCGCACCGCGACGGCGACCGCGCCGCCGGCCGCGGCGAGCTTGACGACGACGTCCCTGCCCTCACCGTGCTCGACGGCGTTCACAACGAGGTTGCGCAGCACGCGCTCCACGCGCCGGGCGTCGGCCTCGGCGACCACGGGCTGCTGGTCGCCGAACACCCGGATCTGCGTGCCCTTGCGCTCCGCGAGTGGCTCGGCCCCGCTGACCACCCGCCGCACGACCTCCCTGAGGTCGATCGGCTCCGCCTCCAGCGCCGCGGCACCCGCGTCGAAACGGCTGATCTCCAGCAGGTCCGCGAGCAGCGACTCGAACCGGTCCAGCTGGTCGGCCAGCAGCTCCGCCGACCGCGCGGTGATCGGGTCGAAGTCCTCCCGCGCCTCATGGATGACGTCCGCCGCCATCCGTACGGTCGTCAGCGGCGTACGCAGCTCGTGCGACACGTCCGACACGAACCGGCGCTGCATGCGCGACAGGTCCTCCAGCTGGCTGATCTTCAGCTGAAGGTTCTGGGCCATCTTGTTGAAGGCCTCGCCGAGCCGCGCGATGTCGTCCTCGCCGGTGACCTTCATACGTTCCTGAAGCCGCCCGGCCGACAGCCGCTCGGCGATCCCCGCCGCCATCCGCACCGGCGTGACGACCTGGCGCACCACCAGCCAGGCGATGGCCCCGAGCAGCACCACCACGAACAGCCCGGCCGTCGCCAGAGTCCCCTTGACCAGACTCAGCGACTTCTCCTCCTGGGTGAGCGGGAAGAGGTAGTACAGCTGGTACGGGTCCCCGTTGGGGTCGTTGACCTGCTTGCCGATGACCAGGGCGGGCTGGGAGTCCTTGGTGTCGTTGTTGTAGATGACCCGGCTGTAGCTCTGCGCGGCCGTCGTACTGCTGCCGATCCGCTCCCGCAGCGCGGCGGGCACGCTCCTGCTCCAGTCCACCTCGCCGGAGGCACGCTGCCCACGGCCGCCCGCGCCGTCCTCGTCGGAGGCCGGGAGCGTCACCACGTCGAAGGCACCCTGGCCGCCGCTGGACAGCGAGGAGACGAGGTCGCTCATCCACTCGCTGACGTTCCGCGCGGGACGGCCGTCCGCCGTGGCGACGTCGTCGCCGGTGCCGCTCGCCGCCTCGTCGGCCCGCTGCTTGGCCACCGCGAACCCGCCGGTGGCCTGGCTCTGGGAGGCCTTCACCTTGGCGTCCAGCAGGCCGTTGCGCACCTGCCCGATGACGACGAAGCCCAGCAGCAGCACCACACCCAGCGACATCAGCAGCGTCGTGACGACGACCTTGAGCTGGATGTTGCGCCGCCACAACCGCATGACGGGCAGCAATGGCCGACGCACCCACCGCATGAACAGGCGGATGACCGGGCTGCCCTGAACTCCGCCCTGGAGCAGCAGCCCGCTCTCCAGGAACCGTCCCCAGCGGGAACCCGCCTTCTTCCGCCCGACAGGCCGCCCCGGGCGGGCCCCGGACCGTCCGGGCGCCGAAGCGGCACTGTCGCCGGACATGTCAGCTGGGTCCTGCCTTGTACCCGACACCACGGACGGTCACCACGATCTCCGGCTTCTCCGGGTCCTTCTCGACCTTGGAGCGCAGCCGCTGCACATGCACGTTGACCAGCCGCGTGTCCGCCGCGTGCCGGTAGCCCCACACCTGCTCCAGCAGCACCTCGCGCGTGAACACCTGCCATGGCTTGCGCGCGAGCGCGACCAGCAGGTCGAACTCCAGCGGCGTCAGCGCGATCGACTGCCCGTCCCGCTTCACGGAGTGCCCGGCCACATCGATGACCAGGTCACCGATGGCGAGCTGCTCCGGAGCTGGCTCCTCCGACCTCCGCAGCCGCGCCCGGATCCGGGCGACCAGCTCCTTCGGCTTGAACGGCTTCACGATGTAGTCGTCGGCACCCGACTCCAGGCCCACCACGACGTCGACCGTGTCGCTCTTCGCCGTGAGCATCACGATGGGCACCCCGGACTCCGCCCTGATCAGACGGCACACCTCGATGCCGTCCCGACCGGGCAGCATCAGGTCCAGCAGCACCAGATCGGGCTTGGCCTCACGGAAAGCGGCCAGCGCCTTGTCACCGTCGGCCACGAAAGACGGCTCAAAACCCTCACCACGCAGCACGATGCCGAGCATCTCGGCCAGTGCGGTGTCGTCGTCGACGACAAGGACTCGTCCCTTCATAAACGACATCATCCCATTCTCATAACAGTGGCGAAGGCAGTGGTGAGGTAGGTCACCGGCCAGTGACCATAGTCGCAGCAAGCGCTACTGTCTGCCTTCGCCCGCCCCCAGTTGATCTCGACGAAGCCCGTCGGCCCGGGCCCCCGGCAGACGGGGCGAGGGTCACGACCGCCGGAGCCCACCCGCACACACACGCTCCGGCAGCCGTCCGACTCAGCCCGTCGTCACCCTGCGCGACCGCGCACACACCTCGGCGAGCGCCTCAGCCGTCACCGGCGAAACCACACCTTCCTCCGTGACGATCGCCGTCACCAGCTCGGGCGGGGTCACATCGAACGCCGGGTTGTACGCCTGTGTCCCCAGCGGCGCCACAGGAATGCCACCGCCCGCCTCCGCCGCACCGGCCACCGGCACCTGCGGCGCCACCACCTCGGTCACCTCGTGACCGGGACGCTGTTCGACCTCGATGGACGCCCCGTCCGGGGTGTCCGGGTCCACCGTCGTCACCGGCGCCACCACGATGAACGGCACATGGTGGTAACGCGCGAGCACCGCCAGCGGATAGCTCCCCACCTTGTTCGCCACCGAACCGTCCGCCGTGATGCGGTCCGCCCCGATCAGCACCGCGTCCACCTCCCCGGCGGCGAACAGCGACCCCGCCGCGTTGTCGGTGAGCAGCGTGTACGCCATCCCGCTGCGCGCCGCCTCGTACGCCGTCAGGCGAGCGCCCTGCAGCAACGGACGCGTCTCGTCCACCCACAGCCGCCGGAGCCGCCCAGCCCGGTGCGCCGCGAGCGCCACCGCGAACGCCGTCCCCTCCCCGCCCGACACCAGCGAACCGGTATTGCAATGGGTGAGGATCCGGTGCCCACCGCCGGGCAGCAGCTCGTCCAGCAGCGTCACCCCGTGCTCGGCCATCCGCGCACTGGCCTCGGCATCCTCCCGGTGCAACTGGCGCGCCGCGGCCAGCGCCGCCGAGGCCGCCTGCCTGACATCACCGCCCTCGGCGAGCGCCGCCTCATGGGCCGAGTGCGCCCGGCGCACACCGAGGGCCAGGTTCACCGCGGTCGGCCGGGCGGTCGCCAGCGCGGTCGCGGCCTCGTCCACGTCGAAGCCCCGCACGGCGGCGAGCGCGACACCGTACGCCCCCGCGATACCGAGCAGCGGCGCCCCGCGCACGGCGAGCGAGCGGATCGCCTCCACGAGCGTGGACGCGTCCGTACAGACCAGCTCGACCTCCTCGGCCGGCAGCCTCGTCTGGTCGAGCAGGACCAGAACGGGTCCTTCCGGTGGCTCCTCCCAACGGATCGCGGGGATCTCGGTCGGCCGCTTGTCATCGCCGCTGTATGCGTACTGATCAGCCATGCGGTCAGTCTGCCCCCTATCGAGCGGACAATTGAAGGTGCGCAGCCCATACCGCGGCCGGTCATTCCAAGACCACCCCATGGCACGATGGCTGCCAACCTGCCGCCGCGACCGCGGACGGGCACCGTGAAGGAGCGACGATGAACGACACTCCGGGCTGGGCCTCGCCCGGATCCGCCCCGTCCGACGGACAGAAGCCGGACCAGTCCGGTATCTGTCTCTTATACACATCTCT
>KL569264.1:4035-8238 GCA_000715635.1 Streptomyces violaceus | reverse complement strand
GCGCCATGGTGCCTCCGCATGGGTCATCCGCACGCTGGAGAACGGCATCGAGGCCCGCGCCACCTGACGGACGTGATGTGACGAGACGAGACGAGACGAGACGAGACCGAAGGATGATCCATGACGATCCTGGTGACGGGGGCGGCCGGCCATATCGGGCGGAACATCGTGCGGCAATTCGTGGAGACGGGGCATGACGTGCGGGCCCTTACTCGCGGGTCGCGCAGCGGGACGTTCCCGCAGAGAGTCCGGGTGCACGAGGGCGATCTCACCCGCCCGCAGACGCTGACGGGCGCGCTGGAGGGCGTCGACGCGCTCTTCCTCTTCCCGGTGGCGGCCACGGCCGAGGAGGTGGTCGGCCTGGCGAAGGCGGCGGGCGTGCAGCGCATCGTGATGCTCTCCTCCGACGCGGTCGCCAGCGGCTTCGACACCGACTTCCACCTGCCGGTGGAGCAGGCGGTCGAGGCGTCGGGGCTGGAGTGGACGCATGTGCGCCCCGGTGAGTTCGCCATGAACAAGCTGGCCCTGTGGGGGCCGCCCATCCGCGCGGAGCGTGCGGTGCGCGCCCCGTTCCCGGACGCCGCGTGGTTCCCGGTGCATGAGCGGGACATCGCCGACGTGGCCCTCCTCGCCCTGACCGAGGAGGGCCACGCGGGGCAGGCGTACACCCTCAACGGGCCCGAACTCCTCACGCACCGGCGCCAGGTGGAGTTGATCGCCGAGGCAGTGGGGGAGGAGATCCGCTTCGATTCGGTGACCCCGCAGGAGGCCCGCGAGATCTGTCTCGCGCAGGGCGGCTTCGCGGCGCAGAACGCCGGCTTCCTCCTCGGGTTCGAGGACTACGGCGGTGATGAGCCGGCCCCGTCACAGGCCGAGGCGTTCGATCCCCCGTCCTTCGGTCCCGTGCCCACGGCGGAAGCCGTCACCGGACGACCCGCCCGCACCTTCGCACAGTGGGCCCGGGACCACGCACAGGCCTTCCGCTCCTGACGGGCTTTCGGAGCCTTCACCGGAGTCGTCAGCGCAGGGGACGAGTGGCGCGAGTCCAACTGACAGGTGTGAAGCCAAGGTTGGCGCTTGGCGGGCCTCACCAACCGCTCCGGCCGTGACGTCGCGAGGCATGTACGCTCGGTCTTGATCAGTCGTCTCGTGACTTGGAGGAAGCACCCATGACGAAGGGCCCGTTCGTCGCCATGACCGCCGCCACCGCGGCGCTGGGAACTGCGCTTGGTTCCCTCGCGCTTCAGCTGCGCGCGGACGGCTACGAGCCGTACGTCGAATCGGTAGCCACCTTCAGCGTCCTGATGTACATCACCGCGGCCCTGGTTGTGGTGGCATGGGTCCGGGACGGTCGGCCGCACGCGAACTGAGTTCTCGCGGGCAAGCGCCAGGTCGATCCCCTGGCGCTCTCGCAGCTCGTTGGTCCTGTAGCGCGTGAGACCGCCGAGCAGGACGGGGGCGACGTGGCCGACGTGGCCGGTCGCAGGGTTGCCGGGAGACCCGAGCCGAGAAGGCCGGCGTTCGAGCGCCCCGCGGCCGCGCACCACACAGGAGGCCCGTGCGCCCTGCTGCGCCTGCCGTCGACGAAGCTGTCGCCAAGTGTGGACACTCGACCAGCGGCCGTCCGTACAGGACATCATCGGCCACTCGCTGCGCACCTACGGCGACTGGGTGAGCGAGAACATCGACTCATTTCGCTGACCTCGGCGGAGAAGTTGATGGTCTGGCCTGCGCTGATCGGTGCGTCTGTGGCGGGCGGGGGCCGCGTGTGGCGTCCTGCGGCTGCTCTGGGAGCGGGGAGCGACGCACCCTGCGGCTCCTCCTCCGTCTGGTGCGCGCAGAACGTCCTGGCTCCCCGGGCATCGACGGCGTAGCGAATCGATCCTGCGGTGAATCTCTTCGTCCGGGCGGGTGAGTGCAGGCCCGTTCCGCTCACAGGGGCAGGCGGTGGCCTGTAGTTCAGGTTCCCGGAGTTCTTCCTGCGTTTCGACAGTCCTGGAAGGTGTTCGTGATGGGCCGAGGCTTGATCGTGGTGGATGTGCAGAACGACTTCTGCGAAGGAGGCAGCATTCCTGTCGCGGGAGGCGCGCGGATCGCCTCGGCGATCGCGGAACTGGTTGAGCGGAGTGTGGGGCGTGACTACCAGTACGTGGTGGCCACCCGGGATCATCACATCGATCCGGGCAGTCATTTCTCCGAGACCCCGGACTTCCGGGACAGCTTCCCCGTCCACTGCGTGGCGGGAGACGAAGGGGGTGAGTTCCATCCTCACTTCGCTCCTGTCGTCGCGGACGGCAAGGTGCACGCCGTTTTCTTCAAGGGCGCGCACAGTGCTTCCAAGAGCGGCTTCGAAGGCGCGGACGCGGAGGGGACCTCTCTGGCGGAGTGGCTGCGCGTCCGTGAGGTCGAGGACGTCGATGTGGTGGGCATCGCCACCGACCACTGTGTCCGCGCGACCGCGCTGGATGCCGTCAAGGCGGGCTTCCGTGCCCGCGTGCTCCTGGACTACTCGGTCGGGGTCGCCCCGCACACAACGGCTGCCGCGTTGGACGACTTCCGCCAGGCTGGCGTTGCGGTGTCCGGCGAGGCACCGGTACCGGAATAGTCCTGGCGCCGGATTGGGGGGCGAGGGGGAGGAGCGGCGGCTTGCCGCTCTGAGGGTGGAGGTCCTCGCCGAAGGGACTCTGCGCGGGGCCGGCGCGCAGGACGTGGCGCTGACGGCCCAGTGGGTGCATCCGACGAGTCTTTCGGCGGCTGGACCAAGACCTTTACGGACCCCCGCCTCAGCGTGGCCATCGTCGATCGCCTGACCTGCAACGGCACCATCATCGAGACCGGCACTGACTCCCACCGCCTCGTCGGCACCCGGGCACGAGCTGAGGAGCCGGCGAAGGCCGGCTGAGCTCAGGGCGACCAGACATACGGTGTCGTCGTGGTGACCGCGTGCAGGCCAAGGCGGGTGAGGATCGGGGCACTGTCGGCTGAGGCGTCTACGTAGACGTAAGGGACGTCGCGGGCAGCAGCGAGTTGCGCTCGGTGGGCGACCATGGCCCGGTAAATGCCCTGTCCGCGCCATTCCTTGAGCGTTGAGCCGCCCCAGAGGCCGCCGAAGTCGACGCCGTCCTTGAACACCAGCCAGGCGGCACAGACGACTTCGGTGCGTGCCTCGGCGACGAGGACGATGGTGTTCTCTGGGGCGTTCTCGATCCGGGCGGCCAGGTCGTCGGCGAGCCAACTCCAATCCTCGCCCCAGACGGTGCTCTCCATAGCAGCGATGCGCCGGAGGTCTGATCTGGCGGTGACACGGCGGAGGGTCACGCCATCGGGCAGGACGGGGTCGGCGGCAAGGTCTGAGGACTGCCCGATGAGCACGGTCTCGCTGTCCTCGGCGACGAAGCCGGCCGCCGTGAGTCGGTCAGTGAGGTCGGCGGGGAGATCATGGGCGCGAGTCTTCCATTCGACCGCCTCACCACGGGCAGCGTAGAAGTCACGCTGCCGCGCTATGAGCGTGTCGAGTTCTGTGCCGCACACACCGAGGTCGGTCGGGCCCGTGACGAAGCCACGGTGCCACCCGACGACACGGGTCAATGGGCCGTCAGTCTCGATGCGGGCGCTGCCGCCAGGCGGGGTGACACCACGGAGTTGGGAGTCATACGCGGTGCGGAGTTCGTCGATCAGAATGCTCTTCACTCGAACAACGTACGGACCGGGTCAAGCAATTAAACGCCGGTCGAAACCGAACGGGCGGCTCTCCGTAGGATGCAGCGGTGAAGTGTGCTCAGTGACAGTTGTCGATCACCCAGCTGAGGAGACGCCTCATGCCACTCCCTGTGACGTCTCACCTCACGCGTCTGACCGCTCACAGTGCCGTGTCGACATCGCTGGGCCTGTGCAGTGACCGCAGGCTGCTGGATCTCTTGGACGGGGCCACGCCGCTGGGCTCCGGCATCGGAGGAACATCGGCGCTGCTGGACATCGCCGAAACCCCCGTCTTCGTGAAGCAGATACCCCTCACCGAGCTTGAGCTTCAGCCGGAGTACGCCCGGTCCACGGCGAACATGTTCCGGCTGCCCGTCTTCTGCCACTACGGGCTCGGCGGACCGGGTTTTGGGGCCTGGCGCGAGCTGGCCGTGCAGACCATGACGACGAACTGGGTGCTCGCCGGCGCGTACGAGGGCTTCCCGCTGATGTACCACTGGCGGG
>KL569264.1:924-3814 GCA_000715635.1 Streptomyces violaceus | reverse complement strand
CTCCACAGCCGCTACCCGAGGAACTGGCCGACGTGGAGCGCACTGTCGCCTACTGGGGTGGCGGGCCTGAGGTGCGCCGACGTATCGAGGACCTGCAGAACTCATCGGCCAGAGTCGTGCTCTTCCTCGAGTACATCCCACAGAACCTGCACGACTGGCTGGGCGTGCAGGTCGCTGCCGGCGGCGAGGCGGCCGAGCAGGCCTGTGCCATGGTGGAGAGGGAGCTGGCCGCCGGCACCTCCTTCATGAACGCACGTGGGCTGCTGCACTTCGACGCCCACTTCGAGAACATCCTCACCGATGGTCGTCGCCTCTTCTTCGCGGACTACGGCCTGGCCATCTCCTCGTACTTCGAGCTCGCCCAGGACGAAGCTGACTTCTTCGACCGGCACCGCAGCTACGACGCCTGCTACACCGTCACGTATCTGGTGCGCTGGCTGGCCACCGCCTTGTACGGGTACGACGCTGAAGGCCGTAGCGCCTTCGTCCGCGTGTGTGCCGACGGCGAGATCCCCACAGACGTGCCGGCGCAAATCGCCTCGATCTTCTCCCGCCACGCACCGATGGCCGCTGTGATGGGGGACTTCCATCACGAGCTCCAGCAGGAGAGCCGTACGACCCCATACCCGCTGGAAGCAATCCGCCGGATTGGGCACCTGGACGGCGCGTCCATCGCCTGAGCGCGACGACGGCAGTATCCCCCTCCGAGCCGAGGAAGAGGACTTTGCACCCGGCCGCCGACGCTCGGCTCCCGAGATCATCAAGCTGGCCGCCCGGGAGTACCCCGATTTCGACAGCACCACTACGGAGCTCTGCCGCTAAGCGCGTACCGGGGTACCAAGGCACTCCGCGGCAGCATCCCGCGGAGGCGGAGGCTGCGCATGCCGACCGTGCCTATGGTGGAGGCGCCCATGGTCGTCGTCGTATCTGCCGAGCAGCGGACTGCGCGGGGAAGCCAGGGCGCCGGCGACCGCGTCGACGACAGCCTCGTTCGTCTCGCGTCGCGGCCCGGGTCTGCCGCGCGAGGTCGACGACAAGCCCCACCGGCCTTCGCCGTGCGTTTTTTCTACGTTCAACCGACGTTCCGGGAAGGGCCGTTCGGGGTACACCGGCATCACCGACGATCCTGGCCCGGGCCCACGGGGGAGAGCGCAGTTGTCACGGGGGGAGACGCAGGTGCCCGCGAACAGACCCGCGTCCGAAGAGCCGCGGTTAACCGTCACCAGACCCCCGCGCCGACGCCTGCGCAGATTGCTGGCGTCGGCGCTGCCCGTCCCGGTCGTCGGGCTGGTCCTGCTCGTGGCTTCCGGGAACCTGCTGTTGCCGCTGCGGCAGGTGGTCACCATAGAGGCCAAGATGGCCTCGAAGAGGGACTTCTTCCAGGACCCCGTGGTCGAGCGGCTGCTGATGAAGCACGGCTTCCGCGTGCACATCACCAACATGGGCTCGCGTGAGATCGCCAAGCAGGACTACGAGGGGTACGACGTCGTCTTCCCCTCCGGCCAGCCGGCCGCCGACCTGATCAGCCGGGAGCGCGCCCGGGCGAACCGCCCGGTGCTGCTGTACCGCCCGTTCGTCAGCCCCATCGTGCTGGCCACCTACCGGGACTACGCCGAGGTGCTCAGGGTGGAAGGCGTCGCGAAGCGCCTGCCGGGCTCGGGCGGCCGGCCGATGTACTACACCCTCGACATGCGGAAGTTCCTCGATCTCGCGCGCGGCAAGAGCGCGCGCGCCAAGAGCAGGGGGGTCCAGCGCGATCCCAAGGACGGCTACCGCTGGAACGAGATCGACGACAAGAAGCGCGTCCGCAACGGCAACAAGATCCTCGCCCAGACCTCGGACATCTGCGAGTCCAACTCCGCCGGCACCTACCTCGGACTCGTGGCCTTCGTCGAGCACGGGAACGACGCGCCGGACAACGAGGCCGAGGCCGGGCAACTCGCCCGGAAGATCAAGCCGCTCCTCATCGAACAGGGCCTGCCGTCCTCCGAACGGGCCGAAACGTATCTGTCCCCCGACGGGCCGAGCATCGCCCCGATCTCGGTGATCTACGAGCACCAGTTCCTCGCCCACCAGATCGGGCACCAGGCCGAGAAGGGCACGACCGACGACGAGCGCGTCCTGCTCTACCCGTCCACACGCTTCGTCACCGAACCCCAGCTCGTCGCGCTGACCGGCGACGGCGCCCGACTCGGTGAACTGGTCAGCGAGGACCGCGAACTCCAGCAACGCGCGATGGAGTTGGGCTTTCGGGCCCGCAACGCCACCAGCGGCGCGGCCAGCGACGAGCTCACCCGATTCCTCACCGAGCGGAAGATCCCTGTGCCCGCCACCTCCTCCGACGACACCCGGGCGGTCCTGCCCAGCCTGCCCCTGCTGGAGAAGATGATCGAGATCGTCGGCGACTGCCCGGACCGGACGGGCAGCCAGTGAGGCGCGGTGCGGGCCTGCTGGCCCTCTGCCTGGCGCTCGTCACCACCTTGCTCACCGCCTGCTCGGGTGACGGCGGCGGCGAAACGGTCCGGCTGCGTGTACTTGCCAGTCCCGATCTCGCCGTATTGGCCCCGCTGCTGGGCGATCTGAAGGACGAGACCGGCGTCGACCTGCGCCTGGACACCCGGGCCGACGCCGAGACGAAGAGGCCGGACCGCGACAGGTACGACCTCGCGTGGCTGTCCTCCGACCGCTATCTGCGTCTCACCGACAAGAGCGCGACCCGGGGGGTTCAGCGCACCCCCACCATGACGTCCCCCGTTGTCATCGGCCTGAAGCCGGACGTGGCTCGGAAGCTTCGCGCCCAGGTGCCAGGCGGCCGGCTCACCTGGGCGGACATCGCCGACGCCGCCGCCACCGGCACCGTCCGCTTCGGCATGGCCTGTCTCTTATACAC
>KL569264.1:0-648 GCA_000715635.1 Streptomyces violaceus | reverse complement strand
GCTTCCGCTCCGGCCAGACCCTCACCGCCGACACCGGTCCCGCCCTCGTCGACTCCTACGCCGACCACCAGCACGAGATCAACGCCCTCATCACATACGAGTCCGATCTGCTCGCCCTCAACGCCACTGAACGCCTCGACGACCGGCTGGAGGTCGTCCGCCCCGAAGATGGCATGGTCCTGGCGGACTTCCCGCTGCTCCTGCTCAATCCAACCCACCGCACCGCGTACGACAAGGTCACGCAGTGGCTGCGGCGCGACTCGGTGCAGCGGCAGATCATGCAACAGACTCTGCGCCGCCCCGTGAATACGACGGTCACCCGGGAAGCGCGGCTGCGCGAACCGGTCGGCAACGCGCTCTTCTACCCCGACCAACCCGCCGTCGTCAAAGCCCTGTTGGCGGACTACGGTGACCCCGACCGCCGCACCACGAGCCAGGTGGTCTTCCTGCTCGACTTCTCCGGCTCGATGCGCGGCGCCAGGATGGCCGCCCTGCGCGAGGCCTTCGCCGGACTCAGCGGCGCGGACCCCTCCGCCTCCGGCAAGTTCACCCGCTTCCACCGGGGCGAGCGGCTGACCGTCGTCCGGTTCGGCGGCCGAGTGCTGGAGGAGAAGACCGTCACCGTCACCGGCTCGAAGGACCTCACGG
>KL569263.1:23476-23785 GCA_000715635.1 Streptomyces violaceus | reverse complement strand
AGCGAGTGGCAACACGTTGCCGCGCTTGCTCGCGGCGAGGTCGTCGACGGCGTCCGCCACGAACATGACCTGGCCGACCTGTGCTTGGTCATGCGCCTCGCCGACGCCGCCTCCGAACTGATCGCACCGGATTCAAGGGAAGCCGCATGACCGGCAGCAACGGCACCGTCCGAACCGAAATCCAGCGGACCTTCGATGTCTACGCGGATGCCGACACCGCGGCCGTCCTTGCCACGCTTCCACTCTCTTTCCGTCCGGCCACTGCCGATCGCGTGCCTGTGCGTGCGCTGTCGGGTAGTCGAGGCTGGG
>KL569263.1:22668-23250 GCA_000715635.1 Streptomyces violaceus | reverse complement strand
CGTCCGCCACCCGGCTCCGGCCGACCCCGCCGACGTCGTGGCCCTGGCCGAGCTGGCCGGGAAGCACGGTACCGCCGTGGTCCTCGACAGCCCCTGGGCGGGCACCCCGATGGCGGCCCAGGCTGCTGAAGCTCTGCGAGACACCGTTGACGCAGATCCGGCAAGCGCGATCGAATGCCGTCTCACCCTCCCGACCGACCATGACCTCGGTCAGGCGCTGTTGGACCAGCTGGCACTGCTGCGCGTTCTCGGCAGCCCTGCGGATGAGGTCCGTACTCATCTGCGCACCGAGCGCGGCGTACTGGCGACCGCCACTGTCGGAGGGCGTACCGGGCTGCTGGGCACCGTGCTGACCGATGCTCTCGCGCCGACCGCGTCCCTGCGGCTGATAGGCGCAGGTCGGGCCGTCCACTTGCAGATTCCCAGTTGGCGCACGGCGCGCCCGGCAGTCCTGACCGTCACCTCACCCGACGGCTCTCACACCTGGCCGACTCACTACGAGTCGCCGCAACGAGCAGCCTGGCGCCGACTGCACCGACTGCTCAGTGTCTCCGAGGCGCAGGGGTTCGAAGCGGCAGCCAT
>KL569263.1:21218-22422 GCA_000715635.1 Streptomyces violaceus | reverse complement strand
CTGCCGACCTGCACGCGCTCGCTGCGGACCTGCTCACCATGAGGCGCGCCAGTACACACCGCGAGGGATCGCCATGACCGCACGCACCACCCACGCCCCCGTCGGCAGTCGGCGGCGGACCTTCCTCGGCCTGCTCGGCGCCGCCGCCACCGCGCCACTCCTGAGCGGCTGCGGCAGTGCGACCGAATCTCGTGCCGTCCGGTTCTGGGACATGCCGTGGGGCCCGCCCGCCTACAGCGGCCTCGCCGAACGGGTCACACGGGGTTACCGCACCGCTGACGGAGCGCGCGGCGCGTCGTACCAGTCCGTGCCGTGGAACAACTACTACATGACCTTCGCCACGGGCATCGCCGCTGGCAAGGGTCCCGCGATCAGCACTGGAGCCAGTTTCCAGGCGTTCCTGTTCGAGCAGCAGGGGGCGATCCACCACGCCGACAATGTCGTCGAGCAACTGCACGCTGCGGGTGCGGACGACGTCTTCCTGCCCGGCGTATTGGACACCATGCGCACCGCCGATGGCTATGTCGGCATCCCCTGGCAACTTGATATGCGCGTGCTCTGGTACAACAAGCGCGTTCTCGACGAGACCGGCACCTCAGTGCCCACCGACTGGGACTCGCTGCTGGACGCCGGACGCCGGCTCAAGAAAGCCGGCCACTACGCGTACGGCACGGGCGCCGGCGCCGGAAACACCGCCGGGACGCAGATGCTGATCGGCCTCATGCTCGGCAACGGCGGCGGTCTCTTCGACCCCGACGGCAATCCCGACTGCGTCACCAATCGCAACATCGAGGCCATGGACTTCGCCCAGGAGCTCGTCAAAGAGAAGATCATCGATCCGGCCTGCCTCGGCTACTCCGCAGACAACGTCCTGAGCCAGTGGAAATCCGGTGAGGTAGCCATGGGTATCCACGACTCCGGCCTGCCCAGCCGAGTCGGCACCACGGGCGACCTTCTGGACGTGGCCTCACCGCTGACCGGACCGCACGGCGACAAGGGCGCTCTCTACTACGTCAACAACCTGATGATGTACAAGAATCCGGACACTCGGCCCGCGGCAGCCGAGGGCTTTCTCCGCTACTACCTGCAGCACCTGCAGACCTACTGGGACGAGGGCCTCATCACCACACTGCCCGTGCTGAAGTCCATTGCCGGCAGCGAAGCGCTCGCCCGTGATCCCCGCCAGGTGAAGATCGTCCGGGAG
>KL569263.1:18956-20955 GCA_000715635.1 Streptomyces violaceus | reverse complement strand
CACGCACCTACGCCAAGCGCGGCACCGCCCGGCTGGCCGCCGTCGATGGCGGAAGCGCCCTGTACCGCTTCACTCAGACGATCCTCCGAGGGGACACCGGGCCCAGGCAGGCCCTGACCACCCTTCAAAAGAGCATCGCCTCCATCGCCCTGTGATCACGACCGATCCGGAGAACGCGCCATGACCACCGCGCCCACCACGACGAGGATGCGACCCTCCCGCAAGCGCACCATGCTCCTCCTGGCCGCACCATCGGTCGTTCTGCTGCTGTTGATCTGCACCTATCCCCTTGTCTACGCAGCGATCCAAGCCGTCCACAATGGCTCGCTGATCAACACGGGGCAGTACGTCGGACTCCAGAATTTCACTTTGACACTCCCCACCCCCGAGTTCCGCAACGCGGCTCTGTTCACCGTCGTGTTCCTGCTGGCCGGCGTGTTCGGCAGCTGGGCCATCGGCCTCGGCCTCGCCCTCCTGCTGCGCATGCCGGTGCCCGGAGCCAAGGTGTTCCGCGTCCTGCTGCTGCTCCCCTGGGTCATGCCGATCGTCGTGTCCGCCACTGCGTGGAACTGGCTGGTGGCCACACGGGACAGTCCGCTGCCGACGATCGCGCGCGCCTTGGGCTTCGGCGACGTCCTGTTCCTCGCGGACCCCACCCTCGCCGTGATCACCGTGTGCGTCGTGAAAGTGTGGCTCAGCTTTCCGTTCATGATGCTGATGAGCTCCTCGGCGCTGGCCTCCGTCGAAGACTCCGTCTATGAGGCAGCCCGCCTGGACGGCGCCGGGCCGTGGCAACGTTTCTGGTTCGTCACCCTGCCGATGACCGCCAAGAGCACATACATCTCCTGGGTTCTCATGGCGATCTTCTGCGTCAACGACTTTCCCACCATCTACCTCCTCACCGGCGGTGGGCCCGTCGACGCCACGTCCTCCCTGATCGTCCTCGCCTACCGCAAGGTCTTCCAGGACTTCCAGACCGGCCCGGGCGTCGCCATCGCGTTCACCATGACCTTCGTCCTGGCCATCGTCTCCGCCCTGCTCTTCAGCCGGATCCGAAAGGCCGATGTCGCATGAGCCTCGCCCCTCAAGCCGCCGCACCCGCGCCACCTGCGGCACTGCAACCGCCCACGACCGGGACCAGTGCCCGGGCATTCCGTTCACAGTGGTTGCGGTTCGCCGTCCTGCTCGTCATCACCCTGCTGGCGATGGCTCCGGTACTGACCACAGTTCTGCTGGCCTTCCGCCCCGCAGCGGACAGCTCCGAGTCGTCCCTGTTCACCCTGGAGAATTTCGAGAGAGTCCTCCGTGACACCGACGTGCTGCGCTGGCTCGCCAACAGCCTGCTGGTGGCATGCTCCACGGTTGTCGTCTCGGTGGTGGTCGCCGCACCGGCCGGCTATGTGCTCTCCAGAGGTCGGGGCAAGGTCGTCGGCGGCTTCTCCCTCCTGCTGTTCGTCCTCCAGTCCCTCCCTGTGATCACCTCAGTCATCCCGCTGTTCATCCTGTTCTCCCGGATGGGCCTGGTCGACAACCTTCTCGGGCTGACCATCGTCTACGTCGGCAGCACCATCTCCGTGACCACCTGGATGATGGCTGCCTACTTCGACTCCATCCCGGCCAGCCTGGAGGAGGCCGCCTGGGTCGACGGCCTCTCCGTGTTCGGTTCCTTCTCCCGAATCGTGCTGCGCAACTCCTACCCCGGCATCCTGTCCGCGGCGGTGTTCGCCTTCCTACTGGCGTGGAACGACTACCTGGTCGCCCTGGTGTTCCTGCACTCCGACGCAGTCCTCAACCTGCCCGTCGGCCTGCAGAACTTCTTCCAGCAGAACGCCACCGACTGGGGCGGCGTCATGGCCGTCGCGGTCATCATGCTGCTCCCCCCGTGCATCGTTTTCGCCGCGCTGCACCGGTACTTCAGCGTAGGCGGCATCGGTGGCGCCCTCGCCGGCCGCTGACCCCATCACACGAGTCGAAGGGAGGGCGACCGTCATGGCCCCGC
>KL569263.1:15698-18848 GCA_000715635.1 Streptomyces violaceus | reverse complement strand
CGCTGACCCCATCACACGAGTCGAAGGGAGGGCGACCGTCATGGCCCCGCCCGCCACACCATCCGCAACAGAGGCCGGCCGCCCACTCCGCGCCGCGGTCATCGGCGCGGGGATGATCGCCGAGGTCCACCGCCGAGCGATCCATGCCGCGGGCGGCGACGTCGTCGGCGTGCTCGCTTCCTCACCCGCACGCAGCCTGGAGGTCGCCCGGCGGTGGGGCACCACCCCGTACGAGGATCTGCCGTCACTGCTCGCCGACGGCAGTGTCGACGTCGTGCACGTCTGCACTCCCAACCACACCCACGCCGACTACACCCTTCAGGCTCTGACGGCCGGCAAGCACGTCGTCTGTGAGAAACCGCTCGGCGTCTCCGTCGAGCAGGCGGAACGGTTGGCAGCGGCGGCGGAGCGGAGCGGACTGATCGCCACTGTGCCGTTCGTCTACCGTTACCACCCGCTCGTACGGGAGATCCGCCGTCGGCGTCTGGACGGCGAGTTCGGCCGGTGGCATCTGCTGCACGGCAGCTACCTGCAGGACTGGATGCTCTCGCCCGAGGCGTCCGGGTGGCGTGTGGACCCGGCGCGCGGCGGTGCTTCCCGGGCCTTCGCCGACATCGGATCGCACTGGTGCGACCTGGTCCAATGGGTTTCCGGCGAGACCTTCACCGAGCTGACCGCCGCTTCTTCGGTGGCGGTGGGCGAGCGGCCCGCAGCGGACACCGCATCCTTCTCGGCCCATTCCGCGGACGGCCCGCGCACTCGCGTCGAAACCGAGGACTGCGCCACCCTCCTGCTGCGGACCCGGCGCGGCCTGCTCGCCTCGCTGACCGTCTCGCAGGTCTCCGCAGGGCGCAAGAACCGCCTGTGGTTCGAACTCGACGGATCCCGCGGCAGCGCGGTCTTCGACCAGGAGAACCCGGAGACCATCTGGCTCGGCGCCGAACACGAAAGCCGCGTCGTGCACCGTGACCCGCACCACGGCAGCGCCGAGCAACGCCGGCTGTCCGTCCTGCCGGCCGGCCACCCCCAGGGATACGCCGACTGCTTCGCCGCGTTCGTCTCCGACACCTACGCGGCCATCGGGGGCGCCGCCCCGGAAGGGCTGCCGACCTTCGCCGACGGGCTGCGCGCCGCGCGCCTCGTCGACGCCTTCCTCTCCTCCTCCCGTACCGGTGACTGGACCAAGGTGAAGTACGCATGAAACTGGGATTTCTTACAGCCTGCCTCCCGCAGTGGGACCTGCCCACGATCGCCTCCTGGGCGGCGGGTCACGACTATCAGGCTCTGGAGGTCGCGGTCTGGCCCGGCTCCGGCGGCCGCGACTTCGAGGCCGCTCACCTCCCCGTCGCCACCTTCGGCAAGCGCGAGGCCGACGCGACCCGTGGCCTGTTCGAACAGCACGCTCTGGAGCTGTCCGCCCTCGCCTACTACGAGAACAACCTCCACCCCGACCCTGGCCGGCGCGAAGAGATCCGCACCCATCTCAAGCACGCCATCGACACCGCCCATCTCCTCGGCGTCCCGTACGTCGGCACGTTCGTCGGCCGCGACTGGACACGTCCCATCGCCGAGAACCTCGCCGAGGCAGAGCGCGTCTTCCCCGAACTCGTCGAGTACGCGGGCGAGCGCGACGTGCGGATCATCATCGAGAACTGCGTGATGGAGGGCTGGCATCCCGACGGATACCCGGGCAACCTCGCCTACTCGCCCGAGCTGTGGGAGTGGATGTTCGACCTCGGTCTCTACCTCAACTGGGACCCCTCGCACCTGACATGGATCGGAATCGACCCGGTCGAGACGATCGCCCCGTACATCGATCGCATCGTGCACGCCCAGGCGAAGGACGTCCAACTGCGTCCCGCCGACCGGCAGCGCTACGGCCACTTCGGACCCGCCGTCGACCGCTCCGCGAACCCCTGGGACATGGGCTGGTGGCGCTACCGCGTCCCCGGTCTCGGCCAGGTCGACTGGTCCGGCATCATCGACCGCCTCTACGAGCACGGCTACACCGGCACGCTCTCCGTCGAACACGAGGACCCCGTGTGGGGTGGGTCGCCCGGGAAGGTCACCCAGGGACTGCAGATCGCCCACCGCACCCTGCGTCCCCTGATCTTCTGAAACGGGCCTCACCTGGCACACCACTCCCGCAGCACCGGCACACGATCCAGCGCGGGTTCCGCGCCCCGGATATCTCTGCCCGCCGTCCAGTCCCTTTCGGTCCGTGGAGGACTCCATGAGCAGCAAGGCCCGCCTGTCCGTCCAGCTCTACAGCGTCCGCGAAGCGCTCTTCTCCGACCTCGCCGGTACGCTCGCACGCATCGCAGATCTCGGGTACCGCCACGTCGAGCCGTTCGCCTTCGGACACTGGAAGGCCACCCCGGCTGAGCGCGTCGAGCGGGCCCGCGAGCTGCGCGCCGCCCTGGACGCGGCCGGGCTCACGGTCTCGTCGGTACATGCTGCTCTCTCTGACGGCGACCTCGCACCACTCGTCGAAGAGTGCCGCATCCTCGGCACGGACACGGTCTTCGTCCCGGTTCCAGAGCTCGTCGAGGGCTTCGAACGCAACGTGTTCGGCGACGCCGGCCAGTTGCCCGCCTTCGCGGCGCGGCTGACCGCAGCCTCCGAAGAACTGGCCGGTCACGGCATCAACCTCGGCTATCACAACCATGAATTCGAGTGGACCAAGCTCCCCAACGGCCGTGCTGGTTACGACGTCTTCTGGGAACTGGCGGGCGAGCGGCTCCTCGCCGAGCTCGATGTCTACTGGGCCACCGCCGCCGGCCAGGACGCCGTAGCGGTACTGACGCAGCTCGGCCGACGCGCCGTCGCCGTGCACCTCAAGGACGGGCCAGTGGGCCACGGGGAGCAGCAGACCCCCATCGGCACCGGCGACGTCCAAATTCCTGCGCTACTTGCTGCCGGCGAGCATCTGGCCTGGCACATCGCCGAAATCGACACCACGGAACTCGACGTCTTCGACCTCCTGGGGGCCAACCGAACCGCCATACTGGACCTGAGTCGCACGGTCGGCTGACCATCAGCAGGTCTCTTGCATGCAGAGGTGTCACGACCTGGCCGCCAGGGGAACGAAGCGGCCCGAAGCGGCGGCTCCACGGATGACCGCGCCGCCCCGGAGTGAGTAGACCGGCG
>KL569263.1:15272-15516 GCA_000715635.1 Streptomyces violaceus | reverse complement strand
GCCCCGGAGTGAGTAGACCGGCGACCGCCGCACCTGCCGCCTGGGCGGGGGTGGTGGTGCGGCCGACGTACTGAAGGCGACCTCCGTCGTACCTGCCGAGCAGCAGCGTGCGGGGAACGGCCAGGGAACCGGTGATCGCGCCGACGATCGCCTCGCTCGTCTCGCGGAACTTGTATTTCTGCCAGCCCCTCACCGACGGGTGGTAGGCGTCGTTGAGCCTCTTGGAGACCACTCCCTCCATTCC
>KL569263.1:14244-15005 GCA_000715635.1 Streptomyces violaceus | reverse complement strand
GCCGGTTCTGCAGCGGCTCGAACGCGAGGCGGCCCGCGGCGTCCCATACGACCAGCTCGCCGTCCAGCGCGGTCGTCCGGCAGATGCACGGCCCCGCCCACAACCTCCGGAAACGGCCCCCCATGTCGGTGCCGCGCCTGGAACGCAGCACCACTGGCCCGGTCGACGGAGACGAGAGCCCGCGTCCCACTTCGGTTATGCGCTGTTGACTGTCGCCCGTCCGGGCTCGCCGCCCCGGAATTGAGGTGCTCGTTGGTCGGATCCGTCCTCCTCAGGAACTGCTGCCTGCCTGTTCCAGGGCCGTGCGGATCTCCTTGACGCCGGCCGGCTTTCCCGGATCCTGAGGCCAGGGCAGCCGGGGGTCCGACAGATAGGGGAGGACGTAAGCGGGGCTGCCCTCCTGGATGCGCCAACTCTCCGTCGTGGCGCCGACGTCGACGGAGTCGTATCCGAGGCGGTTGAGCAGCGCGGTGACGGACTGCTTGGCCGCGTCGTCGTCGCCGGCGAGGGGGAGCGCGCTGCGGTCCGCGGACCCGGCGGGACGGGCGAGGGAGACGAGGTGCTCGAAGTAGATGGTGTTGAACGTCTTGACCGTCCGCGCGCCCGGCACGTACCGCTGGAACAGTGCTCCCGCGGTCAGGCTGCCCGTATCCAGTTCGGCGATGACGCCGTCCCGCAGACGGTAGTAGTTGTTCGCGTCGATGACGATCTTCCCCGCCAGGGCGTCCACGGGCAGGTGGGGCACGGCGCTGAAGGGAACG
>KL569263.1:11324-14049 GCA_000715635.1 Streptomyces violaceus | reverse complement strand
AGTCGCCTGCCGCGGCGGCTTCCGCGGGAGTGGCCGCACGCGCCCGGGGGCCCAGGCGGTCGGTGAGATCTCGCAGGGTCTGGGGACCGCGCGAGTTGCTGAGCACCACGTCGATCCCCGCGTCGACGGCCAGTCGCGCGACCGCGCCGCCGATGCGGCCGCTTCCGATGATGCCGAGTGTGTCGTTCATTGCTTTCCTTGTGGTGAAGAGGTGCGTACTCGGGCGCCCCCGCTCCGGCAGATCGTGCGGTCTGCGGGCGCGGGGGCGTGTTCCGGTGCGCCGACGGATGTCCGGTGTGTGGGCTGCGCCAGGTGGTCAGTGGCCGGATTCGAGTCGTTCCTTCAGGGCCCTGCCGTAGCTCGCGGAGTTCTTCTCCATTTGGGCCCGGTTGGGCTCCACGGTTTCCACGGCGGCCGGGCCGGTGAAAGTCTCGGATTCCGTGTAGCGCGTTCCGCCGTCGTGAGGGTCGAGGAGGAAGGAATGGTCCCCGGTGACGACGCCGGGGATGCCGCCCTCCCAGGCGAGCCGTCGCGGTGCCTCGTAGTGCAGGACCGTGAAGTCGTACTCCCCGTCGATCTCGGATCCGGTCGACAGACGGGCCCGCAGCACGGTTCCGGGCCGGACTTCCGTGGGCACATCGACGAAGCTCAGGTCGGGGTGCCACTGTGCGTATCCGGCGAAGTCGGTCAGGACCCTCCACACCTCCTCGGGGGAAGCGGCGATGTCCGTGACCGCGCTGATGACCGGGTTGTTCGTCATGTTTCTCAGACCTCCATACGGTTTTCGAGAATGATCTTGCCGCGGGCGCCGGCCAGCAGCTGCTGGGCCCGCGCCGCCTGGTCGAGGGGGAAGATCCGGTCGACGTGAACCGTGAGCTTGCCCTCCTCGGCGAGCTCCACCAGCCGGGTCAGGTCGTCGCCGTCGAGGTGAAGGAAGACGTCGATGGTCCCCGGGTACTCGGCGGCGGACAGCGTGATGGAAGCGACCCGTGCCCCGAGAGCGGCGATCGCGTGCGTCGTGGACAGGGAGCCACGTCCCGCGGTGTCGAGGATCGCGTCGATCCCGTCGGGGGCGATCTTGCGCACCTGCCCGACGAGTTCGTCGCCGTAGCGCACCGGCGTCGCGCCCAGGGAGGCGATGAACTCCTGGCTGGCCTCGGAGCCCGTCCCGATCACGCGTGCGCCCCGCGCTATGGCGATCTGGACGGCCAGGTGGCCCACCCCGCCCGAAGCGCCGTGCACCAGCACGGTGTCGCCCGCGGTCACCTCAAGGCTGTGCACGATCGCCTGGTAGGCGGTGAGTCCGGCGACCGGCAGGCCGGCGGCCTGGGCCCAGCTCAGGTTCCTCGGCTTGCGCGCCAGCTGGCGCGGCTCGGCCGAGATCTTCTCCGCGTAGGTGCCGTAGTGCATGGCCTTGTCGCGGACGAAGCCGATCACCTCGTCGCCCGGCTGGAATCCGGTCGTCGCGACTCCCACCTGCTCGATGACCCCCGCCAGGTCCCATCCGGGAGTCACGGGGAAGAGGGAGTCCACGAGGGCATCCGGGGCTCCGCTCTGGAATCCCAGGTCCGCCGGGTTGAGGGCGGCGGCCTCGATTCTCACCAGAACGAGATCGGAGAACATCTTCGGATCCGGAACATCGACGACTTCAAGGACCTCGGGTCCGCCGAATTTCTGGTACTGAACGGCTTTCACAGCTCTGCCTTTCGTGTTGCGTGAGGGTCGGCACGGCGTAAGCACCTCATCCGGCTGGTGCCCGGGGCGCACGACCAAGCTGACCAGGGCTTCTACGGCGGAGCAATGACTGTCTGGGCATCGGGTAATACCCTGGAGGTATGAATCAGCTGGACACCCGGGAACTCGCCTACTTCGTTGCCGTGGCCGAGACGCTGCACTTCAGCCAGGCCGCGGAACGACTCGGCATCACCCAGCCGCCCCTGTCCCGGGCCATCGCCCACCTGGAGAGGCGGGTGGGCGTCCCGCTGCTGGAACGCACCACGCGACAGGTGACGCTGACCGCCGCGGGCGAGGTCTTCCTGACCGAGTGCCGCACCATCCTGGCGGCCATGGACACCGCCGTACGCAAGGCGCGCAAAGCCGCCGCGCAGCGGGTCACCATCGCAGCACGCCCCGGCTCCGGCCCCGGCGTCCTGCCCGCCCTGCTCGCCGCCGCAGCAGGCGGCGCGGACGGCGTGCACGCCGACGTCGTCTTCACCTACGACGAGCTCGGCGCCCTTCAGGACGGCACCGCGGACATCGCCCTCATGTGCCAGACGGTTGCCACCCCCGGCCTAGAACTGATGGAGCTCGGCCCGGAAGAGCCGGTCGTCCTGCTCCCGGCGGGCCACCCGCTGTCCGACCGCCCGTTCCTGACCCTCGCCGAGGTGGAGGCGCTTGCGGGTTACGAGGCGCAACTGCCGAACGAGCCGCTGGACACGATGGTCGACCGCGTCGCGCTGGGACGGCTCGTGGTCGTCCTCGGCGAAAGCGTCCGTGACCGCCTCGGCGGATCCGTACGGGCGGTGCCCGTCCACGGATACCCGGCCACCCAACTGGTGCTGGCCTGGCTCCCGGGCGCCCGCCCGGCAGCCTCCCGCCTCACCGCGACGGCCCATGCCGTGCTGGCGGGACGAACGCCGGGACCGTCGGCGTTGGCCGAGCTCTGACCTCAGCGCAACTCGGCCGTAGGTGGACGGCAGCCACTAGCGTCAGGGTCTACCGTTGC
>KL569263.1:6864-11104 GCA_000715635.1 Streptomyces violaceus | reverse complement strand
CCACTAGCGTCAGGGTCTACCGTTGCGGCTGAAGTTGCAGATCAGTGGCAGGAGTTGGCCGATCAGCTACCTCGCTGGGGGCGATCGGCAGGGGCAGCATCGTCGTGGGAGGCGGTCCAGGAGGCGAGCAGGCGCAGGGCTTCTTCGGAGGGCGAGCCGGGTTCGGCGGTGTAGATGAGGAGGGTGAGGCCGGGTTCGTCGTCCACGGCCGAGCCGTGCCAGGCGAGGGTGAGGTCGCCGACGACCGGGTGGTGGAAGCGTTTGACGCCGGTGCCGTGACGGCGCACGTTGTGGGAGCCCCAGCGGGTGCGGAAGGCGTCGCTGCGGGTGGACAGCTCGCCCACCAGGTCGTGGAGGTCCTTGTCGTGGGGATTGCGTCCGGCCTCGGTGCGCAGCACGTCCACGGTCATGTCGGCGATGAGGTCCCAGTCCGGGTAGAAGCGGCGGGCCGTCGGCGCGAGGAACTGGAAGCGGGCCATGTTCGGCGGCTGGGTGTCGCTGTCGTAGATGTCGGCGAAGAAGGCGCGGGCGAGTTGGTTGGCGGCGATGAGGTCCAGGCGGCCGTTCGTGACGAACGCGGGCCCGGCGGTGACGGCGTCCAGGGTCCACTGCAGGCTCTTGGGCAGGGTCGGCCGCCGGCTGGAACGTGAGCGGGGGCGGGCGAGTGTGTCGGAGCCCTCCTGTGCCTGGGCCAGGTGGAGCAGATGAGCCCGTTCGACCTCGTCCAACTGGAGTGCGCGGGCGACCGATTCGAGTACCGCGGGGGAGACTCCGGCGAGGTTGCCGCGTTCCAGTTTGCCGTAGTAGTCGACGCTGACGTCGGCCAGCGTGGCGACCTCGCTGCGGCGCAGTCCGGGCACGCGGCGCCGGGTGCCGGCCGGCAGTCCGGCCTGCTGCGGAGTGATCTTGGCTCTCCGCGAGGTGAGGAACTCACGAACTTCGTCACGGTTGTCCACACCCTGACCGTACGTCGTCCGCGCGGCCGTAGGGATGTACTGCCAGTACATGGTTCAACAGCAACTGGTTGCCCGCGCGAAACGGGAGTTCCCTGAATGACGTGGCATTCAGCCCGCCGACCGTCCGACGCGGACGGTCCCCCTATGCAAGGAGCAACCCAATGCGCGGTGTCGTGATGCACGCCCCCGGCGACTTCCGGGTGGAGGAGCGCGAAGACCCGAAGATCCTCAAGCCCACGGACGCGGTCATCCGAGTGGCGGCGGCCTGCGTGTGCGGCTCGGACCTGTGGCCCTACCGCGGCGCCGAGCCCATCAACGCCCCGTCCCCGATCGGCCATGAGTACGTGGGCGTGGTGGAGGAGGTCGGCAGCGCCGTCACCACCGTCAAGCCCGGCCAGTTCGTCGTCGGCGGCTTTTCCACCTCGGACAACACCTGCGAGAACTGCCGCGCCGGGTACCAGACCTCCTGCGTCCAGCGCGAGTGGATGAACGAGATGGGCGCCCAGGCGGAACGGCTGCGCGTCCCGCTGGCCGACGGCACCCTGGTGGCCACCCCGGGCGCCCCCGACGCGGACCTCATCCCGAGCCTGCTGACCGCCTCCGACGTCCTCGGCACCGGCTGGTTCGCCGCCGTCGCCGCCCAGGCCGGGCCCGGCAAAACCGTCGCCGTGGTCGGCGACGGTGCGGTCGGCCTGCTCGGCGTACTGGCCGCCCGGCAACTCGGCGCGGAGCGGGTCATCGCCATGAGCCGCCACTCCTCCCGCCAGAAGCTGGCCCTGGAGTTCGGCGCCACCGACATCGTCACCGAGCGCGCCGACGAGGGCGTGGCGAAGATCAAGGAGCTGACCGGCGGTTTCGGTGCACACTCGGTGATCGAGGCGGTCGGCACCCAGGAGTCGATGCTGCAGGCGATCCGCTCCACCCGCCCCGGCGGCCACGTCGGCTACGTTGGTGTCTCCCACGACGTCACGCTCGACGGCCAGGAGCTGTTCTTCTCCCACGCTCACCTGCACGGCGGCCCGGCCCCGGTCCGCCAGTACCTGCCGCAGCTGATCGACCTCATCTGGACGAGGCAGATCGACCCGGGCAAGGTCTTCGACCTCACCCTCCCCCTTGACCGGGCCGCCGACGCCTACCGGGCGATGGACGAACGCCGCGCCATCAAGGTCCTGCTCAAGCCCTGACCAGCCACCACACCCCAGAGCATGCGCGGCCCCGGCAACGACCTGCGACGACTTGGCCGTCCCGGTGCCGCATCCCTTGCTCGTCCGAACTGCGGACCGGGGGCATCCTTTGCGAAAGGACGGTAGGTGCATGAGTGGCGGGATGAGATACGGCCACTTGGGCCGCTCCGGTCTGCTGGTCAGCCGGATCGGCCTCGGCACGATGGACTTCGGCCACACCGTGGACGAATCGACCAGTTTCGCGGTCATGGACACCGCAATCGAGGCGGGCATCAACTTCTTCGACACCGCCGACGTCTACGGCGGCCCACAGTCGGCGGACATGGCCAAGGGGTACGGCGTCTCGGAGGAGACCATCGGCAGGTGGCTGAAGCGCAGCGGGCGCCGCGACGACATCGTCCTGGCGACGAAGGTGTACCAGCCGATGGGACTGGGCCCGAACGACCGCCGACTGTCCGCCTACCACATCCGGCGCGCGTGCGAGGCAAGCCTGCGGCGACTCCAGACGGACCACATCGACCTCTACCAGATGCACCACATCGACCGGGCCACACCCTGGGAAGAGATCTGGCAGGCGATGGAGCAGCTGGTACGCGATGGCAAGATCAGCTACGTCGGCAGCAGCAACTTCGCCGGCTGGGACGTGGCCCTCGCCCAGTCGGCCGCCACCGCACGGCACTTCCTGGGCCTGACCTCCGAACAGAGCCTGTACAACCTCGCCGTACGAGCCGTGGAACGCGAGCTCATCCCCGCACTGTGCCACCTCGGCATCGGACTGATCCCCTATAGCCCGCTGCACGCCGGACTGCTCACCGGCATCCTCGCTTCCGCGACCGGGCAACGCGCCGAAGCACACCGCGACCAGCTCGAAGCGTACGAAGATCTGTGTCAGGAGCTGGGCGCCAAACCGGCGCACGTGGCGCTGGCCTGGGTGCTGCGCAACCCCGCCGTCTCCACCACGGTCACCGGAGCCACGACGAGCGAGCAACTGCGGTCCAACCTCGGCGCGCTCTCCGTACAACTCGACGACCAGGTCATGGAACGCCTCGACCGCATCTGGCCGGGCCCAGGGGAAGCCCCGCAGGCGTATGCCTGGTGAAGCAGGCCCCGGGCCGACCGACACCCCGGACCGCCCCGCTGTCGCGTCGCCGAGCTCTTCCGGGCGGCAATCCGACCATGGTGTGGATCGCTGGGACCTCAGCCCTGACCACCAGGCCGACCACCGCACCGACATCCGGGACTTCCTCGTCGGACGGCGCGCCCGGATCACCCCGGAGCAGGTAGGACTGCCGATCAGCAAACCACGACGGGTGCCCGGCCTGCGGCGCGAGGAGGTTGCGCAGCTTGCGTCCATCAGCACCGACTACTACACGCGGGTTGAGCAGGGGCGCATGCGGGCGTCCGTCCCCGTCCTGGAAGCAGTCGCCCGGGCCCTGCAACTGGACGAGGACGAGCGCAGGTACCTGTTCGACCTGTCCCAAGCAGCCGGTCCCGCCCGGCGTGCAGCTTGCCCCCGCAGGGATGTCGAGATGCCGCCTTCCGTCCAGTGGATGCTCGACTCCATGACGCAGTCGTCGGCCTTCGTACGCAACGGCCGCATGGAAGTCATCGCCTACAACGCGCTGTTCCGTGCTCTGCACGCACCGATGTTCGACAGCGACACCAGTAATCGAAGCGGTCGGCCGAACATTGCCCGCTACCTCTTCCTCGATCCGGGCTCAGCAGACCTATTCGTCAACTGGGAGGCCGCCGCCGTGACCACCGTCGCGCTGATGCGCGCCGAAGCCGGGCGCGAACGCCGCGACCGAGCCCTGCGCGAACTCATCGGCGAACTGTCCGCGCTCAGCACCCAGTTCCGCATCCAGTGGGCCGCCCACCACGTCCGCATCCGCCACTACGGCATCAAGCGCCTGCACCATCCCGACGTCGGCCGCCTGGAACTGGCGTACCGATCCATGGACCTGCCCCTGTCCAACCGTGCTGTGTACGACCTGACTGTCTATACCGCCGAGCCCGGCACCTCGTCCGAAGCCCGGCTCAAGCTCCTCGCCAGTTGGGCAGCCAGACAACCGTCGGCCACAGAGCCCACCCGACACGAGA
>KL569263.1:6413-6623 GCA_000715635.1 Streptomyces violaceus | reverse complement strand
CACGAGAGTCGTTAAGACTGATCGGCAGACTCCCACCAGGCCGCCGCGGACATGTTTCCGATGGTCGCCGCAGCAGCCCCGGCTGTCCGGTATGGAAGCCGACCAGACCCGTGCGTGCGTAGAGCACCAGATGCAGCAGCAAGATGTCGCTGAAGCCGAGGATCGGCTTGGGGCCGGCAGTGATCGCCTCGAAGTCGATCAGGTCGAGGT
>KL569263.1:5044-6223 GCA_000715635.1 Streptomyces violaceus | reverse complement strand
GCCGGCAGTGATCGCCTCGAAGTCGATCAGGTCGAGGTGACCGAGCGTTGTCTGGCCGCCGTCATGCGCAATGAACCGCAGGAGCGTCGAGCTCTTCGCGATCTCCGCCAGCCGAGCCGCGCTCCACCAACGGTGCCGCCCACCTTCAAGGAGCGGTGCCCGACGCACACGGAATCCCATCCGCTCGAGCACGACCACCGCCTGCTCGAGGTCGGGCTCGCAGACGCCATGGAGCGGCCCGGACAGCGATGCGATAACGACGAGATCTCCGGACCTCAGAGCACGAGGTCGAAGCGGTTGAGACAGTCCAGCAGGGGTCGCCGAGGTAGTGGCGCGCGGTTCCCAGGACGCGCTGGAGAAGGACTCCGCTGAGCTGTTCGTGCGCACCCGGCCGCGAGGGCCGAGTTCACGAACCAGGCGGGCGTAGATCTCGGGCTCGGTCAGCGTGCCGGGCAGCGGGTCGAGAACGGGGGCGCGGTCTCGAAGTCCCCGACGGTGTGACTGCCCGTCAGATGGGCGTCGACGAAGCCTTCGCCCGTCTTCGCAGGGCGGTGCGGAAGCGGGGGACGCCGACAGTCTGTCTCGCCAGGGGTGGTGCCGCTGGCCCACATCGCGGTGAGGGCGTCATCGAGCGGGGTGTCGATCTGCACCCGCGTCACGGGGTGTGTCTTCGACAACGCGCCCGGCGGAGCCGCGCAGCATGGTCCTCTCGACCGCGACCACCCCCTGATCGCCCAGCGTGAGACGGGGGCCAAGGAGGCCCTCGCGGGCCTGTTCGTCCGGCATGGCCTGTCCGAGGAACGCAGCCGCAGGCTGGCCGTCGGTCTGGATCTGGATGCCGCAGTTGTTCTCGCACAGAATGCAAGGCCCTGCGTCTCGACCACTACCAAAACGGTGTGGAACGCCTGACCACGCCTCTGCGCCGAGAGGCCGACGGCACCTTCACCCCCATCGACTGGGACACCGCTGTACGCGAGATCTCCGCCCGGCTCAAGTCGGTGCGCGACACCCACGGCGGCAAGTCGATCTTCTACTACGGCGGCGGAGGCCAGGGCAATCACCTCGGCGGCGCCTACAGCGGCGCCCTGGGCGCCCGCTACCGCTCCAACCCCCCTGGCCCAGGCGAAGGGGATGTTGATGTCCGCTTCGGGCAGGCACCAGTAGCCGCGGTCGGCGCGC
>KL569263.1:4637-4812 GCA_000715635.1 Streptomyces violaceus | reverse complement strand
GCGCGCGCGGGGTCCGTGGACGTGTCGGCCTGTCGTGGGTGGAGGGTCAGGCGCGCACGAAACGGTTCGCGGTGTTGTTCAAGTGCTCGATGAAAGGTCCGCCCCCATCGAGGCAGCCGCCGCCGAGATCCACGACCTGCTGTTTCCCCGATCGTGACCAGGAGAGCGGCTGACG
>KL569263.1:2248-4395 GCA_000715635.1 Streptomyces violaceus | reverse complement strand
GCGGGCCGCAGCCACAGTCGCGGGGCCGGCCGGCGGGACGGCTCCCGAAGTCGTGATGCCACCGCCCGGGACAGAAAGAGGCCGAACGCGGCTGCGCGTCTGTGCCGGACCGTAGACAGCGTTCATGAGACGCAGCAGAGAAGAAGAACCCGCCCCGGACGTGCCGGGCAGCCTGTGGCACGCCCTGATCCGGCTCCAGCACACGCACCCCGACCCCGTGGGCCGCTAGCCCGGCCGACCGGGATGCTGTCCTTCACCACAGCCGCGGACACCATCCTCGCGGCCCGCGTCCATCTATCCGGCGCGGAGACGATGGGTGAACTGCACGAGACACTCCGCACCCTGACCGCCGGCCTCACCTACACCCACTTCGCCCGTCCCGACGTCGTGCTGGACGTCACGCTCGGCAGACGACAGGAACTCCCGATCCACGCGGAGCACACCATCGGCCTCACCCGGCTCTTCCAGAACGCCGCTGGCACCATCGGCGTCTGCAACACACCAGGTGGCGGCCGGTGCTTCCACTGCGAGGGGACCGGGCTTGCCCTCCCACTGTGGGAGCCGTAGTCGTCAGCCGGGCCACGACGTCGCGTAGTTCCCGTGCAGCGCGCTCGCGGTGGTGCTGGGCGGGGATCGCCTCGTACAAGTCCAGGGCGCGGCGGCGACCAGGCCGGTGCGGTAGTCGACGGGCAGCGCTGTCAGGGCGGCGACCGTACGGCGGCACGCCTGCTCGGTGTCGCCGTCGTGATGGGAACACGCCGCCGCGTCGATGGTGCCTCGACGGCACCCATGCCGGGTCTCGCCGAGCGAGGCGCGGTCGGCCTGATCGCGGGTGGACGTCTCAGACGGGGAACCTGACGTCGGTGAGCTGTTCGGACACGGCCCACAGGCGCTGCTGGACGGCTGTGTCGTGGGACTTCTTGCTGGAGGCGACCACCTCGGGGTATCCGCGGGTTCCGCCTATGCCGTTGGGGCCGTAGAACTGGCCTCCGGTGACGGCGGGATCGGTGGCCGCCCTCAGGCTGGGCAGCGCTCCCATGGAGGCCGGCTGGGCCAGCAGAGGCTGGACCAGTTCGGCCCCCTTGCGCGCCAGGCCGCTCATGTTCTGATTGAGTTCGGTATCCGACGCGCCGGGATGCGCGGCGGCGGCGATGGTGGTGTGGTGCGGGGCGAGGCGGCGCTGGAGTTCGTAGGTGAACATCAGGTTGGCCAGCTTGGCCTGCCCGTAGGCGACAACCCGGTTGTAGGAGCGGTCGAACTGCAGGTCGTCGAAGTGGATGCCGGCCCGGATGCGGTGGCCGAAGCTGCTGACGGTGACCACCCGGGAGCCGGGCACGGGCAGCATCAGGTCCAGCAGCAGGCCGGTGAGCGCGAAGTGCCCGAGGTGGTTGACCCCGAACTGCATGTCGAACCCGTCCTCGGTCTTCTGCCGGGGGGTGTACATCACGCCCGCGTTGTTGATGAGCAGGTCGATCTTCGGGTGTGCCGCGTGCAGCTCATCGGCGGCCGCGCGTACCGACTTGAGGCTGGCGAGGTCCAGGCGCTGGAGGCTGAGCTTGGCGCCCGGGGCGCTCTCGCGGATGCGGGCGAGGGCCTGGCGGCCCTTGTCGAGGTTGCGCACGGCGAGGACGACGTGCGCGCCGTGCTCGGCCAGGGCCCGCGCGGTCTGCAGTCCGAGGCCGCTGTTGGCGCCTGTGACGACGGCGACCCTGCCGTCCTGGGCGGGGATGTTCTGTTCGGTCCACCGGTCGGTCGTGCTGGCCATGATCAACCTCCATAACATGAATGATGCTTCACCTTGTAGAGTGAAGCATCATTCATCTTTCGTCAAATGGTCCCGGAGGGCTCCATGACCTCACCCCGACCGCTGCGTGCCGACGCGGCGCGCAACCGCGCCCGGATCATGACCGCGGCACATGAGCAGATCACCGAGCACGGGCCCGAGGTGTCGATGGAGCAGATCGCCGCTGGCGCGGGCGTCGCGGTCGGCACCCTGTACAAGCACTTCCCGAACAAGAGCGACCTGGTCACAGCCGTGGTCGCCGCCTCGTTCGAAACACTCGCCGATGACGCCGAGGAGTGCCTGCAACGCGAGAGCCAGGGTTCACCCGCCATGGCGGAGCTCACTCTGTCTCTTATACACATCT
>KL569263.1:684-2072 GCA_000715635.1 Streptomyces violaceus | reverse complement strand
GCCATGGCGGAGCTCACCGGCTTCCTCAGCCGCGTGATGGACGCCGTCGCCCACAACCGCGCCGTCAAAGCAGCCGCCTACGCGCTCGGCGCCGACCACACCGCCCACCCCGCCATGCAGGACGTGGAAACCCGCGTCACCCAGGCCCTCGGCCGGCTCATCCGCACCGCACAAGCCCAGGGCGGCCTGCGCGCCGACTTCACCCTCGACGACCTGTACCTGATGCTCTCCACCCTCCCCGCCGACCAGCCGCCCACCGCCCGCGCCCGATGGCTCGCCCTCCTGCTCACCGGGCTCACCACCCGCTGACCGAGCGTGCGGCAGGAGCGCACACCGCTGTGCGCACACGACTGCGGCGGCCGGGCACAGGCCGGCGGCGGCGACCTCACCCTCGAAGACCAGCTACGTGCCTGGGCAGAGGAACTGCGCCGCCGCTGAACGAGCCGCCCGGGTGCCGCTGAAGACCGGCCGGGCCGTCATGGTCGGGGCGACCACGGACCGATGCGGGCCGCCCGCACGTCGGCCAGGGCTGCGGCCTGGACAGCCTCGAACGGCGCCTTCAGGTCGGCGTACCTGCCGATCACGGGCGGGGCCACACGAGCCCAGCTATGCGACGATGCTGGGATACGAGACCGACCGGCACCGCGGGTGCCGCTCTTTGGGTTCTGGGCATCGCCCCCTTCCAGGGCATCCAGCTCCCTCCATCGTCGGCCCGCCCCGCTGACAGCGGGCGCTTCGCCTTGGGCTCCTCACCCCCTGGAAAGGGGGCTGGCCCACCATGCACTTCACCACGCGGATCGACGGCGCTGCCGCTCACATCACCGTGCACGGAGAGATCGACTACGACACCCTGCCCACGCTCCGCGCCGCTGCTGCCGGGCTGCCGCCGAACGTGACCGAGCTGGTCTGGGACCTGCACGACGCCCGCTTCATGGACGTCGCCGGCCTCCACCTGCTCTGCGACCAGCCGTCACAAGAGGGCCCCGCCCGCAAGACGACCGTGACCAACCTCGCGCCCCAGCCGCTGCGGCTGCTGGTCCTTGCCACTGAAGTGAACCCCGCCCTTGAACTCGCCCGCCTGCTCCCCGACACACTCCCGGCCCTTCTGCTCGATGACTGAGAGGGGCAACGGTCAGCCTCGGCTTCGGCAGCCTGTCACGCACAATGCCTTCGCGTTCACGGCTGGTCAGCTGGTCAGTATGCCCACGCCCTTGGGGTTGCGGCCGGGGCCCCGTGCGCGGGACTGTAGACCGCCTGCCCGGCCCACTCCCGCCCGTAAAACCAGGCGCCCACAAAACCGCAGACCACCCAGTAGATTGCGGGGCGACCGCCCTCCGCACATGGCCCCGGCTGGTCTCCCCGTCCAGCCGTGGCTTCGCGATCGTCCC
>KL569263.1:0-490 GCA_000715635.1 Streptomyces violaceus | reverse complement strand
CGTCCCGGGCGCGGACCACGTCGACCTGTACGACCGCAAGGGCCTCATCCCCTTCGACAGGCTCGACAGGTCTTCGCCAAGAGCCTCGCTTGATCAGGAGCACGCCTGCCGAACTGCACCAGCCGGGAAGCACCTTCAAAATCTGCCTCCCGTCGGCAGCGCCCGGCCTGGGGGGTTGGGCTGGAAGAGCGCGTGGAGCAGCTCTCGATTGTGCGCGGTCAGTTGGTTAACGGCGCGCACGAGGTGCTCGACGTCGGCGCGCAGCTGGGTCAGTTCGGTGGCGTCCTTGGTTCGGAGCTCCTTCAGTTTGACGATGTGCTTGCGCAGGCGGATCTCGGAGTCCGGCGCCTGCCCGCGCGCCCTGACCTGGGCGTAGAAGTCGGAGGGCCAGACTCGGCGCGAAATCGTCCGTTGCCTCAAACGCTACGCTGCCCGGGAGGTCTTCCACCTGGTCAAACAGATACAGCTAGGACCCCGCTTATAGGGGCTG
>KL569262.1:20157-21881 GCA_000715635.1 Streptomyces violaceus | reverse complement strand
AGCCCGACCTGATCGTCACCCGCCTCACCGGCGAACCGCCCCCGGCCGACTCCAGTCACGCCCTCAAGACGGGCTACGACCTGCGCCGGGAGGCCTGGCCGGAGGCCGCCCTGGCCCAACTTGGCGTCCCGGACCGTCTGTTGCCCGACGTCGTACGCCCGGGCACCCGCCTCGGCGAGATCTGCGCGCAGGCCGCCGAAGCCACCGGCATCCCCGCCGGCACCCCGGTGCTCGCCGGCATGACCGACGGCTGTGCGGCCCAGATCGCCTCGGGCGCGCTGCGGCCCGGCTCCTGGAACTCGGTGCTCGGCACCACGCTCGTGCTCAAGGGAGCCGCCCGGGACCCGGTCCGGGACCCCACCGGCGTGGTCTACAACCACCGCGCCCCCGACGGCACCTGGCTGCCCGGCGGGGCGTCCAGCGTGGGCGCCGGGGCGCTCGCGGCGCACTTCCCGGAGGCCGACCCGGCGGCCATGGACGAGCGGGCGGCGGCCTTCGAGCCCTCCCGTGCGGTCGCGTACCCGCTGGTGTCGCCGGGGGAGCGGTTCCCGTTCCGGGCACCCGAGGCCACCGGGTTCGTCCTCGGCGACCCCGGGGACGACGCCGAGCTGTGGGCCACGCTGCTCCAGGGCGTGGGCTTCGCGGAACGCCTGTGCCTGGACTATCTGCACCACCTCGGCGCCCCCCTCGACGGCCCGCTCACCTTCACGGGCGGCGGCGCCCGCAGCCCGTACTGGAACCAGCTGCGCACCGACATCCTCGGCCGCCCGGCCCGCGTCCCGGAGCAGACGGAACCGGCCCTGGGAATGGCGGCGTTGGCCGCGTACGGGGTGTCGGGGGCCGGAGCGCTCGCCGATGTCGCCGAGCGCATGGTCCGCGTCCGTACGGTGCTCGAACCCCGCGCCGAGCGCACGGCCCGCTTCTCGGAGCCGTACGCTCGCCTGGTCGACGCGCTGGAGGAACGCGGCTGGCTGCCCGCCTCCGTCGCGCACGACGCCCGTACCCGCCTGCACCTGGACCCCGGAAAGCCATGACCACCACGACTCTCCTGCTGGCCCGCCACGGGCAGACCGTCTGGCACGCCGAGAACCGGTACGCCGGTGTCAGCGACATCGACCTCACCGACACCGGACGTGCCCAGGCCGAGGCCCTCGGCCGCTGGGCCGCCGCCCACCCCGTCGACGCGATCTGGACGTCCCCGCTGTCCCGGGCCGGCGCCACCGCCGAGCCCGCCTGCCGTGCCCTGGACCTCACCCCGCGGCGCGAACCCGGCCTCATCGAATGCGACTTCGGGGTGGTGGAGGGCCGTACGCTCGCCGAGTTCGAGGCCGAGGACCCGGAGTGGGCCGCGGCCTTCCGCGACGACCCGGTGGCCCACTCCTTTCCCGGCGCCGAGGATCCGCTGGCGGCAGCGGCCCGGGGAACCCGGGCCCTGCGGGACATCGCCGCCGAGCACCCCGGCGGACGTGTCCTGGTCGTCGCCCACAACACCCTGCTGCGACTGGTGCTGTGCACACTGCTGTCGATCCCGCCCCGGGAGTACCGCAGAGTGCTCCCGCGGTTGCGGAACGCGGCGATCAGCGAACTGCGCATGAACTCCGACGGTTCCGCCGCACTCCTCTCACTCAATGTGCCCTGCGAGGCGGATGTGCCGTAGCACTATGGGCCCATGACGCAGATCGACACCTCGGTGCCACACTCGGCCCGGATCTGGAACTACTGGC
>KL569262.1:19460-19951 GCA_000715635.1 Streptomyces violaceus | reverse complement strand
GCCCGGATCTGGAACTACTGGCTGGGCGGCAAGGACAACTACCCGGTGGACGAGGCGGCCGGTGACGCCTACACCGCCGTGTTCCCCGGCATCGTCACCATCGCCCGTGGCAGCCGCGCCTTCCTCGGCCGCACCATCCGCCACCTCGTCCAAGAGGCGGGCGTAAGGCAGTTCCTCGACGTCGGCACCGGCCTGCCCACCGTCGACAACACCCACGAGGTGGCCCAGCGCCTCGCCCCCGAGTCGCGCGTCGTCTACGTCGACAACGACCCCCTGGTCCTCGCGCACGCCCGCGCCCTGCTCACCTCCACGCCCGAGGGCGCGACGGCTTATGAGCCCATCAGCCTCTACGAGCCGGAGCTCATCATCGAGGCGGCCGGGCAGACACTCGACCTCACCCGCCCCACCGCCCTCATCCTCAGCGGCATCCTGGGCCACGTGGCCGACTACGACCAGGCCCGCGACCTCGTCCGCCGCCTCATGGCGGGGCC
>KL569262.1:18504-19240 GCA_000715635.1 Streptomyces violaceus | reverse complement strand
CAGCTACCTCTCCCTCAACGAGGGCTCCCGCGGCACCGACCCGGCCTACGAACAGGCCCAGGACGCCTACAACGAGACCGGCGCGGTCCCCTACTTCCTGCGGCCGGTCGAGCAGATCGAGGCCTTCTTCGAGGGCCTGGAGCTGGTGGAACCCGGCGTGGTCTCGGTACCGCTGTGGCACCCCGAGCCGGGCGCGTCCACGGAGGCGATCGGCCAGCACGGCGGGCTGGGCCGCAAGCCCTGACCGGCCCCAAGTACGGGAAGACCCCCGCGAGTCACGTCCTCGCGGGGGTCTCCTTCTTTCCGCCTGCCGCCGTGAAGGGTGAGAAGACGATCACGAGGCAGGACGCTTCGAGCGGCCTCAGGGGGCCAGCAGCAGCACGTCCGCGCGGGACTTGGCGGCCTCGTAACGCCGGGCCACGTCCTGCCAGTTGACGACCTGCCACATCGCCTCGATGAAGTCGACCTTCTGGTTGCGGTACTGCAGGTAGAAGGCGTGCTCCCAGGCGTCGAACACGAGGATCGGGGTGGCGCCCTGGCCGGCATTGCCCTGGTGGTCGTAGACCTGCTCCACGATCAGCCGCCCGCTCAGCGGCTCGTAGGCGAGCACGCCCCAGCCCGAACCCTGCGTGGTCGCGGAGGCCTTGGTCAGCTGCGCCTTGAAGTTCGCATAGGAACCGAAGGACTCGGTGATGGCGTCCGCGAGCTCACCTACGCCGTCGGCCGCCAGCGGCTC
>KL569262.1:17017-18273 GCA_000715635.1 Streptomyces violaceus | reverse complement strand
GATGTGTATAAGAGACAGGGCCGGTCATGTTCTGCCAGTAGATGCTGTGCAGGATGTGCCCGGAGAGGTGGAAGGCCAGGTTCTTCTCCAGCCCGTTGATCGCCCCCCAGGTCTCCTTGTCCCGCGCCTCCGCCAGCTGCTCCAGCGTGTCGTTGGCGCCTTTCACATAGGCCGCGTGGTGTTTGTCGTGGTGCAGCTCGATGATCTCGGGGCTGATCACGGGGGCGAGCGCGGAGTAGTCGTACGGGAGCTCGGGCAGCGTGTAGACCGGCATGACGGGACCCCTTCGAACCTCTTATTGCAATGTACTTGCAAGTGCAGGCTAACAGCATCAAGGCGGCGGAGGTGGGAGGGTCGGAAGCGTTGCGTGAATGCGTTCGGCAGGGCCGAGAACGCGACCTACCATCGGTGGGTACGCGACAGGGGGATGCCGTGGGTCCGGAGATGGCCGAGCTCGCCAGGACGGCGGGCACGACGATGGTGACGCTGATGGCCACCCAGGCCTGGGAGTCCACGCGCGAGGGGGTGCTCGCCCTGTGGCAGCGCTTCCAGCCCGACCGCGCCGAGACCGTGGGCGGTGAACTCGAGGCCACGCGCGAGGACCTGCTGCTCGCCCGCGAGTCGGGAGACACCGACACCGAGGCCGAGCTCACCGCAGAATGGCAGGCGAGGCTGCGCCGGCTCCTGGTCGCGCGGCCCGAGGTGGCCGACGAACTCCGGCGGATTCTCGCCGAGTTGAATCCCGAGCTGCCCCAAACACATACGGCGGTGGACGTCCGGCTGCGCGCCGAGGTCTCCGGCAGCGGCCGGGTCTACCAGGCCGGACGCGACCAGCACATCACCGAGCGATGAGCGAACTCGGCGCCCGGGCCTCGGGTCAGGGGCGGATCTTCCAGACGTCCGGCGATCAGTACATCGAGGAACACCACCATCACTACGACGCCGGAGCCGGCGGACCGCTCTTCGGACGCCAGGTCGTGCCCCCGGCGAGTGCCGGGCCGGCCGCTCCTGATTCCGTGCGGATGCCGCTGGTCGGCCGGGCGCCGGGCATCCTGCGCGACCGTGAGGAACTCCGTAGGGCGCTCGGCACGGCCGTCGCCGGACCCGGCGGCGAGGTCCACGTCGTGCACGGCATGGGCGGTTGCGGCAAGACCGCGCTGGCGTACTGGGTGTTCAACGAGGCGGTGCGCGAGCACGGCCGCGTCGGCTTCTGGGTCAACGCGTCCGAGCTGATGTCCCTGCGCGCCGGGATGCTG
>KL569262.1:13073-16779 GCA_000715635.1 Streptomyces violaceus | reverse complement strand
CCTGGTCTGGCACCATCTCGACCACTCCACCGACCCCTGGCTTCTCGTCCTCGACAACGCCGACGACCCGTCGGTCCTGGAGGGCGGTGCGTGGCTCCGGTCCAGCGATCGCGGCACGGTACTGGTCACGACCCGGCACGCCACGTCGCCGCTGTGGCGGGGGCCGGGCGTGCGCCGGCACGCGTTGGGTGTCCTGCCGTTGGAGGAAGCGGCCCAGGTGCTGTGCGACCTGGCGCCGGACGCGGGGGACCTGGAGTCCGCACGGAAGGTCGCCGAGCGCCTGGGGCGTCTGCCGCTCGCGCTCACGCTGGCCGGATCCCATCTCGCCCACCAACTTCTGGAGTCGTGGTCCATGGACGAGTACGACCGCAAGCTCGGTGAGGAGTCGACGGCGATCGTCGACCGGGGCGCGGCCGGGCACGGTGGCAGCCAGTCCCGTCAACTGGTTGGCCGGACCTGGCAGTTGTCGCTGGACGCGCTGGCGGAGCAGGGGCTTCCCGAGGCGACGACGCTGTTGCGGTTGCTGTCGTTCCTGGCCGCGGATCCGGTGCCGCTGAGCGTGCTGGTGCCGGTGGCCCGGGGGGAGGTGACGCTCGACGGACTCGAACCCGCCCTGCCGGCAGAGCGGTTGGAGCCGGCGCTGAAGGGACTGATCGACCACTCGCTGGCCGAGCTGGTCAGTGTCGACGGGGCGCGCTGCGTGCGGGCCCACGGGGTGCTGCTCGACAGCGTGGCCGGGGGAGTGCGGGAGGACCGGCGGGCGATCGTCGCGGATGCGGCGGCCTCGCTCCTGGAGGCCGCGTTGCCCGAGGAGGGCTCCGACTCTCCCGAGACCCGGAGCCGGCTCGCGCTGCTGGCACCGCACGCGACGCGACTCCTCGCGGTGGCCGCCGACGAACGGACCGCGACCCTCGGGGTGCGGGTCCTGCGGCAGGTGTACGAGTCGGGGGACTACGCGGCGGCGCTGGCGCTCGCGCCCGGGGTCGTCGAATCCGTCGGGCGTGTCCTGGGCGCTGACCACAGGCTGGTCCTGGACGCCCGGCACCTGCGGGGCACTGCGCTGTTCCGGATGGGACGGTTCGCCGAGGCCGAGGCATCACACCGCGAGGTGCTGGAACGCCGGGAGACGCTGCTCGGTGCCGATGACGTGGACACGCTCCACAGCTGTGCCGCGCTGTCCCAGTCGCTCGACCTGCTCGACCGGGACGACGAGGCCGAGAGCTGGGGCAGGCGGGCGCTCGACGGCTACCGGCGGACGCTGGGCGAGGAGAGCGCGGAGGTGCTCTTCATCTGGTGCGGGCTGATCGAGATCCTGCCCCAGCTCGGCAAGGAACGGGAGTTCGCGGAGGAGGGCCCCGCGCTCGTCGAGGCCTGCGAGCGTGCCCTGGGCCCGGACCATCCCACGACGGTGCTGGCCCGGCACGACTACGCCGGTGGCCTGTTCCAGTTCGGCCGCCATGAAGAGGCCGAACCCCTGGCGCGCCGGGTGCTGGCCGACCGGACCCGGCTCCAGGGCCCGGAGCATCCCCTCACCTTGTCGGCCACCTCCCTCACCGCCCGCGTCGCCCACGGTCTGGGCAGGATCGACGAGGCCATCCGGATCATGAAGGAGCTGTCCGAACGCCGGGCGCGGGTGCTCGGCCACGAGCACCCGTTCGCCGCCCACGACCGGGCCTGGGTCGCCACCTGGCAGGCCGAGGGCCGGGGCTGATCAGCCCTTGGTGGCGCGTGCCTTCTGCCACGCGTACCCGACCGCCGCCAGCGCCAGTGTCATCCCACCCGTCGAGTACAACTGCACCCGCGTGTCCGGCTCCCGGGCCATCAGGACGAAGACGGCGGCCATACCGGCCAGCGCGACCCACGTCAGCCACGGGAACAACCACATCCGCACGACCAGCTTCTCGGGCGCCTCGCGCTCCAGCCGGCGGCGCAGTCGCAGTTGCGAGACGGCGATGAAGATCCAGACGACCAGGATCACCGCGCCGATCATGTTCAGCAGCCAGGCGAAGACGTCGTCCGGCCGCCAGTAGCTCAGCAGCACGCACAGGAACCCGAAGACGGAGGACGCCAGTACGGCGATCCGCGGCACCCCGCCCGAGACCCGGCCCAGCACCTTCGGGCCCTGGCCGCGCTCCACCAGGGAGTAGGCGATGCGCGAGGCGCCGTAGACGTTGGCGTTCATGGCGGACAGCAGGGCCACCAGCACGACCACGTTCATCAGCTGCCCGGCGCCGGGGATGCCCAGCTCGTCCAGGGCGGCGACGTACGGGCCCTTCTCGACGACCTCCTTCGAGTCCCACGGCACCAGGGTGACGATGACGGCCATCGAGCCGACGTAGAACAGCGCGATGCGCCACATCGCCGTACGGACCGCGCTCGCCACGCCCTTGACGGGGTTCTCCGACTCGGCCGCCGCGATGGTGACCGTCTCCAGGCCGCCGTAGGCGAAGACCGAGGCGAGCAGGCCGATGACGAGGCCCTCGCCGCCGTTCGGCATGAAGTCGGTGAGGTGGCTCGCGCCGGGCGAGTCCGTGCCGGGCAGGAAGCCGAGGATCGCCAGGACGCCGAGCACCAGGAACAGGGTGATCGCGCCGACCTTCAGGGCCGCGAACCAGAACTCGAACTCGCCGAAGTTCTTCACGGCCGCGAGGTTCGTCCCGCAGAAGACGACCATGAACAGCGCCACCCAGGCCCACTCCGGGGTGCCCGGCAGCCAGCCGCTGACGATCTCCGCGGCACCGATGCCCTCCAGACCGACGGCCGTACAGAGGAGCACCCAGAACGCCCATCCGGCGGTGAATCCGGCCCAGGGGCCGATCGCCCGCTCGGCGTGCGCCGAGAACGACCCCGACGAGGGATACGCGGCCGACATCTCGCCGAGCATCCGCATCACCAGCATCACGAGGAGACCGGAGAGGGCGTAGGCGACCACGATCGACGGACCGGCGGCGGCGATGCCGGCACCGGAGCCGACGAACAGACCGGCGCCGATCACGCCGCCGAGGGCGATCATCGACAGGTGGCGCTGCTTCAGGCCATGGGAGAGGGAGACGTCGTCCCTGCTGGGCTGCGTCTCCGTGGTGGTGCTGCTGGGCATGGGCGCGGCTCGTCCAATGCGTGAGAGGCGTGCGAGGGCAAAAACGCCGCCAGTCTCGGATGCCTCCCCGGGAAACGGAGAGGCATCCCACTATCCGGACGGTCACGTCACTCTTTGTGACTACGCGGCGACCGATGTGTAGTGCGAGGCGTCGCCCTCGATGACGTAGCTCTCCTTACCCTCGATCCCGACGGGGATGTCCCCCGCGACCGTGACCCGGTGCAGACGGCGCGCCAGGCCGTCGTAGTTGTCGACGGCGTAGTGCTGGGTGATGCGGTTGTCGAACACGACGAGCTGGTTCGGCGACCAGCGGTGGCGCAGGATGTTCTCCGGCCGCGCGACGTACGCCTGGAGCAGGTCGAGGATCTTGCGGGACTCGCCCGGCGACAGGCCCACGATCCGCTGCGCGAAGCCGCCGATGAACAGCCCGCGCTCACCGGTCAGCGGGTGGACGCGGACCACCGGGTGGACGGTGCGGTACTTGATCGAGGTGAACTGGGCGCGCCGGGCGGCCTGCACCTCGTCGACGTCCTCCTCCGGGACGGCGTAGTCGTAGTCGTTGGTGTGCTCGGCCCACAGCGTGTCGGCGAGGTTCCGCAGCGGCTCGGG
>KL569262.1:8582-12864 GCA_000715635.1 Streptomyces violaceus | reverse complement strand
CTCGCCGCCGTACGGCGGGACCGTGATGCTGCGCAGGCTGGTGGCCTGCGGCGGGTTGAGGACGAAGGTGACGTCGGTGTGCCAGTGGTTGGCGGCCCGGCCGCCCTCACTGTCGACGGGCAGGACGCTCGGGGCGCCGGTGACGGAGGAGACCGTCGGATGGGCGGCGGTGATGTCGCCGAAGTGCCGGGCGAAGGCCTGCTGGCCCGCGTCGTCCAGACCCTCCGCGTCGAAGACGAGGGCCTTGTGGGCGTTGAGCGCTTCACGCAGGGCGGTGTAGGTCTCCTCGTCGAGGGGGCGGGTGATGTCGACGCCCTCGACACGGGCGCCGATGTTCGCGGTGACCTTGTGGATCTCGATGCTCATGGCGAAGTTCCCTTCAGGTGGGTCAGACGAGGGCGGGGGCGAGGACGTGCTGGTTGGCGGGGCGCGGGAGGCCGTACCGCTCCCGCAGGGTCCGGCGGGAGCTGCCGTACTCGGTGCGGAGCAGACCCCGGGCGCGCAGGATGGGGACGACGTGCTCGACGAAGGCCTCCAGGCCGGACGGCAGCACCGCGGGCATGATGTTGAAGCCGTCGGCGGCGCCCGAGTCGAACCACAGCTCGATCGTGTCGGCGACCTGCTCGGGCGTCCCCGCGAAGGTCAGGTGCCCGCGCCCGCCGCCCAGCCGCCCGATCAGCTGCCGCACGGTGAGCCGCTCGCGCCGGGCCAGCTCCACGATGAGCGTGTAGCGGCTCTTGGCGCCCTCGATGGCGCTCTCCGGCGGCAGGTCGGAGGGCAGCGGACCGTCCAGCTCCAGAGTCCCCGGGGCCAGGTGCAGCAGCCGCTCCAGGTGGTTCACCCCGTGCGTGTGCACGATGTGGTCCTCCAGGACCCGCTCGTTCGCCCGCGCCTCGGCCTCCGTCGAGCCGATCACCGGGACGATGCCGGGCAGCACCTTGATGTGGTCGGCGTCCCGGCCGGCCGCGACCGTCCGGGACTTGAGGTCGGCGTAGAAGGCCCGGGCGTCCTCGATGGTCTGCTGGGCGGTGAACACCGCCTCCGCGTACCGCGCGGCGAACCGCTTGCCGTCCTCGGAGGAGCCGGCCTGCACGAGCAGGGGGTAGCCCTGAGGTGTGCGGGGCACGTTGAGCGCGCCCTCGACGCTGAAGTAGCGGCCCTTGTGCCGGGGCGGGTGGATCTTCGCGTCGTCGCCCCACACGCCCGCCG
Organism: Streptomyces violaceus; assembly: GCA_000715635.1. Taxonomy (GTDB): domain Bacteria; phylum Actinomycetota; class Actinomycetes; order Streptomycetales; family Streptomycetaceae; genus Streptomyces; species Streptomyces violaceus. The sequence goes on along the minus strand of KL569262.1, from coordinate 11,655 downwards.
CCTTGTCGGCGACGATCGCGTCGTCCTCCCAGCTGTCCCACAGCTTCAGCGCCACGTCGAGGAACTCGGCGGCCCGCGCGTACCGCTCGGCGTGCGCCGGCTCGGCGTCCAGGCCGAAGTTGCGGGCGGCCTCGGCACCGGCGGTGGTGACGATGTTCCAGCCCGCCCGGCCACCGCTGATGTGGTCCAGGGTGGCGAACTTGCGGGCCAGGTTGTACGGCGAGTTGTACGAGGTGGAGGCCGTGGCGATCAGGCCGATGTGCTCGGTGGCCGTGGCCAGCGCGGTCAGCAGGGTGATCGGCTCCAGTGCCCCGGCGGGCCGCTGGGCCACACTGCTCCACAGCTGCGGCCCGTCGGCGAGGAACAGCGAGTCGAAGGTGCCGCGCTCGGCGATCCGGGCGAGCCGCACGTAGTGCGCCAGGTCCACATGCGCGTACGGGTCGCTCTCCGGCAGCCGCCACGACGCCTCGTGGTGGCCGGTGGTCATCAGGAACGCGTTGAGGTGCAGCTGTCTGCGGGTCATCGATGGTCCTCCGTGACACCGAGCGCGGCCAGCAGCCGCTCCCGGTACTCGCCGAGCAGGGGGTCGCGGTACGACCGCGGGTGCGCGCGGTCGATGGTGAGGTCGAGGCCGATCCGGCCCTGGTCGAGGACGAGCACCCGGTCGGCGAGCACGATCGCCTCGTCCACGTCGTGGGTGACCAGCAGCACCGAGGGGCGGTGGCGCTCCCACAGCTCCCTGAGCAGGCCGTGCATCCGGATCCGGGTGAGCGCGTCCAGCGCCCCGAACGGCTCGTCGGCCAGCAGCAGTTCCGGCTCGCGGACGAGGGACCGGGCCAGGGCGGCACGCTGCGCCTCCCCGCCGGACAGCTCGCCCGGCCAGGCCCGCTCGCGGCCCTTCAGCCCCACCTCTTCCAGGGCCTCACGGCCGCGCCGCTCGGCGTCCTTGCCCTCAAGTCCGAGCAGGACGTTGGCGAGCACCCGCCGCCAGGGCAGCAGCCGGGAGTCCTGGAAGACCACCGACACCCGCTCTGGCGCGGTCAGCTGCCCGCTACCGGTGACGCCGTGGTCGAGTCCGGCGATCGCCCGCAGCAGCGTGCTCTTGCCGGAGCCGCTGTGCCCGAGCAGGGCCGTGAGCTGTCCGGCCGGCAGGTCGAGGTCGATGCCGTCGAGGACCGTGCGGCCGTCGAAGGAGCGGGTCAGGCCACGCAGTTGGACGGCGGGCCGGGTCAGCTGCTCAGTGTGCGGCGCCATGACAGCACCCTCCGTTCGACGATGCGGACCGCGCTGTCGGAGATGAGGCCGAAGATGCCGTAGACGACCAGGCCGACCAGGATGACGTCCGTCTGGCCGTAGTTCTGCGCCTGGAACATCATGTAGCCGAGGCCGCTGGTGGCGTTGATCTGCTCCAGCACCACCAGGCCCAGCCAGGAGCCGGTCACGCCGAGCCGCAGCCCGACGAAGAAGCCGGGCAGCGCGCCGGGGATGACGACCTGCCGGATGAACTGGTACTTCGACAGGTCCTGGACCTCGGCCAGTTCGACGAACCGGCTGTCGATGCCGGAGAGCGCGGCATGCGTGTTGAGGTAGATCGGGATGTAGACGACGATCGCGATGATGGCGATCTTGAAGGTCTCGCCGATGCCCAGCCAGAGGATGAACAGCGGGATCAGACCCAGGGTGGGGATCGCCCGGTTGAGGTTGACCGTCCCGTCGATCAGGGCCTCGCCGGTCCGGGTGAGCCCGGACGCCAGCGCGAGCAGGATCCCCACGGTCAGACCGATCGCGAAGCCGGTGGCCGCGCGCTGCAGCGAGGTCAGGATGTCGTCCGGCAGTGTGCCCGCGCCCCACAGGCGGCTGCCCGTCTCGAGCACCGTCCAGGGCGCCGGGATCGCGCCCGGGTCGAGCAGTCCGGCCGCGGAGGCGACGACCCACAGGGCGAGGACGACGGCGGGCCCGACGATCCGGGTGGCGGGCCGCCGCCTGCCGGGGGTCAGCCGCCGGCGCCTGCGCACCTGGCGCGTCTCCTCGGCGGCGGCGGGCGGTGCGGCGGCGGTCGTGGTCGTGTGCGTGGTCGTGGTCACGGCGGTCACCTCCGGTACTCCGCGGGGACGGCCTTCGCCGCGATGGACTCGAATCGGTGGTCGAAGAGCTCGGAGACGTCGAACTTCTTCACGAAGCCGCCCTCCGCGAGCAGATCGGCGGTCTCCTGCTCCCAAGCGATCGCCTCGTCCCAGCGCGGCGGGAACAGCGGCTTGTTGGCCAGCGCCGTGACCGCCTTCGCCTGGGCCAGGGTCAGGTTCTGCGTCCCGACGTAGAACTGCTCGTTCCACTCGTCGGGGTGCTCGTGCGTCCACACCTGGCTCTTCGCCCAGTACGGGATGTACGCGGCGATCGCGGCGGCCTTCGCGGAGTCGTTCAGCACCGAGACCGGCGCCCACAGCAGGTTGAGCAGGTCCACCACGTCCGTGGTGATGGTCCGGGCGGACTTGTACTGCGCCAGGTACGCGGGGGCCTGCGTGTTGCCGAGCGGGGCGATGTCCACCTGCCCGGACTGCAGGGCGGTGAGGAACTGGTTGCTCGTCAGCGGCACCAGCTCCACGTCGTCGTACGCCAGCCCGGCCTTCTTCAGCGCCCGCAGCAGCACGACGCCCTGGGCCTGCCCCTGGGAGAAGGCCAGCCGCTTGCCCTTGAAGTCGGCGACCGTGCGGATGTCGCTGCCGGGCTTGGTGGCGAACAGGTAATTGGGCTTGCGGGTGATGTTGATCGCGACGATCTTCGCGTCGAAGCCCTGGTAGTACGCCTGGATCGGAGGAATGCCCGCATTGTTGGCGACCTCCAGCGACTTCGCGCGGAAGGCGTTGATGACATCGGGGCCCGCGCCGATGTTCAGCCAATTGGACACCTTGAACGGCAGGTCGCGGAAGCCGGCCAGCTTGAACTGGAGTTGCTGCGCGTTCTGGTACGAGGCGATCTTCAGGCTCGTACCCGCGGGGACCTTGGTGGCCAGCGGAGCGTCGGAGGCCGTCTCGTCGGCGGCGGCGCTGCTGTCCGCGCAGCCGCTCAGTCCGGC